>NZ_MUYM01000011.1:0-414 GCF_002150765.1 Lentzea kentuckyensis
GGTGCTCAAGGGCGCCGTGATGTTCATGGCCGATCTTGCTCGCGCGCTGCCCGTTCCGGTGCAGCTGGAGTTCATGGCCGTTTCGTCCTACGGCTCCTCCACGTCCTCTTCGGGCGTGGTGCGGATCCTGAAGGACCTGGACCGCGACATCGCCGACCGCAACGTGGTGATCGTCGAGGACATCATCGACTCGGGGCTGACCCTGTCGTGGCTGCTGAAGAACCTGCAGTCGCGCAGGCCGCGGTCGTTGGAGGTGTGCACGCTGCTGCGCAAGCCCGACGCGGTGAAGGTCGAGGTGCCGGTGAAGTACGTCGGTTTCGACATCCCGAACGAGTTCGTCGTCGGCTACGGCCTCGACTACGCGGAGCGCTACCGCGACCTGCCCTACATCGGCACGCTGGACCCGAAGGTCTA
>NZ_MUYM01000011.1:518-1071 GCF_002150765.1 Lentzea kentuckyensis
CGGCACGGGCCTGGCCGGGTCGGCCTCCCGCTTGAGGGTCTCGATCAACGTCGCGGTGTCGATCGACGAACCGGTGTCGTCGTTGCGACCGTCGGTCATCAGCACCACGGAGTTGACCTTGGACGGGTCGTAGCCCGACAGGACGTGGCGGAAGGCCGCCAGTGTCGTGTCGTTCAACGCCGTCCCGCCGCCGACCAGTCCGGGCAGCTGCGAGGCGCCGGCCTCCAGCCGCTTGCGGCGCGTCACACCGGCCAACGGCTCACCGAGGGGCCCCAGCGGGACCAGCTCGATCCAGTCGTTCGGCGGCTTCTTCTGCGTCGAGAACGCCCACAGGCCGATCTGCGTGGTGTCCGGCAGCATCGACAACGCGGTCATGGACGCCTGGGTGGCGGCCTCGATCCGGGTCTTGCCGTTGCCGCTCTTCTCGATCATCGAGCCGGAGACGTCGATGACGGTCAGCATGCGCATGTCGAGGCTGATGGCGCCCCACGTGCGCAGCAGTTCGGAGACCTGGTCGGCGTTCGGGGTCTCGATCAGCTTCACGTCGCCGGCC
>NZ_MUYM01000110.1 GCF_002150765.1 Lentzea kentuckyensis
GGCGATCGCGATCGCCAGCCACTTGTTGTGCGAGTCGGTGTGCTCGACGGCCGTGCCGTTGGCCATCAGGTACACGTTGCTGTTCTTGGACCGGCGTTTCGCCAGCCGTTCCGGGTAGGCGAGCGCGACGACGAGCGCCGGGTCGCCGTTGCCCGCCGGGTTGCTGCCGAGCTTCTCCAGCTTCTTGGCTTCCTTGCGCCACTTGCCGGGGGCCTTCAGCGCGGTGGCGAGGTCGCTCGTGCTGGTGTGCGTGCTGTCGTCGAGCAGTGCCACGACTTCGGCGGCGGTCCGGTTGCCGGCGAGTGCGCTGCCGTCGATGAGCGCGCGGCCGAGCCGGGGGTGCAGGCCGACGCTCGCGATGCGGTCGCGGCGGTCCGGTTCGAGCGCGCCGATGGCGTCGAGGGTTTCCTGGGCTGCCTTCAGCGCGCCCTCTGGCGGGGCGTCCCACCAGTTCAGGCCGGTGCCGTCCGGGGTGCCCCAGACCGCGAGTTCGAGGGCGAGCCTGGTCAGGTCGGCTGTTTTGATCTCGGGTTCCGGGTAACGGGGGAGCGTCGAGTGCTCGTGCTCCGGCCAGCAGCGGTAGACGCGGCCCGGGGCTTCGCGTCCGGCTCGTCCGGCGCGTTGTTCGGCCACGGCTTGGGAGACGCGGATCGTGGCGAGTCCGGCGAGGCCCCTGCGGTGGTCGACCCTGGGAACGCGGGCCAGGCCGGCATCGACGACCGCGCGGACGCCGGGGACGGTGAGGCTGGACTCGGCGATGCTGGTGGCGAGCACGACTCGTTGGTGCTGGCCGGGTTTGAGGGCGGCGTCCTGGGTCTGGGCGTTGAGCTGGCCGTGCAGGATCACGGTTTCCGCGTTGAGCAGCCGCGCCGTGCGGTTGATCTCCTTGACGCCCGGCAGGAACGCGAGCACGTCGCCGTCCACTTCGGACAGCGCCTTGTTGATGGCCCTGGCGACCGTGTTCTCGATGTGCTCGTTGCGTGCGGGTGGGACGTAGGTGATCGCCGTCGGGTACATGCGCGACTCGGTGTGCAGGACCGGTGCGTTCAGCAGGTCGGAGAGTCGTTGTGCGGCAACGGTTGCGGACGTCGCCAGGAGTTTCAGGTCCGGGCGCAGGCCTGCCTTGGCGTCCAGGAGGAGCGTGAGGAGCAGGTCGGCGTCGAGGTGGCGTTCGTGACACTCGTCGAGCAGGACGGTGCCGACGCCCTTGAGCTCCTGGTCGTGCTGGAGCCTGCGGACGAGAAGACCGCTGGTCACGACCTCGATGCGGGTGTGCCTGCTGGTCTTGCGGTCGCCCCTGACCGAGTAGCCGACGGTGTGGCCCACGGGTTCGCCGAGCAGGCTCGCCATGCGCGCGGCGGCGGCCCTGGCGGCGATCCTCCGCGGTTCGGCGACCACGACCCTGCCGGGCAGGGCCAGCGGGACGAGCGTCGTCTTGCCGGTGCCTGGAGGTGCGACGAGCACCGCCGCGCCGTGGTCCTCGAGGGTCTTGAGGAGCTCGGGCAGAACGGACTTCACCGGGAGATCGGGCAGGTGCACGTCGATGAGTGTGTCAGGGTGGAGATATGAGGATGATCGGCCTTGGTTGACCCGTTGCGCGATCCGGACGACCCGGAGCTGCTGGACCCGTACCAGTCGCGGTCGTTGGCGATCCTGGTGGAAGGGGCGCGGCTCGCGTCCGGCGCGGTGCGGTACGGGAAGGTCGGCAAGGTCGGTTCCGCGGCCGTGGTGATCAACCGGGAGAACCCGCTGCCGTCCGGGAACTTCGGCTGCGCGCTGGACGGGTCGTCGGTCGAGGTCGCGTCGACGCTGCTGCAGCTGGAACACACGTTCGCCGCGGTGGGGCGGGCGGAGGCGGTGGTGTACGCGTCGCCGACGACCGTGGACGAGATCGAGGGGATCGCCGACGACTCCGGCTGGTACGCGGTCGAGGAGCTCCTGACCGTGGTGCACCGCGGGCCAGCCACGGTTGCCGAGGAGGTCCGGCCGGCCCGTGACTCGGACCTGCTGGGGATCGTCGAGCTGCTGTCGGACGAGCTGGTGGGAAACCGGGAGCGGCTGGGGCGGTGGCTCGGGCATCGGTTGGACGACCCGCGTTGTCTGGTGATGGTGGTGGACGACGGCGACCGGATCGGCGGGTTCGTGTCGGGGTTCGCTGAACGCGGCGTGGGCCTGGTCGAGCAGTGCGTGGTGCGTCCGGCGCGTCGTCGTCGTGGCGTTGGACGGTCGTTGGTGGTGTCTGCTGCTGCGACGTTGCGTTCCAGCGGGGCGATGCTGATCGCGTCGCAGGTGGACGAGGGTCCGGGGGAGCGGTTCGCCGAGGCGTGCGGCTTCGTGGCGGCGTATCCGGTAACGGCATATGTACGCAGAGTGGATGAGCTGCTCGACTGAGTTACTTAGTTGCCGCGTGACATATCCTTAGCAGGGCTAAGGGAGGCTGTGTGCGCGAGCGGTTACCGGTCGAGGTGTGGGTTCTGGTCGCGGCGAGCTTCATCATCGCCGTGGGGTTCGGGATCGTGGCGCCAGTGCTGCCGGTGTTCGCGGCGGCGTTCGGCGTCGGGCACACCGCGGTGGCGGCGCTGATCAGTGTGTTCGCGCTGGTTCGGCTGGCGTTCGCGCCGGTCAGCGGCGTGCTGGTGAACAAGTTCGGTGAGCCGCGGGTCTACATCGTCGGCATCCTGATCGTGGCGTTCGGCACGGCCATGGCCGGGTTCTCCGGCAGCTACGTCGAGATGGTGCTGTGGCGTGCGCTGGCCGGTGTCGGGTCGACGATGTTCACGGTCGCCGCGCTCGGGCTGTTGATCCGGATCACCCCGGCGCCGATGCGCGGCCGCGCATCCGGGCTGTGGGCTGCGGGTTTCCTGATCGGCAACATCGCGGGTCCGATCGTGGGTGCTGTTCTGGTGCCTCTCGGGCTCTGGGTGCCGTTCGTGTCGTACGGCGCGTTGCTGTGCCTCGCCGCGTTCGTGGTCTGGGTCTTCTTGCGGCGTTCGGAGCTGGCCGCGCTGGACAAGTCCAACGGCGAAGGCCACATGCCGGTGGTCGAGGCGCTGCGGCACCGCGCCTATCACGCCGCGCTGGCGTCCGGGTTCGCCAACGGCTGGGCCGTGTTCGGCGTGCGCATCTCGTTGGTGCCGGTGTTCGTGGTCGAGGCGCTGAAGCAGAGCCCGACCCTGGCCGGCCTGTCGATGTCGGTGTTCGCGGCCGGCAACGCGGCGATGCTGTTCCTGTCCGGCAAGGTCGCGGACACGTGGGGCCGCAAGCCGGTCGCCATCGCCGGTCTGGTGATCAGCGGCCTCGCCACGATCTGGATGGGCTTCACCGGCGGCGTCTGGGACTTCATGGCCGCCTCGATCGTCGCGGGCATGGGCGCGGGCCTGCTGAACCCGCCGCAGAACGCCGTCGTGGCCGACGTGATCGGCGCCCGCGGCAAGGGCGGTCCGGTGCTCGCCGGGTTCCAGATGGTGACCGACCTGGGCGCCATCATCGGCCCGATCTCCGCGGGCGTGCTCGCCGACGCGTTCGGTTTCGAAGCGTCGTTCGCCGTCACCGGTGCCGCGCTGCTGCTGGCCGTCGGCTTCTGGTTCCTCGCCCCCGAGACCCTGCCCACACACGAGGAGGAACACACGGCCTCCTCCGTCGCGCCGGAGTGCGGCTGCCTCGGCGAAAGCGCCGAGGTCCCGACCGGCGAACGCGTGGGCGGCAAGCCACGCCACCCAGAAGCGTGATTGGGTACTCAGCTTTCTTTTAGTTTGGGTCGCTACCCTCGTCGCCGTGGGTGGAGCAGAGCGCAGTGCGCGGAAGAAGAAGCAGGCCGCGCGTGCGGTGACCCAAGCCAGGGGCGCGGGCGGTTCGGACCGGACCAAGGTGATCGCCGGCATCGCCGTAGTGGCCGTGCTGGCCATCGCGGTGATCGGCTACGTCGTGTTCCAGCAGATGAAGCCGTCCACCACCGGCACGCAGGCGATCCCCCTCGCCCCCGCCGACCACACGATCTCGGCGCCCGCCGTCCGCGACGGCAGCACCATCCTGGTCGGCAAGGACACCGCCACGGTCACGGTGGACGTGTACGAGGACTTCCTCTGCCCGATCTGCGGCACGTTCGAGAAGACCTACGGCTCCTCGATCAAGCAGGCCGTCGAGGACGGCAAGGTGAAGATCCGCTACAACATCCTGCCGATGCTGAACCGCCTCTCCAAGCCAGAGGGCTACTCGACCGAGTCGGCCAACGCCGCCCTGTGCGTGGCCGACGACGGCAAGTTCAACGCCTTCCACGCGGCGCTGTTCAACTCGCAGCCAGAGGAAGGCGACGCCGGTTACACCAAGGACCAGCTCATCAAGCTGGGCAAGGAAGTCGGCGTCACGTCGGCCTCCTTCGAGTCGTGCGTGCAGAACCAGACCTACAAGTCGCAGCTGGACGAGCTGATGACGAAGACCAGCAACGACCCGGTCCTGAAGGACGCCGAGACGGGCCGCTTCCGCGGCACGCCCAGCGTCGCTTCCGGTGGCAAACTCGTCGACCTGGACAACAAGAACTGGCTCTCCGACCTGACTAAGTAAGTCCGTCGATCGGCGCCTGGCCCTGGGTCCACCGGGCCAGGCGCTGTGCTTTCCCCTGTTCCGTGCGCGGCAGCTTGCCCGGTGCGAGCACGTGGACCTGGCACGTGATCCCGAGACGTTCCTTGAGCCTGTCCTTGAGCTGCGGCTCGATGTCCTGTGTGGACTCGACCGCCACGTGCAGCTGCGCCGTGGTGGTGCGGCGATCCTCGACGATCAGGTAGTGCGGACTGGCGAGGTCGAGCACGACCGCCTCGATCTCCGTCGGGAACACGTTGACACCCCGGATGACGAGCATGTCGTCCTTGCGCCCCTTGAGCTTGCTCATCCTCCTGAGCGTGCGTTGCCCTGCTGGTTCGTGGAGGCTGGCGATGTCGCCCGTGCGGTAGCGGAGCAGCGGCATGCCGGTCTTGGTGAGCGTGGTGAAGATGAGCTCGCCCTGATCGGTCTCCGGGTAGAAGTGGTCCTCCGCGATGTTGAGAAGCCCTTCGGAGTCAAGGGATTCACACGCCACACCAGGACCGATCACTTCGGACAGCCCGTAGATGTCCAGCGCCCTGATGTTCAGCCGCTGCTGGATCTCCTGCCGCATCTCCTCGGTCCACGGCTCGGCACCGAAGATGCCAACCTGGAGACTCGTTTGTTCGAGGTCCTCCGCGAGCCTCAACGCGTACGACGGCGTACAACAGAGGATGTCCGGCTCCAGATCCTCGATGAGCCGAACCTGCCGCTCCGTCATGCCGCCCGACATCGGGATGACAGTGGCCTTCAGCTTGAGGCCACCGTGGTGCACCCCGAGCCCGCCGGTGAAAAGCCCGTAGCCGTAAGCGTTGTGGATGATCGATCGCGTGGTCGCCCCGGCGCCCTTGAGGGCCCTGGCCATCACCTCGGCCCAGACCTCGATGTCGCCGGCGGTGTAGGGAATCAGCGTCGGCCTGCCACCAGTTCCGGACGATCCGTGCACGCACACGATGTCTTCCGCCGGCGCGATCCGCAGCCCGAACGGGTAGTGATCCCACAGGTCCTGCTTGGTGATCGTGGGCAGCAGATGGATCTCGTCGAGGCTGACATCTGTGCCGCGCGTCACTCCAAGATCCCTGAGTCGCGCGCCCTGGAGGTTGTCGGTGCTGAGGAGCCTGTCGACAAGCCCGCGCAGACGCTGTTCCTGCAGCTCGCGACGTGCCTCGGGGTCCATGCACTCGATCTTCGGGTCGAACGGCGCTCCGGCGGTCATCACCCGGTCCTACCAGGCCGAATGCGCTTTGGATACCCCCGATTTTTATCTCGTGGACCTCTTGATGTACGGTATTGCCACACGAGAACGACAGGGAAACCTGCCGGGAACGTGGACCTTCAAGGGGCTGTGGCGCAGCTGGTAGCGCATCACACTGGCAGTGTGAGGGTCAGGGGTTCGAGTCCCCTCAGCTCCACAATTTCATGCGATATGCGAATCGCCCGCTGACCTGCGTAAACAGGTTCGGCGGGCGATCTTCGTTTCTGGTCCACTTTGGACAGTGGGGCGCCAAGCCGGAGAAAATCCGGAGAACTGGTGTTGATCACCGCGAAACAGGGTCAGCGGATTCTCCAGGATCGGGTCGCCCGACCATGTGGTTGTTCACCACGATCTTCGAGTCCGCCGCTAACACGCGCCGCTGCCAGCGAACAGCAAGAGTGGGGGCGAACGCGTCGCCGCCGTACGCGCCGCAAGTCAGAAGATTCAGCAGCCGTAGTCGCCGTGTGGTGGTGGATGTGACCAGGGCTGCTCCAGAGAGATCTCCGGAGCAGCCCTGGGTTTGGGGTTTGACTACATGCTCACGGCTACGCGACCTGGTTGGTGTCCGTGTCCGGACCCAGTTCTGGGTCCGGAAGCTCGCGCAGCAGGACCTTGTCGTGGATCGCGTCCACCTTGATCACCTCGACGTAGATCTCTTCGCCGTCCTCAACATGACCGTTCGCCAGGTCGGTGTTGAGATCGTTGGACATGTCCTTGCAAAGCAGCATCGCCGGCCTCTCTCGTCCAGCCATCGTGAGGAGGACGAAGCCGCCGCGGCCGTTCTTCAGCGGCATTGCCTTCACAACCCGGCCGTAGGCGCGCGTGCCGACCGCGGGAAGGTCTGCATCGGACTTGGTGTGGCTCGAGGCAGCAGTCAGCACCTGGTTGAGCCGGAGGGAGACCTTCCTGTTCACCACATCGACGTCGACCACGCGCACCTCGACCTGTGACCCCGCGGGCGGGATCAGGCCAGAGATGGTCTTCACCGGCAAGAGCCCTTCGATGCCGAAGTTCATGGCGACGAATGGCCCGACCTTGTCGATTACCTTGGTGACTGTGCCGGTGAACACCATCCCGACCGGGAACGCCTTCTGCAGCGGCCGCCAGGGGTCGTCCTGGCCGGCGAGCTTGGTGTACTTCGCGATGTTGTGGGTGGTGTCCATCACGAACGCGCCGTCCACACGCTGGCCAACCTTGAACAGACGGCTCATGTCCTTGATGCGACGCGTGTAGTCGACGTCGAGGTTGGTCATCGCCACGGGCGGACGGTGTGGGTCGTCCATCTGCACCAGGACGTATTCCTTGTCGACTTGGATGACCGTGCCCGGCATAGTGTCGACCCGACCGGCACCTGGCAGCGGGTACAAGCCCTTCTCCTGGCTGGGTTCCTCGAGGGTCGCCTTGATCTGCTCGGTCAGCGACTTTTTCAGCTCCTCGACGTCCTCGTACTGCAAGCTGTACTTGAGCACGCGATGACCGCGATAGTCGGTTGGCACGTCCTCCAGGTTTTGCGTGATCATGATGATCTTCTTGCCGATCGCGAGAGCGAGCCCGAGTTCCAGGGTGACGTTGTGGTTCTTGCCCGTCAGGTCGAAGATCACGATTCCGGCCCGCTGGGTGGAGAGCCAGACCAGATCGATCATCCCGGTGGGGCCGTACACGGCGTCGAGTCGCTCAGCACGGATCCCCATCGTCTCGAGGATGCCAGCGATGATGGCGAAGACGGTGTCGAAGTTGCAGGTGGGACCGTCCACGCCGTTGAGCGGCTTGGTCCCGAAGGGCATGGCGACGAACACCATGTCCTTCTCCGGTTGGTGCGTACGCTCCAGTGCAGTGGTGACCACGATAGTTTCCTTTCGCTGGGCCAGGTCCCGCCGTCGCCTTCCCAGCAGACGGGGCCCGGCTCCTTCCGTTAGTGCCCGGTGGATGTGCCGGACACCATCGAGCCTGAGTGGAGCGCGGCTTCAGGTCGACCACGGGCCGGATGGAAGATTTCAGCGTCAGGGGCCTCGCGGGGTGAAGGTTTCAGGTCATACACTCCGGCCCGTTGGGCCGGTCTCGCCGTCGCCTTCCCAGCAGGCGAGACCGGCTCCTTCCGAGCTTGGGTTCACGCGGGGCACATTTTGGCCCCCGCGTTTCAGCACTTGTTGTCCGTCGGCGCGATGATTTCAGCGTGCGGGCTAGTCCGGGCTGTCAATCGGGTCCACGTCGCCGATGTCGGCCTGAACCTGCTCAGGACGTGGCATCGGCCGATCGCCGTACGGCGGCGGTGCCGCTCCCGGTTCCGTGCCCGCTGAGAGGTGTTCAACGGCGATCCGTGCCCAGTCCGCTTCGTCAGCGGTCTTCATGACCAGCCCGATGATTCGAGCTACTTCACGAGGTTCGACGAACCGCACTGCGGCTGGCTCGGTCTCGGCGATGATTGCTTGGGCGCGGTCGGACAACCCGCGCCAGCAGATCACGATCCCATCATCTGCGTTCGCAACGAGTTCGGCCGTGACCCTGTTGTCAGGTACCCGAACCTGCAGCACCGTGCCCGCCGCTGACCACACCTGGACGTCCTCAGAGTTCGCAACGTCGGTTCGAACACCAAGGCTGATCACCAGTGACCGCCATTCGCGGCGATACTCCACCACATCTTCGAGTTCGGCGAGTTGGTCAAGCCACTCGCCGAGATGTAGCGGATCTTCACCATTGGCTGGTTCCGGCAGTTCGACGCGACTGGCGTCTTCGTAGAGCAGGTGCCGGAGCTTGTGGCCGTCGCCTGAGCGCTCTTCCTCATAAACCCGCAGGACTCGGGCACGATCGTTCTCGCTGATGTGCTCCGGCGCGTCAAGCACGTCAGGGACGTCTTCCCATGAGGAGTCGTTGGACTGGCAGAGCGTGCAGATCTTGAGCAATCGTTCCCTGTGCAAGGTCAGGATGCGGAGGTTCGCGATCTTCACCAAAGCTGTAGGGACACCGGCCCCAACACTGGCGGCCAGCGCGCGAAGTCGAACCTGAGCCGCAGGTGAGAGGCTGGTGTCCACGACATCCGCTGACGCCGCCAGAACGCTGCTGAGCTGCTCCGCCATCTGGATGACGTCGGAAATGTAGAGTTTTAGGGTGGCCCTCTTTCGCTCTTGCTCGTTACGCCTCTTCTCGTCCGGAGTTGTTCCCAGGGGTATTCTCGGAGAAATGATGCCCCCAAGCCTCCTCTTGATCACCTGGAAGGACTCACCACGAGACCACTCGAACGCGATGATTGCGCGCAATAGTGCGTCCGCTTGCGCAAGTGTCATCTCACCTTGGTCGGCATCAATGGTCGCACCGAATTCCGAAGCGGGATCGATCGAGGCTGCCACCAGCAGCCTGTTGGTCCGCTGCGCATTTCGCCTTACGGCATGTTTGTCGTTTAGGTACCGGTCATTCTGTAGTCGATCGGCTAGTGGTGTCGCGTATACGTAGACGTACTCGCGAAGATTATCGGTAAGCTCAGAAAGCTTGTGTGGAACCCGAGGCACTGCGACCCATTTAATGGTTTCGTGCACGTATTCCGTGTTGGCCGCTTCGTAGAGCAACTCGATCGGCCCGGCGCCGCCGGTTGCGAGCCGGGCGATGCGTTGGAGTCGATCAGCCATCGAGTGCGGCAGCCCTGCGCGGCCTATTGCCCGTCCGAGCAGGGTCAGAGTGTAGAGATCGCGGCGGACGTTCCTGATCAGCTCTGAACTCTCCAGAAGTTCTAGTATGCGCTTGGGCTGAGGGAGTTGATCAGGGTCGTGGCCGACCTCCACCGCCCGTAGCGTCGCCTCAATCAACTTTTGAATCCTGGCAGACAGGCGGTCGCGAGGCTGTTCTCCGTCGTCCTGGCAGCAGAGGGCGATCAGGACGAACCGCGCCATGGCGGCATCGTCCTTAAGGTGTGATCTGATCTTCGTTGTCCGAGCCGGACTTGTTATGTATTCCCGAAAGACTTCGTGTGGCTTGAGTAGCCTTGCGACCTCGTCGGCAGATGGCGAAGCTCCTTCGAGGTCTTTTTCGGCGGGCGGTGTGATCAGGTAGAATGTTCCATGCCGCTTGGTCTTGCCAAGCCGGCCAGCGCGACCAGCTTTATTGTCCATCTCTGCAGGCGTCAGAATCGACTCCTGATCGCGCCCGACGTACCCGGTAATTCGCGTGGCTATCACCGTATCTGCTGGCAGGTTCATTCCGATGGCCAACGTGTCGGTTGCGACGATCACCCTGAGCAGTCCGTTCGGCTTCAGGAACTCGGCCTCGACCTGCTGCCTGATGTAGGGAAGGAACTGGGCGCTGTGTGGTGCAACGCCATTGTTCAGCCAGGTGATGAACTCGCCAGCGTATTCCATGCCCTGTTGCTCAAGTGTGCGCAACTCCTCGTAATTTCCGGTGTCGCAACTTTCGTCCTGGGCCGCATATCGACCACTTCTCCATGGGTCACGCTCTTCCGCTGGCGGGCGGGGGTCATCGTGGTCGAGCATTCGTGCCAGTGCGTCGACGAGCTTGGTCGCCGTAATGCGTGAACGGACGAATATGAGGATTTGTCTAGGGCGCTCATGCGACTGTGGCTCGCGAAGGATATCTCTAACGACCATGGCGGCAACCTTTTCTGGCACGCCAAGGCCGTCAAATGTTCTGGCTGGAAGATCTTTGATCGAGCAATAGTTGTGCGTTCGCAGATCAAAGGGTAGCTCACCCCTTCCGATTTGCCCTGCCAGGTGTGCATCCTTTTGAAAGTAATCAAGGTACTGCCCGTCCTGGCTGGGACGAGTAGCCAACACGTGGGCGTCCATGGCGACAGGTCGATCGATGGCTGGGGAGATGTTTTCGGGCAAGATATCCAGCCACTGAACGAGCGGATCTGCGGTGGCGGGACGAAGCGTCGCGGACAGGCCTACGATGGTCGGCCTGTGATCTTCAGGAATCTGCTTGACCAGTGTGAGCAGTGACTCCAGCTTAAATCCGCGCTCGCCGGCGTCACCCAGATACTGCAGCTCATCAACGACGAGGATGCGTGCGTTTGCTAGTGGTCGAGCGCCGGCAGCCAGATACGCGCCGATGATCTCGTAAATAGCGAGCGCTATTTGGAAGCGGCCGTTGGCTACTTTCCCATCATTTTCTGGGTAGTCGCGCGACGCAGGAAGAACTGACCAGCCGAGCTGAGAAGCTTCCATTAGCTTGGCCCACTCGTCCGCTTCTTGGGTCACAAGGGCTTTGAGTGGAAGCACCGCTACCGCAGAGCCACGCGGACCATGTGCGCCATGGGCCAGCAATGCTTGGGAGATTTTACTCTTTCCGGTTCCTGTGGGGGCTGCTATCAAGATCCCCTGCTTCGATGCGATTGCCTTAGGGATCTGGGTCAGTGCCCATCGCTGCATATCGTTGAGAGGATTGCCGTTCAGCTGGGCAATCATGGCTGCGGCCAAACGGGACGGCATTAGCTGCCATAAGAGTTCTTGATCTGGCCCGTCTGGGGCTGGTACGTCGAGCTCATCGACCACTCTGGCAAGCTCAAGCCAGACGGTATGAGCGAAGCTTTTTAGCCATGCCTGGACGTCGGGACTGGTTGCAAGGGAATTCCCCTTTTTTAGATCTGTCTGACGCACGTACCCGGACATCACTGACGGGCCTACCGGCTCTTTGAAGTACTGCGCCATGATCTGGTACGCCGGTGAGCCGCCGTAGTTCGAACCGGTCGCGTAATTCCGGTCCTTCGTCACCCCGTCAGAGGTAGTGACTTGATGTTTGGCTACCGAGCGCGCCCAGAAGTAGAAGGACAGTCGTGGAATTCGATCTTCACCGGTGATCTTCCGTTCAGGTTCTGGACTGTGCTGTTGCCAATCAGCTGTTGCGGTGCCGCGAATCGTCTCGTAGACGCGCTTTCCTGCCTCTCGCTGGTTGACCGGAGGCTGCAGGCTCGCTCGGTCCCAGAGTTCGTGTCTACCGAGCTTGGCATACCCATTGTCGGCCTCAGGCATGTCAATACCGGCTAGTGAGATGTCATAGACTGTCGACAGACAGTGAACTAGGCAACCAGCGAAAGGAAGCCACTCGTCAGCCGTGTTCCAATCCATGTAGCGCCTCCCTCGCCCGCTTGTCGAGGTATGTCGCGCCGAAGTCGTGTGGCGTTTCACGGCATTCGGGTGACCTGCTATGAGACGCGGGTAGATCTTGATTGCCAGACAGTTAGCCTCTGTCGTGCCGCCCGGTGCCTGATCGACCTGTCGCTGACTGGGCTAATGCGGAGGAGCATCAGGGAGTGGCGGGTGATTCTGAGCGTCTCGCCGCAGCGGATGCTGGCCTTACGTGCTGTTGCTGAGGGCATTCGCTCGTGACGCCGCCTGCGGTCTGGCCGACCCCCTCATCAGCGCCGAACCGGAGAAGATCTGGAGAGCTGGTGCTGTCACCGTTCGACATCTGGCAGCCAGTGTCTGAGCCTTACAAGGTGGAAGCGGGCCTGTTGTCAGCGGGACGTGCTGGCTGGGCAAGGTGTAGTGCGACTGTTCGCATAGTGGACTGGAAGCGTTCGGCGTTGCCAGCTACTGAATTGATTCCCCGGTTCGACGGATGTGGCCCGTGCAGCACGACGAGGTCGCTGCGGCAGATGCCGGTTCTGCGCCAGCCGTCCTCGGCTGCCCGGCCGAGCAGCGTCACCACCTCGAGGGCGGAAAGCAGGTCGAGTAGTTCTCTGGTGTACCGCGCTGCGCGGGTTCGCTCCGAGGGGCTGGACTGATCTTTCGCCGTAGGGAATGGGCAGACGTTCCAGTGCAGGCACTGGTCGCGGTCGATACGGAAAGTGCGATAGGCGGCGTGAGCACGTGCTGCGGAGGGGTCGTCGTTGTCGATGCTGAGCAGCCCGGAGCCGCCGGTCTCCAGCTTGGCGCGTGGACCTGGGCTGTCGAGCAGGAACAGCGCCCGCGCGCGGATGCCGCCGAACTCCGGGTCAGGGTAGGGCACGGTTCCTGGAGGAAGTTCTTCTGCCGCTGCGATCCGGTCGGCGAGGTCGACCAGCGGCGCGACGTGCTGCTCGTGCAGCCGGGCGTGTTTGGCAGCAATGATGGAGGGGTCAGTGTGTGCTTGTCTCACAAGGTCGCCTTCCTGTTGAGCTGGCGATGTCTGAGCTCCAGGCATGGTTCTGTGTTGCTCGCCACGAATGCGATCGTGCTGCCTCTTGGCAGGTCATCCCACATGCTTGGTCGTCCGTTACTGCAGGACGTTCCGAGGTACGCGTACATCAGCCGAGGTTCGCGATGTCGCCGGAACCCGTTGCGGTCGTTGTCCAGCGGTACTGGCCAAGGTCGCACGCGGTAACGGCAGCATGGGCGTGGCGATGCATGCGGTATGCCGATGACCGACCTGGGGACGTTGGCGCTGCCCGCCTGGGCGGTCCCCGCACGGCCTCGCCGAGCGGCTATCGATGAACACGTCATCCACATCAAGGGAGAGTGGTGGCGCGACGCGGTCAGCCCACGGAGTTTGCCCGGTACGCCACCAGCCGGGCCGACCATTACTCGCGCCGAGGTGTGGGCGGCTGAATCCCTAGATGTATTCACCCTGCTGTGGCGGACCTTAGCGTGGGGATCGGGCAGGTACTTGCGACAGAACGCACGTCGGCTGGACGCTATTGCCGCCGACGTGCCGCGAGTAGAGGATCTCCTCAGCAGAGCCGCAGTGGAGTCCGGACGCGACCCTGCCGCCGCGTACGCACTGCTTCGGCCTAAGCGACGCAACGAGATTCGGTGGCTGGGTCCGTCGTTCTTCACGAAGTTTCTGTACTTCGCCAGCGGCGGCGCACCAGGCCATCCGTGCCTCATTCTCGACCGCGTCGTGGCGACCAGGCTGCGCGAGCGGTGCGGTTGGACATCGCTGCACCGAACAGGTCCCTGGCCGGCGGAAACCTATGGGCGTTACTGCGACCTGCTCGCCCGCTGGGCCTACGACAACCAGTGCGCACCTGATGAGATCGAACGCACCCTCTTCGACGGCGAAACGAAGGAACAATCGTGATCATCACCTGTCCGAAGTGCTTCAGCGCTGATGACGTGCTGCCGCCGCGCAGGCTTCCGGATCGCTTGCTGCAGTACCGCTGTACCAACCAGGAGCATGGCGACCACGAATGGTTCACGACCCGCGAAGCCGTCCAGTCACCGAGTGAGGTGCAGGAGGGTGTGACCGACGAACTGCTCGAACCGCTCAACCGGTGTGTGGACGCCGGTGACCCCTTCGTCGAGTACGGCATCGTCGAGCACCGTCTGCGCACGCGATTCCCTGATCTGTTCGCCGCCCACGTTGCCGATCAAGGTCACTCGATGTTCGGCTCTCGTGCCTACACGGCGTCCAGTGTCCGTTTCGGTGTCGCTCTCGGCCGGCTGGAACGGATGGGCGAGCTGGTCAGCGAGTACGGACCAGCGACCGGCGCATGGCGCTACAACGGCCAGGTGACCTACTGGGCCCGAGCGACGCCATCAGACCGGAGCCGCAGGACGTGGGCTGAACACTGTGCGGAAATCGGTCGGCCCTCGGAGTGGACGGACGACGACCGCCGCGGCCTGCGTGCACCGTGAACCTCTTGACGTCGGGGACGTACAAAGTCGAGTCCACGCTGCGAGAGTAGGAAGACTTCGTGGTTCACACTGTTGAGCACGGCGGTTTTCTCTGGAAGGCCTTGCCGGGCGCGACTTCGACGGCGGAGGAGTTCCAGCGGGCCCGGAGCCTCATGATCCAACTCCACGAGGCGTCCTCGTGGAATCCGTGGGTCATGGAGGACCAGGCGGATGACTACGCCAAAGCGACGGACATATTCCACCAATGGACTCGCGCGGAGCCTGGGCATCGCTACTTGACCGACACCGAGCTCGATGCGAAGCGGGCGAGATTGGACGCGGAGTCCAAGCAGCGTTCGGCAGAGCAGGAAGCACAGCGACTAGCCAGGGTCGCCGACTTCGATGGTTCCCGTGAAAACGTGCGTCTCGCTCTGTTGGAGTGTGAAGCGCGGCTGCGTGAGCGAGAAAACCGCATATGGCCAGTTGGCTCGCAGGAGGACAGCAACGCGCTTGAGGCAAGGGCCGAAAGGCTTCGGGGCGACGTGGGAGACCCTGAAGCAGTCGTGGACAAGGGGGGGGCGGCTGCCCGCTGATCGTCGTGACATCCACCTCACCCTGTTCAAGATCTGGCGCGAGGGTGAAGTCAGACGCCTGAGGGGCTTGGTCAGTGAACAAGCTGCGGCGCTGTCGGCAGCGCCGCCCAAGAGTGCGGAGAGGTCCAAGATTCGAGGCGAGCTGGCCGCGTCGCAACGGGAGATGGAGAAGCTGCTTGCGATCCCTCCGTTGGTAGCTCAGGACATGTGCTCTGAATGCGTCAGGCCCGCGAGTCAACACGGCTACGTCTGGCAGAGCGGCGTGCGTGAGACCGTGCCGTGCCCTGCATGGCCAGACTGGGCGGCGCGGCTCAAGGAAGCCCGAGACATCCTGATGCGGGCCGCTGATTCCCGCAAAGAGTCCCCTGTTCCCCCGAAACCGAAGCCACTCGCCGTCGTCCCGTCCGGGCTGCCGATCGCTGAGGTGATCACGAAGCTCACCGATCTCCAGGGGCAATACCCAGACGCCGTCGTGCGCAGAGGGACAGCCAACAGGTGGGAACTTTGGCCACCCAAAACAGAAAAGTAATACTGTTGGGCTACCTGAGCACATCGGAGCCAGTGGCGTAGCCGGCCGTTGCGAGTCTGACCTTTGCTGGCGAGCCCTGCAAGGCTCCACTCCTGACGAAACGACACTCGAAGCATGTCAGGTGGTGATCTACTGCCGGAAGCCGAGCAGGACCCAGTCATGACTGAAGCCTGGGAGTGGGCACGATGTACGTCTGACGGGCAGGAGTTCCTGGAGGAGCTGCCTGCGCTTGCCCTCAAACTCCGGGCCGACTCGCGCTCCCTGTACGACTACTTCGGTCTCCGCCGCGAGTACGCGGTTGAGTTGATGGTCGCGCACGATGCCGGAGCGATTGAGCACGCCCTGCTGGACATAAGTCATGAGCTGCTGCTCTCAGACCGTGGCCGTCCAGCGGTCGTGGCCTGGCTGTCTGACTACTCCAAGCAGTTCGATGAGCTTGCGTGGCAACGACTTCGAGTCCCTGCCGGCGTGGCCGCGGGCGTGGTGACAGGTCGGCAGGCGGTTCGGGAGATAGCGGGCGGCGGTCGGCTGGAACCCTGGAAGGGCGGGTACGAGGCGGACTGGTTCGCCGTTGAGACGCTTCTCGATGAGGCTGAAGAACTGCATTGCGAGTTGTGGAGCCGCTTGACGGTTCAGGTCACGCTGAGCAGGACCTCGCGATGGCACCATGCACTGAGCCTGAACGAGTCGGCTGCTCGTCGCCGGCTTGAGCAGCACGCGCAGCAGTGGCCCAAGGTATGGGCGGAGGCCATGCCGTGGCTCCTGGCTGCCTGCAAGAACTCGGGCGGCTCGAATCGCCACCTCGAGCGGTAGGCGCACCTGGCGAGTGCACCTACCGCTTCCTTGGCTCAGCGTCGGAAGCCGCGGTTCGGATCGCGTTGTTCTTCCAGCGAGTAGAACCGTTCGAAGAGGTACTCCAGCTCACCTGGCGCGGCTGGATCGTGCTTCGAGGACAGGTAGCCGGAGTGGTCGGCGTCCTCGAACAGCACGTCGTAGAGGCTGTCGAAGTCGTAGTCGTACGGGGTCTCGGGGAGGCCCTCAGCGAATTCCGCAGTCATGTCGGCGTCGCTGTGCATGGCTTCGGCATCACTGATGAGCAGGTCCAGAGCGATCTGTTCGACCATGTCGTGAGGACGCGGGTCTGTGCCGTCGCGAAGGTCACCGACCAGGTCGTCGAACGCGCGTGCCACGCGGCGGAGGAACTCGGCCGACTGCTTGCGCATGATCGAGAGGACGAACTGAAGGTCGCCGGCGGACGTGTTGCCGCGGCTGACAGCTTCGGCGTAGTCGAAGTACTGGTCCGCGAGCACGGCGCCGGCCGCGGCGAGCAGTCGAGCCGTGCGGGGAGTTAGATCGGGCGGGATGCAGTCCTCACAACCGGCCTCCTCGCATAGTTCGCAGTTCTGACAGTCGTTCGCGCAGTCCTTGCAGAGGGTGCATTCGCCCGGCGTGCATGAGGTGGTCGGGAACAGCAGGATGCCGTCGATGGGCTCGCTGTAGACCTCGCGAGCCAGCGGCGGTCGGCCCCACTTCGCGACCCGGATGGGATCGATCGGCAGCTGGCGGACAGCGGCGACGACGCTGTCGGGCATGCCTGCCAGTGCGGCGTCGAGGCGTTCGGTGTGGTTGCGGCGGCCGAGCAGGCGGGAGTTGAGGGCGTCGGCCAGTCGGCGTGCGGCGGTGGCGTCGGCGACGGTGGCCAGGGCGTGGAGTTGGGTGTGGCCGGGGTGGCGGGTGATGGCCATGACGCGGTGCTTGCTGGCCGTGTGGTGCGGCAGGAATGCCTCGTAGAGCGGGTCGTCGAGCGACATGAGTTTCTCCGGTTAGCGCAAGGTCGAGCAGACCTGCCGCCGGGCGCGCACCGACGACAGGTCTGTCAACGAAAGTCAGGGTCCGCGCTGGTGGTCCGGGTGCTTCCGCAGACCCCGTGGCGCAAAGTCGACGCTAGCAGAGTTCATTCATGTCTGCACCGACGACGGCGACGGTTCACGCGGCGGTGCGCCAGTCGCTGGCCTCATGCTCGCGGAGTTCAGTGATCGCGTCGATCCATCGTTTCTGCAGGGCGATCATCAGTCGTTGTTCGACTTCGGCGGCGACGTGTGAGTAGGTCTCCTGGATCTTGTCGGGGAGTTTGTGGCCCAGTCGGCGAGACTGGGCGACCTCGGGGACGGCGTCGGCGATCATCCAGGTCTTGTGGCTGTGGCGCAGGCCTCGGAAGGTCAGACCAGGCTTGATCGGGTAGGTGCCGAGACCGGAGTTGCCGTCGGAAGCGGGGCGCATCGCACGGCGGGAGAAGTTGCTGCGCCGATGCAAGTCGCCGCCAGGAGTGATGAACACGTGCCGGTGATCGTGGGTGTCGAGGTGCTGGCGCAGCAGCGGAACCAGGAACTCCGGCAAGGTGACAGTGCGCGCCGACTGCGGTGTCTTGGGCGGGCCGAGCCAGAGCTTGCCGGAGGCGGACTCGTGCAGGCTGCCGAAGTTGGGGTCGATGACGAAACAAGCGTCGTCAAGATGCAGGTTCTGCCGCTGCAAGCCGACGAGTTCGCCCCAGCGGGCGCCGGTCCATCCGCCGGTGAGGATGAGCATGCCGCCAGCGGGGCCGTAGCAGGTAGCTGCCTGGTCGGCGACGCGGATGACCTCCCCCGGCATCGCCCAGATCTGCTCGGTGGCCTGCCGGTGTCGGCGAGCTCGCCCGCGTCGCCGGGGCCTGATCGGGTTGGCGGGGATGAGTTTCTCGTCGTGGGCGTCGGACAGGATGAAGGAGAGCAGTTTGAGGGTGTCGGACACGGTCACGTCGGCGAGACCGTCCTGGCGCAGGGTCTTGGCCCAGGCATGTGCGGCGGCGTTCTTGATGTCGGCCAACGGGGTGGTGCCCCATCGGGGCAGGATGCGGGCGCGGAGTTTGCTGCGGTAGTTCTCCTCGGTGCGCAGGTCCACGTCGAGGGCATCAAGCCAGGTCTTGGCCCATTCGGCCAGGGTCGTGGTCTGACCGGGGTTCAGCTCGGTCTTCGAGGCGTCGCGTTGGTCTGACTCGAGGTCTTCCGCTGCGTTGTCGGCGGCGGTTTTCGTGGTGAAGCCGGTGAGGGAGCCGATGGTGCCGTCGTCGTTGAAGTAGCGCACCCGCCAGCTCTGCTTGCCTGACTTTTCTACCCAGGCCATCTCGTCCTCCGGTTGGTCGTGTGGGGGTCACGGATGTGACGGATGCATGGACGCTTCGATCCGTTCAGAGGGCAAGCGTTGCGGCACAAGAACCTTGGTTTGTCCGCAGTGGACCCCGGCGAATGACGGGTGCTCAGCGCTTTCGCGTGCGTCGGTGTGCGGAGATTGGCTGGGAACCGGTCGCGATGATCTGCTGGATGTCGGCGTCGGAGAACCGAAGGTGCTTGCCGAGGAAGGTGCACGGGATTCGTCGTTGCCCAGCCTGGCGACGTAACCATGACTCTCGGACGGTCAGGATGTCCGCGGCCTCAGCGGGGGTGTACAGCCGCGACGGCACGTCATGCCGGGGCGCCGCTGCGGGTGTCTCGTTCACAGTGGACTTGCGCATCGGGGCACCTCCACTTGCCGGCCACGGCGATGTGCCGACGTTCGTTCGCTGGGGCGATAGGGAACGGTCAGCCAACACGCTGATCGATGCGGAGGAGCGGTCACGACACGTCCTCCGCGTTCGGGATATGCCTGACGAACTCTTGGAGGTCGGCCAGCAGGAGGGACACTGCGAGAGTGGCCTGTTGTGGCACGACTCCGTTACCGAGAACCTTCAGTTGCGCCCTGCGGCTGAGTGCGAGGTCGGTGACCCAGCCGCGCGGCAGGCCCATCATGTGTTCGACGAGCGGGGGCGCGAGGACCGGTCGTCCGTGGCGTCCAGGCTGGGTGGGGAATGGCGCTGGCCGACCGAGTGTGGCTTCCCACTGGGCGATCGCGGTGGCGTAGTCGCCCCAGTCGACTGTGGCGGACGGCAGGTACCACGTGTCGTTGTGCGTGGCTGCTGACGGTGTAGACGGACCGCCGCTGAGCGCGGATCGGCCGCGGTCGGTGTGGACAAGAGCGGTACGGCGCTGAGCACGTCGGCCAGGTTCACCTGATGCCCACCGGCGCGCCGCTGCTGCGGGAGCGTTGCACCGCGCGGGTCGCCGTCGCGTGCCATCGGGGTGGGCAACAACGGCGCCTTGTTGTGGCCATCCGAGCAAGAAAACTCTCTCGCGGCGGTGCGGCGCCCCGACGTCGGCGGCGCGGACGCTACGCCAGAGCGCGTCATACCCTGCGGCGGCCAGGTCCGCGAGTACGCGGTCGAGTCCGCCGTTGCGCCAGCGCAATGCGGCCACGTTCTCCACGACAACGAGCTGTGGACGTAGTAGGCGAAGGGCGGCCACGATGCTGGTCCACAGTCCACTGCGTTGCCCCTTCTTGATACCGGCGCGGCGGCCGGCGGCGGAGATGTCCTGACACGGGAACCCGGCGGTGACGATGTCCACAGTGGGCACAGCGGACCAGTTGACGGTGCGGAGGTCTCCGAGGTTCGGCGCGCTTGGCATGCGGGCGTCGAGAAGTGTGGTGACGTGCGGGTCGTTGTCGGCGCACCAGGTGACCCTGCCGCCGCCGAATGCGGCCAAGACACCGAGATCGAGCCCGCCGTATCCGGTGCACATCGAGCCGATCGACGGTCCTGGCGTCGCCGCAACGTACAGCGGCGTCACGTTGTTTGCCCGTACGATGTCGAGCGTTCGTCCGAGTCCGTAGTGGACTGAACACGCTTCCGATCTGTTGATGCCGCAGGGTTCAGCGGCGTCCGGAACACCAGCACGTCCTCGTGGCTGATGAGATGCAGCGGCAGGCCGGCGCGACGTTGTTTGGCGATGAAGTCGCGTTGGAAGAAGCTGCCGCGGGGGACGAGGTCGTGGTCGGCGACGCGGGCGAGCAGGGCGACACAGCGTTCGACCGGGATGAGTCCGGCGTGTTCGCCGCAGGCGAGGATCTGGGAGGGCAGGTCGATCAGTTCGGCGTGTTCGCGCCAGGGCCGGATGGTGATGGCGATGTGGCCGCCTGGGCGAAGGTAGGTGGCACAGCCGGTGAGGATGCGGGTGAACCCGGCGAGCAGGCGGTGGTGGCCGATGTTGGCGAGGTTGCCGCGGTCGAGAGTGTTGCCGTAGAGGTGGTGGTACTTGTGCACGCCGCCGGCTCCGGTAACGACCTGGCCGTGAGTGGACGGCCCGTACGGGGGCGACGTCACCACAAGCGCGGCCTGTCCGAGATAGCGCTGCGGCAGCACCGACGACAGGTGCCGGGCATCGCCGCCGAACACGTGCCCCTCGGTCTGCACGCCGGCGTTGCGGGCGAGCTCTAGGTTGGTCTCTGCGACCTGCACCCAGTGCGGTTCGTACTCGACACCTATCGCGTGGCGGCCGAGGTGCACGGCCTCGACGAGGGTGGTGCCGATGCCGCACATCGGGTCGAGCACGAGGTCGCCGGGCTGGGTGTAGTGAGTGATGGCGTGCCGGGCGACGTCGGGCAGCATCTTTGCCGGATGCGCGGTGGACTCAGGCGTGTAGTGGCCCTTGCGTTGGGTAGCTGGTGCGGTCTGCGCGGTCGCCCACACCGACAACGCGGAACGGGTTTCGGTCTCGTGATTCATCGGATGACCCCGTTCTCGAGTACGGCAGTGGAGACGGACAGCGGTAGTGGCTCGTGATCACGCGGCTGCCCGAACACGAGCAGGTCCGAGTGCGCGATTCGGTGCGGGGCGGGCAGACCGCGTACCGCGGCGCGATGCCGTTCTCGACCGGCGCGGTCGATCTCGGGCTGGTCGGCGGTGACGGCGAACTGGCCGTCGCGCACAGGGGAGTGGACGGCGACGATGTGCTGCAGGTAGAGCAGGTCGGCGGCCTGTGCGGCGGCCACGATCGGCCCGGTGGGATCGACCAGCCGACCACCGGCGCGGTGACAGTGGGTGAGCACGACGAGGATGCCGCCGGTGCGCAGCAGACGTGCAGCAAGCAGGGCGACGTGGTCACGCAGGCCGTGGGAGAGTCGCTCGGGCGGCAGGCTGACGATGACCAGATCCGCAGTCGCGGGCACGTCTGTTTCAGGCTGGCTACACAGATCCACGGGTGACTCGGCGACGCCATCCGGACGCGGCTGCGGGTCGCCGATGAGGTCCGCCCAGAACGGTGTCGAGCCATGTCCTGTTGCCGTCTCGCGGGGCTCGATGTGGATCACTTGGATGTCGCGGCCGAGCGCGCGGACGGCATCGGTGGCGGCAGCGAGCGCGCGGTCGTCCTCGGTCTGCGGCCGGGCGACTGGCACCTGGCCGACCAACCCGACCGCTTCCGGCGGCGCGGGGTGGGCCAGGAACACCACTCGTGCGCTGGGAGTGGTGAAGGAGGTGACCGCCTTCTCGACGACTGGCGCTGGCCAGGTCGTGGCAGGGTCGGTGGCTGGGTGCCCGCACACCCATACCGTGGCCGGAGTCGGCGGTCCGCTGCGGCGCTCGGCGGTAGCGGCGCCACGGCGCCGGGTGGCCGGGCGGGTGGGGG
>NZ_MUYM01000111.1:2500-5073 GCF_002150765.1 Lentzea kentuckyensis
CCGTGAGGGAAAGATGAAAAGTACCCCGGGAGGGGAGTGAAATAGTACCTGAAACCGTGTGCCTACAATCCGTCGGAGCCTTTAGGGGTGACGGCGTGCCTTTTGAAGAATGAGCCTGCGAGTTAGTGCTACGTGGCGAGGTTAACCCGTGTGGGGTAGCCGTAGCGAAAGCGAGTCTGAATAGGGCGCTTGAGTCGCGTGGTCTAGACCCGAAGCGGTGTGATCTAGCCATGGCCAGGGTGAAGCGCGGGTAAGACCGCGTGGAGGCCCGAACCCACCAGGGTTGAAAACCTGGGGGATGAGCTGTGGTTAGGGGTGAAAGGCCAATCAAACACCGTGATAGCTGGTTCTCCCCGAAATGCATTTAGGTGCAGCGTCGTGTGTTTCTCATCGGGGGTAGAGCACTGGATGGTCTAGGGGGCCTACAAGCTTACCGAAATCAACCAAACTCCGAATACCGATGAGTGAGAGCGCGGCAGTGAGACTGCGGGGGATAAGCTTCGTAGTCGAGAGGGAAACAGCCCAGAACGCCAGCTAAGGTCCCTAAGTGTGTGCTAAGTGGGAAAGGATGTGGGGTCGCACAGACAGCCAGGAGGTTGGCTTAGAAGCAGCCACCCTTTAAAGAGTGCGTAATAGCTCACTGGTCAAGTGGTCCTGCGCCGACAATGTAGCGGGGCTTAAGCACACCACCGAAGCTGTGTCATTCAGACCTAGTCTGGATGGGTAGGGGAGCGTCGTGTAGCGGTTGAAGCGGCGGAGTAATCCAGCCGTGGACGCTATGCGAGTGAGAATGCAGGCATGAGTAGCGAAAGACGAGTGAGAAACTCGTCCGCCGGATGACCAAGGGTTCCTGGGCCAGGCTAATCCGCCCAGGGTAAGTCGGGACCTAAGGCGAGGCCGACAGGCGTAGTCGATGGACAACGGGTTGATATTCCCGTACCCGTGTGAACGCGCCCATGATGAACCTTGTGATACTAACCGCCCGAAGCACCTCCAGAAATCCTTCGGGACTATGGGGTCTGTGGAGCGCGGGACCTGAACTTGTAGTAGTCAAGCGATGGGGTGACGCAGGAGGGTAGCTCCGCCAGTGAGTGGTAGTACTGGTGCAAGCGTGTAGGGCGACTGGTAGGCAAATCCGCCAGTCATATAGCCTGAGACGTGATGCGTAGCCGATTGAGGCGAAGTAGAGTGATCCCATGCTGCCGAGAAAAGCCTCTAGCGAGCTTTCACGCGGCCCGTACCCCAAACCGACACAGGTGGTCAGGTAGAGAATACCGAGGCGATCGGGCGAACTGTGGTTAAGGAACTCGGCAAAATGCCCCCGTAACTTCGGGAGAAGGGGGGCCGTAGCGCTTGAAGCCTCTTGCAGGCTAGGGCGAGACGGCCGCAGAGACCAGCGAGAAGCGACTGTTTACTAAAAACACAGGTCCATGCGAAGTCGCAAGACGATGTATATGGACTGACGCCTGCCCGGTGCTGGAACGTTAAGGGGACCGGTTAGTCCTTCGGGGCGAAGCTGAGAACTTAAGCGCCAGTAAACGGCGGTGGTAACTATAACCATCCTAAGGTAGCGAAATTCCTTGTCGGGTAAGTTCCGACCTGCACGAATGGCGTAACGACTTCTCGACTGTCTCAACCGCAGGCCCGGCGAAATTGCATTACGAGTAAAGATGCTCGTTACGCGCGGCAGGACGGAAAGACCCCGGGACCTTTACTATAGCTTGGTATTGGTGTTCGATTCGGCTTGTGTAGGATAGGTGGGAGACTGTGAAGCGGCCACGCCAGTGGTTGTGGAGTCATCGTTGAAATACCACTCTGGTCGTATTGGATGTCTAACCTCGGTCCGTGATCCGGATCAGGGACAGTGCCTGGTGGGTAGTTTAACTGGGGCGGTTGCCTCCCAAAGAGTAACGGAGGCGCTCAAAGGTTCCCTCAGCCTGGTTGGCAATCAGGTGTTGAGTGCAAGTGCACAAGGGAGCTTGACTGTGAGACTGACGGGTCGAGCAGGGACGAAAGTCGGAACTAGTGATCCGGCCATGGCTTGTGGAAGCGTGGTCGCTCAACGGATAAAAGGTACCCCGGGGATAACAGGCTGATCTTGCCCAAGAGTCCATATCGACGGCATGGTTTGGCACCTCGATGTCGGCTCGTCGCATCCTGGGGCTGGAGTAGGTCCCAAGGGTTGGGCTGTTCGCCCATTAAAGCGGTACGCGAGCTGGGTTTAGAACGTCGTGAGACAGTTCGGTCCCTATCCGCCGCGCGCGTAGGATACTTGAGGAAGGCTGTCCCTAGTACGAGAGGACCGGGACGGACGGACCGCTGGTGTGCCAGTTGTTCTGCCAAGAGCATTGCTGGTTGGCTACGTTCGGAAGGGATAACCGCTGAAGGCATCTAAGCGGGAAGCTCGTTCCAAGATGAGGTATCCCACCCTTCGTGGGTTAAGGCCCCCAGCTAGACCACTGGGTTGATAGGCCAGAGGTGGAAGACCGGTAACGGTTGGAGCTGACTGGTACTAATAGGCCGAGGACTTGTTACAAAGACGCTACGCATCCACTGTGCGGTTCTGGAAGAAC
>NZ_MUYM01000112.1 GCF_002150765.1 Lentzea kentuckyensis
ACCCGACAAAGCACTATTAGTGGTGTAGCCCGGTACGTTGCCGGGGAATTCGCGCCGCCGCGAGGCGCCCCGCTGAGCGTGGATCACCTCGCCAACGTTCCGGGACGTGCCACCAACTACTCGTCCGACCAGTCAACGTCTTCCCACGCCACCTCGTGCGTGCCGCGGTGCAACAGGCGGGAGAGACGTTCCAGCAGCCACGGCGGTTGGATTCCGGGCCGTTCGAAGCCCAGCAGCCGCCCACGCCGTCGCGGGGTCACGAGCACGCGCACGACGCGGTGCCGTCCGCTCCCGTCGGGTTCGGTGATCAGGTCCGCCACCCGGCCGAGCGGGTGTCCGGCGCGGTCGCGCACGTCCTTGCCGAGCAGGTCACTGGCCAGCATCGGTGGCTCCAGGGATGCGCCCGATCACGTTGTCGCGCAACCACAACTCCAGTGCCGGGGTGTCCAGCAGCTCGTGCCGGACGTCGAGGCGGATCGCGCTGCCGATGTCGGCGACGCGGTCGAACGGGATGCGCAGCGGTCGCGGGTCCCCGGTGGTGTGCAGCCGCCGGGCGACCGCGGCCATGCACCGGCCGAGCACGCCGCCGATGCGCGTGCCCAGCGCGTGATGGCCGACGAGGATCGCGGCGACGAACGGCCGGCCGTCCTCGGTCACGCCGAACTCGACGTCGTCCGCCTTGCCGACGAGGTAGCCGTCCAGATCGACGATCTGGCGGTCCAGCAGGTCGAAGTCGACGCGCACGCTCACCCTCCCGTCCCGGTCAGGATCATCAGGGGCACCGCCGCGACCGCCACCACGAGGATGACCACCAGGTACGTCACGCCCAGCACGTTGGTGAACCGGCTGTTGACGTGGTCGCCGAGGTAGTCGCGGTCGTTGGCGACGACGAGGATCGGCAGGTAGGTCAACGGCAACGCGACCGCGCTGAAGACCAGCGAGTACTCGGTGATCGCGATCGGGTCGGCCGTGGTGAGCAGCAGGGCGACCCCGAGCAGGATGCTCACCAGCACGACCGTGTGGAACCGCGCGGCCTGCCGGGGCCGGACGAGCTTTCCCCACTGCCAGCCGAAGTACTGGGCGACGGTGTACCCGGCGGAGAGCCCGGTTTCCAGTGCCGCGCCGAACGTGGCCGCGAAGAAGCCCAGGATCACCACGGCCAGACCGAGCTTGCCGAGCGCCATCGCCACCGGCAGCGCGGTCTGTCCCAGGGTGTCGACTTGGATGCCGGCGGGCTCGTAGACGACGGCCGCGCAGCCCATGATCGCCAACGAGAGCAGGCCGCCGAGCGGGAAGCCGACGAAGACGTTCACCCTCTCCGTCGTCAGGTCGCGGGGCGACCAGTTCTCCTCCACCGCGCCGGACGAGAAGAAGAACACCTCGTACGGCGTCATGGCCGCGGCGAACAGCGCGACCGCGAAGAACCCGTAGGTGCCCCAGTCCTCCGTCTGCGGCGGGCCGAACGTCGTGACCTGGTCCGTCAGTTGGGCCCAGGGCGGGTCGAGCGCGATGAACGCCACGACGAACACCACGAGCGCGAGCCCGGTCAGCCCGAAAACGCGTTCCATCGGCTCGAACTTGACCCGCCACAGCACCACCCAGAGCACGAACGCGGCAATGGGCACCCACAACAGGTAGTGCACGCTGGTGGCGAGTTGGATCGCGAGCGCGACACCACCGATCTCCGCGCTGAGGGTGAGCAGCGTGACGAGGTACGAGCCGGCCAGGTTCGCCAGCGCGACACGGGGTCCGAGACGTTCGCGCACCAGGTCGAACACCGGACGCCCGCTCATCGCGGCCACCCGGCCCGCCATCTCCGCGTACACGCAGATGCCGACGACACCGACCACGACGACCCACGCGAGCCGCATGCCGAACCGCGCACCCGTCTCCGAGTTCGCCACCAGGTCACCGATGTCGACGAAGCCGCCGATCGCGGTGAGGATGCCGAGCGTCACGGCCAGGAACCGCTTCATCGCAGTCCCTCCAGCACCGCCGCCAGTTTCTCCCCCACAGCGGTCAGCCCGGCGACTGCGGCCTCGGCGGCAGGCCGGTCGTCGTTCTCCAGTGCCGCGCCCAGATCTCCGACGAGACGAGCGGAATCCTGCAGCAACGGCGACACGTCGTCGCGCAGCCGTGCGGAGTCCGGTCCGGGCACCTGCAGCTCCATGACGTCCGACGCCGCCGTCGCGAGGGCCTTGCGCGCATCATCGACCACAGTGGACTGATACGGCGGGAACGTGTTGCCGCGCAACGCCTGTTGCCCGGCGATCCGGGCGGTGCCGACGGAGGACACCGCCTCCTGGACGCCGGTCTCCACAGTGGACCGGTACTGCCCGGCGCTCACCGGCCACACCCCGATCAGCACCACGGCGAGCAGGCCTGCACCCAGGCCGATCAGCACTGCCCAGCGACGCGTTCGCACGTCGCACGCATACCCGCCCTCAGCAGTCCCAAACGTGCTCACTTGGAACGTTGCGCGATGCGGTCGGCCGCCTGGTGGAGGTTCTGCCCGCGGTACAGGTCGATGGCCTCCTGCCAGCGCTGCTGCGCCTGCTCGCGTTCGCCGAGGTCGCGATGCGTGTCACCGAGCGCGGCGAGCGTGCCCGCCTGCCGGTAGGTGTTGTCGAGGTCGCGCCACAGCGCCAGGGCGCGGCCGTAGTGGTGCAGCGCGAGGTGGTGGTCGCCGGTGTTGCCGGCGATCGCGCCGAGGCTGTCCAAACTGTCCGCTTGGCCGTATATGTCGTTGTGCCGCACGCACAACGTCAGCGCGGACTCGCAGAAGCGGCGGGCGCGGACGTGGTGGCCGAGGCGGGTGTACGAGGCGCCCATCATGCTCAGGGCGCGGACTTCCCACTGCGTGTTCCCGATGCGGTGGTACAGGTTCCGCGCCCTGGTGAGGTGCGCGAGGACGCCGTGGTCGTCCTGCTGCCAGGTCAGCGCCAGGGCCAGCACGAGGTGCGCGCCGGCCTGGCCGAGCGTGTCGCCGACCTGTTCGGACAGCACCAGCGACTGTCGCAGGTGGAGCAACGCCTCCGCGTCCCGGCCCAGCGGCGCGTACACCAGGCCGAGCCGTCGGTGGGCGCGGGCCTGCACGGCGAGGTCGCCCAGTCGTTCGGCGGCGACGAGCCCCACCTGCCAGGAGGCGATGTTGTCGTGCAGGTGCCCGCGCCGGTAGTGGAAGTTGTCCAGCGACCAGGCGAGCTGCCACACCACCGTGTCCCAGCCCGCGTCCTCGGCCGCGGCCCGCGCCGCCAGGACGCAGCGGTGGTTGGCGTCGAACCACGCCATCGCGGCCGCGCTGTCGGGCAGCGGGTGCGGGACGCAGTCGGCCGCGTCGACGGTGATCGGCGGGTGTTGCTGGTCGAGCAGTCTGCTGCCGTTGTGCGCGGTGTGCAGGTAGTAGTCGACGACCCGGCGCAGTGCCTTGTGCCGCGACGGCTCCGGCTCGTCCGCCAGTGCCACGGCCTGCGCGTGCTGGCGGACCAGGTCGTGGAAGCGGTAGCGGCCGGGCGCGGGTTCCTGCAGCAGGTGGTCGTCGACGAGGCTTTCCAGCAGCCGTTCGGCCTCGGGGAGGTCCACTCCCGCGAGGGCCGCGGTGGCGTGGGCGTCGAAGTCCGGGCCGGGATGGATGCCGAGCAGCCGGAACACGCGTCGCTGCGGTGCGCCGAGGTGTTCGTAGGACAGGGCGAACGCGGCGGCCACGCTGCGATCGCCCGCTTCGAGCTCGGTCAGCGGGGAATGCGCCTGGCGCAGGCGTTCCGCCAGATAGCCCACCGTCCACGCGGGACGTGCGCGCAGCCGCGCCGCGGCGATGCGGATCGCGAGCGGCAGGTGACCGCACAACGCGACGACCTCGTGCACCGGGTACGCGGTGCGGTCGCCACCCGCGACGCTGGTGAACAGTGCGACCGCGGCCGTCTCCGGCAGCACGTCGAGCGACACGACCTGGGTGGCGTCGAGGTCGACCAGGCGGCGCCGGCTCGTGATCAGCGTCAGGCTGCGCGACGTGCCGGGCAGCAGCGGACGCACCTGCGCGGCGTCGGCGGCGTTGTCCAGCACGACGAGCACCGAACGCGTGGCCAGTTCGGCCCGCCACAACGCTGCCCGCGCGTCCGGGTCCTGCGGGATCCGGTCGGGCGGTACGCCCAGTGCCCGCAGCAGTGTGTCCAGCGCCGCCATCGCCGTGACGGGCCGCTGGCTGGACGCGTGGCCGTGCAGGTCGATGAACAGCCGGTCGTGGTAGTCCTGCGCGAACCGGTGCGCCGCGTGCACGACCAGCGTCGTCTTGCCGACCCCTGCCATGCCGTCGATCGCCTGGATCACCACGGCGTGCCGGCCGGCGGCGCGCGCGGCCGCCAGCAGGCTGAGCTCGGCCTCGCGGCCGGCGAAGTCCCCGATGTCGCCGGGAAGGTCGTCCCTGGCCGGTTCGCTCGGTGTGGCGGCCGGTACGCCGAACAGCTGGGCGTCGTTGTCCAGCACCTGCTGGTGGATCTCGGACAGCCGCGGTGAGGGATCGAGCCCGAACCGGTCGATGAGCAGGGTGCGGGCGCGCAGGTACGCGTCGAGGGCCTCGGCCTGCCTGCCCGCCCGGTACAACGCCGTCATCAGCTGCCCCCAGAGGCGTTCCCTGCCGGGATGCCGGTCGGTCAGCCCGGTGAGCTCCTCGACCAGCGTCACCCCCGCCCCGGTCGCGAGGTCGGCGTCGACGCGGTCCTCGACGGCGCCGAGCCGCAGGCCCTCCAGCCTGGCCGCCTCGGCCCGCAACACCGGTGTCGCGCTGAACTCGCCGTACGCCTCACCCCGCCACAGCGTCAACGCCAGCGAGAGCTGTTCGGCGGCGTTCGCCGGCCGACCGGCGGACAGGGCGTCCCTGCCGGCCTCGACGAGCCGTTCGAACCGGCGGGCGTCGACGACGTGCGGTTCGAGCCGCAGCACGTAGCCCGCCGGGTGCGTGACGATCAGGCGGTCGACGGCGAGCGCGCGCCGCAGCCGGGAGATGTAGCTGCGCACGGTGCGCTGCGCGTCGGGCGGGGATTGCGGGCCCCACAACGCTTCCACCATCGTGCCGACGGTCGTCACCCGGCCCGCGTTCGCCGTCAGCAACGCGAGCAGCGTCCGGATCCGCGGGCCGCCCAGGTCGAGCACCTCGTCGTGCACGCGCACCTCGAACGGCCCCAGCACCTGGAACTGCGGCTGCCGTGCAGCGAACTCGGTTTCCACGCAGTACAAGGAGTTAGCCACCAGGACCGGGATACGCTCTCTGTCGCAGTGGGACAAAACTGCCGGTCAGCGACCAAAAACGATCATGCGCGGTCCAATCGGCCATATCTGCCGCCGTAATGGACGAGAGGCGACTTGGCGGGCGATCCACGTTCGACGGCCACCACCAGACCGATGACGAGACTGTGGCGGCCCACCCGGACCCGTTCCAGCGGCGCGATCCGCCACCGGCAGAGCACCCCGCGCAGCGCGGGCAACCCCGCGCTGTCGCGGTACCACCGCGTCGCCGGACCGAACTTCTCGGCACCGGGCCGGCTGAACGCGCGGGCGACGTCCTCCTGGTCGTCCGCCAGCAGGTTCACCGAGACGTGCTCGGCGGTCTCGATGACCGCCCACGACGCCGACTCCGTGTTGATGGCGAACGACAGCAAGGGAGGGTCGAGGGACACGGGCGCGAGCGACGTGGCGCAGAACCCCACCGGCGTGGCCAGCCCGGCCGTGACGACGGCGACCCCCTTGGCGTGCTGGTGCAGCGCTATGGAAAGCCCCTCCGGCACCGTCGTGGTCACGCCACACTCTCCGCGATCTGCCCCGCGTGCGGCGAGATCTCGTCGCCGTACGCCGCGAGGTGCGCCTCCCAGTCCGCACGGGCTCCGGCGTCGTCGCCCAGTGCCTGCCGGCTCACGCCCCGCAGGTACAGCACGTCCGGGTCGTCGGCCCCGGCGGCCAGCGCGGCGTCGAGGTCCCGGACGGCCTGGCGGTGGTTTCCCATCGCCTGCAGCGCGATGGCGCGGTTCACGCGCAGCATGCCGTTGTCCGCCAAGCGGATCGCCGCGGTGAGGTCGTCCACCGCCTGCACGGGCCGGCCGGTCGTGAACGCCAGGACGGCACGGTTCGCCCACGCCGCCACGAGTGCCGGATCCTCCGCCAGCGCGGCGCTGTAGTCCGCCCAGGCCGCGTCGTGCTCGCCGGCCTCCGCGTGCAGGCCGCCGCGCGCCGAGAGCAGCCGCGCGTTCTGCGGGTCCAGCGCCAGCCCGTGCTCGACGTCCGCGGCCGCCCGTGCCAGTTCCCCGTTCTCCAGCAACAGATCGACCCGGTTGACGAGCGAGTCGACGTGGTCGGGTTCGAGCACCAGCGCGTAGTCCAGGTCCCGCAGGGCGCCCTCGTCGTCACCGAGTTCGCGGAGCAGGTCCGCGCGGTTGTAGTGCGCCTCGTGGAACGGCGGGCTCAGCCGGATCGCCGCGGCGTAGTCCTCGAGCGCCTCCGCCTCCCGGCCCGCCGCGCGGCGCACGGTGGCGCGGTCGAAGTAGTACTCGCCGTAGTTGGGATCCCGCTGGATCACGTCGTCGTAGTCGAGCAACGCCGCGGCGTGCTCGCCCATCGCCGCGAGCACCTGAGCCCGGTTGTGCGTGAGCACCGACCGGTGCAGCAGTTGCTCCTCGTGCCCGAGATGGGAGTCGGTCATCCCGATCGCCTCGTTCACCAGGTCCAGCGCGGCCTGCAGATCGCCCCGGTGCAGTTCGACCAGCGCCTTGCCGTTGCGCATGAACGCCCCGTTGAACGTGCGCCGTTCGGGCTTCGGGTAGTTGTCGGCGAGGACGATCGAGATGTTGGACCACTCCGCCGCGAGCTCGTGGTCGAGCTCGTCCTTCGGCATGTAGCGGGTGTGCAGCATCGCTGTCATGTAGCTGGACCGCATGTGCATCTCGGCGTCGGTGGTGTGCCGCAGCTCGGCGAGATACCGCGCGGCGTCCTCCGCCGGTCCGAGGTAGGACAGGCACGCCGCGACCTTGGTGGTGAGGTTCCAGTACAGCTGCGGCTGTTCCTCCTCCGAGACCAGCTCCCGCCCGCGCAGGGCCAGGTCCATCGACGCGTGGTAATACCCCAGCTCCAGGCACCGCGTCGTGGCCACCAGCAGCGCCTCGCCCGCCACGACCCGGTCCGTGCCGCGTTCGAGGTGGTACGGGATCGCCCCCAGCTCGACACTGGGTTCTCCCTGCGCCGCAAGCTCTTCCGCACGCGCGGTGTGCCGCCGTGCCCGCTCGTCCGGCGGCAGCTCGTCGTACGCCGCGAGGACGGCCTCGTCGTCGAGAACGCCGTCCGAGTCGATGTACAGCTGCGCCAGGTCGTCGCCCTGGACCGGTTTCCGGCCGCGGCGGGCCCCAGTTCGAGCGTACTTGGCCAACGCGTCCGCGAGCGCCGTGTCGTCACCGGGATCATCGAGCTCGACGACGACGGTCAGCTGCCGGGGATCGCAGCGACGCAACAGGACCGTCAGGAGTTCGCGGTCGGTGGCGTCGGCCTCCCCCACGTAGGTGAACGCGACCACGACACCGTCCGGGTGCCGCACCCTGGCCCAGTCCATCACCAGCTCGGCGACACCGTGCACCAGCCGTTCGGTGCGTCCGGCGGAGTAGAACCGCGTGCGTTCCCTGGGTTCCGCCGCCTCCGTCAGCGTTTTCTCCGGCAACGGCAGCACGGCGGCGAGTTCCGGTGCGATCGCGACGATGTTCGTCGCTCTCGGGAGCACCAGATCAGCGTTGTGCGCCAACAGTTCCGGCACGATCTGCCGCAGCAGCGCGCCCGCTCCGGTGTACGGTCCGCGCGACCGGCGATGACACATCGCCTCGACGTGCGGGGCAGGTGCCGGTGGCAGCGAGTCCGAGGTGACCGCCCAGCTGTGCCGGGCCTGCGGTGAAGTCATGCGAGCGCTCCTTGCGTAGCCCTGGTGCGAACCCGGGCACGCCGGTCCCGCACGGTGACGTAGATCAGCAGACCCAGCTGTGCGACGGCCATGCTGAGGAAGATCAACGTGTCGATCACTTCCGAGGTCGGCGTGTCCGGTGCGGTGATCCGCTCGAACACCGTCGACCAGAACCGCCACACCGTCGGGATGCCGGCCCAGGCGAGGCTGCCCAGCGAGAACCCGTACCCGAGCACCAGCAGCGGCGCGTACCAGCGCGCCACGACGAGATCGCGGTCCGTCCACTCGGCGTCCGGCGCCTGCGGGGGCCGCCGCAGCAGCCGCCGCACCTGCGACCGGATGAAGAACCGGGTGGCGTTCTGCAGGTCCGCGCACCGCAACGCCGTCGCGATCACGTGGTACAGATCGGTTTCCAGGTAGAACATGAACTGCCACACCAGCCGCAGCAACGTGCTGAACGAGATCGCGAGCACCATCCCTGGCACCCACGTCGGCACGTTCCGGTCCATGAGCACGGCGGCGGTCAACGTGAACACGGCCACCAGCAACGCGTCCAGCAACATGCCCGCCAGGAACGGCAGATAGCGCTGCCGGCGCGGCACGCTGAGCAACGAGTCCAGCCGCGTCTCCGCGACCAGGTAGTACAACCGGCGCCCGATGCCCAGCGTCGACGGCAGCCCGAGCCGGCGTCCGGCCAGCACGTGGAACCACTCGTGCAGCAACACGAGCGGAATCTGCGTGAACGTCAGCACGATCGGGATCAGCGAGATGTGGTCGGTGAAGAAGAAAGCGTGGTAGGACGGCCGAAGCGACGGGATCCGCACCATCGCGACGACCGCACCCACCATCAACGCGGCGTACAGAACCCAAGCAGGCCACGAGAACGCCCACCGTCCCGCGCGCTGCCAGCGCACCGGTTTCTCCACCGGCGCGTCCGCGTCTCCGGCCACCAGGAACCCGAGCTCGTCGAGCACCTCGAAGAAGTCCTCGAAGTCGAGCGGCGTACCGCACTCGCTCTCGTACCAGGCCGCGACCTCGTCGACCGACCTCCCGGCCCCCAGCTGACGCAACGTCTCCGCGCCCTCCTCCGGGAACATCGCGTAGGAACCGGTGTCCGGGCGGCCGACCATGACACCGTCGCGTTCCGCCACCATCGTGAGCCGATGCAGGCGAACAGACATGCGGCACCCCCTCTGGCGAACTCTTTGACGAAGAACTGGAAGGCCGGGGCTGGACGCGCCATCCGCAGGCCAGCCCCGGCCGCGTCACGCGATCAGTTGGCCGAGCACGGGCAGTAGTAGCTCGGGCTGGTCAGGCGGATCGTCCCGGCCTTGCGAATCGACATCTTCTGCATGGTTCCTCCTCCCCTGGGTCGAACGACGCCGACGACGTTGCCAGCCGCCGTCGACAGTCCGTCGACAGTCCGTCGACAACGCCCACCGACAAATGGTTGACGCGGGGAAATCAATTCCACCCGAACGCCTCAGTGACGAATTCCGAGAATTTCCGCTACCTTGCGCTTTCCTAATTCTTCACTCAGGAGCGCGTGCGTGAAGGACGATGCAGAGTCGTCATCCGAGGCCACCCCGCCCGTCACCAACCAGCTGGCCGGTGACGTGCGGGGTTCGGTGTTCCAGGCAGGCGAGATCACCGTGGCCGGGCGTGATCTGCACGTGCACTACGCGGACGGACACCAAAGCCGGAGCCGCGTCCGTTCTGGCACCGTCACCGACATATGTCCCTATCCGGGATTGGCCTCATTCCAACTGGAGCAGGCACGCTGGCTGTTCGGGCGGGACGCGTTGATCGCCGAATTGATCGGCACACTGCACGAGCGGCTGGATTCCGGCGGCGGTCCGCAGATGGTCGTGGCCCCCTCCGGCGCGGGGAAGTCCTCCCTGCTGCGCGCGGGACTCCTCGCGCGGTTGGCGCAGGGAGCCCTGCCCGGTTCGAGCCGATGGCCGGCGGTGGTGCTGACGCCGACCGCCGATCCCGTCCGGACGCTGGTCGGCCAGTTGGCCTCGCTCGCAGGACTCGAGCCCCTGCCGGCGGACGCTCCGCCGCGCATCCCGGACGGATTCGTGCCGGACCTGAAAACGTCATCGAACGGCCAACGGGTCGTGCTCGTGGTGGACCAGTTCGAGGAGCTCTTCACGCTGTGCGGCGACCCCGCCCAGCGCACCGCCTTCATCGACGTGCTGGCCCAGCTGGCCGAGGACGTGGCGCTGGTCGTGGTGGGTCTGCGAGCGGACTTCTTCGCCGCCTGCGTCGACCATCCGACGTTGCGTGCCGCCCTGCGCGACCGGCCCCTGGTGGTCGGGCCGATGTCGGAGGACGAGTTGCGCGAAGCGATCCTCTACCCCGCGCAGGACGTCGGGCTGGAGATCGAACCCGGGCTGGTCGAACTGCTGTTGCGGGACCTGGGCACCACCGCGGAAGGCGAAGGCCAGGCCTACGCCGCCGACCGGCTGCCGCTGCTCGCGCACGCGCTGCGGGGTGTGTGGCAGCAGCGCCAGGGCACGACGTTGACGGTGTCCGGCTACCAGAGCACCGGCGGCATCCAGCGGGCCGTGGCCGTCACCGCCGACCGCGTGTTCGCCGATCTCGACCAGTTCGGGCAGCAGGCCGCGCAGTGGGTGTTCCTGCGGCTGACCAAGCTCGGGGACGGCGCCGACGACACCCGCCGGCGGGTCGCCCGCGCGACGCTGATCGAGTCCAGCAGACACCCCGACGTGACCGCGGTCGTGGTCGACCGCTTCACCCAGGCCCGCCTGCTGACCCAGCGGCAGCACACGGTGGAGATCACGCACGAGGCCATGCTGAAGAGCTGGCCGCGGTTGCAGCGCTGGATCGACACCGACCGCGCCGGCCGGCTCACCCACCAGGACCTGGAGGACGACGCGGTCGCCTGGAACCACGCCCGCGACAACACCTCGTTGCTCTACCGGGACAGCCGGCTCGAGGTCGCCCGGACCTGGGCCCGCCAGGCGACCGACGACGACCTCAGCCCCGTCGCCCGCTCGTTCCTGGATGCTTCCGCGCAGCAGCAACGAGTTCGCCGCCTCCGGACGAAGGTCGTCACGGGCGCCCTGGTGCTGCTCACCGTCATCGCCGTGATCTTCGGGATCACCGCCGTGGTGCAACTCGGCATCGCCGACCAGCAGAGCCGGATCGCGCTGTCCCGTGCGCTCGCGGCGCAGTCGGTGGCACTGCGGACGAAGACGCCCGAACGTTCGATGCTCGCGGCGGTCGCGGCCTGGCGGACCGCACCGTCCGCCGAAGCGCGGAGCAGCGTGCTGGAGGCGCAGACCCAGCAGTTCGCGGGCCGGCTCACCGGGCACGGGGACATGGTGGTGGAGGCGGAGGTCGACGCGAACGGCACACGGATCGCGACCGCCAGCCGGGACGGGAAGGTGCGGCTGTGGGACCTGAGGAAACGTGAGCTGATCTCGACGCTGGAGGGACACACCGGCTGGGTCCAAGGGGTCGCCTTCAACCCGCGCGATCCGGACACGCTGGTGAGCGCGGGCAAGGACGACACGTTGCGCTGGTGGGGTCCGCAACCCGGCGTCGTGCCCGCCAAAGGTGTCACCGACCTGGCGTTCAGCCCTGACGGCACGTTGATCGCCACTGGCAACTACGACGGAACTGTCGGGCTGTGGGACGCCGTCCAACGGCGGCAGATCGCCCAGCTGACCGGGCACACGGAAGCAGTGAGCGACGTGGCGTTCAACGCGGACGGCACGTCGCTGGCGTCCGCGGACAACGACGGGACAGCGCGACTGTGGAACGTCGCCGAACGACGCCATGTGCGGACGTTCGAGGGCCACACGCATTACCTGGACGGCGTCCGGTTCGCCGGCACCAAGCTGATCACCGTGAGCCACGACTCGACCGGCATCGTCTGGGATCTCGCCTCGGACGCGCGAACCGTGCTGGCGGGTCACGTCGACGCGGTCTCCGGCCTCGCGATCACCCCGGACCTGCGGACCGTCGCCACCACCGGCTACGACAGCACGACCCGGCTGTGGGACATCGCGACCGGACGACTGCTGCGCGTGCTCAACGGCCACACCGGAGTCGTGGACGGACCGGTCATCACACCCGACGGCAGCACGCTGATCGTCGCCGGCTCCGACCGCACGGTGTCGCTGTGGGACCTGCGCGGCAGCGTGTACCAACACACCGACTACGTCACGGCGGTCACCAGCGCGCCGGACGTGATGGCCACCGGCGACCGGGAAGGCGTCATCCGGCTGTGGGACACGAAGCGGCACCTCCAGACCGGTTCACTGGACTCCGCGCTCGGGCAGATCGGCGGCCTGGCGATTCACGGCGACCTGCTCGCGGCGGGCAGCTTCGCCTACCACGTCCAACTGTGGGACTTCCGCCGGGAGAAGCTGATCAGCTCGTTGGGCGGCGGCCACGGCTCGATGAGCACTGTCGCTTTCAGCCCCGACGGCCGGTTCCTCGCGACCGGCGACTACAACGGCAGTGCCCGGCTCTGGGACGTCCGCACCCACCGCGAGGTCGCCACGTTCCCCGGTGACCGCTCGCCCGTCACCAAGATCGCGATCAGCGCGGACGGCCGCACCCTGCTCATGTCCGGCGACACCGCCGCCCGCGCCTTCGACGTCCAGACCGGCCGCCAAACAGCAGTCCTCCGTGGACACACGGAACCGATCAACGGCGTGGCGATCCACGAGAACACGCTCGCGACCGCCGGCAACGACACCACGATCCGGCTGTGGGACCGCAGAACCGGCGCGGAACTGGCCGTGCTGCGCGGGCACACGTCCAGGGTCGACGACATCGCGTTCAGCCCGGACGGAAAGTTGCTCGTGTCCGTGTCGTGGGATGCGACGGTACGCCTGTGGGACGTGCCGAGCCGCACTCCGCTCGCGGTGGTGAACGCACACACGCAACCACTGCGCACCGTCAAATTCCTCGACGACGACACGGTCGCCACCACGAGCAACGACTTCACGGCCATGGTGTGGCACACCGACCCCGAGCGAGCCGTCCAGCGCATCTGCGCGCTGGTCGGCCGCGACCTCACCGAGTCCGAGTGGGCCGAGCTGTCCCCGGAGTCCGACTACCAGCCGGTCTGCCAGGGCTAGTGGCGCTCAACCGGGGGGTGTGTCGGCGCACGAACTCGTCGATCAACCGCTGCTGCTGCCCAGGGGGTGGCGCCCTTCAGCTCGATGGTGTCGCCGCCGATGGTCAACTGGACTCGCCGGACCCCGTCGCGACGACCCAGCCATGAACGGACCACGGCCACAAGCGTTGTGAGCGCTCCGGCTCGCAGGCCGTATTCGAGGAACCTGGACGTCCGCCCCGGCGCTTCCTGAACCGTCGTGCACGTGGCAGTGCTGCATGTCGAAGTCGAGCAGCGTCGCGCCGACGAGGTCCAGATTGATGGACTTACCCCAGAACACGGACGTGCCGGGATTGAGGTGATCGGTGAGGATGCGTTGCGCGGTAAGGCGTACCTCCCGCTCCTGCACGAGATTCCGGTACTGGTCCCGTGTACAACTCGGTGACCCAGCGTTCGGTGGCTCGTCGCACCCCAGCCGACCGCGACGATGACGAGCGCGGCCAACAGGGAGACGCCGAACAGTGCCACCGCAGTGGCCCGCGCCTGGACCCAGTTCCCGATCGCACGGAATTCCGCCGCCATAAGCCATCGATATCGCCAATAGAGCCCTACTCCCCTACCGGCATCAGAAAAATGGTCGAACAATATCGAAATCTGGAGGTCGAGATGAGTGACACAAAAGATTCTTCTCGTGAGCAGGTGACCGCGCCCGTCGACCCAACCTCGCACGCGCTGCATGAATGGTTCAGGCAGGAGTCACTCCGCATCGGAAGAACACCCGAACGGAGTCGGCCATGTTGAAATCACTGCAGACCTACACGAATTTCCGTCCCGATGTGGACTGGAATACCTGTGGCCAGGCGGCGATCGCGTCGATCCTCGACTACCACGGCATCGATCCGTGGGGGCTGTCTCGTTCCCACGGCCGTTGGGACGACGGTGCCGCCATCGACAGGGTGATCGCCGACGGATTCGGCCCGGACATCGTGTTCGGCTGGGGGTCCTCGGGCGGGCGGATCGCTGCGGCTCTGCGGCACTACGGGCTGTGCGCGCGATCCAGGGGCGTGTTCTTCCAAGGTGGTTGGGCCGCGGCGTGGCCCGAGCTCCAGAACCTGCTCGAGCGTGACCTCCCGGTGCCCGTGCTCCTGGATCTCGGCCGGCTCGAAGGCAAGAACTACGTGTTCCACTGGGCGATCGCATACGCCTATGACGACCAACGAGTACATCTTGCGTCAGTCGGCACCACAACGCCGACGCACCAGCAGTTCCTTGACGCCTGGCGATGTGACTTCATCTTCATCCCGATGGATCTGAAGTTCTGCTCGGTGCCATCTTTCCGGCTCGCTGGCCCCGGCCCTCAAGGCGACACATTGGGGCCCGGACAAGTGCTCACCCCGAACGCCGCGGTGGGGTCGAACAACGGCAGGTATCTCCTGCGGTATCAGGACGACGGCAACCTGGTGCTCTACCGCACCCGTGACGGGCGCGCGCTGTGGGACACCAGGCCGCGCGGCAAAGGTGCCGGCATGTGCGTCATGCAGCCGGACGGAAACCTCGTCGTCTACGACCGCGAGGTCACCCCAGCGGTCTGGTGGTCCGGCACCCACGGCAACCCAGGCAGCCGTCTGGTGGTGCAGGACGACGGCAACCTCGTGATCTATGCGCCTGGTGACGTTCCCTTGTGGGCCACGGACACCGTGCAGCCGAACCTGCCCACAGGTCCGGTGGCGTCAGGTGATCGGATGGAGCCAGGCGAGACCCTGCCTCCCGGCTACGCGCTCATCTCGGCCGACAACCGGTTTTCCCTTGTCCACCAGGGTGATGGCAACCTGGTCTGGTACCGCAACAGCGACGGTTCCCCGCTGTGGGCCACCGGCACGGACGGATCCTCCCCGGGAGTCTGCATCCTGCAAGGCGACGGGAATTTCGTGCTGTACGACGCGGACGTAACAGCGCTGTTCGACACCGGCACCGGCGGCGACACCATCAGCCACCTCGTCGCGCAGACCGACGGGAACCTGGTGCTCTACAGGCCGGACGGTTCGGCCGCGTGGGCGACCGACACCTACGAGCTCGTCGAAGCGGTCGTCACCTCACCCGCCGGCCTTCCCCGGTAGCGACATGGCAATCACCGGATACGCGTCCCTCACCTCGGTCCTCCCCGGACAACCGATCGATTTCCACCTCAGCACCGACACCCCCGGCCCAGCGAACCTCGTCATCGAACGGGTCGGCACGCCGACCATTTCCGCGTCCATCTCCACGAACCTGGTGACGTTGGTCCCGCTGGCCGCGGGGTGGGAAGGATTCGGCTGGCCCGCGGCCTCGACGTTCGTGATACCGATCGACTGGCCCAGCGGCGTCTACCGGCTTCGCGACGCGGCGGCAGACGTGCTCACGTTCGTCGTGCCGCCCTCCGTTCCGGCTGCTACAACAACGGTGCTCCTCCACATACCCTTCCTCACCTACGCCGCGTACAACGCGGCCGGCGGCAAGAGCCTCTACGGCTTCAACAGTTCGCCGAGCGGGCAAGAGGGTGATCGCGCGAGTGTGGTGTCGTTCGATCGACCGTTCGACCAGGGACCGCCCGGGCTGGGCGCGGAGGCGGCGCTCGTCGACTGGTTGGAGCACGAAGGGATCGGGGTCGACTGCTGCTCCAGCGTCGACCTGCACGCCACATCGGACCTGCTGCACGACTACGAATGCCTCGTCCTAGCCGGCCACGACGAGTACTGGACGAAACCGATGCGGGACCAGGTAGAGCGCTTCGTCTCCAACGGCGGCAACCTGATCGTCCTGTCGGGCAACACCTGCTACCGCGCCGTCCGGCTCGAGCAGAACGACCGCCAGGTCGTCTTCTACAAGTACGCGGGCGACGACCCACATCCTCAGGGCGACGAAGTGACGGTCGCCTGGGCCGAACCGCCCGTCAACCGGCCCCAGAACACCTTGCTGGGCACCGGGTTCACCGACGGAGCGTTCGGCGGTCCACAGACCCCGCTGACTGTCCGGTTCCCCTCGCACTGGGTCTTCGACGGACTCAACCACCCGACCACGACCTCGGCGTTCATGGACTACGAGACCGACGCGGCCGCCTACGTGGACGAGCAGGAAGGTTATCCGCGGGTGACTGGCGAGGAGGGCACCCCGCTGACGTTCACCATCCTCGCTTCGGCGGACCTGCGTGGGTGGGGAGGGAAGCCAGGACGCGTGACCACAGGTGTGTTCTCCCGCAACGGCACCGTTTTCAACGCGGCCACGACCGACTGGATCCGAGTTCTCGGCTCGGACCCGGTCGTCACAACGGTGACCCGGAACGTGTTCGCCCGGCTCAGCCGACGAGTGCCGTGGGACTGGGAGCACATCGGCCATGCGAACCAGGGACGCGCGCTCACCTCGCTAAGCGGCAAGCTGTACATCGCCACCACCGACAACCGCCTCTGGCGCCGCTATCCCGTCGGCGCGGACGTGCCGTGGCGCGACATCGGACACGCGAATCACATCATCGCGCTGGCAGGAAGCGGCGACACCCTGTTCTGCGTTACGGACGACAACCGCCTGTGGTGGCGCGAACCCGTGGAGACGGACACCGGCTGGACACCGATCGGCACCGGCCCCGCCCTCGGCACGAAAGCACTCGCGGCGGCCAGCGGCATGCTTTACGCCTCCGACCCGACCGGCGCGCTTTGGCGAGCACCAGCCTCACGCGCAGCGCCCGCGTGGAACCCTATGGCCTTCTTCGCGCCCGACCCCGCCGTGAACGCGATGGCTTCCCTCGGCGACATCCTCGTCGCCTCGACCGCGGACAACCGCCTCCTGCGGTCGAACCGCGACTGGATCAACGAAAGCAGCGGCTGGCACGCGATCCACCACTGCGACTTCTCCGTCGGACTGGCCGTCGTCGACTGGAAGCTCTTCGTCGCCACCAGCGAGGACCGCCTGTGGTCGATCGATCTCTGGAACCTGCGACAGCCCTGAACACGCCGGCGACGGATCGGTCACGACCTCGCCCTCGCCGGCGTCGAACCTGACGAACTAGTGGTGTGACGCGGAACGTTGCCGGGGGAATTCGCGGTCAGCCGGGTGCATCGTGGTGCCGCCCCCGCGTCCTCGTACTGGTTGTACGGGGGCGCGGGGGCGGTGCCGCGAGGCGCCCTGCTGAGCGTGGATTACCTCGCCGACGTTCCGGGTCGCGCCACTAGTCCCGCTCGACCAGGTGCCCGATCACGTCCGGGCCGGGATGCGCGTGGCCCGAACCGTCACGGCGCGGGTCGACGTCCGGCAGCTCCACCGGGGCGCCCTTGTCGTCCGCGCCGGCCGGGCGGGAGCCGATCCACGCGAGCACCAGGTGGGTTTCGCCCTTGAGGAACCGCTGCGACCGGACACCACCGGTGGCACGGCCCTTGGCCGGGTACTCGCTGAACGGCGTGACCTTCACACTCTGGCCGGACGACGTGACCACCATCGGCTCGCCGTGCTCGTCGTCGTCCGTGCGGATCGCACCGAAGAACACCACGTACGCGTCGCCGCTCAGGTTGATACCGGCCATGCCGCCGCCCTTGAGGCCCTGCGGGCGCACCAGTTTCGCGTCGTAGCGCAGTAGAGAGGAGTCCGAGCTGACGAACGCGAGCGTCTCGCTGCCGTCGGTGAGCCAGGTGGCGCCGACGACCTCGTCGCCGTCCTTGAGCGTGATGACCTCGAACTCGTCCGACCGCACCGGCCACTCCGGCACGCACACCTTCACCGTGCCGAGCTTGGTGCCCAGGGCGATGCCCGGAGAGTCCTTCGGGTCGAGCGGCGCGATGCCGACGACCTTCTCGCCCTTCTCCAGCGGCACCAGCTCGCTCGCCGCCATGCCGCCGCGCAGCGACACCGTGCCGCTCTGCTCGGGGAGCACGGGCAGCGGCAGCACGTCGGTCTTGAACGCCCGGCCCAGGTTCGTGATCAGGACGATCTGACCGCGGGCGGTGGAGTGCACGGTCGCCGCCACGGCGTCGTGTTTCACCCGGCCCGCCCGGCGTTTGCCCTCGGACACCTCCTCGGACTCGGCCGCGGTGCGCGCGACGAGACCGGTGGCGCTGAGGATGACCTGGCACGGGTCGTCCGCGACCTCCAGCGGGCCGGCGGGCTTGGACGCCGCCAGCACCTCCTTGAGGTCTCCGTCGATGAGGCTGGTGCGGCGGTCGCCGCCGAGCTCCTTCGCCACCGCGGCCAGCTCGGTCGACACGAGCTTCTTCAACACGCTCTCGTCGTCCAGGATCGCGGACAGCTCCGCGATCTCCTGACGCAGCTTGTCCTGCTCGTTCTCGAGTTCGAGCTTGTCGTACTTGGTGAGGCGGCGCAGCGGCGTGTCGAGGATGTAGGCGGCCTGGATCTCCGACAGCTTGAACTGCTTCATCAGGCCGTCCTTGGCGGCAGCGGCGTTCTCGCTGGCGCGGATCAGCTTGATGACCTTGTCGATGTCGAGCAGCGCGATCAGCAGGGCCTCGACCAGGTGCAGGCGTTCCTCGCGCTTGCGGCGACGGAACTTGGTACGCCGCGTGACGACCTCGTAGCGGTGCTTGAGGAAGACCTCCAGCAACTGCTTGAGGCCCAGCGTCTGCGGCTGCCCGTCGACCAGCACCAGGTTGTTGATGCCGAACGACTGCTCCATCGGCGTCAGCCGGTAGAGGTCCGCCAGCAGCGCCTGCGGGTTCACGCCCACCTTGCACTCGATGACGAGCCGGATGCCGTTCTCGCGGTCGGTGAGGTCCTTGACGTCCGCGATCCCGGTGAGGCGCTTGGACTTGTTCACCTCGTCGGTGATCTTCTCGACGATCCGCTCGGCACCGACGCCGTACGGCAGCTGGGTGACGGTGATCGCCTGCCGGCCGCGGGACCCCTCGAGCAGCCCGATCTCGACCTTCGCGCGCATCCGGACCACGCCGCGCCCGGTCTCGTAGGCCTTCCTGACCTCGTCGAGGCCCAGCAGGATGCCACCGGTCGGGAGGTCGGGGCCCGGCACGAACTCCATGAGCTTGTCGAGGCTCGCGTCCGGGTGCGTGATCAGCCACCGCGCCGCCCCGACGACCTCGCGGAGGTTGTGCGGAATCATGTTCGTGGCCATGCCGACCGCGATCCCGGACGTGCCGTTGACCAGCAGGTTCGGGAACGCCGCCGGGAGCACCGACGGCTCCTCCAGCGAACCGTCGTAGTTCGGCCGGAAGTCGACGGTCTCCTCGTTGAGCTCACCGACGAGTTGCATGGCCACCGGGGACATGCGGCACTCCGTGTACCTCGCCGCGGCCGGTCCGTCGTCCGGGGAACCAAAATTGCCGTGGCCGTCGATGAGCGGCTCGTTGAGGCTGAAGTCCTGGGCGAGACGCACCAACGCGTCGTAGATCGCCGTGTCGCCGTGCGGGTGGTACTTGCCCATGCAGTTGTGCACGACCTGGCCGTCGACGACGAACGCATGCTCATCGGTTGCGACCTGGATGTCGTAGGTCGTGTCCGGCGCGACGGGCTCGACTGAAGTCACTTCGAGGAAACTGAAGCCGGACAACACTTCCAGGCGAGCGGCGAGCGGCGAGCCGATCCGGCGCAGCTTCTCCGTCCAACCGTTCTCGAAGGCCCGCCCGAGCGGGAAGGAACGCTCGGCGAGTTCGTTTCCGCACCGGTCCTTGCCGTACCGGACCTCCGCGCCCAGCGATGCCCGGAACGCCACACCGTCGGTGTCGCGAAACCAGCCGCCGCCCTGGTGTGCGGCGGTGAACTCCGCCATCACCTGCGCGCACGGCAGCCTGTCGTTGCCCTGCTTGCCGCCGTAGCGGTAGCCGATGGACAGCACCTGACGCAGGCCGTCCTGCTTGTAGCCGATCTTCGTCCACGGCAGCAGCGCCAACGCGAGGGCGGCGGCGTCACGACCCGAGATCGACAGGCCCAGCAGAGTCTTGTGCCCGGTCTTGCTGACCTGCGACCAGTGGTGGCCGTGGATGCCGCTGTCCGCGAGCATGCCGTGCAGCTGATCGATCAACCGGCGGCTCGTGCTGACCAGCACGATCTCTCGGTTCTGCTTGCGCACGTAGCCGTCACCGTCGAAGAAACCGGCGATGAACGGCGCCCACGCGGAGCGGTCGGCCAGCACGCTCGGCGGCACGACCTTCTGGTCGCTGCGAGGAGTCGCCGTCTCCAACAACGCCTCGTGGCGGGCGAACGTGAGGATGTGCTGGTCCTTGTGCTTCGGGTTCTTCGCGACGCGCTTGCCACGCGTGACGTCGACCCCGTTGAGGATCGCCCATCCGTGGGCCACGTCGAGCGGCTCGGCGTCGACCATGTGAATGCGCACCCGACCGTCGGCGGCGCGCTTGCGGTCGACGGCGAACCCCTCGGCGACGATGAGGCCCTGCACGTAGGCACCGAGGTCACCGGTGTCCGACGGGAGTCCTGCCCGCCGATCCTCGCCGTACGCGATCGTCTGCCTGCCGACCAGGGCCGTCGCCGCGGTCCAGCCGATCGACAGGTCGGATTCGACGGTCCGGAAACGCTGCCCTGGCGTGACGAGCATCGTGCGGCCGTTCGACCAGGTGACCCGGACCAGCTCCGAGACTGGATTCTCGTACACCTCGCTCACCGGCACCGGCGTGCCGTGACCGTCGAGCACGAGATCACCGATCTCGATCTCCTCGATCGGCCGCAGCCCGTCAGGCGTCGACACGAGCGCACCCCGCACGAAGCAGTCGCCCGTCACGCGGGCCGACTTCACGTACGCGTGGTTCGGCCGGTATCCCTGCTCGTGCATCGAGAACAGGATGCGGCGGTGCACCGGCTTGAGGCCGTCCCGCGCGTCCGGCAGGGCCCGCGAGTGGATGACCGAGTAGGCGTACTCCAGGTACGAGTCCTCGATCTCGGTCTGCAGCGAGTTGTCGAGCACCGTGGCGCCGGCCCGGTCGAACGCGGCGGGGTCGACCTTGGTCGTGGATCCCTTGCGGCGTGCCATGAGTCTTGTTGGTCTTTCTCGTTAGAGGTCGATGGCCGACTGGTCGACCCGGGCGGAGGAATCGATGAGCCAGTTGCGGCGCGGCTCGACCTTCTCGCCCATCAGCAGTTCCAGCGCGTTCTCGGCGGCCTCGGCGTCGTTCATGGTGATGCGGCGGACCGAGCGGCTGGCCGGGTTCATCGTGGTCTCCCACAACTCGTCCGCGTCCATCTCACCCAGGCCCTTGAACCGCGGCACCGGCGTGACGACCGTCTTGCCGGCCTTCTCCAGCGACGCGACCTTCTGCTCCATCTGGCGCTGGGTGAAGGTGAAGTGCGTTTCGGCGTTGCGGCCGCGGGTCATGACCTTGTGCAACGGCGGCATGGCGGCGTAGAGACGGCCGTCCTCGATCACCGGGCGCATGTACTTGGCGAACAACGTGATCAGCAACGTCCGGATGTGGCTGCCGTCCACGTCCGCGTCGGCCATCAGGATCACCCGGCCGTAGCGCATCTGCGAGATGTCGAACGTGCGGCCGGTGCCGGCGCCGAGCACCTGGACGATGGACGCGATCTCGGCGTTGCGCAGCGTGTCGGCGAGCGAGGCCTTCTGGACGTTGAGAATCTTGCCGCGCAAGGGAAGCAGCGCCTGGTACTCGGAGACGCGGGCCATTCTGGCCGAGCCGAGGGCGGAGTCGCCTTCCACGAGAAAAAGTTCGCTACGCGAAACACCTGTGGTGCGGCAGTCGACCAGCTTCGCGGGCATCGCCGCGCCCTCGAGCGCCGTCTTCCGCCGAGCCGCGTCCTTCTGCTGCTTCTGCGTGAGCCGGACGCGGGAGGCGTCGACGACCTTCTGCAGCACGGTCTTGGCTTCGACCTTGGTCTTGCGGTCCTCGGTCCACGCGCGGATCTGACCGTCGACGATGCCCTGCAGCACCTTGGTGATGCCGGCGGTGGACAGTTCGTCCTTGGTCTGCGAAGTGAACTGCGGTTCGGGGATGCGGACGTGGATGACGGCCGTCATGCCTTCCAGCACGTCGTCCAGGGTCGGCATGTCCTCCTTGGGCTTCAGCAGCCCGCGGGTCTTGGAGATGGCGTCCTGAATCGCCTTGACCACCGCGCGGTCGAAGCCGCGGCGGTGGGTGCCGCCGTGCATGTTGCGGATGGTGTTGGTGAAGCACTCGACGGTGCGGTCGTAGCCGGTGCCCCAGCGCAGCGCGACTTCGACCTCGGCCTGACGCTCCACTTTGGACCGCATCACACCGTTCTCGTCGGCGGCGTTCTCGAAGTAGGTGCCGGAGCCGTTGATCAGCAGGGTGCCGGAGACCGCGCGGTCGCCGGACGGGGCGAGGAAGTCGACCATGTCGCTGAGGCCGTTGGGGTAGTGGAAGATCTCTTCGGAGATCGCGTCTTCCAGTGCGGACCGCAGCACGTACGTGACGCCGGGGACCAGGAAGGCGGTGTTGCGCAGCTTCGTGCGGACGGCCTCGACGTCCAGCGCGGCGTTGTTCTCGAAGTACCGGGCGTCGTACCAGTAGCGGATCGAGGTGCCGGTCGACTCGTTGCGCTTCATCTTGCCGACGACGTTCAGGCCGCCCTGGCGGGTGAACTTCGCCTTGGGGCCGGGGCCGTCGAAGACGCCGGGAACGCCGTGGGCGAACGACATCTCGTGGACCTTGCCGCCGTTGCGCACGGTGACGTCGAAGCGGTGGGAGAGCGCGTTGACGGCCGAGGCGCCCACGCCGTGCAGGCCGCCGGAGGTCTTGTAGCCGGAGCCGCCGAACTTGCCGCCGGCGTGCAACTTCGTCAACACCAGTTCCACACCGGACAGACCGGACTTCGCGTGCACGTCGGTCGGGATGCCGCGGCCGTCGTCGTCGACCTGGACGCTGCCGTCGGCGTGCAGCGTGACGACGACCTTGGCGGCGTGGCCGGCGACGCCCTCGTCGGTCGAGTTGTCGACGATCTCGCTGAAGAGGTGGTTGATGCCCCGGCTGTCGGTCGACCCGATGTACATGCCGGGCCGCTTGCGGACGGCCTCGAGTCCTTCGAGGTGCGTCAGGTCGTCGGCCCCGTACAGGGTCTCTGCGGTCACGGGTATTTCTCCCAGGTTGTGTGCGGACTGCCAGCAGGGTATCCGTCTGGACCGACAATTTTTCGCAGGACGCCCGCCGTGGCGGTCACCGCTGCACTCCAGCAGCGTCTCAGCACGCCCCTGAACCCTGCTCCAGCCGCCGGTCAGGGCCTTGCTGAGCAGCGGTGGGACCGCGGCGCGCACCCCTGTCGGCTACCCGCGCTTGGCGAACATCACGCCGGTTGCCCCGCGAGACCGTTCCGAGACCTTCCCGAAACGGACCCGTGAACCGTGATGAACAACGGCACGTATGCCCCGGTGTCGGAAACGGACCGAGGGACGGAGTGATCGCGTGCGGCATGGTGTGGACTCGGGTCTCTTCCAGCAGACCGCGCACAGCCCGTCCTATTTCGAGCTGTCGCGGACCGGTGCGGGAGAGCTCGTGGACTTCTGCATCCCGTGCAATCCGTACTTCCCGACGCCCGAGATGTTCGAGGAACTGTCGAAGAACCTGGAGTCGATGCTCAAGTTCTACCCGAGCGACTCCGCCAAGATCGCCGACCAGCTCTCCAAGGTGCTGGGGCTGAACCCGGCCACGCTCGCGATGTCGAACGGTTCGACCGAGCTCATCACGTGGATGGACCACCTGTGGATCCACGAGAGCGTCGCGATCCCGATCCCCACCTTCGGCCGCTGGACCGACCAGCCGATGGAGAACAACAAGCGGGTCGACATGTTCCTGCTCCAGGAGAGCAACAACTTCGAGCTGGACATCGACGAGTACATCAAGTTCATCCGGACGCGCGGCAGCAGAGTGGCCGTGATCTGCAACCCGAACAATCCCGACGGCGGTTATCTGCCGCGCCGGGAGATCATCCGTTTCATGGACGAGCTCTCCGACCTGGACCTCGTCGTGATCGACGAGTCGTTCATCGACTTCGTCGAGGTGGAGCGCAACCCGTCCGTCGCCGCCGAGGCGTCCATCCGGCCGAACGTGGTCGTGCTGAAGAGCCTCGGCAAGAACTTCGGCCTGCACGGCATCCGGTTCGGCTACCTGGTCGCGAACCCCGGTCTCGCCGGGAAGATGCGCAAGACGCTGCCGAAGTGGAACCTCAACTCCCTCGCGGAGACCGTCGTGTTCATGCTGGCCGCGCACGAGGCGGAGTACGCCGAGAGCCTGCGCCTGCTCAGCCGCGACCGCTACCGCATGGGGATGGAGCTGTCGCGCATTCCCGACCTGACCGTCTACTCGTCGCAGGCGAACTTCCTGTTCGTGAAGCTCGGCGGGGGCATGGACGGCCGCGAGCTGCGGGACCACCTGCTGTCCAAACACCAGGTCTTCATCCGCGAATGCGGCAACAAGCTCGGCATGACGAGCAAGTTCGCCCGGCTGGTCGTACGTCCTGAGCAGGACGTGGAACGGCTCGTCGAAGGCATCCGAGACTTCACCCAAGCGAGGTGGACCACCCACTCCAGCCACAGTCCCAGTCACTCCAGCGAACCGTCGCTGTTGATGCACAGCGCTTAACCCCTTTGGGCACTGAAATCATTTCTCCGAAAGGTTGTCCAGAAATGTCATCACCGCACGCCCTCAGCGGTCGGCGCGGCCAGGTGGCTGCGGCCGCGCTGGTGGCCGCCACACTGCTCAACGCGGCCATGTTCGGCGGTACGAACGCCACTGCCTCGTCACACCGCGAGGCTCCGCTCATCGCGGGCGATCCGGCCGTGGACAACACGGACCTCTACGCGTTCGTCAGTCCTGACCACAAGGACACCGTGACGCTGGTCGGCAACTGGTCCGGGTTCCAGGAACCCAACGGCGGCCCCAACTTCTTCCCGTGGGCCAAGGACGCGCAGTACGACTTCAACGTCGACAACGACGGCGACGCCAAGGCCGACGTCACCCTGCGGTTCACGTTCCGCGACGACGACCGGCGCAAGAACAACACGTTCCTGTACGCCAACGGGGTCGTGGACTCGCTCGACGACGAGAACCTGTTGTTCCGCCAGCGCTACGACCTCGAGGCTCTCTACCAGAACGGCCAGAAGGTCAAGCTCGTGAACAACGCGCCGGTCGCGCCGTCGCCCAACGGGCCGGCGTCGATGCCGGACTTCAAGAAGCTGCGTGACCAGGCGATCACGCAGATCGCCGGTGGCGGCAAGGTCTACGTCGGCCCGTCCGACGACGCGTTCTTCGCCGACCTGCGGGTGTTCGACCTGCTCTACGGCGGCAACCTGAGCGAGGTCGGTCAGGACACGCTGCGCGGGTACAACGTCAACACCATCGCGATCCAGCTGCCCAAGCACGCGCTGGCGTTGAAGAACGACGTGCACCGCAACCCGAACATCGGCGTCTGGAGCACCACGCAGCGCCGCAGCCTGAAGCTCTCGCCGGGCAAGGCGGAGGCGCAGGGCGACTTCGTGCAGGTCTCCCGCCTGGGCAACCCGCTGGTGAACGAGGTCGTGGCCCCCGCGGGCCTCAAGGACGCGTTCAACGGCCTGCGCCCCGACCAGGACGCCGGCGTGAAGGAGCTCGTCGACCGGGTGGTCAACCCGGAGCTGCCGAAGCTGATCGAGGCCATCTACAAGATCCCGGCGCCGAAGGGTCAGCGCGACGACCTGGCCGAGATCTTCCTGACCGGCATCACGAAGAAGCTCGGCGGGCAGATCAACGCGGACCTGAACTCGCAGGTCAACAACGCCGACGTGGATCAGCGGCGGTTCCGCCCGAGCGAGATGCTGCGGCTGAACATGATGATCGACCCGAACGCCAACCCGAACCGTCTCGGCCTGCTCGCCGGTGACACGCAGGGCTTCCCGAACGGCCGTCGCCTGACCGACGACGTGGTGGACATCGCCGTCCAGGCGATGGAGGGTGCGGCGGCGTCCGGCAAGCTCGTCGACGCGCTGGCCACGGGTGACAAGGTCGACGCGAACGACCAGCCGTTCGAGGCGAACTTCCCGTACGTCGGCCTGCCGCGCAACGGCACGGCCGTCAACTCCTCCGGCACGACCGCGAACGTCGCGGTCAACCCGGTCGGCAAGATCGGCAACCTGGACCCGATGGCGATGACCACGGCGGTGGGCTCGGCGTTCGTGTTCGGTGCGGGCTTCTTCCTGTGGCGCAAGCGTCAGCAGGCGATCCGCAAGTACGGGTCGCACTCGAAGTGAAGTACCAACAACGGCAGGCCGTCGCGGTGGTTCTCCTGGTCACCGCGGCGCTTGCCTACCTCGCCGCCTCCGGTCCTGCCGACAGCAGGGCCGGGGGCGAGCCTCCTGTTCCGGCTGTGGCGCAGCAGAACCAGATGCATCGCGTGGTGCACCAGCTGCAGCAGCGACTGCACTCAGTGCCCCAGGACAAGTCTTCCTGGGCTCAGCTGGGTGCGTCCTATGTGGAACTGGCGCGCGTCACGGCCGACCCGACGTACTACGCGAAGGCCGAGGGCGCACTGAAGAACGCGGGCGACACGGGCCTTGCCGCCATCGGCATGGGCACGCTGGCCAACGCCCGCCACGACTTCCACACCGCCCGCGACTGGGCGGTGAAGGCGATCGCCGCACTGCCTGCCTCCGCGGAGGCGTACGGCGTGCTGGCCGACGCGTTGACGCAGCTGGGCGACGACGCGGGCGCGCAGGACGCGGTGCAGAAGATGCTGGATCTCAAGCCCAACACGGCGTCGTTCGCCCGCGCTTCCTTCCACTTCGAACTCCACGGCGACGTCGACGGCGCCCGTGACGCGATGCAGCGTGCGCTGACCGCTGCCGCGACGCCCGAGGAGATCGCGTTCTGCCGTTATCGACTCGGTGAACTCGCGTTCGACCACAACAGGCTCGACGAGGCCGCGCAGCACTACGAGCAGGGACTTGCGGCAAGAGGAGACGACATGACTCTCACTCAAGGCATGGCCAAGGTCGCTGCGGCCAGGGGCGACTCCCCGGCCGCGCTGGAGGACTACCGCAGGCTGGTGGCCCGCGCTCCTCTCCCCCAGTACCTGCAGGAGTACGCGGAGCTGCTGGAGGCGAACGGCAGGCAGGACGAGGCCGCCCGGCAGTACGACGTGCTGTCCGAGCAGCAGCGGCTGATGGAGTCGCAGGGCGCGTCCGACGACCTGGCGGCGGCGCTGATGGCCGCGGACCGCGGTGACGGCATGCAGGCCCTGCGCCGCGCGGAGGCCGAGTGGGGCCGCCGGCAGAGCGTGTTCGTGGCCGACGCGATGGCCTGGGCGCTGCACATGAACGGCCGTGACGCCGAGGCGCTGGAGTACTCGGACAAGGCCAACGCGCTGGGCTGGCAGAACGCCACGTTCTCCTACCACCGCGGCATGATCCTCGCGGCCCTGGGCCGGATCGCGGAGGCGCAGGAAGCGCTGGTGCAGGCGCTGCGGCTGAACGCGAACTTCTCGCCGCTGCAGTCGCTGAAGGCCGGCCGCAAGCTCGCCGAACTGCGAGGCGGCCGGTGAGCCTGTCCAGCTGGGTCGTGCGGCCCGTCCTGGTCGTAGCCCTCCTGCTGGCGGGCATCTTCTTCATCAACGGCGAGGCGTCCGCCCACCCGCTGGGCAACTTCAGCGTCAACCACTACCACGGGCTGCACCTGCACCCCGACCGGATCGATCTGAGATCCGTGGTCGACGTGGCGGAGATCCCGACGCTGCAGGAGAACCTGAAGGCGCGGGACGCGAGACAATGGTGTGACGAGGTCTCCCGGACGGACCGGTCCACGGTCGACGGCCGGGAGATCTCGTGGTCGCTCTCCAGCGCCACCAAGGATCATCCGGTCGGCCAGGCCGACCTCAGCACCACCCGGCTGGTCTGCGAGTTCACCGCGAAGGTGGACCTCGGCAGGCCGGCCAAGTTCGATTTCCGGGACGAGTCGAACGTCGACCGGGTCGGCTGGCGGGAGATCACCGCCGCCGGCAGCGGGATCAGGCTGACCGAGTCGCGGGTGCCGACCGAGAGCATCAGCGACGAGCTGCGGACGTACCCGGAGGATCTGCTCAGCAACCCGATGGACGTCCGTTCGGTCAGTTTCAACGCCGAACCGGGCAGCGGATCGGAGCCGAAGAAGGCTTCCGGGTCCCCCATCCAGTCGTTGAGCGTCACGGCGTCCGCCCTGAACGACATCCTGGGCAGCGACGAGCTCACGCCGTGGCTCGGGTTCCTGGCCGTCCTGCTGTCGCTGCTGCTCGGGGCGTCGCACGCGGCGTTGCCCGGTCACGGCAAGACGCTCATCGCCGCCTATCTGGCCGGTCGTCAGGGCCGGCCGCGGGACGCGTTCGTCGTCGGTGCCTCGGTGACGGCCACGCACACCGGTGGTGTGCTGGTCCTCGGCCTGGTCATCAGTGCCTCCAGCGCGCTGGCCGGCGAGCAGGTGCTGCGCTGGCTCGGCCTGGTCAGCGGTCTGCTGATCGCGGTGATCGGCGTGATGCTGCTGCGGTCCGCCCTGTCCACGACCCGTGAGCCCGCGCTGGCCGGCGTCGGTCATGGGCACGGCCACGGACATGGGCACGGTCATGGCCACGGACACGGTCATGGGCATGGCCACGGGCACGGCTACAGCCGCGCGAGCCTGATCGGCATGGGCGCGGCCAACGGCCTGGTGCCGTCGCCGTCCGCGCTCGTCGTCCTGCTGGGGGCCATGGCGCTGGGCCGGACGTGGTTCGGCGTCCTGCTGGTCGTCGGTTACGGCGTCGGCATGGCCGCCACGCTCACCGCGGTCGGACTGCTGCTCGTGAAGGCGCGGGAACGCGTCGAGAAATTCCTGGACGGTCGTGCAACTCGCGCGCTCTCGCATTACGCACCCGTCGGCACAGCCGCGATGGTGATCGTGGTGGGAGCCTGGCTCACATTGCAGGCCGTCTGATGTTCTGAATTACATCCATGTAAGCAGGGGGCCCGGATTCCACTGGAATCCGGGCCCCCTGCTTGTGTCGTTACTGTCGTTGTGCCCCTACTTCTACTTCTGCAGGTTCGCCGCCACGAATGTCTTGCCCTCGGCGTTCTCGACCAGGACGGCCTTCACCTTGTCCGGCGAGACGCTCACGATGCCCGACCTCTTGGCACCCTCGACCTTGGCCTTCTCGGACGAGGTCCAGGTGTCGACCTCGGACTTCGTGCCGTCCACCCCGACCACGATCAGCTTGCACTTCTGCGCGGCCGGCAGGCCGGTGATCTCGGCCTTGACCAGGTAGCGGTCCTGCGATGACTGCGTCATCTCCGCCACCATCCTGATCCCGCCGGTCGTCGCCTCACCCGTGTACGGCGCGGCCGTGGTGCTCGAACCAGGTGACTGGTTCTGCATGAGCACCGCGGCGCCCCCGAACGCGACCACCGCGGCTACTGCCGCGGCGGCGAGGTACCCCGGCCAGCGCCGGGACTTGGCGTGCTGCGGTTCGGGAAGTGCTTCCTCCACCGCACTCGGACTGGCTCTAGGACGAGGCTCCGCGACCCGCGGCTGCGGGACGACGGACTCGTTCCGGATCTGCCGCAGCGTGCGCTGCAGCACCAGATCCGAGGGCTTGGGCAGGTCGGCTTCGAGCTCGAGCTCGTGCAGGAATGCTTCCCGAGGGATCTCGTCGAGCACCATGCGGATCCGATGGAAGTCGGCGACCTGCGCACGGCAGGACGGACAGCCCCTCAGGTGCTGCTCCACGCCAAGACTCTCGTGCGCGTCCAGAACGCCGAGCGCGTAGCAGCCAAGGGTGACCGCGTCGTGCGCGCCAGCTGTCATACGACCTCCTCGTCGTCCCGATTCGACCCCCGCGGCGAAACGGTGTCACAAGGAAAACGCGCAGATCGGAGTGTTTGGTTCAGCCCGCGAACGAGTTCATTCTGATTGCGCATAACAATGGCATTACGTAACCGTGCAACTACTGTTCAGAGCCTGTCTGAGCAGCGCTTTTCACTCGATCGGACGACTCAAGGTGTCTCGAATGGCTACAGGCACGTCTCTCGACGAACCTGCGGTCGCTCTTCGGCTTCGATGAACACCGCCAGCCCGTCCAGGACCCGCGCGAGACCGAACTCGAACTCGTCCAGCGGCCGTTCGAAGCCGCCCGAGTTCCAGATGTGGGTCATCATCGGCAGCCGGTCGGGGGTGAAGTGCTCCCAGAGCGCCTCCCGGCCGTTCCACCAGTCCTCCTCGGACACGCCGGTCTCCCGTTCGCCCTGCACGCGGTCCGCCATCGTCCGGCCGACCCCGTCGACGAAGTGGGCGACCGCCGTGACCACGGCGACGATCTCCTCGGACGCGAGGCCCAGCTCGGAGACGACGGCGTAGGCCGCGTCCTGACGGGTCATGGCGTGCGGGCCCGGCATCCGCCGTGACGTCGTGAGCTGCAGCATCCACGGGTGCGCGCGGTACATCGCCCACATCTGCCGCGCGAAGAACTCCAGCCCCTCCCGCCACGGCCCCGCGGGGGTGCGCTCGGTCTCGCCCCACACCGCGTCGACCATCAGGTCCAGCAGCTCGGACTTGCCGGGCACGTGCCGGTACAGCGACATCGCCGTGTTGCCCAGCGTCTCGGCGACCCGGCGCATGGTGAGCGCGTCGATCCCGTCGGCGTCGGCCACCTTGATGGCCGCCTCGACGACCCGCGACTGGCTCAGCGCGGCCTTCGGACCCCGCGTCGCCTCGGCCGGTGGCTCCCACAGCAGACGGATGCTCCGGTCCCGGTCGCTCTTCACCCAGCCCCCTCTGTTCACACCTCGCTTGCGAGTGAATCCTAGAACCGTGTACAACGTACACCTGGTGTACAACGTAAGCAGTTAAGCCACGGGGGTGAAGTCGTGGGACACGCGGTGCTCGCGGAAGGCCTGCGGAAGAGTTTCAGCGAGAAGGCGGCGCTGGACGGGTTCGACCTGGCCGTACCGGCCGGAACGGTGTGCGGGCTGCTCGGGCCGAACGGCGCCGGCAAGACGACGGCGGTGCGGATCCTGGCCACGTTGCTGCGCCTGGACGGCGGCCGCGCCGAGGTGGCGGGCTTCGACGTGGCACGGGAGGCGCCCCAGGTACGGCGCCAGGTGGCGTTGAACGGCCAGCAGTCGACGGTGGACGACGTGCTGACCGGCAGGGAGAACCTGGTGATGTGGGGGCGGCTCTACCACCTCTCCCAGCGCCAGGCCTCGCTCCGCGCCGATGAGCTGCTGGAGCAGTTCGGCCTCACCGACGCCGCCGACAAGCGGGCCAAGCAGTACTCGGGCGGCATGCGGCGGCGCCTGGACCTGGCGTCGAGCTTCATCCAGCGGCCGTCGGTGCTGTTCCTGGACGAACCGACCACCGGCCTCGACCCGCGCAACCGCGGTGAGGTGTGGCGGGAGGTGAAGCGGGTTGTCACGGAGGGCACGACGGTGCTGCTGACCACGCAGTACCTGGACGAGGCCGACCAGCTCGCGGACCAGATCGTCGTGCTGGACACCGGCCGGGTGGCCGCGCAGGGCACGCCGGACCAGCTCAAGTCCAAGCTCGGCGGCGACCGGATCGAGGTCGTGGTCCGCACCGCCGAGGAACTGCCGGTCGTGCGGGACGTGCTCGGGCCGGACGCCGAGGTGGACGCCGACGGGTTCCGGGTGAGCGCCGCGGTGATCGATCGCGTGGCAGCGCTGACGCGGGTGACGTCGGCACTGGCCGCGCGGGGCGTGGAGGCGGAGGACATCGCGCTGCGCAGGCCGACGCTCGACGAGGTCTTCCTGGCCATCACCGGACACAAGGCCTCGGAGGTGCCGGCATGAGGTATGCGGTGGTCGACTCGTGGGTCGTGGCGAAGCGCGACCTGATCCACTGGCTGCGCGAGCCCGTCAGGGTGTTCGCGAACCTCGCCTACCCGATCATCTCGGTGCTGATCTTCGGGCTGGTCTTCGGCAGCGCGATGAACGTGTTCGGCGGCGGTGCCTACATCGAGTTCCTGCTGCCCGGCATGTTCGGCCAGACCATCGCGTTCGGCGTCGGCACCACGCTGATGATGGTGTCGATGGACGCCGACCGGGGCGTGACGGACCGGTTCCGCGCCTCGCCGATGTCGCAGACCGGGGTGGTGGCCGGGCGCAGCATCGCCGACCTGGTGAACTCCTCGCTGGAGTTGCTGGTGCTGGCGCTGTGCGGGCTGGTGATCGGCTGGTCGTTCCACGACGGGCTGCTCAACGCGCTGGTCGCGTTCGCGCTGTTCCTCTGGCTGCGGTTCGCGCTGGTCTGGGTCGGCATCTACCTGGGCCTGCTGGTCAAACCCGAGGCCGCGCAGGCGTCGTGGATGTTCCTGTTCCCGCTGACGATGTTCGCGAACACGTTCGTCTCACCGGAGCTGATGCCGGGCTGGCTGCGGGTGGTGGCCGAGTGGAACCCGCTGTCGTCCACGGTGGCGGCGGCGCGGGAGCTGTTCGGCAATCCCGGTGTCGGCGGCGACTCGTGGGCGGCGCAGCACTCGCTGCTACTGGCGGTGCTGTGGCCCGCGGTGTTCGTGGCGGTCTTCTGGCCGCTGTCGGTGCTGAAGTACCGCAACCTCAGCCGCTAAGCAGGCTGCCAGAAGTTGTGTCCGTTACTCGCCTGACGGACGCCCGTTCGGCTTGATGGCGTCTGCAAGTACCGCCAACTCAACATCAACAGGCACTTTTCTACTACCAACAGGGCGGTTCTGGACGGAGGACACGGCAACGGTTCGTCGGGTGACGAACCGGTTGGGTGTAGTTGAGGGCGATTCGATCAAGAGTTGGTGGTACTTGCAGACGCGCTCGGCATCAACGAGTCGTGAG
>NZ_MUYM01000113.1 GCF_002150765.1 Lentzea kentuckyensis
GGGCTGGAAGCCCTCGAGGGTCGACGACGACGAACGCGTACGACGTGAGCCGGTCTCTTCCAGTGGCTCCGGCGCCGGTGTCGGCTCGGCCACCGGCGCCGGAGCGGGAAGTTCTTCGTTCTGGTCGAACCAGGCGGCGGCCGGTTCGTGAGCCATGGCCGGCTGCTGGGACTGCTGCGGCGGCTGGGACTGCTGCGGCGGCGGAGGCGGAGGCGGCGCCATCGGGGCACCGGAGATCGGCACCGCGCGCGACGACGTCACGGCGGACGCGTGGTAGTCGTTGAGCTGCGTGCCGACGGTCAGGACCTCGACCGCCGCGCGGACGCCCACCTTGCGCAGCACTTCGTCGACCCGGTAGGCGGTCGCGGGCGCGAAGCCCTGCGGACCGATGTCCACCAGCACCACGCGCTGCGGCAACGGACCCGGCGTCGAGCCGGCCGGTGAGGAACGCCAGACGCAGCGCACCGAGCGCACGTCCGGCAGCACCGACACCGCGCGGGTCAGCGGACCCGCGACGTCCGCGGTCGGATCCGACTCGGAGGTGAAGCGGTGGCGGACGAACGGGAGCATCTCGACCACCGGCAGGCGGTCGGTCAGCGACCCGTCCGAGCGGACCTCGTGGAGGATCCACGTGATGGCGGCACGCTCGTCCGGCAGCACCGGGATGCTGCCCGCGAGAAGTGTGCCGATGAGCATCTCGATCGCACGGTCGAGCTCTCCGACCGCGAGGAACTCGCGCGCCTGCGACAGGGCGTCGTCATCGACGCGCCCGGCCATCGACAGCAGGAGATCGTGGAGACGGACCGGCAGACCGACACCGTCGTTCGTCGTCACGTCCAACTCTCCTTAGCTGAGCACCAGGTGCTCCTCGGACTCGGCGCCGGCACACACCAGCTCCGATGCCGCCAACGCCGCCCGGTGGTAGGGCGGCAGGTCCAGACCGGACGGCACGACCTCGACACACGGGTCGTGTTCGCCCAACGCACGCAGAACTCGCTGCAACTCGCCGGTCAGCCGGGCGTGGCCGGTGGTCGCCGCGACCAGCAGGACGCGGTTGATCCCGGAGGGACCGATGCGCCAGCAGGAGCGAACCTCACCGACCCCGTGCCGGCCTCGCAGCGTGGCACCGAGCACGACGGTCGCGGAATCCCCCATCGGCACCCGATCGGGTGATTCCGGGGAGAAGGTGTAGTCGGTGGGTGGCAGTTCGTCCAGCCCTTTGACCGAACTGACAGCACCGGGTTCCGCCCCATAGGGCACCAGCGCGTCCTGCAAAAGGCGCATTTCATGATCCGTCAGAGGGATGCGTCCGTGCAGCAGAGTGCGCGGCAAAGACCGCGCGAGCACCGCATACGCGTCCGAGGCGGCCCAGTCCCGGTACCGCCACAGCAGGTCGTCCGGGAGGCGCCCGGCGAGCCGCAGCAGCAGTTCGTGGCACGTGTCCGACATGTCACACCTCGACGATGAGTTCGATCTCAACTGGAGCGCCGATCGGCAACTCGGCGACCCCCACGGCCGAGCGGGCGTGCTTGCCCGCGTCCCCGAAGATCTCACCGAGCAGCTCCGAGGCGCCGTTGATGACACCCGGCTGCCCCGTGAAGCCCTCGGCGGAGGCCACGAACCCGACAACTTTCACGACTCGCTTGATCGAGTCAATCCCCACGAGCGCGTGCACGGCGGCGAGCGCGTTGAGGATGCAGGTCGCGGAGTACTGCTTGGCCTCCTCCGGGGAGACCTCGGCGCCGACCTTGCCGGTGGCGGGCAGCTTGCCGTCGACGAACGGCAGCTGGCCGGAGGTGAACACCCACGACCCGCTCTGCGTGGCGGGGACGTAGGCGGCGAGCGGGGCGGCGACGCCGGGCAGCTCGATGCCGAGCTCCTTGAGGCGGGTGCTCCAGGTGCTCATGCCTTCACTCGCTTCAAGTACGCGACGTGCTGCTCACCCGTCGGGTTCGTCAGCACCGTGACCAGCTCCCAGCCGTCCTCGCCCCACTGGTCGAGGATCTGCTTCGTTGCGTGGATCAACAACGGCACGGTCGCGTACTCCCACTTGGTCATGTGCGGAGCCTAACCCGCCACCCGAACGACGCCTGCGCGGTTCCCGCACTTCGAGCTACCTTGATCACATGGAGACCTGGCGGATCATCGCCACCGGCCTGTTCGGCGTCGGCGGGCTGGTGATGGTGCTCGTCGCCATGGCCCAGGTACGTGATCGCAAGCACAGTCAGCGCAAGGAAGTCGTGCAGGCCGGGCTGATCGGGCTCGTGGTCGTGGCCGTGATCACGCTGAGCATCGCGCTGTGGCTGCCGTCGGTCGTGGCCTGGGCGCTGGTCGCCGCCACCGCGATGGCCGTTCTCTTCCTCACCATGGCCGATTGACCGACGAGTCCACCTTCGACCGAATTCACACATAGTCTGGACGTGTGACGTCTTGGACCGAGGAGCTGACCCGAGCCCGTCTGCACGTGGTCTCCGGCAAGGGCGGCACCGGCAAGACCACGATCGCGGCCGCGCTGGCGCTCGCACTGGCCACCGGCGGCCGGCGGGTGCTGCTGATCGAGGTCGAGGGCCGGCAGGGCATCGCCCAGCTCTTCGACCGCGCCCCGCTGCCCTACGCCGAGGAACGGATCGCGTCCGCGCCGGGTGGCGGTGAGATCCACGCGCTCGCGATCGACGCGGAAGCCGCGCTGCTCGAGTACCTGGCGATGTTCTACAACCTCGGCTTCGCCGGCCGGACGCTGCGCAAGATGGGCGCCATCGAGTTCGCCACCACGCTCGCCCCCGGCCTGCGGGACGTGCTGCTGACCGGCAAGGTCAAGGAGTGCGTGAACCGCACCGGCCCGGACGGCCGCCACCTCTACGACGCCGTCGTGCTGGACGCGCCGCCGACCGGGCGCGTGGTCAAGTTCCTGGACGTCACCAAGGCCATGGCCGACCTCGCCAAGGTCGGGCCGATCAAGGGCCAGAGCGAGGGCGTCGTGCGGTTGCTGCACTCCGGCGACACCGCGGTGCACCTGGTGGCGTTGCTGGAGGAGATGCCGGTGCGCGAGACCCTGGACGCGGTCGCCGAACTGGACGGCGCCGACCTGCGACCGGGCGCGGTGCTGGTGAACCGGGTCCACCCGGCCCGGCTGCCCGCGCGGTCGGTACCGGTCGCCGCGGAGGGCCGGATCGACGAGTCACGGGTGCGCGCGGGACTGCAGGCCGCCGGGCTGGATCTCGACGAGTTCACGCTCGAAGGTTTGGTCGACGAGACGGTGGAGCACGCCATCCGGGTGCAGTCACAACAGGAAGCCATGGAGCTGCTCAGCCACTCGGACCTGCCGACGGTGGAGCTGCCGGAGCTGAACGACGGGGTGGACGTGGCCGCGCTGTACGAGCTGGCCGAGGTGCTGGTCGCGGCGGGTGTGCGGTGACCACCAGGCTCGACTTCGACCCGTTGCTCGACGACCCGGCGACGCGCGTGCTGGTCTGCTGCGGCTCAGGTGGCGTCGGCAAGACGACGACCGCGGCGGCGCTGGCGTTGCGGGCGGCGGAACGCGGCCGGCGCGTGGTCGTGCTGACGATCGACCCGGCTCGCCGGCTGGCGCAGTCGCTGGGCCTGCGGGAGCTCGACAACACCCCGCGCGAGGTCGTCGTCGACGGCTTCGAACCCAAGGGCGAGCTGTACGCGATGATGCTGGACATGCGTCGCACGTTCGACGACATGGTGCTGACCCACGCGGGCCGCGACCGGGCCGACCAGATCCTGTCGAACCCCTTCTACCAGACCATTTCCTCGTCGTTCTCCGGCACGCAGGAGTACATGGCGATGGAGAAGCTGGGCCAGCTGGTGGCGCAGGACGAGTGGGACCTGATCATCGTCGACACCCCGCCGAGCCGGTCGGCGCTGGACTTCCTGGACGCGCCGCAGCGGCTGTCGACGGTGCTCGACGGCAAGTTCATCCGCATGCTCTCCGCGCCCGCGCGCGCGAGCGGCCGGGGCCTGATGAAGATCGTCGGAACCGGTTTCAGCCTTTTCACGCGGGCCGTGTCGACGATCGTCGGCGGCCAGCTGCTGCAGGACGCGTCGACTTTCGTTCAGGCGTTCGACAGCATGTTCGGCGGATTCCGCGAACGCGCTCAGCGCACGTACGAGTTGCTCCGCTCACCGGGCACCGGATTTGTCGTGGTGGCGGCCGCGGAGCCGGACGCATTGCGCGAAGCCAGCTATTTCGTCGAACGGCTGAGCGCCGAAGGCATGCCGTTGTGCGGGCTCGTCGCGAACAGGACCCATCCCGTGCTCGCGGCGGACCTGCCGGCGGCGAACGCACTCGCCGCAGCGGACGACCTGGACCGCTCCGGTGAAGCGCCGCTCGCGGCGGCGGTGCTCCGGCTGCATGCGGACCGGGCAGCAGTCGCCAGTCGGGAAAAGCGGCTGCTAGCCCGGTTCACACGTGCTCACCCCGGTGTTGCGCTGGTCGGCGTGCCCGCGTTGCCCGCGGACGTGCACGACCTGGACGGCCTCCGAGAGATAGGTCGGCGCCTCGCCGGGGAGTGAGTGCCTACGGCACTCCCTACCCCACCCTGGTGTCTTCGAGGTGTTCCTGACGTGCGGTGTCGAGCAGTTCGAACCACGACTCCACGTCAGGACGGCGACGCAGCAGAGCACGGCGTTCGCGCTCGGTCATGCCTCCCCAGACCCCGAACTCGATCCTGTTGTCGAGCGCTTCGGCCAGGCATTCCATGCGCACTGGGCAACCCAGGCACACGAGCTTCGCCTTGCGCTGCTCCGCACCTCGGACGAAGAGCTGGTCGGGCTCCTCATCTCGGCACGAAGCGTTGATACGCCAATCCCCCTGGTTCATATCCCCCACTCCTCAGTGCTGTCCAAATGTGGAAATCCGCCACACCCCTGCCACGGATGCCGTAGCGTTCGAGCTACGGCTGCATTCCTTGGACGTTGACGGACTGTAGTGCCGTTCGGTTCCACGTCCAACCCTGGGTCACCCGACTGTTACCTGTCTTGCGTATGTCTACTCATGCTGAGTAACGGGCCTTACTGATCACCTTCACCCGTTCGTGTACGGCGTACGCTGACCCGCGTGCGAGTCAGGAATGGCGTGCTCAAGATGCTCGGCCTGTGCCTGCTGGCTGGGGTTCTCCTCGCCGGCATGCTGTTCCCAGTCGTGGGCGCGACGGGCCTCGTGTCCAACCGCGCCAGCGACACCGTGGACAGCATCTCGGCCGACCTCGTGACCACGGACCCCCCGCTGATCACCAAGGTCACCGACAAGGACGGGCTGCCGATCGCCTACCTGTTCGACCAGTACAGAGTCCTGACACCACCCGAGAAGATCTCGCCGACCATGAAGGCGGCGCTGATCTCGGTGGAGGACCGCCGGTTCTACGAGCACCAGGGCGTGGACTGGAAGGGCACCATCCGAGCCGGCCTGACGAACCAGGTCAGCGGCTCGGTGTCGCAGGGCGCGTCCACGCTGACCCAGCAGTACGTCAAGAACTACCTGGTCCACGTCGTGGCGCGGAACAACAAGCTGGAGCAGGCCAAGGCCCAGGAGCAGACCATCGCGCGCAAGATGCGCGAGGCACGGATCTCGTTGCAGCTGGAGCGAAAGCTCGGCAAGGAGGAGATCCTCGCCCGGTACCTGAACGTCGTTCCTTTTGGTTCGACGATTTACGGCATCGCGGCGGCGGCGCAGGCTTACTTCAACACGACGCCGGACAAGTTGACGGTTCCTCAGGCCGCGATGCTCGCGGGAATGGTGAACAGTCCGTCAGCACTCGACCCCGAAGCGTATCCGGACAAAGCTTTGGACCGGCGCAACAAAGTGATCGACAGGATGGTCGAGAACGACAAGCTGTCGCGTGACGCGGGTGAGGCCGCGAAGAAGGAAGGACTCGGACTCGCGACGCCGGTTCGCACGCCACCGAACGGTTGTGTCGGTGCCGGCCCGGAAAACGGTTTCTTCTGTTCGTACGTGGTGAACTACTTGCAACGCGCGGGTTTCAGCGAGGAGCAGCTGCGCACCGGCGGTTACACCATTCAGACCACTTTGGACAGAGCCGTTACGTCGCAGGCGAAGGCCGCCGCGGAGGCCGGCGTCGCCAAGGGCACCGACGGCATCGCGAACACGATGGCCGTCGTGAAGCCCGGCAAGGAACGCCACGACGTGCTCGCGCTGGTCGCGAACCGCGACTACGGCCTGAAGGCCGACCAGAACCAGACGACGTTCGACCTGCCCAGCGGCGTGGAGAACAAGTTCGGCGCCGGCTCGATCTACAAGGTCTTCACGGCCGCGGCGGCCCTGGAGAAGGGCATGGGCATCGAGAACGTCATGGCGACGCCCACCCATCACGTCTCGCGGGTCTTCAAGGGTGGCGCCCAGCGCTGCCCGAGCACCGGTGAGCCCGGCACCCGCTGGTACTGCCTGTCGAACTTCGACGGCAGCTACCCGTCGTCGATGTCGCTGCAGCAGGCGCTGGCCACGTCGCCGAACACCGGCTTCGTGATCCTCGAAGAGCAGACCGGCATGGACGCCGTCGTCGACATGGCGTCGCGGCTCGGCATGCGCGAGACGATGGCGACGAACCTGCAGGGCACCCGGCCGGACCCGAAGGCCAAGGACAAGCAGAACCGCATCTCGCAGACCGAGTTCTACAAGCAGAACGGCGGCAACGCGTCGTTCACGCTCTCGCCCGCACCCGTGTCCACTCTGGAACTGGCGAACGTCGCCGCGACCATCGTGAGCGGCGGCAAGTGGTGCCCGCCCACCCCGATCGCCAAGGTGCTCGACCGCAACGGCAAGGCCGTGCAGGTCAACGAGGCTCCGTGCGAGCAGGTCGTGGCCGAGGGCCTCGCGAACGGGCTCGCGGTCGGCATGAGCAAGGACGACCAGGGCAACGGCACCGCCGCGGCGGCCGCCCGTGCGGCCAAGTGGACCCGCCCGATGATCGCCAAGACGGGCACCACCGAGGAGTACAAGTCGGCGGCGTTCATCGGCGCGACCCCGGACTTCGCGGGCGCCGTGCAGACGTTCAACGACGGCACCTCGCCGCGCCCGATCTGCCTGGCCGGCGCGGGTCAGCCCCGGTTGTGCGGCGGCGGCAACATCTTCGGCGGCACGATCCCGGCCAAGACGTGGTTCCAGACCATGTCGGTGATGCACGCCTCGCTGCCGGTGTCGCCGTTGCCCCAGGTCGAACAGCGCTACCTCAAGGGTGGCAAGGAGATCCAGATCCCGGACGTGGTGGGCAAGCAGGTCAACGACGCCCTGCGGACCCTGGAGCAGGCCGGCTACAAGGTGAACCTGCAGACGGTCAACTCCGACCAGCCGAAGGGGACGGTCGTGAGCCAGTCGCCGCGCGGAAACGCGTTGCGCGGCACGGTGATCACGCTGTCGGTGAGCTCGGGCTACGTGCCGCCGCCGGTGGCGACCGAGCCGACGAACCAGCCGCCGCCTGGCACTCCCGTGAACCCCGGCAACCCGAACGAACCGCCACCGATCACGCTGCCGACCGAACCTGGCACGCCCAGGTAGGCGTTACGGGCGTTCGGCGAGCAGCTGCTCGAGCCGCTGGACGCTCGTGTCGATGTGCGCGCGGATCTCGGCGACTGCCCGGTCGTGGTCGTCCGCGCGGATCGCGTCGACGATGACCTGGTGCTCGGCGACGATCTCGTCCGGTGTCTCGTCCTTCGAGAGGACCGTGAGGTAGAAGCGCAGTTCCTTGGTCATCGCGGCGTAGAACTCGTCGAGCCGTGAGCTGTCGAGCGTGGCCACGATCGCCTGGTGGAAGGCCAGGTCCCGGTCCACGATCTGGTTCGTGTCGCCCGTTTCCGCGGCTTTCACCAGGTCGTCGAACGCCGCATTGATCGCTTGCAGCTGTTCGGGACGCGGCGTGCGGGCCACTGCGGCCGTTTCCAGGCGTTCGCGGGCGGTGTAGAGGGCCTCGACGTTCTCTCGCGTCGGCGCGATGACGACGGCGCCGCGGTTGACCTCGTAGCGGACCAAGCCGGTCAGCTCGAGGATGCGCACGGCCTCGCGGATGGTGTTGCGGGCGACGCCCAGTTCGGCGGCGATCGCGCTCTCCCGAAGCCTGTCACCTGGACCGAAAGCGCCGGCCATGATCCGTTCGGCGAGGCCGTCGGCCAGCTGCTGGGCCGTGGTGGTGCGGCGCACTTGGAGGCCGTCGAGGGCTGACATGGTCGTCAGCCTAATCCGATTGCCCTACAGTTGAACTGTACTACAGTTTGCGGCATGGATCTGACGAAGTTCCAGGCACTCAGCTTCGACTGCTACGGCACGCTCATCGACTGGGAGAGCGGGCTCGCCGCGGTGCTCTCGCCGTGGGCGCGCGAACAGGGGCTCGAACTCTCCGAGGAGAAGCTGCTGCTCGCGTACAGCTCACACGAGGCGGCCGTGGAGGCGGAGACGCCGTTCCGGCTGTATCCGGACGTGCTGGCCACGGCGTTCCGCCGGACCGGCGCCGAGCTGGGACGCGAGGTGAGCGACTCGTGGGCTCGGCGGCTGGGCGACTCGGTGCCGGACTGGCCCGCGTTCCCCGATTCCGCGGATGCGCTGGCACGGTTGGCCAAGCACTACAAGCTGATCATTCTGTCCAACGTGCACCGCGCCGGGTTCGCCGGCAGCAACCGGCATCTGCGCGCGGACTTCGCGGCGATCATCACCGCGGAGGACGTCGGCGCGTACAAGCCGGCGGAGAACCACTTCCGGGCGTTGGACTCCACGTTGTCCGAGCTGGGCGTGGAGCGGCCGGGACTGCTGCACGTGGCGCAGAGCCTGTTCCACGACCACGTCCCGGCGAAGCGGGAGGAACTGCCGTCGGTGTGGATCAATCGGCGGAGCGACCGGCCGGGCTGGGGCGCGACACCAGAGCCGTCCGGGGAGTTCAGCTACGACCTGGAGTTCGGGTCGATGGGCGAGTTCGCGGACGCTGTCGACAAGGCGTTCTAGCAGGGTGGGTGCCGCAGCGGTTTCGGCCGCTGCGGCACGACGTTCCTACGAGGTCAGCTTGGCCTTCACCGCGGCGGCGACACGGCCACCCTCGGCGCGTCCGGCGACCTCGGCGTTGACGGCCTTCATGACCTGGCCCATCTGCTTGGGCCCCGGCGTCTCACCCAGCTGCGCGGCAACGGCAGCCACCGCGTTGTCCACAATGGACGCCAGCGCGGCGTCGTCGAGCTGTGCGGGGAGGTAGGTCTCCAGCACGGCGAGCTCCTGGCGCTCCAGCTCGGCCTTCTCGGCCCGGCCGGCGCCGTCGAAGGCCTCGGCGGCCTCCTTGCGCTTCTTCGCCTCGCGCGAGAGGACCTTCACGACCTCGTCGTCGCTGAGCTCACGGGCCTGCTTGCCCGAGACCTCCTCGTTCGTGACAGCCGTGAGCGCCATCCGCAGCGCGCCGGCCGTGACCGTCTCCCTGGCCTTCATCGCCACAGTCAGGTCGTTCTGCAACCGCGTCTTCAACTCCGCCATGGCGCAGAACGGTACCGCCCGCCGGATGCCGCGCCGATCGAGTTATCCACCTTCCGTACCCTTGACACGTGAACAAGCTCGGCCGCGCCCTCCTCGCCACGACCGCACTCGGTGCCGCCACCGTCGCGTACGCGGCGGGAATCGAGAGAAGGCACTGGACCCTGCGCACGGCCACGGTGCCGGTGCTGTCCCCCGGCGCGCGGCCGATCCGCGTGCTGCACATCTCAGACCTGCACATGACGCCGAACCAGGTGTCGAAGCAGCGCTGGGTGGCCGCGCTGGCCGACCTGAACCCCGACCTGGTCGTGAACACGGGCGACAACCTCGCGCACAAGGACGCCGTGCCCGGCGTGCTGCGCGCGCTCGGCCCGTTGCTGGACAAGCCGGGCCTGTTCGTGTTCGGCAGCAACGACTACTACGCACCTCGTTTGAAGAACCCGGTGCGCTACCTCCTGCCGTCGGCCAAGACGAAGCGCATCCACGGCGTGACGCTGCCGTGGCGCGACCTCCGCGCCGGCATGATCGAGCGCGGCTGGGAGGACATGACCCACGTCCGCCGCACCATCACGGTGAACGGCCAGACGATCTTCGTGGCGGGCGTGGACGACCCGCACCTGAAGCGCGACCGCTACGTCGACATCGCGGGCACCCCGGACCCGAACGCCGCTCTGCGCCTGGGCATCACGCACTCGCCGGAACCGCGTGTGCTGGACCCCTTCGCCGCCGACGGCTACGACTTCGTGATGGCCGGCCACACCCACGGCGGACAACTGCGCGTGCCGTTCTACGGCGCCCTGGTGACCAACTGCGAACTGGACCGCGGCCGCGCCCGCGGGGTGTCGCGGTGGGGTTCGCACATGTGGATGAACGTGTCCGCCGGCATGGGCACTTCGCCGTACGCGCCGGTGCGGTTCTGCTGCCCTCCGGAGGCTTCGCTGCTGACCCTCGTTCCGCGGCCGGTTACGCCTGGTCAGGGGCGAAATGAGGGGGTCCGATTCGGAGCTGGCGCGGACATGATGTAGAGTTCTACTCGTTCCCAGCCGGGGTGTGGCGCAGCTTGGTAGCGCGCTTCGTTCGGGACGAAGAGGTCGCAGGTTCAAATCCTGTCACCCCGATTGAAATAACACGGGTCAGCCCCTGTCCACATTGGACGGGGGCTGATTCGTTTTTGGCGTCCGCTCCGCCGATTCCACACTGTCGCGAAACCGGAGCCGAAGGTCCTTCCCGCACCACGAACAAGGCCACTAATCGCGCCTACGAACCACTCGATCGTGTGACGTGGCTCGACACGGGCGGCCGCAGCGGCGACCGTGGTTACACGACGCAGCGCCACCGTTCCGCACCAAACTATACGGAACGTGCACGTGACGTTAAGCCCTTCGAGTGAAGGTTGATGGTTCAACTCACGGTAAGTAACGGGTGTCTTGATCGACGCGACACAGGCAGTGCGTTCGGCACTCGTTCAGAAAGTCGGGAGATGCTTGTGATGGACTCCGCCGCCGCCAAACCTGTCCACAGGTCGTGGATCGTCGTAGTCGCAAAGTCCATTGTGGTCTTGCAGACGCTCGCGATCGTCTACCTGCTCACGTCGGCTTGGGTCACCGCCGTGGTGGCAACAGGATTCGTGGTCGTCGTGGCCGCGGTCAAGGCGTTGTCACGCGCTTCGCGGCAGATCGATCAGATCTTCGAGGAAGAGCTCGGCAAATAGGATCGGCATCAGCTGAAGAAGCCTCGCGCGGGCAGGCCCTCCGGGAAGCGTTCCAGGGCGTCGCCGGCGGCGGCGGCCAGTGCCTCCAGCGTCGCGGTTTCGGCAGGGGTCGCGGTGTGCGGGATCGCCCAGTAACAACCGATGGCGCCGATCGGTTCCGGGCGCAGGATCGGAGCCATCAGCAGGCTTCGCACGAATGTCGGCCGATACGCTTCCTGAGGAATCCTCGAATCGAAGCGGATGTCCCTGATCGCCACGGTTTGGCGGTGGATCATCGCCCAGCCGCTGATGCAGTTGACCGCGGGGAATCGCTGGCCCTTCCACAGCGGACTCATCGAGTCCTCGTCGGCGTAGTAGCAGAGATCGCCGTCGAGCAGCACCAACGTCGCACCGTGCGCGGCCAGCGAGGAGCGGGCCGTGGTGCGGACGACCCGTTGCACTTCCTCCAACGTGGCTGCCCCGGCGAGGCGATCCATCGTTTCTGACATGTGTCAACGTTAACTCTCCGCAGGCCGCGCACCTAGATATACCAGTGGCCGGAGAAATCTGGTCCGAGCAATTGATCGCCGCATTGGGCGCTCATTGCCGCGCTCAGCGCCAGCTACGCAGACGTCGCGCCGTAGGTCTCCTTCAGCGTGAAGACGTGGGACGACGGACCGTGCGAACGCAGGTGCACCAACCGTTCCTCGGCCTCCGCGACAGACGGCCGGTGGCCGGCGGGCACCCACCACAACGCGGTCATCGCCTCGACCGGGTGGTGGAACCACTGGCGGCGGCCGCGCAGCACGGCCCGGTGGTCGTCGCCGTAGACGTAGGCCAGCAACATCTCCGGCGACTCCCACACGGACATGTTCACGATCAGCCAGTCGTCGTCGAAGACACGCATCGAGGTCGCGTTGCCGTCCTCGGTCTGCATCCGCCAGCGGAAGCCGGGGGCGGCGTCCGCGACCGCGTTCACCGGATCGAGGGCGTCGACGAACTCCTTGAGCAGCGGACTGTCGAGCGGAGCCAGCAGGCGCGAGATGTTGACCTGGGCGAGTTCGTGCGTCATCGGCGCGCTCCGATCGTGAGCAACACGGTGGCGGCGCACACCAGGAGCATCGCGATCATGACCGTCCACTCGATGGGCCCGGCGGCACCAAGGGCCGCTGACCGGACCAGCGCGCTGGCGAACGCCAGCGCGGTGACGAGGCTCGCCCATCTCGACAGGCTCGTGTTGGGGAGCGCCAGCACGGCCGGCACGTTGATCAGCCCGAGGGTGGCCCAGGCGAGCGCGAGCGCGGCGCTCGTGAACACGTCGTCGCCGGTCATCGCGACGCTCAGGATCGCGAGGTCGGCGAGCGCGAACGTGCCCGCGACGAAGCCCCAGTGCAGCAGCGTCACGACGACGAGCACGGGCTGCCTGCGATGCGTCGCGGCCGGCTGCTGCGGGTGCGGCACGTAAGCGGGCGACGGTCGTGGCGGCGCCCCTGCCCACTGCTGTGGTCGTGTCATCTTCAAATCCCCCTAGAAACTGCCCGTGACTCTAGTGCCGCGACCGGCAGCTTTTACCTCGTATTCCGGTGATCAGACGGGCGCCGGAAGACGCGGTGAAGGTTGCAGGTCGCGGCACTACTGTTGAGACGTGACGACGCACCCTTCTCCGAACGTTCCGGACCAGCTTTTCGACGATCCGGCCGCCGAGACCCGGTGGCGCGAGCGGTTCACCGCTCCCCGGATGAGCCTGCCCGGCTGGGCCGACGACGCGCCGGACCGCACGCTGTACGTGTCGAACGCGAGCGGCGTGTGGGAGATCTACGCCTGGGACCGGGCGGCGGACGAGCACCGCAAGGTCACCGACCGGCCGAACGGCACGTCGCACGCCACGCTGAACCCGGACGGCACCGAGATCTGGTGGTTCGACGACCACGACGGTGACGAGTTCGGCGTCTGGGTGCGCGAGCCGTTCACCGCGGACGGCAGCAAGGCCGAGCCCGCGATCCCGGCCGTGACGCCCGGCTACCCCGCCGGCCTGGAGCTCGGCCGTGAGGTGACCGCCGTGGCCGCCTCGACCGACGACGGCACCACGGTGTGGTTGTCCCGCAACGGGAACACCGAGGTCATCTACCAGCACGTCAACGACGCCGGCGTCAGCGCGATGTCGAAGGACGAGTCGCTGGTCGTGATCGCGCACTCCGAGCACGGCGACAACCGGCACATGGCCCTGCGCGCGCTCGACGCGGCGACCGGGGAGAACAAGGGCGAGAAGTGGGACGGCAAGGGCAAGGGCCTGGACGCCATCTCGTTCAGCCCGGTGCGCGGCGACCAGCGGCTGCTGGTGCTGCACGAGCGCCGCGGCCGCGAGGAGCTGCTGATCTGGGACGTCGCCGCCGGCACCGAGCGGGAGATCGTCCTCGACCTGCCGGGTGAGGTCGCCGCCGACTGGTATCCGGACGCCACCGCGTTGCTGATCGTGCACACCCACCACGCGCGCAACACCGTGCACCGCTACGACCTCGCGACCGGCGAACTGTCCACTCTGGACACCGCGCCCGGCGTGATCGGCTCCGCGGGCGTGCGGCCGGACGGCACGGTCGAGTACTCGTGGTCGTCCGCCGAGAAGTCCACGGTGATCCGCGCGCTGGCCACCGACGGCACCGAGCGCGTCCTGGTGGAGCCCGTCGGCGCCGTGCCCGCGACGTCGTTCAAGCTCGAAGACGTCTTCGTCGGCGACGTCCACGCACTGGTTTCGAAGCCAGAGGGCGAGGGCCCCTTCCCGACGGTCTTCCTGATCCACGGCGGCCCGCACTCGTCCGACGAGGACCGTTTCTCCGCCTACCGCGCGGTCTGGCTGGACGCCGGGTTCGCGACCGTGCACGTGAACTACCGCGGTTCCAGCGGCTACGGCTCGAAGTGGCGCGACGCCATCGAGGGCAGGCCGGGCCTCACCGAGCTCGAGGACATCGCCGCCGTGCACGACTGGGCGGTCGAGTCCGGCCTCACCGACCCGTCGAAGTCGGTCCTCAACGGGGCGAGCTGGGGCGGTTACCTGACCCTGCTCGGCATCGGCGTCCAGCCAGAACGCTGGACCGTCGGCGTCGCGGGCGTCCCGGTCGCGGACTACTTCGCGGCGTACGAGGACGAGATGGAACCGCTGCGGGCGTTCGACCGCGCGCTGTTCGGCGGTTCACCGGAAGAGCTGCCGGAGCTGTACAAGGAGTGCTCGCCGCTCACCTACGTCGACCAGGTCACCGCGCCGGTGCTGATCCTGGCCGGTGAGAACGACCCGCGTTGCCCGATCAGGCAGATCGACAACTACCTGGACGCGCTCGCGGGCCGCGGGCACACCTACGAGATGTACCGCTACGACGCGGGACACGGCTCGTTGGTCGTCGCCGAGACGATGCGGCAGACGGCGGCCGAGGTGGACTTCGCGCGGCGGCACCTCGCGCGATAAATCCGAGTCAGGGAAACGTCACCAGCGCGGACATAAAGTCGCTCCCCATGAGGAAAGCTCACTGGGGAGCGGCACTCGCGCTGGTGACGTTTCTGTTGCCGGTGCACGCCGCGCAGGCCGCAACGTCCGAGAGCAGGGTCACCACACCGAGGCCCGAAATCGGGTCGCTGTCCACGACCGGCGATCCCGACAACCATCACTGTTCCGGCAGCATCGTCACCAGCCCGCGCGGCAACGTGATCGTCACCGCCGCGCACTGCGTCGCCGGCAGGAGCAAGGTCTTCTTCACGCCCGGCTACCACGACGGACAGGCGCCGTACGGCACGTGGCAGTCGGCCTCGATCCACGTCGACCCGGGCTGGGCGCACAACAGCGACATCAACGGTGCCGGCTCACCCTACGACTTCGCGTTCGTCGTGCTGCAACCGCGCAACGGCAAGAACATCGCCGAGGTGACCGGTTCCTCGCTGAACCTGCGCATCGACGCCACGCTGCCCGCCGACATGACCGTCTTCGGCTACCCGTCCGCCAAGGACAAGCCCTACCTGTGCGACAGCACGGCGACGCGCGACGGCCAGTACTGGGAGACGTTGCAGTGCCTCGGCATTCCCGGCGGCTTCAGCGGCGGCCCGTGGGTGTTGCGCGGCACCAAGGAACTGATCGGCGTCATCGGCGGCAAGGGCCAGAACCTGCCGCCCACCGACCCGCGCAACTACAGCGTCCGCTTCGACAGTCGCGTCAAAGCGTTGTACGACAAAGCAGTCAACGCTCCGGTGCCGCCAAGCAACGGCAACCTCGGCTACCCCCTCGGCGACGCTCCACTGTGGAAGCACGCCCAGCTGATCACCTCCGGCCGGTTCACCGGCAGCGCGCAGCTGGACATGATCGTCCGCTGGAGCGACGGCGAGGTCACCCTCTACCAGGGCGGATCCACCTCCGACCCGCAGAAGCCGTTCGCCGGCGAAACCCGGCTGGCCGCGGCGAAGAGCATCTGGACCCACGCCAAGGGCATCGCCACCGTCAACAACGGCCTGGTCGTGACGTGGGACGACGGCGAGGTGACCTACTACGGATCCGTCGACAAGAACGGCTTCCACAACGAGGTCCAGCTCGCCGCGCCCAACGCCCTGTGGAAGGACCACGCCTCGTACATCGCCGGGCTCGGCGGCGACCTCGTCGTCGTGTGGAACGACGGCGAAACCACCCTCTACCAGGGCATTGCCGCCAACAAGCTCGGTTCTGAACGGCAGCTCGCCGCACCGAAGAGCATCTGGACGCACGCCCAGACCATCTCCGGTGGCAACTGGACCGGCTCTGGCACGCCTGACCTGCTCGTTCGCTGGAGCGACGGCGAGTTCACCATCTACGGCGACGTCGCCACCGCGAGCCTCGGCCAGGAACACCGGGTCCAGGCGCCGAACGACCTGTGGACGCACGCCACGGTGACTGCCGGGCGCGGCAACGGCATCGTCGTCCGGTGGAGCGACGGCGAGGTCAGCTTCTACCCGGATGTCGACGGCCAGTTGCACCGCGAGATCCAGCTGGTCGCGCCGTGAGCAGCCGCCCGGCGTGCCGAAAGCAGATCAGGCGGCCTGGGCCTGCCACATCCAGTGGGCCTGCTCCAGTTCCTGCGTGATGCCGATCAGCAGGTCCTGGGTCACGAGGTCCGGCTTGTCGGTCTCGTCGATGCGGGACCGCATCCGCGCGATCAGCGAAGCCAGCGAGGACGTGATCGCCGTGACGACCTGGTCCTCCTTCAGCCAGCCGGCCGCGATCTCGGGCACGCCGGACGACGCGGCGATGGTCTTCGCCGTGCCGTTCGGCGTGACACCGACCGCGGCTGCGCGCTCCGCTACCTGGTCGGCGGCGTTGCGCGCCAGCACGACCAGTTCGTCGAGCTGGAGGTGGATGCTGCGGAAGTTCTTGCCGATCACGTTCCAGTGCGCCTGCTTCCCGATCAGGGACAGGTCGACGAGGTCGACCAGGGAAGCCTGCAGGACGGTACCGACCGCGTCACGGTCGGAATCGGACAACGGGCTGGTGATCGGGCTCTTGGCCATGGTGAAACGCGCCTCCTCAGACGGTGACGGTGAGCGCCACCTCGATGTTGCCGCGCGTCGCGTTGGAGTACGGGCAGACCTGGTGGGCCTGCTCGACGAGCTTCTCCGCGACCGCCTGGTCGAATCCGGGGATGGTGACCGCGAGCTCGACGGCGAGCTGGAAGCCGCCGGCACCGTTCGGGCCGATCCCCACCTTGGCGGTTACCTCAGAAGAAGCGAGCTGAATCTTGCCGGCGCGCGCGACTGCCGCGAGCGCGGAGTTGAAGCACGCCGCGTAGCCGGCCGCGAAGAGCTGCTCCGGGTTGGTCGCGTCACCGCCGGGGCCGCCCATCTCCTTCGGGACCGACAGCACCTCGTCGATCACACCGTCGGAGGAACGCACCTCGCCGTTGCGGCCTTCGCCGTAAGCAGTCGCCTCGGCCGTGTACAGCGTGTCCATTCCGCTCTCCCTTGAGTCAGTGGTTTTGTTACCCACTGGTACCCAACGGATCGCACACGACTTATCTGCCCGATCGTGAGTCAGTTCACGTCGAGATGAGACGCCTGGCGCAACGCGAACTCGGCGACCTGGCGGCCGATCACCCTTAGGTTCCGGTCCACGTCGGCGTCCGAGCAGGCGCCGTCGCCGTCGAACTTGACCTGCGCGGAGTTGATCGCGGCACCCAGCGGCGTCGGCCAGCCGCGCAGCGCGTGCACGATCGACCGGACCGCGGACAGCGTGTTCACCGCGGCCTGCCAGCCGTACGCGGCGGTGATGGTGCCGACCGCGCGGCCGTCGAGGTACGGACGCTCGTCGTCGCGCAGGTCCTCGATGTAGTCGAGGGCGTTCTTGACCAGGCCGGACACGGTGCCGTGGTAGCCGGGCGACACGAGGATCACGCCGTCGGCGCGCCGCAGGTCCTCGACCATGCGCAGGGCGACGTCCGTGCGTTCGGGAACGGACGGGTCGTAGAAGGGCAGCACCAGCTCGGGCCCGCTGTACTGGATCGTCTCCGCACCGAGCTCGCGAGCACCCTCCAGGGCCACCCGCAGCGCCCGCTCGGACTGCGAGTCGGACCTGATCGAGCCCCCGATGCCCACCACCGTCACCGTCATGACATCGATCCTTCCACCTCCAGATACCTGGAGATCCAGCACTACTCGCTAGTAACCTCGGACACATGTCGAACTTCCAGGCCGGCGTACTGGCCGGTGCACTGCGCTTCGCGTTCGGTCTCCCCGGCCCGTTGCGCCGACTCATCGCCGGTAACCCGATCTACCTGGACGGCCAGTACCTGCACCCGGAAGCACAGCTCCTGCTGAGGCTGCAGCAGTTGTCCGGAACGGACTGGCGCACGAAGTCAGCATCCGAGAGCCGACTGGATCTGGAGTTGAGCTCGAAGCTCGTCGCCGGCCCCAAGATCACCGGGGTGGGTGCACGGGAGCTCACGATCGGGGAGTTCGCCGGCCGTCTCTACACGCCGGACGGCCTCGCGACCGGCTCACCGTTGTTGATCTTCTACCACGGTGGCGGCTGGGTCACCGGAGGCCTGGAGACCCACGACAACCTGTGCCGGTTCCTCGCGAGGGAAGCCGGTGTGCGCGTGCTGGCGGCCGACTACCGGCTCGCGCCAGAGCACCCGTTCCCGGCGGCGGTCGACGACGCGGCCGAGGTGCTGCGCTACGCCGTGGCCAAGGCCGAGGACCTGGGGATCGACGCGAACCGGATCGCGCTCGGCGGCGACAGCGCCGGCGGCAACCTGGCCGCGGTCACCGCGCACAACGCCGAGGTCGACATCACGTTCCTGCTGCTCTTCTACCCCGGCGTGGACGCCTCGGTGCGCCGCCGGTCGCGGGAGATCTTCGGCAACGGCTTCTTCCTGACCGACGAGAAGATGGACTGGTTCCTCGACCAGTACAGCGCCGGCGGCCAGGACCGGCACGACCCGCGGTTGTCGATCATGCTCGCCGAGGACCTCTCGAACCTGCCGCCCACCTACATCGCGACCGCGGGCTACGACCCGTTGCGCGACGAGGGTGAGGCCTTCGCGGAACGACTGGCCGCCGAGGGCGTGCCGGTCGTGCTGCGCAGGCACGAAGGCCTGTTCCACGGCTTCGCGAACGTGCTCGGCATCGGCGGGATCTTCCGCGAGGCCGTGTCCGAAGCCGTGGGCGCGCTCCGGACCGGCTTCGCGCTGGCCAACTCCGCTCAGGACGTGAGCGAGACCGCCTGACGCTGGCGGGAGAACACCCAGCCCAGGCCGGCGATCGTCAGTCCGGCCAGCCCGGCGACGACGAAGCCGAGCGGGGGTCCGCTGTGGTCAACTGCGACCCCCGCGAGCGGCTGACCCGCGGCGACGCCGAACGTGAAGGCCGAGCCCTGCAGGCCGAGCGCGAGCCCTCGTGCGGACGCCGGCGCGTGCCTGCTGATCAACTCGGTCGAGGCGGCGATGGTCGGCGCGCACAGCAGGTTCATCGGGATCAGCGCGAGCGCCAGCAGCAGGACGTCGCCGTCACCGAGGCCGACCGGGATCTCCAGCAGCGCCATGCCCGCCAGCAGCACGACGCCGCCCGGTGCCCGTTTCAACCCGCCGTAGATCAGGCCACCGAACGCGGACGCGGCGCACATCACCACGAAGACCAGGCCGAGCCAGCTCTGCTCCCCCGCGCGCTCCAGTGAGGCGATCGAGGCGATCTCCATGCCGGACAACGCCATCGTGGCGCCGAACGGGATGATCAACGCCGCGACCACCGGTCCGCGCAGCCACTCCTTCACCTTCGGCGGCGGGCCGTCGGACACCTCGTCCTCGTGCACCAGCGCCGGGTTCACCACGAACAGCACCGCGCTCGCGACCAGGATCGCCACGCCGATCGCGATGAGCGCCGTGCCGGACGAGAACTTCGTCGCGATCAGCACGCCCGCCGCGGGCCCGACCATGAACGACAGTTCGACCGAGATCGAGTCCAGCGAGAACGCCGGCCGCCGTTGCGGTTCGGGGATCAGCGCGGTCAGGGCCTGCCGGCCGATCGACATCATCGGCACCGCCACCAGGCCGTTGGCGAACGCGAGGACGAGCAGCAGGTAGTAGTCCATCAGCGGCGCCGTCACCCAGAACACGCCTTCGAGCAGGCTGAGCGCCAGCGTGACCCGCAGGCCCTTGCTGTCGATCAGCTTGCCCATCAGCGGCGAGCCGAGCCCGATGCCGATCATCGTCGCGAACCCGACCGTGCCGGCCGCCGCGTAACCCTTGTCGAGCGTGGTGACGACGTGCAGGGTCACCGTGACGCCCGCCGCCGTCGGGGGAATCCTGGCGAAGAGCATCAGCAGCATCAGGGGACGTACCCCTGGCAGCGCCAGGACGGTTCGGAACGGGGCGAGATTCACGATGCCATCGTCACCCCGGTGGCAACCGGTTTGCTCTGCCGGGCCAGCAGCCAGGCAACTCCCGCGACCAGCAGCCCGGCCACCCCGACCACCGCGAACCCGAGCGGAGCGCCGCCGCGGTCGACCGCGACACCGGCGAGCGGCTGGCCGATCGCGTTGCCGACGGTGAACGCCGAGCCCTGCAGGCCGAGCGCCAAACCGCGAGCGGTCGCCGGCGCGAGCTTGCTGATGTGCTCGCCCGACGCCGCGATCAACGGCGCGCACATGAGGTTCATCGGGAGCAGGAGCAGGCACAGCAGGAGCACGTTGCCGTCACCGAGGCCCACCGGAATCTCCAGGGCGGCCATGAACACCAGCAGCACCAGCACGCTGGGCACCCGCTTCACCCCGCCGTAGAACAGGCCGCCCACGATCGACGCCGCGCACATCGCGACGAACACCACGCCCAGCCAGCTCTGCTTGCCGATGTGCTCCAGCGACGCGATCGCCGAGACCTCCATGCCGCCGAGGCACACGGTGGCACCGACGCAGACGACCAGGACGCCGACGATCCTGCCGCGCATCCACTCGACGATCTTCGGTTGCGGCCCGTCGACGACCTCGTCCTCGTGCACCATCGGTGGGTTCGCCCAGTACAGCCACATGCCCGCGACCAGGATCGAGGCGCCGATGAACAGCAATGCGGCGTTCGTGGAGAACTTCGTCGCGACGAACACGCCGAGCGCCGGTCCACCCATGTAGGACAGCTCGACCGAGATCGAGTCGACCGACAGCGCGACCCGGCGCCGGGTCTCCGGCACGAGAGCGGTGATGACCTGCCGGCCGATCAACATCATCGGCACGCCGAGCAGACCGACGCCGAACGAGGTGACCAGCAGCGTCCAGTAGCCCATCAGCGGTGCGGTGAGCCAGAACGCCGCAGACGCCGTGACGCCGACCGCGAGCATCGCGCGCAGACCGCGCTGGTCGATCAGCCTGCCCATCAGCGGAGTGCCGAGCCCCATGCCGATCGTGCCCGCCGCCCCCACCAGTCCCGCCGCGCCGTACCCCTTGTCCAGGGTGACCGCGACGTGCAGCGTCAGGATCACGCCGGTCGCCGCCGGAGGCATCCTCGCGAAGAACATCAGCAGTACCAGCGGACGAACTCTGGGCAGCATGAGGACGTGTTTGAAGGGGGCGAGATCCACGTCCCCATCCTCACGTGGACCGCAATATGTTTAACCCTTCGTTTTCTTGATTAGTTCAAGATCGCAGGGCTAGGGTGATGGCCGTGGCAACACTGGACCACCTCGTGTGTCGCGAATGCGGCCGGATCGAGGACGTCGACTGCGTCTTCGAGCCGGCGGTCGAGCTCGCCGGTTTCCACGTCGAACGCGCCGAGGTCACGTTCTGGGGCCGGTGCCCTCGCTGTACAGCTCCTCCAGCGCCCGGTACGCCTTCGCCACGAACGGTCGTGCCGTCGCATATCTCGTGATGGCGCCGGCGTCCGGCGTGATCGTCCGGGTCGGCCGAACGAGGTCGACGGTCAGCGACTCGATCTCGCCGAGCGCCCGCCACGCCAGCAGCGCCGCGCCCACGGCCGAGCCGCCGCTGTCCTCGGTGAGGTGCAACGGCATGCCGAGCGTGTTGGCCAGGGTCTGAGCCCAGATCGGGGCGCGGAAGGCACCGCCGGTGATCCGCAACTCGTCGACGTGCGGCACGGCGTCCAGCACCAGCGCGAGCTGCTGACACACGCCCTCCACCAGGGCTTTCGTGATCTGCTGTGGCGTGTGCTCGCGGCGCAGTCCGAGCAGGGCGGCGTGCGCGGTCGGGTCCCACCAGGGCGCTCGTTCGCCGAGCAGGTACGGCAGGGCGACGAGTCCGTCGGAGTCGGCGTGTTCGGCCTGGGCGAGCAGGTCGCCGACCGGGATGCCGAACGTCTCGGCGGCCCACTGGGCCACCACGCCACCGTTGCTGATGGCCCCACCGCGAACCCACAGGCCGTCCGCGATGGCGTAACTGAACGTGCGGCCCTCGTCGTCGATCCCGGGCCCCTGCTGCGCCACGCGGAGCGCACCCGACGTGCCGAGCGAGACCGCACCGGCGCCTGGGCTGGCCGCGCCGACGCCGAGGTTGCCGAGCGGGCCGTCACCCCCGCCGACGACGACCGGGATGCCCGTACGCAGTCCCGGGATCTCGGCCTTCAGCGGCGTGGTGTGCGTGGGTTCGACGAGTGGCGGGAGCTGGTCCGCGGTGACGCCGGCGAACTCCAGCGAGGGTTCGTGCCACTGCAGCGTGTGGACGTTCATCAGGCCCGTGCCCGAGCCGGACGAGTGCTCGTTGATCAGCTCGCCGGTGAGGTGCAGGTGCACGAAGTCCTTGATCTCGCACCACTTCGCGGCGCGGACGCCGTTCTCGTGGAACCAGGCGAGCTTCATCAGCGGCGTGAACGAGTGGATCGGGGCGCCGGTCTGGCGGTGCAGCTCGCGGCCTTCCTCGGTGCCCCGCAGTCGTTCGGTCTGCTCCACCGCGCGGTTGTCGGCCCAGCTCAACGCTTCCGTGACCGGACGAAGATCGCTGTCGAGACCCATGATCGAGTGCATGGCGCCGGTCAACGCGATGGCGCGGACGTCGTCCGAGGCCAGTTCAGCCAACGCGTCCAGAGCGGCGTTCAGGACCTGCTGCGGATCATGCGTGGCTTCCAGACCGCTCGTGCGCATCGGGTAGCCGCGTTCGGTCGAGGCCACCACCCGTGCCTGCGCGTCGACCGCGACGACCTTCGTGGCCGTCGTGCCGAGATCGACCGCCAGAACGATCATGCGTTGCCCCGCACAGCGGTGAACACGCCGAAGCTCGGGCACTGCAGCAGCGCGTCCCAGGACTCCTCTTCGTCCGGCACCACGACCGGCTGGCGGGTGACCTCCGTCAGGCCCGCACGGGTGAGCGCGCCGTCGAACACGCCACGCTCCCAGTAGAAGGAGTCGAAGTCGAACGGCGGGTCGCCGAGGACGTGCACCCTGACCGGCTGCTTCAGGTTCATCGGGCCGGTCGGGGTGATCTCGTAGCCGTAGCGGCCGTACTGCGCGTACAGCTCCCAGTCCGGTTCCGGGTTCGGCACGAGCACGACGAGTCGGCCGCCGGGCACGAGGTTCGCGGTGAGATTGCCGATCATCGCGTCGAGCGCGGGCACGTCCTCCGCGTAGCCGAGCAGCCAGATCGCGGTCACCACGTCGAACTCGCCGAGCACCGGCAGGGTGGTCGCGTCGTGCTGCTGGTAGGTGATGCCGCGCCATTCGCGTTTCTCGACGTGACGGGCGTAGCCGATCATCTCGCCGGCCGAGTCGACGCCCACCACGTTCGCCGCGCCCAGGTCGCGGAAGAGCCGCGCGTAGAAGCCGGTGCCGCAGGCCACGTCCAGCACGGACTTGCCGAGCAGGTCACCCACCGCCGACAGCAGTGTCGCGCGCTCGGCCAGTCCGGTCGGGATGTGCTTGGCACGCTCGTAGATCGCACCCAGCGCGTCGTACTGCTCGTCGCTCTCCGCCATGCCGTGCAGCCTAGGAGGGCGGGTAGCGGTCCAACCACTCCTGTGCCACCGGCGGGTTGGGTCCGGTCTCGGTCTCCCAGTCGCTGATCATCTGGTCGATCACGTCCCGGAACTGGACCCGCTCGACCCAGTCCGGGCGAAGCTTGTCCACGCCGTGCAGCGCGCCGACGAGGTTGCCGCACATGGACGCCGTCGAGTCGCTGTCGCCGCCGTGGTTCACCGAGATCAGCAACGCCTCGTTCGGATCGTCGGTGACCAGCGCCGAGTACAACGCGATCGCGAGGGCGGTGTCGCCGACGCCGCCGCGGCCCAGTTCCTCGACCCGCGCGACGCTCGGGTCTCCCAGCGCGGCGAGTTCGATCGCGTGCTCGATGCCGGCGACGACCTCCTCGTGCCCCTCCCACCGCGGCAGGGACTGCAGCGCGGCCTCGACCCCGTCGAGCAAACCCTTGCCCTGCAACGCTTCCTGCACAAGCACCGCGAACACACCCGCGGACAGGTACCCGCTCGGGTGTCCGTGTGTGAGTGCGGCCGCTTTCGTCGCTTGATAGAACGCGGCGTACGCATTCTCGGCGTACCAAGCGATCGGAGCCACGCGCATGACACCGCCGCAGCCCTTGGAGTTGTTGACGGGCTGCTCGGCCGTGCTCGCCACACCGGTCCTGGCGAACTCCTGCAACGCGCTCGTGCAGGTGAGGCCGGGTGCGCGCATCCGGAACAGGTCCTGGTGCGTGATGAGCCAGCCGTCCGGTTCGTCCAATGTGGACAGAGTGCCGCGAGCCTTGGCCCACGGTGTTTTCTGCGTGTGCAGCCACCGTTGGTAGGCGTGCTGCACGATGTTGTCGAAGTTCGCGTTGCCGTTGATCCGCTCGCTGACGTGCGCCCTGATCATCGCTTCGAAGGTGAACAGCGTCATCTGCGTGTCGTCGGTGATGGCGGCGTCCTCGGGCAGGTCCGTCACGCCGTCCGGGCCGCACCTCTCGTAGACGACCTCCATCGGCAGGTTCTCGGTGTTGGCGCCCAACGCGTCACCGATGGCGCCGCCGATCAGGCAGCCGCGCAGCTTGCCGGTGTCGAACCTCGGCTTGTGCTCGGGCTGCTCCCGCACGACGAACCTGCGGCCCTGGTCGTCGAGACCGAGTGTGAACTCGATCTTGATGGTCCGCACCGGCACGGCGTTGGTGTGGCCGGCACTCACGATGCGCTTCAGCGCCTCGAAGTCCGGCTGGCTCACCCAGGGCGACCGCACCTCGACGAACGTGCCCGCGTGACCGCGGTGGCCGCAGCCGCACATCCGCAGGTGCTGGGAGCTGTCTTCGTAGAGGTCCCAGCTCTTGAACTTCGTGTCGTAGCGCTGCCCCGGGTTGAGGTGCAGGTGGGTCGGGCGCTGGCCGCGGAAGTCACGCCCCATGATCTGGGTGACGAACATGTTGAGCGAGATGCGGTGCCACAGCACCGTTCCCTCTGGCAGCAGGTCTTCCGCGGAGTAGACCTCGAGCGTGTCCGGGTAGTCGAAGGCCTTGATCGACGCCTCTCCCGGGATCAGCACCTCGCAGTGCATCGCGTTGTGCGCGATGAGATCGGCGGGAAGCCAGCCGCTCTCGACGTAGCTCAGCAGGCGCTCGATCGGGCTCGCGGGCTTCGGGCCCTGCCGCGGCACGTGCGCCGGGTTGGGCTGCGACTCGTCACCCGCCGCGGACAGCCAGCCGACGACGGCGGGGAACTTCGGGTCGCTGGTCATGCCGTGGATCGGCAGGAACTCGGGGTCGTAGAACGGCTTCCACGGCCGCGGCTGCACGACCGCGCTGCCGTCGGCGAGTTCGGTGCAGGTGCCGAGCACGTGCACCTCGACGCCGTGCTTCGCCCACTTGCCGCTCGCCCGGACGACACCGTCCTCGCCGGGCACGTCGAAGCCGACGTCCCAGCCGTTGACCGTCTGGTGCACACCGCCGGGATCGACGCGGTACTCGGGTCCCTTGTGCTCCGCGACCCACTTCTCCGCGATCGCGAGCGCTTCCTCCGGACTCACCAGGACCTCCGGTACAACTCTTCGGCGACCTGCCGGACGTCGTGCTCGGGCCCGCCCTTCAGCGCGCCGGCGATGGCCCGTGCCACGCCACGTCCTTCACCACGAACGGCCAGCGCCAACGCACCCGCCGCGGTCGACGGGTCGGCGTCCGGTGGATCGAGCTTCTCCGGCTCGAAGAGGTGTTCGGCGAGCAGGACCACCGCGTCGACGGCGGGTGAGTCCGGGCCGTGGGTGATCGCGACGAGTTCGGCGATCCGGTCGCGTTCCAGGCGTTGCACGGCCGCGGGCAGTGCCCAGATCAGCGCGCCCGGCCCCTGCGAACGGAAACCGGTGTTGGTGTGCCTGATCGGCACCTGGTCGAGCGCGGCCCGCCGGGACACCAGATCCGGTTGCACCGCGGGCTGCTTCGCCCACTCCGCCAGCGCGTCGGCCGGCTTCTCCGCCGAGCACACCAGCAGCTGGTCGATCAGTCCTGTTCGGACACCCGCGCCGTGTGCGAATCCCTGATAGGCGGCCACGACCTGACTGAGCCGGGGCGGCCTGATCCACTTGATCTCCCCCATCGCCGTCCGACCCTACCGGGCCGGACGGCGACAGGAGGTGAGATCAGAGTCGCTTCGCGAGCTCTTCCGCGACCTCGTAGGTGTTCAGCGCGGCACCCTTGCGCAGGTTGTCACCGCACACGAAGAAGTCCAGCGTGTTCGGGAAGTCCAGCGCCTGGCGCACGCGGCCGACGTACGTCGGGTCGCCGCCCACCACGTCGGCGGGCGTCGGGAACTTCTTCGCGGCCGGGTCGTCGATCAGGACGATGGTCGGCTGCTCTTCGAAGATCTTGTGCGCCGCCTCGACCGTGACCTCGCGCGCGAACGTCGCGTGGACCGACAGCGAGTGGGTGGTGACGACCGGGACGCGCACGCAGGTGGCGGAGACCTTCAGGTCCGGGATGCCGAGGATCTTGCGGGCCTCGTTGCGGACCTTCAGCTCCTCCGACGACCAGCCGTCGTCCTTGAGCGAACCGGCCCACGGCACCACGTTCAGCACCAGCGGAGCCGGGAACGGCGAGTCGTCGGCGGACAGACCGGCGGCGGTGAGCACCTCGGCCACGTCACCCGCGACGACCCCGGCCTCCTTGCCGGCCAGCGCGCTGATCTCGGCGTAGAGGCGGTCGATGCCGGACTGACCGGCACCGGACGCGGCCTGGTAGGAGGCCACGACCAGTTCCTTCAGCTCGAACTCGCGGTGCAGGGCACCGAGCGACGCCATCATCGACAGCGTCGTGCAGTTCGGGTTCGAGATGATGCCGCGCGGGCGGTTGTTGATCTGGTCCGCGTTGACCTCGGGCACGACCAGCGGCACGTCCGCGTCCATCCGGAACGCGCCGGAGTTGTCGATCGCGACCGCACCGCGCTCGGCGGCGATCGGGGCCCACTCGGCCGAGACCTCGTCCGGCACGTCGAACATCGCGATGTCCACGCCGTCGAACGCCTCGGGCGAGAGCGCGATGACCGTCAGCTCCTGGCCGCGCACGTTGATCTTCTTGCCCGCCGAGCGCGGCGACGCGATCAGCCGGACCTCGCCCCACGGGAAGTCGGAGCGGGTGTTCATGATGTCGATCATCACGGTGCCCACGGCACCGGTCGCGCCCACCAGCGCGAGTACGGGGGCGGTCATCGTCCAGTCCCTGCGTAAACGACGGCCTCTTCGTCGGTGCCCAGGTCGAACGCGTCGTGCAGGGCGCGCACGGCGTCGTCGAGCTGGGTGTCGCGGCAGATGACCGAGATGCGGATCTCCGAGGTGGAGATGATGTCGATGTTGACGCCGGCCGTGGCCAGCGCCTCGCAGAACGTCGCCGTGACGCCGGGGTGCGAGCGCATGCCCGCGCCGATCAGCGACACCTTGCCGACGTGCTCGTCGTACAGGACCTGGTCGAACCCGATCTCGCCACGGGCCTTCTCCAGCGCCGCCACCGCGCGCGGGCCGTCGACCTTGGCCAGCGTGAACGTGATGTCGGTGCGGCCCGACGCGGCCTGCGAGACGTTCTGCACGACCATGTCGATGTCGAGCTCGGCCTGCGCCACGACCCGGAAGATCTTGGCGGCGATGCCGGGGTGGTCCGGCACGGCGGTGACAGTGATCTTGGCTTCAGACCGGTCGTGCGCGACGCCGGTGATCATCGCCTGTTCCACGTGAAGGTCCTCCACTGAACCGGACACGATGGTTCCGGTCTTGTTGCTGAACGAAGAGCGGACATGCACGGGCACGTTGTAGCGGCGGGCGTACTCCACACAGCGGAGCATCAGCACCTTGGCGCCACACGCGGCCATCTCGAGCATTTCCTCGTATGTGATCGTGTCGAGCTTCTTCGCGTTCGGCACGATGCGCGGGTCGGCGGTGTAGACGCCGTCCACGTCGGTGTAGATCTCGCACACGTCGGCTTTCGTCGCGGCCGCGAGCGCCACCGCGGTGGTGTCGCTGCCGCCACGGCCGAGCGTGGTGATCTCCTTGGAGTCCTGCGACACGCCCTGGAAGCCCGCGACGATCGCGATGGCCCCCTCGGACGTCGCGTCCTGGATCCGGCTCGGCGTCACGTCGATGATGCGGGCTTTGCCGTGCACCGAGGTCGTGATCACGCCTGCCTGCGAGCCCGTGTAGGAGCGAGCCTCGGCACCGAGTGAGTTGATGGCCATCGCGAGCAGCGACATCGAGATCCGCTCACCCGAGGTGAGGAGCATGTCGAGCTCACGTGCGGGCGGCACCGGGGACACCTGGCGGGCGAGGTCGAGCAGCTCGTCGGTCGTGTCACCCATGGCGGACACGACGACCACGACGTCGTTCCCCGCCTTTTTGGTCGCGACGATGCGCTCGGCCACGCGTTTGATCCGCTCGGCACTCCCAACCGATGAACCGCCGTACTTCTGGACGACGAGCGCCACCGACCCAACCTCCTTCACGCGACTAAAACTGCACGTCGTAGGCAGCCTACCCGGACCACCTGGTGAGACTCTGGAGCCGTGACGCGCGTGACTACTCTGTCCGGGTGTCGTCGACCGCCGATGTCGTGGAGGCCCCAGCAGCCGTGCATGAGAGCAATGCACCCTCACGGTTTGCCGAGGCGTTCAGACACCCGGCCGCGCGCTGGACGGCTCCCGCCCTCATCTACCTGTTCGTTCGCCAGGTGGGCCTCTTCGTCCTGCAGCTCGTCGTCGAGTACCAGAACAAGATCCACGGCAAGGCCGACACCGCCGTCGACAACCTCAAGTCGTGGGACGGCGAGTGGTTCCTCGGCATCGCCACCGGCGGCTACAACGACGTGCCGCTGCGCCTGACCGACGCGGCCGGCAGGCGTTCGGCCGAGACCCCGCTGGCGTTCTTCCCCGGCTACCCCGCCCTGATCAGGTGGGTCGACGGCCTGCCGGGCGTGGACGCGGTGGGCGCCGCCTTCGCGGTGAGCCTGATCAGCGGTCTGTTCTGCACTTACGGCCTGTTCGTGCTCGGCCGTGCGGTGCGCGACGGCTCGACCAGGGCCGGCCTGATCTTCGTGACGCTGTTCGCCGCGTCCCCGATGGCCGTCGTCCTCTCGATGACCTACTCCGAGGCCACGTTCTGCGCGTTCGCCGCGTGGGCGCTGGTCGGCGTGGTGAAGAAGCGCTGGATCCTCGCCGGCGTGTGCTGCGCCGCGGCCGGCCTCGTCCGCCCCACCGCCGCGGCGCTGATCGCGGCGGTCTGTCTGGCGGCCCTGGTAGCGGTGATCGCCGACCGCCGCGACTGGCGAGCCTGGGCAGGCGGCCTGGTCGCACCGCTGGGCCTGCTCGGCTACCTGGGCTGGGTCGCAGTGCGCACCGGCGACCTGGCCGGCTGGTTCGGCGTGCAGCAACGCGGCTGGGGCTCGAAGTTCGACGGCGGCGGCGCGACCCTGGATTTCGCCTTCGAACACCTCGGCAACCCGCGCTCCGAACTCGAAACCGGCACGGTCTGGCTGCTCGTGCTCGCGGTCGTCCTGGTCGTTTACGCCTTCCAGCGCCGCCTGGAGTGGCCGCTGATCGTCTACGGCATCGGCGTGCTGGTCATGGACATCGGCTCGAACGGCCTGATGAACTCCAAGGCCCGCCTGCTGCTGCCCGCGTTCACGCTGCTGCTCCCCCTGGCCCTGGTCCTGGCCCGCCGCAAGCCCTCCACGGTCCTCACCGTGCTGGGCCTGGCAACCCTGTTCAGCGCCTGGTTCGGCGCCAACGCCCTCGCCGTTTGGCAGTATGCGATCTGATGAACGAGCTGATCTCGAAGCGCCGCAGCCCCCGCGCCTTCGACGCCGACGCCACCATCTCCGACGACGAGCTGCGCGTCCTGCTGGAAGCGGCCCGCTGGGCACCGTCCCACGGCAACAGCCAGCCCGCCCGCTTCGTCGTGGGCAAACGCGGCACCCCGACGTTCGACGCGATCTTCGAAACCCTCCGCCCGGGCAACAAGACCTGGGCCTTCCGCGCCTCGGCGCTCCTGATCGGCTGCGTGATCACGCAGGACTCCCGCGGCGACCTGCCCAACATCGAGTTCGGCCTGGGTCTGGCGATGGAGAACATCGCCCTGCAAGCCGTGGACCTGGGCCTGATCGCACACATGATGGGCGGCTTCGACAAGACGGCCGCCCACACCACGTTCAACATGCCCGAAGACGTACGCCCGCTGGTCGTCATGGCCCTAGGACACCAGGGCGACCTGACGGACCTCCCCGAGGACCTTCAAGCCCGCGAACAGCGCGAACGCCGACGCCACCCGCTCTCCGAAACCGCCTTCACCGGCACCTGGGGCCAGTCACTGTTCGGCTGAGAAGTACCGTGACGCAACCTCGTCGTGCAGCGGAAACGCCAACGGCTCCCGCTCAAAGATGACCTTGCGCTCAGACGCCTCGTCATTCGGCACGAACGGCGGCAGGTCCTCAACATCGATCACCGGCGCAGCGGCGAACATCAACACAGTCGCCCCGTCCGGCGTGGACACGAAGTGCAACGGCCGCAACTCATCCGGCTCAACCCGCACGTTGGCTTCCTCTTCAAGCTCCCGCGCCGCACTCTGCTGCCAGGACTCCCCGCGGTCCATGAACCCACTGACGAACGCCAACTGCCCCACCGGCGGAATGGCCCGACGCACCGTGAGCAACCCGGTCCGCGCCCCGTCCTTGACCGGCACCAACAACACGACAACGGGCGACGGGTTGTCCCACACCATGTGCCCACAGCTGCCGCACCTGCGCGGGTACCCGGACGTGTCTGCGTACTGAGTGCCACAGCTGCTGCAAAAGTCGTCGCGCGCCATGCCAACGAACCTAGTTGAGGCGCCTGACGAGCTTAAGGACGATCGCTCGAACGGCCAGCCAGAACAACGCGGCCAGCCCAAAGTTGACAATCACCCGAAGCTTGGCGTCTCCAGGCTCAAAAAGGTCCCTGAACGCCAACGCAACAGGCTCCGCCACCGCCTTGACCGTACTGGTGATGGGGTTGTCAGGGTTGGCCCCGCCGACGGTGAGCACGACGTGAACGACGAGCACGACCGCCAGCGCGAGGCCGACCCAACTGACAAGTCCAGCGGCGATCCCGACCACCCGCGTACGCATAGGCCGGGAATCTACTACTCAGTAGCGTGACACCGCACGCGCGAGCAGCCCAGTCACGACCAGCCAGAACACGGCGGCCAGACCGTAATTCAGGAACACGTCGACGTTGTAGTTGCCAGTCTGGAAGAGCCCGGGGAAGAACAGGGCGAGAGGCTCAGCCAGGGACTGGATGAACCTGAAGAACCCGTTGGCGGTGTTGGCGCCAAGCACGATCATCAGGATGTAGAGGATCTCGATCAGGGCAAAAAGCGCACCGATGCCGCTGATCACGCGTGAAGCCGTGCCGCGGCCACTAGTCGTACGTAATCTGGACATACGTGAACGATTCCCGGATTCACGCACCACAAAACTTGTGCATGCACCTTGACATGCACCCACCGGCGCCGACGCTCACGCTCCGTGACAGCCCGTGACCACATCCCACGATCCGGGCCTCCAGTTCCATCTTCAACCGAACTGTGGCTACTCTGTCCGACGTGTGGCGTTCCCTCCTGCTTCGCTGCCGTGACGGGGTCTGATCAGACCGGCCCCCCGTCGCGGGACTCAGCGTTGCCGCCGGTCGTTCCCATCAAACGACCCGCACCGGAGCAAAAACCATGACTTCCCCCGACGCCTACACCTCAGGAACCAGCCGAATCCGCCAGCCAGCGCGCCCGGCCCCTGACTCCCAGCCGACCTGGAACCACCAACTCGGCAGCAGCATGCCCTTCCACCGCTACCGCCCGTTCCACGAGGTAGTAGAGGTCATCGACGTCCCCGACCGCACCTGGCCGACCAAGCGGGCGACGAAGGCCCCCCTCTGGTGCGCGGTGGACCTGCGAGACGGCAACCAGGCCCTGATCGACCCGATGTCCCCGGCCCGCAAGCGCAAGATGTTCGACCTGCTGGTCCGCATGGGCTTCAAGGAGATCGAAGTAGGCTTCCCGGCCGCCTCCCAGACCGACTTCGACTTCGTCAGGGAAATCATCGAAGACGGCGCCATCCCGGACGACGTCACGATCCAGGTCCTGACCCAGTGCCGTGAAGAGCTGATCGCCAGGACCTTCGAGTCCCTCCGCGGAGCCAACAAGGCGATCGTCCACTTCTACAACTCGACGTCGATCCTCCAGCGCCGCGTCGTCTTCCGCTCCGACCGCGAAGGCATCAAGAAGATCGCCGTCGACGCAGCGAAGTTCGCGAAGCAGCAAGAGCAGGACTACCCGGAGACGGACTTCCGGTACGAGTACTCCCCCGAGTCCTACACCGGCACCGAGCTGACCTACGCCCTCGACGTCTGCAACGCCGTCACCGCGATCATCCAGCCGACGCCGGAAAAGCCGCTGATCATCAACCTGCCGGCCACCGTCGAGATGGCCACCCCGAACGTCTACGCGGACAGCATCGAGTGGATGTCCAGGAACCTGGCCAGCCGCGACAGCATCATCCTGAGCCTGCACCCGCACAACGACCGCGGCACCGGCGTGGCGGCGGCCGAGCTGGGCTACCTGGCCGGCGCGGACCGGATCGAGGGCTGTCTGTTCGGCAACGGTGAGCGCACCGGCAACGTCTGCCTGGTCACGCTGGCCATGAACATGTTCAGCCAGGGCATCGACCCGCAGATCGACTTCAGCGACATCGACGAGATCCGCCGGACGGTCGAGTACTGCAACCAGCTGCCGGTCGCCGAGCGGCACCCGTACGGCGGCGACCTGGTCTTCACCGCGTTCTCCGGCTCCCACCAGGACGCCATCAAGAAGGGCTTCGAAGCCCTCGAAGCGGACGCCAAGGACGCGGGTCAGCACGTCGACGACTTCCCGTGGGAGGTCCCGTACCTGCCGATCGACCCGAAGGACGTCGGCCGCAACTACGAGGCCGTCATCCGGGTCAACTCGCAGTCCGGCAAGGGCGGCGTGGCCTACCTGATGAAGCAGGAGCACCACCTGGACCTGCCGCGGCGCCTGCAGATCGAGTTCTCGAAGGTGATCCAGGAGGTCACCGACACGCAGGGCGGCGAGATCAACCCGAAGGAGATGTGGGACGCCTTCGCGGAGGAGTACCTGCACGGCAAGGTGCCGCTGTACCTGCTCAAGCACAAGGCGTCGTCGGACGGCAGCGGTCACGAGGAGATCACCGCGACGCTGCTGATCGACGGCGAGCAGCAGGAGATCACGGGTTCGGGCAACGGGCCGATCGCCGCGTTCGTCGACGCGCTCGCGTCGGTGGGTTACGACGTGCGGGTCATGGACTACGCCGAGCACGCGCTGTCCGCCGGTGACGACGCCCGCGCGGCCGCCTACCTCGAGTGCGCGGTGGGCGACCGCGTGCTGTGGGGCGTCGGCATCGACAGCTCGACGGTCGCGGCCTCGTTCCGCGCGATCGTCTCCGCGATCAACCGCGCACAGCGTTAGATCATTTTGGGCTGAAGACAACCGACGGGGAGGACGCGTGCGGCACCAGTTGCCGCGGCGCGCCCTCCCCGTTCGCTTGCACGGCCCAGATGCCCTCTCCCGGCAGGCCGTAGGCGATGGTGTCGTTGTCGAGCCACACGACCTGGTCGTCGATCCCACGGGTCTCGGCCAGCGGTGTCTCCACCATCGTGGTCAGGTCCAGCACATGCTCGCGCCACGGCCGTGCGCCGTCGCCGGACACGCGCTTCTTGAACGCCACGCGCTTGCCGTCCGGGGACAGCGACGGGCATTCGACGTTCTCCCGCAACGTCTTCGCTGACTCGTCCACCGCGTCGCCCTCGATCAGGTACGTCTTCCCGGCCGCGCTGAGCGTCGCGTAGTAGGTGCGGTCGTCCGGGGTGAAGGTGACTCCCCAGAAGTTCATGTCGTTGGTCATCTTCATGCCGGCGACCCGCGTGCCCTCGATGTTGCTGGAGTAGACCTCGGTCTGCTGGTCGAAGATCGCGGTGCGGGTCGAGAACGTGCCGGACTGCGCGTACGAGTCGCCGGTCACGAACGTCGTCCACGACGCCATCCGCCCGTCCGCGGACAGTTTCGCCCGGTTCGGCACGCCGGCCACCTCCACCCGGCGCTGCTCGGCCAACGCCCGATCGACGAACACCGCCGTCGCACCGGGGATCGGCCCGGACCCGTCCGCGAGGCACAGCCCCTGCCCGGCAGCCGTGTAGAAACGCTTGCAGGACAACGAACTCACCCGCCGAGGCCCATCCGGAGAAGCGAGCGACACCGAGGCCACCTTGCCGCTCGCGTCGTCCACGAACAGCAGCCGCCCAGGCGTCAGCTCCACCGAACCCTGCTCAACAGCAACGGAAATCTTGTCCGGCTCACGCAACGCGTACGCCGTGGCACCGGCGCCCAGCAGCACCACGGCTGCCAGCACGATCAGGATCCTCACCACGCGAACCACGTCCAAAGGGCACCGAACGCGACGGACGAACAAGCCCGCGCCAGCACCTGTCCGGTTTGGAGCAGGGCCAGACCGGACGTGCGCAGTTCTTCCGGCACCAGAGGCCCTGCGACGGCCATCAGCACGCCGTCCGTGCACGCGTAGAACAACCCGTGCAGCAGCAGAACCCCTGCCAGCAGAGCGATTCCGGACGACCCGATCAGCAGCAGGTAGGCGCCGAGCAGCGCGAGGTGGCCGATCAGGAAGATCCGCCACCTCCCGATCCGGTCGGCCAGCGCGCCCAGCGGCACGGCGGCGAGCAGGTACACGCCGGCCGTGCCGAGGGGCAGCAACGCGATGTAGGCGACCTCGACGTCGAGCTTCTTCTGCAGCAACAGGTAGACGAACCCGTCTCCCAGCGTCAGCAACCCGAGCCCGCACGCGACCAGGCAGACCCGCCGGAACGGCCTGGACCGCAACAACCCGAAGGCGTTCCGCAGCGACACCGCGACGCGTGGCAGCACGTCCCGGTGGTCGCGGACGAAGAGCACGAGCACCAGGAAACCGACCGCGGCGAAGCAGAAGCTGACGACGAACACCACGTCGTAACGCGCCGGAAGCGTCCACAAGAGACAGAACGCGACCAGCGGACCGAGAAACGCGCCAACGGTGTCCATGGCACGGTGAACACCGAAGGCACGTCCCAACGCCGAAGGCTCGCTGCTCAACGTGATCAGCGCGTCCCTCGGCGCGGTGCGCAAGCCCTTGCCGGTCCGGTCCCCGACCAGCACGAGCCCCATCGCGCCTGCCGAGGTCCCGGCGGCGAGCAGGCCGAGCTTGCCCAGCGCCGAGATCCCGTATCCGAGTCCGGCCACGAACTTGCGCCGTTGCCAGCGGTCGGCCGCGTGACCGCCGACAACGCGAACCAGAGCCGTCACACCGGTGTAGACGCCGTCGAGCACACCGAACTGCAGCGGGGAGAACCCCAGCCCCAGCACCAGGTACAGCGGCAGGATCGCGGTGACCATCTCGGACGAGACGTCCGTGAGCAGGGAAACCGCGCCCAGAGCGAGCACGTTCGCCGCGATCCTGCCGGTGCCACCCGCGGCGGGAGCTTGTCGAGCGGTTGCGATGTACACGACGGCCTCCGATCAGCAGGTCAACGACAGTTGTAGGGACCGGCCTTGTCGCGGACGGTGCCCGCCGTGTCGATGACCTCCCACGAGTAGGAGCGGCCGGACAGGGTGAGCTTCATGACGCCGTGGCTGTCCGCGAACCACTTCTCGACACCAGTGCGCGGCTTGACCTCGTCGTAGAGGTAGTCACCGCCGATGCCGACGATCGCGGCGCGCATGCCGTTGGTCGTGTCGATCGCGCCGCTCTTGTTCAGCGGAGCCAGCCGCTCGTAGTGGTGGTCGTGACCGTTGAACACCACGTCGGCCTTGGCGTCCGCGAACGCGTTCCACAGCGGCGCCATCACGGACTTGTCGCCGTACTGACCCGAGTTGAACCGCGGGTGGTGCCAGTAACCGACGACGCACGGCTTGGTGTTCGCCGTCAGGTCGTTCTTCAGCCAGGTCAGCTGCGTCGAGTCGCTGCCGCTCTCGTAGAGCTTGTTCGAGTCGAACGAGACGAAGTGGAACTCGCCGGCGTCCCAGCTGTAGTACGGCTTGCCCTGCGGATAGGCCTGGGCGCCGAAGTACGACTTGTAGCCGTTGAGGTTGTCTTCCCACTCGTGGTTGCCGGTCGCGGGGTGGGTGATGTTCTTGTACTTGCCCCACGACTTGTCGTAGTGCGCCATGAACTCGGTGAGTTTGCCGCTGTCGTACTGGTTGTCGCCGACCGTCACGATGTGGTTCGGCTTGATCTGCTCGATGAGCTTCGCGGTCTCGTAGTGCTCGGTGTTCGTCAGCGACGCGATGTCGCCGGCGACCACGACGGTGATGCTGTCGCCAGGGCCGGCCGGCGAAGTGGTCGCCTGCACCGCGTTGCTCGCGGGCCCGAGGTTCCCGGCCGCGTCACGAGCGCGGACGGTGTAGGTGAACGCCGTGCCGGACGCCAGCCCGGTGTCGGTGAACGACGTGCCCGTGGGTGTACCGACGACGCTGCCGTTGCGCAGGACGTCGTAGCCGGTCACGCCGACGTTGTCGGTCGCGGCCGTCCACTGCAGACTCACCGAGCTCGACGTGGTGCCCGTGCTCGCGAGGTTCGTCGGCGCGGTCGGTGCCGTGGTGTCACCACCGCTCGCCGGGCTGCCCCAGACCTCCAGCTCGAAGAGCGAGTAGCCGTAGGACGTGCCGCGCTTGGTGCCGTAGATCCGCACGTACCGGCCGGAGGCGGCCACGGCGTTCTCGTCGACACCACCGTTCTGGCCGGTGAGGGTCTTCTTGGTGCTCCACGTCGACCCGTCGCTCGACGTCTGGATCTTGTACTCGGAGGCGTACGCGGCCTCCCAGGTCAGCTTGACCTTGGAGATGGTGGCCGTGCCGCCGAGGTCGACGGCGATCCACTGCGGGTCGACGCCTTCGAGACTCGCCCACCGGGTGGTCGGATCTCCGTCGACGGCGTTGGCGCCACCGAAGGTCTGCGCCTCGACGGACGAGACGGTGGTGGGTTTGTTGGCGGACAGCAGGGAGTCAGCCGCATTAGCCGTGCCTGATGCCGCGATCTGCGGTACCACCAGCGCGAACAGAGCTAACGCGACACCCGCTCGGGTGTGCTTTCTGATCACTTCGTCCTCCTGGGCAAGGGCGGCGGCTCGAAGGATTGGTAAACAAGCTTTCCTATTGGACCTCGGAGGTTAATGACGGCTGAACGAGCAGGTCAAGACGGGTGCCGGGCAGTCATCGCGTGTCATGCCGTGACTGGTTGAAGCGCCACAGAACGGCGTGGAGGGCGACGGCGACGCTCACACCCTGAACAAGGCCCAGCAGAAGACGCCGTACCCAGTCATAAAGGCTGATCTGGCTGACAGGATCAGACAAAGACCACGTCACGCCGATTGCCGCGGCAAGGGCCACGAAGATCCAGAACTTGTACCGGGATTTCCCGGTACGTGACGGCCAGTCATGCACTTTCGGACAGCGGGTAGCCATCCAGGCGAGCAGCACGAGGCCGCCGAGCGACGACACGTACCCGATCACGTTGTAGAGCCGGTGAGGTCCGACGACCGAGATGTCCAACCAGTCCCACCGCTGCACGAACCATCCGTCGGTCTGCGTGAAGGCGTCCCACAGCAGGTGCGTGAGCACTCCCACCACAATGGACAAGGCGCGCACGACGGGCCGGCGGAAGTCTCCCGGCGGCGCCACCCGGCTCCGCACGAACTCCGGCGCCACGGCCATCACCGAGGGCAGCAACAGCCGTCCGACCAGCAGCAACACCACTGCGGCAAGGGATCCGCCGAGCACGTCGTGGGTCGGCAGGACCGGAACGTAGTAACCGACGTCAGGCGCGACGGCGCCCGCGACGAGTCCGGGAAACCAGAGGAACCGGCGCAGCGGCAGCACCGCGGCTGGATGGGCGAGGGTGAACGGCACGAACCAGCGTAGATCGACTTCCATCCTGTAGGTGCGCTGAAGAAACACCCAGGTCGGGATTGTTCATCCGCGTCACGTACGTTCACGGATCATGAGCACCACAGCCGCCAGCCTCGTCGTGCTGTTCCTGGTCGCCGTCGTGCCCCTGGCACCGACGGAGGCCGTGCTCATCGGCGCCGGCGTCCTGGCCGCTTCCGGTGAGGTTCCGCTCTACCTCGTGGTCCTCGTCGCCGCCGCGGGTTGCCTCGCCAGCGACATGATCAACTTTACGATGGGCCGCCGGATGGGCATGCGGGCCCTCGACCGCGTCAACAAGAACGCCAAGGCGCGGGCCATGGTCGTGTGGACCGCCGACCAGCTCGGGTCCAAGGGCGAGACGATCCTCATCGCGGCGCGGTTCCTGCCGGCCGGCGGCATCGTGGGCGCACTGCTGGCGGGTGCGCTGAAGTGGCCGCTCCGGCGGTTCATCCCCGTCGCGGCGGTCGGATCGGCGCTCTGGAGCCTCTACCCCGCCACCGTGGGGTACATCGGTGGCCAGATCGTCGAGGAGGCGTGGCTCGCCATGCTGCTGTCGTTCGCCGTGGCCACGCTCATCTCCATCCCTGTGGGCATGGTGATCCGTGCGCGCAACGCCGACCGCACTCTCTCGTACGCCGAGGCGTCGTCGTAGAGCACGGCGAACCGGTCCGCGGCGGCCAGCAGGGCGTCCACTTCGAACGCCAGCTGGGCGTCACCGGTCAGTCGCTCCAGCAGTGAGATCCAGCGCAGGTTGAACAGCATCAACGCGTCGCGCACGCGGCCGGGGCGGGCGGCGAACTCCGAGCGCGTGACCACGAAGAAGCAGCCGCCGGGGAACACGCGGCGCTTCGAGTAGTCGAGCCAGCGGCCGCACACGTCCAGGACAGCCCCACCGGCGACCACGACCTCGCGCGCGAAGATCTCCGCGGCCGCGTGCACGGTGGAGATCTGCAGCTCTTCCTTGGCTCCGAAGTGCGAGAAGACACCGCTCTTGCTCATGCCGAGCTCGACCGCGAGCCGCCCGATCGTGACTCCTTCGAGCCCGTCGACCGACGCGATCTCAGCAGCCCTCAGCAAAATCGCCCCGCGACTGTCCATCCCTGAACTGGAACAGCCCGCGCTAGAGCACCACCTGCACGTCGAACGACTCCCCTTGCCCGAACGCGAACACCAGCAGGCTGCGGCCTTCGGATTCCAGGGTCGCCAGGTCCTTCTTCGACACCTTCGTGAACGGCTCGACGACGAGCTTGTACGCCTTCTTCTCCCGGTCCACCCGCCAGATGCCCTGAAGCAGCCCGCCGACCAGGAGGCTGCCGCGCAGCACGCCACCGCGCGCGGTCATCAGCAGCCCGTGCCTGCGGCTCCACTCGGCGAACGACAGGCCTTCCGGGATGATCCGCTCCCGCCGCGCGTGCGAGAGGAACACGTTGTCGAACTCGGGCAGGTATCTCGGCGGCGCGGGCACCGCCGGATCGGGCAGCTCGGCCTCCTGGACGTCGAACAGCTCGCGGCCGTCGTCGTCCAGGTACACCCGCAGCTCCATCCGGCCGACGACCTCGGCCAGCTTGGTCAGCCCGCACCACGCCTGGATGTCGGGCACGGTCGCCGGGCCGAACGCGGCCAGGTAGCGCCGGATCATCCGCTCGATCGACGGGGCGGGGTCGATCGGCCTGCCCAGCCACGTCCGCGCCGAGGCGTGCACGGTGCGGCCGGTACCGCCCCACGTACCGCGTGGCGGGATCTGCACCAGCGCGGCCAGATTGCGCACCGCGTAGGCGAGGGTGTCCGGCCTGCGGTCCGGCCAGCGTTCGTGCAGTGCCTTGCCGAGTTCGCTCGGCGTGCGCGGCCGCTCGTCGAGCAGCTCCAGGCCGGCCTCGACCACCGCGTCGAGGTCGAGGTCCTTCACGACCGCGGCATGGCTCGAGTTCGAGTAGAGGTCGCGGTCCAGCACCTTCTGCACCAACGGTCGCAGCGTCAGGCAGTCGTCCGGTGTGACCAGGTGGATCGTCGACCGCATGAGCGCGGTGCGGACGAGCTCGCGTTCCGCGACCATTGTGGACAGACGCTCCGGCCGGTAGTTCCGCAGCCGCGACCAGAGCCCGACGTACGGGCCCACGGGTACCTGCGCGTGCATGCCCACCAGGTGCTCGACCACGTCGCGCTCGGGCAGGTCGTGCCGTCGAAGCAGATGTTGCCTGGAAAGCAGAGCACGGTTGAGCGCGCGTGCGCTCAACCGTGCCGTTGCCGTTGCCATCTCAGGGGTTCAGCGCTTCGGTGACCGAAGCCGGGCCCACCAGCGGGACGTCCGGCGAGATGCCGTCGTCCTCCTCGACCAGGATCGGCTTCACCTCGTGCGGCTGGATCTCGCCGGCCCGGATCTGCTCGGCGTAGTGGCACGCCACCTTGTGCCCCGGCTTGAGCTCCCGCAGCACCGGACGCTCGGTGTCGCAGCGGGAAGCCTGCTTCCACGGGCACCGGGTGTGGAACCGGCAGCCGGTGGGCGGATTGGCCGGCGACGGGAGGTCGCCCGCCAGCAGGATCCGTTCGCGCCGGTCCTCGACCACCGGGTCGGGCACCGGGATCGCCGACAGCAGCGCCCGCGTGTACGGGTGCAGCGGCTCGGCGTAGAGGTCCTCGGAGGTGGCCTCCTCGACCAGTCCGCCGAGGTACATCACGCCGACCCGGTCGGAGATGTGCTTCACGACGGCGAGGTCGTGCGCGATCACCAGGTACGTCAGGCCGAACTGCTGCTGCAGCTCCTCCAGCAGGTTCACGACCTGCGCCTGCACCGACACGTCCAGCGCGGACACCGGCTCGTCGGCGACGATCAGGTCCGGCTCCAGTGCCAGCGCGCGGGCGATGCCGATGCGCTGCCGCTGGCCGCCCGAGAACTCGTGCGGGTACTTGCGCAGCGCGGTGGAGGGCAGGCCCACGGCCGTCAGCAGCTCACGCAGTCGCTTGGACGTGGACTCCTTGCTCTTGTCCAGGTCGTGCGCGCGCAGGCCCTCGACCAGGATCGACTCCACGGACTGGCGCGGGTCGAGCGAGGACAGCGGGTCCTGGAACACCATCTGGATCCGGCGCCGCATCTTGCGCAGCTCCTCGCCCTTCAGGCTCGAGAAGTCCTGCCCGTCGAAGACCATCTTGCCCGCGGTCGGCTCGTTGAGCCGCAGCATCGCCCGCCCGAGGGTGGACTTGCCGCAACCCGACTCGCCGACCAGGCCGTAGGTCTCGCCGCGCTTGATCTCCAGGTCGACGCCGTCGACCGCGTAGACGTAGCCGACCGTGCGGTCCATGAACACGCCCCGCTTGATCGGGAAGTGCACCTTCATGTCCTGGACGGAAACCAGGGTCTCGCTCATACCGGCACCTCCTCGGCGGCGGGAGTTCCCGGCACGACCGGGTTGTGGCAGCGGAGCAGACGGCCCAGCTGGTCTTCCTCCGCCGGCGTTTCCGTGCGGCAGATGTCCAGCGCGTTCGGGCACCGCGGTGCGAACGCGCAGGCGTGCGCCCACGGGATGTTGTCCGCGACGGAACCCTTGATCGGCGTCAGCTTGTCGTGACGGGCCGCGTCCAGGCGCGGGATCGAGGCCAGCAGGCCGTGCGTGTACGGGTGGCGCGGCTCGGCGAAGAGCTTGTGCCGCATGGCCTTCTCGACCACCTTGCCGCCGTACAGCACGTTCACCTCGTCGCACAGCCCGGCGACGACACCCAGGTCGTGGGTGATCATGACCAGAGCGGTGCCGAGGTCCTGCACCAGTTCCTTCATCAACGACAGGATCTGGGCCTGGATGGTCACGTCCAGCGCCGTCGTCGGCTCGTCCGCGATCAGCAGCTTCGGCCGGCACGCGAGCGCGATGGCGATCAGCGCGCGCTGCCGCATGCCGCCGGAGAGCTGGTGCGGGTACTCCTTGAGCCGCCGGTTCGGGTCCGGGATGCCGACCTTGTCGAGCAGGTCCTTCGCCTCGATCATGGCTTCCTTGCGGGCCAGGCCGCGGTGCCGTTCGAGCACCTCGGTGACCTGCAGGCCGATCGGGACGACGGGGTTGAGCGAGGACAGCGGGTCCTGGAAGACCATGCCGAGATCGCGGCCGCGACGGTCACGCATCTCCCGGTCGGACAGCTTGAGCAGGTCCGTGCCGTCGTACTTCACGGTGCCGGTGACCTTGGCGCCGCGCTTGGGCAGCAGACCCATGATCGCCAACGATGTCACGGACTTGCCGCAGCCCGACTCGCCGACGAGTCCGACCGTCTGGCCGGGCTCGACGTCGAAGCTGACGCCGTCGACCGCACGGAACGGCTCCTCGCCCCTGCGCTCGAACACAACGGTGAGGTCACGAACTTCGAGCAGTGCCACGACGACTCACCGCCTGTTCTTCGGGTCGAGGGCTTCGCGCAGCGTCTCGCCCATGAGCGTGAAGCCGAGCGCGACGATGATGATGCAGACCGCGGGCCACGCGGCGAGGTGCGGATGCGTGTCGAAGACGTTCTGCACGTCTCCGAGCATCTGCCCCCACTCCGGGATCCGGTCGTCCGGGTTGCCGAGGCCGAGGAACGACAGCGCCGCCGCCTCGATGATCGCGGTGGCCAGCACCAGCGTGGACTGCACGATCACCGGGCTGAGCGAGTTCGGCAGCATGTGCCGGAACACGATCGCGCCCTTCTTCACGCCCAGCGCGGTCGCCGCCAGCACGTGGTCGCTGTGCCGTTGCGCGAGCATCGAGCCTCTGAGCAGCCGGGCGAACACCGGGATCTGCACGATCGCGACCGCGAGGATCACTGTGAACTGGCTGGGCTTCGCGAACATCGCCGCGATCGAGAACGCCAGCAGCAGCGACGGCAGCGAGAGCATGACGTCGACGAGCCGCATGACGGCCGAGTCGACCCAGCCGCCGATGGCGCCCGCGAGCGTGCCGAGGATCAACCCGCCGGACAGGCCGATCAGCGTCGCGCCGACGCCGACGATCAGCGTCTGCTGCGAACCGACCAGCAGACGCGACAGGAAGTCGCGGCCCTGCAGGTCACCACCGAGCGGGTGACCCGGCTGCACGGGCGGAATCTCGTTGCGCGCCTTGACGACCTGCTCGACGAGCATCTTGTCGGACGGGTCGTGCGGGGCGAGCCACGGCGAGAGCACCGAGAGCGCGACGAAGATGCCGATGATCACCGCGCCGGTGAGGAACACCGGGCTGCGGCGCAGCCTCTTCCACGCGCTCGCGGCGAGCGATACGCCCGCGGACTCCGCGAGACCGTCGATCTTTTCCTTCTTGGTCACACCAAGTGCCACTTCGCTCACCTCGTCCTGATGCGCGGGTCGATGAGCGCGTACGAGAGGTCGACCAGCAGGTTGACCACGACGTAGACGATCGTGGCCATGATGATCAACAGCAGCAGCACCGGGTAGTCCCGGCGTTCGAAGCCGATGGCGAGCGCCTGGCCGACACCGGGGATCGAGAACACCTTCTCGGTGAGCACGGCGCCGGAGAGCAGCGCGCCGGTCTGCAGGCCGATCGTCGTGACGACCGGCAGCATCGCGTTGCGCAGCACGTGCCGACGACGAATCACCGAAGCGGTGAGGCCCTTCGACTCGGCGGTGCGCACGAAGTCCTCGTCGAGGACGTCGAGCACGGCCGCGCGGGTGATCCGGAAGATCACCGCGAACGGGATCGTGGCGAGCGCGATCGCCGGCAGGATCAGGTGTTCCAGCGCGTTGAACGTCGCGTCCCACTCGCCGGTGATCACGCCGTCGAGGGTGAAGAACCCGGTGACGCGGGTGGCGTCGATGGCGTCCTGCCGGCCCTGCGAGGGCAGGCCGAGCGCGGACGACGCCACGTCCTTGAGCACGTACGCGAGGAAGAACACCGGCACGGCCACGCCGATCAGCGAGCCGACCACGCTGAGGTTGTCGAACCAGCCGCCGCGACGCTTCGCGGCGAGGTAACCGAGCGGGACGCCGATCGCGATCGCGATGACGATCGCGAAGAAGCTGAGCTCGATCGTCGCGGGGAACCGCTGGAGGAAGATGTCGAGCGCCGAGTCACCGGGCTGAACACCGGTGGAGACGCCGAAGTCGCCGGACGCCGCGCGTCCGAGGAACTTGAAGTACTGAACGATGATCGGCTGGTCAAGGCCGAGCTGCTTGGTGAGGGCTGCGCGCGACTCCGGCGTAGCGCGTTCTCCCAGGAGGGCCGAAACCGGCCCTCCTGGGAGAAGTCGCATCCACGCGAAGAGCAGCAGCGAGAGCACCAGCACCACGCCGACCAGCTGAATCAGCCGTCGAATCGTGTAGCGGAGCACTTGAGCTACCCCGTTGTTCTCTTGTGGTGGGAGCTAGTCAGCTCAGCCCTTGGAGGCCGGGCCGAACTTCTCGTCGGTCAACGGGCTCGGGACGACACCCTTGATGTCCGACTTCAACACCAGAGCGGGCGGGGAGTGCGAGATCGGGATCGCGGGGAGGTACTCCTCCATGATCTTCTTGTTGATCTCTTCGTACTGCTTGGTGCGGGCGGCCTCGTTCGGCTCGGCGTTGGCCTTGGCCAGCGCGTCCGCGAGGGTCTTGCCCCACGGCGACACACCGGTGTTGAAGCGGTTGTCGGTGCGGCCGAAGAACGTGCCGACCCAGTTGTGCGCGGTGCCGTTGTCACCGGTCCAGCCGAGCAGGAACAGGTCCGGGATGCCGTTGTCGACGTCGGTCAGGTAGCCACCGTTCCACGGCTTCGTGGTGACCTCGATCTTGATGCCGGCGGCCTGGAGGTCACCGGAGATCGCGCCGAACAGGTCCTTCGGGGACGGCATGTACGGACGCGTGACCTCGGACGGCCAGTAGAACTTCAGCGTCAGGTCGGAGGCACCGGCCTCGGCCAGCAGCGACTTGGCCTTGGCGGCGTCGTAGCCGACTGCCTTGATGTCCTTGTTGTAGCCGTTGACCGTGTCCGGCATGAACTGCGTCGCGACCTTGGCGCCCTCGGGCAGCTGCGACTTGACCAGCTGCTCGCGGTTGATCGCGTACATCAGGGCCTGACGGACCTTGAGGTCGGCGAGCTTCGGGTTGTTCTTCTGGTTGATGCCCAGGTAGAACACGTTGAACGCCGGACGGATCGCGACGTTGAAGCCGTCGGTCTTCAGACCGGCCCAGTCCGCCGCGTTCGGCAGGTCGTAGCCGTCGATGTCGCCGGCCTTGAGCGCCTGCTTGCGGGCGGTCTCATCCGGGATGATCTTGAAGACGATCTTGTCCAGCTTGGCCTTGGTGCCGTGGTAGGCGTCGTTCTTCACGAGCTCCACGGTGTTGTTGGCCTTGTCGTACTTCCCGAACTTGAACGGGCCAGTGCCGGTCGGGTGCTCGTTCGCGTAGGCCGGGTAGGTGAACGCGTCACCGGCCGCCACGACGTTGTCCGCGTCGTACTTCTTCAGCGCCTCGGGGCTGGAGATCGAGAACGACGTGAAGCCGAGGACCGACGGGAACTGCGAGGTGACCTCGTTCAGCTCGATGACGGCGGTCTTGGCGTCCTTGGCCGCGCAGGACTTGTACAGCGAGGGCTTGTCCGGCGTGGTCTTGAACCCGCCGAAGTTGTCCAGCCAGTACTGCGAGACGGCGTCGGACTGGGCCGCGCCCTTCTGGTTGTACCAGCGCTCGAAGTTGAAGCAGACGGCCTCAGCGTTGAAGTCCGTGCCGTCGTGGAACTTCACGCCCTCCTTGAGGGTGAAGGTCCACGTCTTGCCGTCGGCGCTCGACTCGTACTTGGTGGCCAGCGCGGGCTCGACTTCGGCGGTACCCGGCTTGAAGCCGACCAGGCCTTCGTACATCTGGCGAGCGACCCGGAAGGTCTCGCCGTCAGTCGCGTAGAACGGGTCGAAGAGCTTCGGCGCGCCGGCGGCGCCGAAGGTCAGCGTGCCGCCTTCCTTGCCGCCCCCACCAGAGTCGCGCTGGGATTGCGCGCAACCGGACAGGGCGAGCGCGCTGACGCTGAGGAAGCCGATCGCGGCAACCCAACGGCGGCGAGCCGTTACTGAGTGGACCATCAAACACCCCTTGGACAATCCGCACATCTCACGGTGTGGTCGCCGACCATAACCGTTGTACATACCCCCTCCGGGGTTACTCAGGTCACGATCCGGCCACTAGACCAGGCATTCTGATACGTCCGGCGCACGTCCGCTGACCCAACGTGAGCACCACGGATACGTCGAACGCTCTCCTAGGCTGTAGAAACAACAACGACACGCGGAGGAGGTCACATGAGCAGGCAGGTCGAGTTCCGCGTGCTCGGCCCTCTCCAGGTGCTCCTCGACTCCGAACCACTGCTGGTCCGCGCGGGTCGTCAGCGGGCGCTGCTGGTGTCGTTGTTGCTGCGTGCGGGCACTTCGGTGTCCGTGGACGAGCTCGCCGGGAACGTGTGGGGAGACGATCCACCGGCCCGTGCGCGAGCTACTTTGCAGACCTATGTGATGCGTCTCAGACAGCTGCTCGGACCGTCCGTGCCCATCCGGACCGTCCCGGACGGCTACTTGATCGACGTCGACGAGAAGACGATCGATCTGATGCGCTTCGAACCGTTGATCGATCAGGGCGAGCAGGAGCGCGCCGCCGGCAACCTGCAGGCCGCCTCTGCCGCGTTCGCCGCCGCGCTCGGGCTCTGGCGAGGTCCGGCGCTGGTCGACGTGCCGTCGGAGATCCTGCACCGCGACGAGGTGCCGCGGCTGAACGAACGCCGGCTGCACGTGCTGGAACGCCGGGTCGAGGTCGATCTCGAACTGGGCCGACACGGCGAGCTGGTGGCCGAGCTCTCGCGGCTGACCAGCGAACATCCGTTGCGCGAACGGTTCTGGGCGCAGCTGATGGTGGCGCTGTACCGGTCGGGCCGCCAGAGCGAGGCGCTGGCCGCCTACCAGCGGGTTTCCCGTCTTCTCGGCGACGAGCTGGGCATCGATCCCGGCGACGAGCTCCGGCGCGTGCACAGCCAGGTGCTGTCCGGGTCGATCGACGCGATCGCCGCCGCTTCCGCGGGTGTGCCGGTGGTGGCCGCGAAGCCCGAGCGGGTCGTGCCGTCCCAGCTGCCCGCGGACATCCCCGACTTCGTGGGTCGCGACGAGGCCGTGGCGCTGATCATCGCCCTCCTGCGGACCGCGCAGGGCGTGCCGGTCGTGACGCTGGCCGGCCCGCCGGGTGTGGGCAAGACCGCCCTGGCGGTACACGCGGCGCACCGGATGCGCACGGACTTTCCGGACGGTCAGCTGTACGTCAACCTGCGCGGATACGCCCCCGGCCCGCCGTTGAGCGCCGTCGACGTGCTGCCGCGGTTCCTGCGCGCGCTGGGGACCGAACCGGACCAGGTGCCGCTGGACCAGGACGAGCAGGAGGCGATGTTCCGGTCGACGCTGACCGGCCAGCGCGTGTTGCTGCTGCTCGACAACGCCTCCTCCGCCGAGCAGATCCGGCCGCTGCTGCCGGGTTCGCCGGGGTGCGCGGTGCTGGTGACCTCACGCGACACGTTGCGCGGCCTGGCGGTGTCGCACGCGGCGTCGAACGTGCGGTTGGACGTGCTCGACTGGCACGAGACGAAGTCACTCCTCGCAGGCATCCTGGGTGCGGACGAGGTCGAGTCCCAGGAGGACGCCGCACTGGAGCTGGCCGCGTTGTGCGCGCACCTGCCATTGGCTTTGCGTATCGCAGCCGCGAACCTCGTGTCGCGTCCGGAACTGTCCATCGCGGACTACGTGGAGGAGCTGCGGGCGGGCAACCGGCTCGCCGCGCTGGCCGTGGAAGGCGACGAACGGGTCGCGGTGCACGCGGCGTTCGATCTCTCCTACACGGCCCTGAAGCCCGAGCTGGCGCAGATGTTCCGGCTGCTGTCCCTCGTTCCGGGTACCGATTTCACCCCTGAGATGGCCGCGGCGTTGAGCGGGTTGACCACCCAGGACGCTCGCCGCCGGCTCGACCGGCTGGCCACCGCGAACCTGATCGCGAACCACGCGCCGTCCCGCTACCAGTTCCACGACTTGCTGCGCGACTACGCGGCCGAGCGCCTGGCGTTCGAGGACGGCCGCGCGGACTCCCGCCTGGCGCTGCGGCGGCTGGTGGACTGGGCGGTGCGCTCGGTCGACAACGCCACCTCGGCGATGAAGTCGACGCTGTTCCGCTTCCCACGTCCGGCGCCCCTGGACGGCGTGCTGCCGCGCACGTTCAGCACCTCCACCGAGGCGTTGACGTGGCTGGACGTAGAGCGGGCGAATCTGGTGGCGTTGGTCGCGCACGCCGTGGAGCGCGACCCGGAGAACTCGCCGTGGCAGCTGGCCGACGCCCTGCGCGGCTACTTCTACACACAGGGCCTGACCGCCGAGTGGCGCGAGACCGCGAAGGCCGGCCTGCTCGGTGCCCGCGCGCCGCGGGACGAGCTCGGCCAGCTCGCGATGTTGTCGTCGCTCGGCACGCTGTACTGGGTGACGGGCCAGCACCGCAACGCTCTGGGCTACTACCAGCAGGCCATCGCCCTGCAGGAGCACATCGACCTGCCAGAGGCCGAGGCCGCGGTGCTGTCCAACGCGGGCAGCGTCTACATCGACCTCGGCGAACTCGAACACGCCGCCGAGCACCTCGAACGCGCCCTGGTGATCGCCCGCCGGGTCCACGCGACCCAGGTGCTCGCCAACGCCCTGTTCAACCTCGGCGGCGTCTACATGCAGCTGGGCCAGCTCGACCGCGCGGCGACCACGTTCGAGGAGGCCCTGGAAGTCGGCACGCGCCTCGACTCGTGGATCAGCCAGGCGAACGCGATGCGCGCCCTCGGCGAGGTCCACGCGTCGCGCGGTACGCCGGACCTCGGCGCCTCCTACTTCGCGCAGGCCAGCGAGCTGTACGAACGTGCGGCCGCCCGCAACTTCGGCCACACCATGCACGAGGGCATGGCCATCACGCTGATCATGCGCGGCCGTTACGACGAGGCCGCGATCGAGGCGTCCGCAGCCATGCAGATCGCGCAGGACCTGGAGAACGCCAAGAGCGTCTGCGACGCGCAGAACCTGCTCGGCCGGGCGTTGGAGGGCGCTCTCCGGTTCGAGGAGGCGGTGGAGCAGTTCTCGTCGGCGCTGGCGATCGCGGTGGAGACCGGCTACTCGTGGGGCGTCTGCTCGGCGCGGCGCGGGTTGGCGTCGGCGTATCGCGGGGTGGGTCGTTACGAGGACGCCCTGTCGATGGCGACCTCAGCGCTGGTCGAGGCGGGGCGGTCGCAGTTCCGGCTGGCCGAGATGGAGGTGCTGCTCGTGCTCGGGCGCATCCACCTCGACACCCTCGACGCCCACGGTGCACTTGAGTGCGCCCAGCGAGCCGCTTCGGCCGGCTCGGATTCCGGCCACCGCTGGGTGTTCGGGCGTGCCTTGCAGCTGGCGGGCGACGCTGCCGCGGCGTTGGGTGACGTTGACTCGGCTCGCGGGTACTGGGCGTCCTCGCTCGAGGTGTTCAGCGAGATCGGCACGCCTGAGGCCGGGGTGGTCCGGGCTCAGCTGGAAGTGACGACGTAGTCGGCTCTGGCCTTGGTCTCGTCGACCGCGAACCAGCCTCTTTCGTATTGCTGCCAACGGATGAAGTGCTGCCGCTGGCTTTCGCCGTCCCGTTGTACCGCGCGTTCCAGCCTTGCCGCCTCGTCGCCGTGGTCGACGAAGATGGTGAGGCTGGTGCGGGTGTTAGCTTTCCTGGCTGAGGAGAAACCCTCCAGGATGATCGTCCCTTGTGGACGGATTTCCACCTCGTCGCCTTCTTCGATACACGGAAAACCTTGGGACCAGTCGGTTTTCCGGTACCGGCCTGGCCTGCCGTCGGCTACTTCATCGAGGGCGTTGACCAGCCGTGGCCACCAGCCGGTTGTGGGGTCGCTCCACGTTGCGAAGTGGTCGGTGCTGATCAGCTGGGCGCCGAGTTCTGCTGCGAGGTCCTGCGCGAAGGTGGATTTGCCGGCGCCAGACGGGCCGTCCACCGCGACCAAGCGGGTGTTGCCCAGTCGCGGTGGAGCTTGGGTCACATGCTTCGGCGACCAGATAGCGCACGCCCCAGGGTCAGTTCGTCCGCGAACTCCAGGTCACCGCCCATCGGCAGGCCGCTGGCCAGCCTGGTGACCGTGAGGCCGGGGAAGTCCCTGAGCATCCGGACCAGATAGGTGGCCGTGGCCTCGCCCTCGGTGTTGGGGTCCGTGGCGATGATGACCTCGGAGATGTCGATCCCGTCGGTCGCCGTGCCGATGCGGTTGAGCAGCTGCCGGATCCGCAGCTGGTCCGGTCCGACGCCGCTCAGCGGGTCCAGTGCGCCGCCCAGGACGTGGTAGCGGCCCTTGAACTCCCTGGTGCGCTCGATCGCCTGGACGTCCTTGGGCTCCTCGACCACGCAGACCAGGCTGAGGTCGCGTTTCGGGTCGCGGCAGATGCGGCAGGTGGTCTCCGCACTCACGTTGCCGCAGACGTCGCAGAAGACGACGCCTTCCTTCACCTTCTGGAGTGCTTGCTGGAGCCGCTCGATGTCAGCGGGTTCCGTTGCCAGCAGGTGGAAGGCGATGCGCTGGGCGCTCTTCGGGCCGACGCCTGGGAGTCTGCCCAGCTCGTCGATCAGATCCTGTACTGGGCCCTCGTACATTTAGCCGAGCAATCCGCCGAGGCCACCCTGGGCGAGCGGGCCGAGCTTCTGCTCCACCAGCTGCTGGGCCTTGGTGTTGGCGTCCTTGATCGCGGCGATCACCAGGTCCTGGAGGGTGTCGACGTCTTCGGGGTCGACGATCTTGGGGTCGATGGCGAGGTTGACCAGCTCGCCGCCGCCGGTGACCGTGGCGGTGACCAGGCCGTTGCCCGCGTTGCCGGTGACCTGCGTTTCGGCCAGCTGCTGCTGTGCTTCTGCCATCTGCTGCTGCATGTTCTGGGCCTGCTGGAGCAGGGCCTGCATGTCGAACTGACCGGGTTGCACCGCTGGTCCTCTCGTGGGTGGGTGGTGAGGTCCAGGGTACGGGCGAGTGGTTGCGTTGCGAGACGCGACTCATGCGGGTGGTCACCTTGCGAGGGGCGTGTTGCGTCTAGGACGCGGGGCTCCGCCCCGGACCCCGCCAATCTGATCGAGAACCGGGCCAGCGCCGCACGCGGGTTGATGGCACGACTCGTGACGGAACCACCCACCCGATACGCATGCCAAGGACAGGACGGCTCGGCTGCGCCTTCGCGTCGACTCGCCTTCGGCATCGCTCTGCACTCGCGGTTCGCTCGGCAGAAGTGTCAGACCCTCTGAGTACGTTGGGTCGCGGGGGGTCCTGCGTTCAGGGGGACCCCTGCGCGAGCCTGC
>NZ_MUYM01000114.1 GCF_002150765.1 Lentzea kentuckyensis
CGAGCGTTTCCTCGCCGATGAGAACGGCGACGGCCTGCTGCACGTGTGGGTGCCACACGCGACCGCGGGTGTCGCCATCATCGAGACGGGCGCGGGCAGCGACGACGACCTGCTGACGGCGTTGGAGCGCATCCTGCCCCACGACGTGAAGTGGCGGCACCGGCACGGCACCCCTGGTCACGGCCGTGACCACGTGATGCCCGCGCTGGTGCCGCCGTACGCGACGATCCCGGTACTAGGCGGTGTGCTGGCGCTCGGCACGTGGCAGTCGATCTGCCTCGTCGACACCAACGTCGACAACCCGGTTCGCACGGTCCGGCTGAGCTTCCTGGCCGGCTAGCAGCAGCACGAGCCCGACGAGCGCGATCCCGCCGAACACCCACCACTCGGTGCTGATGGACCCGTCGTACATCAGGCTGCGCAGACCTTCCGTGGAGAACCGGAACGGCGTCCACGACCACAGGACTGCCTTGTAGACCGGGTTGAGCAGTTCCGGCACCTGGCCCGCCACCGCGGGCGCCATCAGGTAAAGCAGGCCGAGGACGGCCATCGCGCGGATGCCGAGGTGTTTGAACAACCCGGCCTGCAGCAGTGCGAACGACACGGCGACAGCGAGCATGAAGCCGAGTGCCTCGGCGCTGAACGTGACGCCCCACCAGGCCAGCAACCCGGTCACGGAGGCGACCACCAGCACGGCCGTGGTGAGCGACGACAGCAACCTCAGCCGGCGACCTTTCAGCACCACGAACAGCAGACCGGCGATCATTCCGCCGACCCACAGCAACGCCGACGCGGCGAGCGGCGCCGTGCGTTCGGCGGCGGACACGGCCTGGGTCTCGACCTTGAGCGGCAGCCCGGCGCCTTGCGCGACGCCGGTCAGCACCTGTTGCGCGACCTGCGTGCCGGACGGGTTGATCGCCGGGTTCAACCGGATCGTCGCCTGGCCGGGCACGATCTCCAGCACGCCGTAGACCTCCTTGTCCGCCAACAGGGTCCGGGCTTCGTCGGCGCCGACGACCCTGATGTCGACCTCGGCGGAGTCGGCGGCCGCGACGCGTTCCGCGATCGGCGGAGGCGCCACCACGGCGAGCGGGACGTCGTGCGGGTGCACGGTCGCCTGCACGCCGAAAGTCAGCAGTCCCAGGAGAAACGCCACCACCGCGCCTGCGACGGCGGTGACCAGCGCGGTGCGCATCACGAGCCTCCTAAAGTTCATCACTCGTTGAATTCTGTGAGCGAACGGTACGCCCGACACGCCATCGAAGTCAACGCCTGATGAATTAAGGACTGTCAGACCCACCAGGTACCGTTCCGCCCGTGACTTACCCAGGTGGCGGCGGACAGGGCGGCTGGAACGACCAGCAGGGCTGGGGCCAGCAACAGGGTGACCACCCGAGCGGTGGCTATCCCAGCGGCGGCTACCAGACCGGCGGCTACCCGCAGACCGGTGGTTTCCCGCAGCAGGGCGGCTATCCCCAGACCGGCGGTTTCCCCCAGCAGGGTCAGGGCGGGTACGGCGGCCTCGGCGTGTACGGCGGGTTCGGCGACGAACCGCCGAAGAAGAGCAAGAAGACGCTCTGGCTGGTGCTCGGCGCGGTCGTGCTGGTGCTGCTGGTCGGCGGCGGCCTCACGTGGATGCTGCTCTCGCGCTCGGACAACACCAACGCCCAGAACGGCCCGTCCACCCCGACCAGCGCCTCGTCGCAGCCGACCGATGGTCCGTGCAAGGACGACGGCATGCAGTGCGTCGAGACGGGTCTCGGCTTCAACTACGAGGTCCCGAAGAGCTGGGACGTGCTCGCCGGGGCCAAGATCGGCGTCGAGAAGTTCCCGGGCATCTCGCTGTCCGGCATCACCTCGTACGGCGACTACCAGTGCGAGGGCAAGGACTTCACGAAGGGCACCAACGGCGGCACGTTGCTGCCCAAGGGCGACATCAACAAGACGGCGACGGACTTCGCCAAGGCCATGGCGGTGCAGTTCTACTCCTCGGGCGGCGAGCCCAAGGTGGACCTGTCGCAGCCCAAGCCCGTGAAGATCCAGCACACCCAGAAGAACGGCCAGAAGGTCGTCGTCGAGGGTGCGCAGGTCGACGCCACGGTCACCCAGTCGGCCAGCAAGTGCCTGGCCAGCAAGGGCATGCTCAAGGTCGTCGTGCTCAACGGCAGCAGCAAGCTGCACGTGCTGGTCGTGAACGGCGACCTGGAGGGCGGCGGAGGCGGCAACAACCCTCCGCTGCCGAAGGAGACCGAGCTGCAGAAGATGATCGACTCTTTGGTGCCGACGACCTGATCAGCGCGTAGCTGCTGACGGATGAACGACAGAACGCCCGGCCGAGGATTCCCGGCCGGGCGTTCTTCGTCGGTTCGATCAGCCGCGAACGACCTGGACCAGGTGGTCGACGACCTCCGCGACCGGCACGTCGGCGCGCTCGCCGGACTTGCGGTCCTTGACCTCGACCACGCCGTCCTTCAGGCCGCGGCCGACGACCAGGATCGTCGGG
>NZ_MUYM01000115.1 GCF_002150765.1 Lentzea kentuckyensis
GGCTGCCGGAAGTTGTGTCCGTTACTCGCCCGGCGGACCCACGTCCGGCCTTGCTGGCGTCTGCAAGTACCACCAACCCATGATCAACAAGCACTTTGCTACTACCAACAGGACCGTTCTGGTCTGGGGACACGGCGGCGGCTCGGCGGGCGCGGAACGGGTTGGGTGCAGTTGAAGGCGATTCGATCAAGACTTGGTGGTACTTGCAGACGTCAGTCAGCACCCACGATGCCAGGGTTCCGGACAAGGCTTCTGGCCACTTGCTTAGAGTTCCGCACATGTGGGGACGCAGGACCGCGCCGCAGCGGTTGGCCGAGTCGGCCGGATTCACCTGGAAGCACGTCGGTGACCAGAACGAGCTGAACGTCGCGATGATGGCGGCCTACGTGGCCGCGAACCGGGCGGCGCCCGACGACGTGCTGCCGATGGTCGGGAAGGTCGCGGAGAAGCTGGCCGCCGACGAGGCGAACCACGACCTCGTGCTGGCGCTCGTCGAGAACCTGCAGAACCTCGCCTCGCACGGTCTGGAGCAGTTGCGCACGGCGGAGGAGATCCGCGCGGTGCTCGGGCCGCGCTGCCTCGGCGTGTGGGAGACGGTGGAGCAGTTCTGGGCGTCGGTCGTCGAGTGGCGCCGGGGCACCGGTGAGCCGCTGCGGTCCAATGCGGACATTCTGTCCGTCGAGAACGAACAGCTGCGCGCGAACTTGTGGACCTCGAACAGGAGCCTGGGCGACGGCACGCGTGTCGGCACCAGTGAGGCGCTCCTGTTCGAGAAGGCGGGCGGCGCCGAGATCAGTAACCGCGGTCCGGCATGATCACCCAGAGCACGAGGTAGACGACGAACTGCGGTCCGGGCAGAAGGCAGGACAGCAGGAACAGCAGGCGCACGGTGCTCGCCTTCATGCCCCAGCGCTGGGCGAGCCCCGCGCACACACCCGCGATCATCCGGTTGGTCCTGGGCCGGCTCAAAGCAACTGTCGTGGTCATATACCGAGAATGCCCACTTTCGTCCATCTGTTGCATCGGGGATGAACCCTGATTTCACCCGGACGTGTTACAGCAGGTAACCCGGGGGCTGTGACCTGCGACTCCACGGTTGTCCCGAACCTTGGGGAGCCGAGATGCGCGTTGATTTCCTCGTCGACACGGTGTTCATCGCGGTCTACGCGCCGCTGTTGTGGCATGCCTGGCAGTGGCTGCGGACCAAAGAGCAGGCGGGGCCGCCGTCGCCGCTGCGCAGTCTGACGCTGGCGGACAGCCCGTACCCGCGGGCGGTGCCGATCACGGTGCTGGCGGTGGCGCACCTCGCGGGCAATCCGGTCGGCCTGGTCGCGCTCGGGTTCCTGGCGCTGGTGGCCGTGGAGTCGGCCTGGCGCAACCGGATCAGGTGGGTGCGGGACCACCTGTGGGCGTTGGGGCGTCTCAGGGTTCCGGCGGTGATCGTGGTGCTGACGGCGGCGATTCTGCTGTTCGGCGACACGAGGTCACTGCGGCAGCCCGGGGTGGGGCTGGCGATGTGGATGGCGGCGGTCGCGATGGGGGCGAGCGTCTGGTTCGTGACGCGACGGCTGGTGCTGACGTCGTGGCCGCAGAAGACGTGGCGCAGCGCGCGGCCGGAGCTGGGGTCGTTGATCAGGCTGGCGCTGTGCGTGCTGGTCGGTGCGATCGGGTGGATCTACGGGCCGCGCGAGCTGACCGGGTACGCGGTGGTGCTCGGGCTGGTCGTGTTGCTCGGGCTCGTGTGGGTGGTGTGGGAGCTGGAGGACGCCGACGCCGCCGCGATCAAACGCGGTGAGGCGGACCGGATCCGGGAGAAAGCCGCGATGAGGCCCAGCCCACGGCAAAGGCCCGCCGTGATGCGGGTGGCGCGTGGGCTCGCGGTCACGCCGCTCACAGCGCTCGCGGTCGCCTACCTGCCGATGGCGTACGAGGCGGACGGCGCGAGCGTGCTCACGGCGATGCGGGTGCTGGTGCTCACCGGCGTCGCGGTGTTGTTCGGCGACTGGCTGATGGCCCGCAGCGCGAAAGGCCCTGACCACACGCCGCACCACTGGTGGTTCACCGCCGGGGTGGTGGCGGTGTCGATCATCAGTGTGGTGGCGGTGGGCGCGCTCGGGCGCACGTTGCCGCTCGCGGTGGTGTTCCTGATGTTCGCCGGGCTGTTGCTGAGCGAGGCGCAGCGGTTCGCGGAGACCGTGCCGGTGCCGAAAGGGTTGCTGTTCCTGGGTTTCACCCGCACGCCGGTCGCGTTGTTGCTCGCGACCTGCGTACTGGCCAGCGGGCTGAGCTATCCGACGGACGCGGTGGAGAGCTGGTCGACGAACCTCAGGCAGGTGGTGCGCATGACGTCCACGGTCATGGCCTTCGAGCCGGCCAAGACCTGAAGCGCGAGGCCGTCGAGCATGCTGACCAGCATGTTCGCCAGCTCCACCGGGTCGCCGGGGGCGTTGACCTCGCCGGTCGCCTGGCCGTCGCGGAAGATGCTCGCCACGATCTCGCGCCACTCGCCGTAGAAGCGCTCGTTGAGCTCCTGCAGTTCGGGGTTGCGGATGGCCTCGACCCAGAGTTCGGCCCAGATCTTCCACGCCTCGACCGTCTCGGCGCCCTGCGGCAGGTACGACTCGACGACCAGCCGCAGCCGGGACAGCGGGGGCTCGTCGGAGTCGAGGATCCAGCGGCGCCGCGTGAGCGACTGTTCGAAGCAGTGCGCGAACGCCGCGTCGGTGAGCTCGCGCTTGGTCTCGAAGTAGTAGTGGACCGTGCCACCGGAGACGCCCGCGTCCTTGGCCACGTCTGACACCCGGAGGTGGCGGAAGCCCTCGGACGCGATCACCTTGCAGGTGGACGCGAGGATCTGCGCCTTGCGTTCGGCTTCCACGCTTGGACGGGGCATCCGTCACCTCCTGATTTAGCCCGAACCTTACCGAAACTGGGAACGCAGCCTGCGCTTGTCGACCTTTCCCACCTTGGTCAGAGGGAGTTGGGAAACGATCGTGACGCCTCTGGGCTGGTAAAGCTCACCCAGTTCGGCAATGACCGAATCGCGGATCTTGTCGAAGCTGACTTCCTGTCCGTCGGTCACCAGGAACAGGTGGACGACCTCGCCGAGCGCCTCGTCCGGCTGGGCGACGGCCGCCGCCTGCCGGATACCGGGAAGCGTGATGAGGAAGTCGTCAAGCAGGCGTGAGTAGACGTTGTCCGAGGTGCGGCCGGTGACGATGACGTCCTTGCTGCGGTCGTTGAGGTACAGGTAGCCGTCGTCGTCGAAGTAGCCCATGTCGCCGGTGTTGAACCAGCCGTCGGACGTCTCGCTGAGCGGCGGCTCGCCCCAGTAGCCCTCCATGACGAACGGGCCGCGCACCCACACGTCGCCGTCGCGGGTCTCGACCTCCATCGCGGGGTTGGGCTTGCCGACCGTGCGCAACGTGTCCGGCCGGTCGAGGTCGACCTCGGTGGCGGGCATCATCGTGATGGCGTGGGCCTCGGTCATGCCGTAGCCCTGGTTGATGTGCGGGCCCCACTTCTCGATCGCCTGCCGCAGCCGTTGCGGGGCGAGCGGGGATCCGCCGACGATGACGCCGAACTGCGGGCCGGGGCAGTCCGGGTGGTCGAGAACCTCGTACATCATCGGTGGCACGAAGACCGTCGCGGTGATCTGCTCGTCGCGGGCGAGGCGCACGAACGTGTCCGCGTCGAACGTCGACGGGCCCAGCACCAGCTTCGACCCGGTGAGCAGCGCGGTCATCGTCGCGCTGGCCCCACTGCCGTGGGTGATGAGGGTGTTGGACAGCAGGTTCATGGGAGGCATGCTCGCCCGCGTCTCCCAGAGCCCGGTCCTGGTGGAACGGTGCACCGCGAGCTTCGGCAGCCCGGTCGTGCCGCCGGTGTAGGCGACGGTGGCGAACTCCGCCGCCGGGGCGCGTTCGACGGGGTTGCGGGGGAGGTCCTGGAGGTGCCAGCCGTCGATCTGCGTGCCGAACGACGGGTCGACCACGACGGCGGCGACCTCGGCGCGGGCGATCAGGGCTTCGAGTTCGGCCCGGCCGGGCTCCGGCGGCACGAACACCAGCCGGCCACCGAGCAGGTGGACGGCCAGGTTCAGCAGGACCGCCTCCGGGGTGTTGCCGACGTACACCGCCACGCCGTCACCGGGCTTGATGCCACGGTGGACGAGCCCGTCGGCCAGTCGAAACAGCAGGTCACGGGCCTGAGATCGGGTGAGGCGGGTGTCGCCGCCGATCACCGCCTCGCGATCGCCATCCGTGGAAAGCTTCTGGAGGACAAGATCCACGTAGGTCATACGTCCTGTGTACTCCGAGCCTCGTAGGCTGATCGGGTGGTCGCACCCCCCATTGCGCCGGAATCGCCGGAATTGCCCGCTCGCAGACGGCGGTTGAGCCGTCCGGTGCTGCTGCGAATGGCACTTGCCGTCGCCGGTGGCGCGTTGATCTACCTGAGCTTCCCGCCGCGGCCGCTGTGGTTCCTGGCACCGGTCGGGTTCGCGTTGCTGGCGTATGTGATCTACGACCGGCGGGCGCGGGCCGGGTTCGGGTACGGGTTGCTGTTCGGGCTCGGGTTCATGGTGCCGCTGCTGCGCTGGACCGGGGAGTTCGTCGGGCTGATCGCCTGGCTGCCGCTGGCGCTGGCGTGCGCGCTGATGATCTCGATCGGCACGGCCGCGATGGCGTTCGTGTCGCGGGTGCCGGGATGGCCGCTCTGGGCGGCGTTCCTCTGGGTGGCGGACGAGGCGCTGCGCGGTGTGTTCCCGTTCGGCGGCTTCACCTGGGGCAAGATCGCGTTCGGCCAGCCGGAGGGCTGGTACCTGCCGCTCGCGTCGCTGGGCGGGGCGCCGCTGGTGTCGTTCGCCGTGGTGCTGACCGGGTTCGGGCTGTTCTGGGTGTTCCGGAACTGGAAGCTCGGCGTGCCGCTGTTCGTGGTGCCGCTGCTGGTCGGGTTCGTCGTGCCGGTGGGGGTGGACGCGTCCGCCGGGACCGTGACCGTCGCCGCGATCCAGGGCAACGTGCCGCGCGCCGGGCTCGACTTCAACTCGCAGCGCCGCGCCGTGCTCGACAACCACGTGAAGCGGACCATCGAGCTCGCCGCGGACGTCGCCGCCGGCAAGGTCAAGCAGCCGGACATCGTCATCTGGCCGGAGAACTCCTCCGACATCGACCCGTTCCGCAACGTCGACGCGGCCGCGCGGCTCGACGACGCGGCGAAGGCGATCAAGGCGCCGATCGCGGTGGGGGCCGTGGTGGTCGACCGCAACGACGGGCTGCCGCGCAACCAGGTGGTGCTGTGGGACCCGGAGAAGGGGCCGACGGACACCTACACCAAGCGCAAGCTGCAGCCGTTCGGCGAGACGATGCCGATGCGGTCGTTCTTCCGGCTGTTCGCCTCGGAGGTGGACCGCGCGGGGGTGTTCCAGCCCGGTTCGGACCCGGACGGTTTCGTCATGGGGCCCGCGAAGGTCGCGATTGACACATGTTACGAAGTGGCGTTCGACTCAGTGGTCCGCGACTCCGTGACGGCCGGCGCGACGATCATCGCGATCCCGACGAACAACGCCACGTTCGGGTATACAGAAATGACCTACCAGCAGCTTTCCATGTCCCGACTGCGTGCCGTGGAGCATGGCCGGGCGGTCGTCGTGGCGGCCACCTCGGGGGTGAGCGCGATCGTTTCGCCTGACGGTTCCGTCACTCAGAAGACTGGCTTGTTCGTGCCCGGTGCCCTGGTCGCGGAGCTGCCACTTCGGTCGCAGACTACGCTGGCGACTTGGCTAGGAGCCTGGCCCGAGTGGGTGATGACCGCTGCGGGCCTTGCCGTGTTGGCGCTGGGCTTCGCACGACGACGGAAGGACTCGAATGGCGCAGCAGCCTGACCAGGAACTCGGGCAGGTGCTGGTGGTGATCCCGACCTACAACGAGCGGGACAACATCGGAAAGATCGTCAAGAGGCTGCACACGGCACTGCCCGATGTGCACGTCCTGGTGGTCGACGACGGCAGCCCCGATGGCACCGGCCAGCTCGCCGACGAGATGGCGGCCGCTGACGAGCGCGTCCACGTGATGCACCGCACGGAGAAGGCCGGACTCGGCGCCGCGTACGTCGCCGGCTTCCAGTGGGCGCTGGAGCGGGAGTACGGCGTCATCTGCGAGATGGACGCCGACGGCTCGCACGCGCCGGAGCAGCTGCATCGGCTGCTGGACGCGCTGCCCTCCGCCGATCTGGTGCTGGGTTCGCGCTGGGTGCCCGGCGGCGAGGTCGTGAACTGGCCGGCGAAGCGCAAGTTCCTGTCGCTGGGCGGCTCGTTGTACTCGCGGCTCGCGCTGGGCGCGTCGATCCGCGACATGACGGGCGGCTACCGGGCGTTCCGCGCGGACACCCTGCGCAAGCTGAACCTCGTGTCGGTCGCGTCGGCCGGCTACTGCTTCCAGATCGACCTGCTGTGGCGGACGCTGGAGCTCGGGTTCCGCGTGCGCGAAGTGCCGATCACGTTCCTGGAGCGCGAGTTCGGCGAGTCGAAGATGAGCGGCAACATCGTCCGCGAGGCGCTGATCCGCGTCACGAAGTGGGGTCTGCGCCGGCGCGGGAACCAGGTCAAGGACCTGCTCACCGGCAAGAAGAGGTAACGATGAACGGCGCTTTTGTGCACCTCAGGTGCACAAAAGCGCCGTTCATCGATCGTGCGCGTTCGATCACTTGGGGGAGTGGAACAGCGTGGAACAGCGACAGCTGTCCGGAATCGGCGTGAGTGCGTTGTGCCTGGGCACCATGTACTTCGGCACGACCGTGGACGAGCAACGGGCGTTCGAGGTCCTCGACCGGTTCGTTGAAGTCGGCGGCACGTTCATCGACACCGCGAACACCTACTCGTTCTGGGTGCCGGGCGGCACCGGCGTGGAGAGCGAGGAGCTGCTGGGCCGGTGGCTGGCCTCGCGCGGCGTCCGTGACGACGTCGTGCTGGCGACCAAGGTGGGCGCGTTGCCCGACCCGCCGGGCGCCGCGTGGCCGGAGCACGCGGAAGGGCTGTCGCGGGCCGTGGTGCGCACACAGGCAGAGGCCAGCATGCGCCGCCTGGGCACCGACCACCTCGACGTGTACTACGCGCACATCGAGGACCGCCGCACGCCGTTGCACGACACCGTGGAGACCTTCGCGTCGTTGGTGACCGACGGCCTGGTGCGCGCCGTCGGGTGCAGCAACCACGCCGCGTGGCGCGTCTCTGCTGCGCGCGAGATCGCCAGGGCCTCGGGGCTGCCTGGATTCGCCTGCGTCCAGCAGCGCCACACCTACCTGAGGCCGCGGCCGGGCGCGGAGTTCGGCGCGAACCCGCACATCAGCGACGAGATGCTGGACTACGCGCGCACTGAACCCGATCTGACCGTGCTCGGTTATTCGGTGCTGCTGTCCGGCGCGTACACGCGGTCCGACCGGCCGTTGCCCGAGCAGTACGACCACGAGGACAGCCGCAGCCGGTTGAAGGTGCTGGCCGAGGTGGCGGCCGAACTGGACGCGACACCGAACCAGGTGGTCCTCGCGTGGCTGCTGGGCGGAAACCCGCCGGTGCTGCCGGTGCTGGGCGTCAGTTCGGTGAGTCAGCTCGACGAGTGCCTCGGCGCGCTCGACCTCGTGCTGGACGACGAGCAGCGGCGCCGGCTCGACGACGCGTAGCCGGCCGTTGCACCATCTTGCGGCCTCCGCGCATTACGATTCAGATTCGGTGCAGCGGAGGTGAGCGGTGGAGTGGAGTGCCGGCGCGGTCGCGCGGATGCTCGGCATCTCGCCCACGACCCTGCGCACGTGGGACCGCCGGTACGGGCTGGGTCCCAGCACGCGTCAGGAGGGCAAGCACCGCCGCTACAACGACGATGACCTCGGGCGTCTCAAGCGCATGCTCGAACTGACCGGCTCGGGTGTCTCGCCCGCGTCGGCTGCCGCGTCCCTGGCGCCGGCCGGTGACCTGGACTTCGGGGCCGCCGCCGACCGGCTGGACGCGGCGCAGATGCGCAGGGTGGCCGTCGGCCTGATCGCCCGCCACGGTGTCGTGCACACGTGGGACGCGGTGCTGATGCCGTTCCTGATCGAGCTCGGCGAACGGGTCTCGTCGACCGCCGCCGGTGTCGACGTCGAGCACGTCGCGAGCGGCACGATCTCCGACGCGATGAGGGTGTCCGGGATCGCGGTCGGCCCGCCCGCGGTGTTGCTGGCGTGCGCGCCGGACGAACAGCACAGCCTGCCCCTCGACGTGCTGGCGGCCGCGCTCGCCGAGCAGAACTGCGTGTCCCGCAACCTAGGCGCCCGCGTGCCCGCCACCGCCCTGGTGAGCGCCGCGGCCCGGTTGGAGCCGCGGGTTGTGTTCGTCTGGGCACACGACCGGGTGTACGCCGAACAGGCTCCGCTGGCGGAACTGGCGGTTCCGGTGCTGGTCGGCGGGCCGGGATGGGACGACGTGCCGCTGCCGGAGGGTGCTACGAGGGCCCGGACGCTCGCCACTGCCGTTGAAACGATTTTGAATCGAATATAGACTTCAGGGCATGAGCCTCGCCGACCGGATGATCCGCCTCGTGTGGGCGGTCGGCGGCGAGGACGTGGCCGTACGGATTCTGCGCGCGCATTGGCGGGTGTTGCCGTCCGACGACCCCTTGGGGCGTGCCCTGCGGGATCGGCTGGTCGAAGCACTGCGCGTGGAGTTGCCTGGCCGGCTCGCCGCGATTCGCCAGGCCGTGCTGGCTGACGAACTGTCTCTGCTCGACGACTCCGAACGCGCGGCCCCCAGCCGTGCCACGGTGCTCGCCATCGTCCGCGCCCTGCCTGTCGGGAGTCCCTCATGACCGTGTTGCCTCTGCGCCATCACCCCGTGCGGGTCCTGTTCGTGTTCGTCGCGGCGGTCGTCGTGACGGCGGTGGTGGGTTCGCTGTTCTCGGTGTCGGCCGGCGACGAGTACCTGAGCCTGCAACGGCCGTCGTGGGCGCCGCCGGCGTGGTTGTTCGGTCCGGTGTGGACGGTGCTGTACGGGCTGATCGCGTTGTCCGGCTGGCTGGCGTGGCGCGGTGGTGCCGGGCGCGGCGAGCTGACGTTGTTCGGCGCGCAGCTGGTGCTGAACGCGCTGTGGACGCCGTTGTTCTTCTGGCTGGGCTGGTACGGGATCGCGTTCGCCGAGATCTTGTTGCTGTGGATGGCGATCCTCGTGCTGATCGTCGTGTTCTCGTGGCGCAGCAAGGCCGCCGCGCTGCTCCTCGTGCCCTATCTGGCGTGGGTGAGCTTCGCGGCGGCCCTCAACCTGTCGATCGCCGCGCTCAACTGATGCGTTCACCCTTGATGGCGTCTGCAAGTACCACCAACCCAATATCAACAAGCACGTAACTACTCCCAACATGGACGCTCCGGGCCGAGGGCACGGCAACGTTTCGTCGGGTGACGAACAGGTTGGGTGTAGTTACAGGCGATTCGATCAAGAGTTGGCGGTACTTGCAGACGCACTCGGCACCAACGAGCAAGGCGCTCAGCCGGTGACGGCCGGAGTGAACTCCCGCAGCACCTCCATGCCGGTGGCCGTGGGCGTGCCGGACGGCGTCGGCCCGAGCACGCGGGCCAGGATCGGGCCGAGCACCTCGCGGAAGAAGCGGTCGGCGTGGTCCTTGGTCTCCCAGACGGCGATGATCCGGAACTCGCCGTCGGCCTGGCAGGCGTAGCGGGCGCGCAGGCCGTCCGGGACGGCAGAGCCCATGACCTTGTCGAGCTGTTCGAGGGACTGGGTGGGCGGGGTCGCGATGGTGAGCCACATGGTGTTCCTCCTGAAGTCGGTGTGGCTCAAACCTAGGAAGTTCGCGCTGGTCAGCCATCCGCCGGAGTACTCGGTCGGGTACTCATCCACGCCGCGATCTGGCTGCGGGTGCTGAAGCCGAGCTTGGTGAGGATGTGCTGGACGTGGTTCTGGGCGGTGCGTTCGGAGATCACCAGCCGCTTCGCGATCTGACGGTTCGTGAGGCCGTCGGTGACCAGGCGGGCGACCTCGTGCTCGCGGCTGCTCAGCTCGGTCGTCGTGAACGCCGTCATGCCCAGCGCCCGGATGACGCGGTCGGCGGCACGCTGCCCGGCGTCGGCGTCCTTGCCCAGCGCGCGCAACGCCGAGGCCAGGTACCAGCGGGCTTCGGCGGCGAACGCGGGCGCTCCCGCCCAGGAGGCCTCGTCGACGGCGCTGGTGAGCTCCTCGACGGCCTGCTCCACCTCACCCAGTGCGAGGTGGCCGCGGCTCAGCGCGAGTGAGACCGGGCCCATGTAGGCGACGCCGTTGCCGGCCGCGTGCGCGCCGCGGAACTGCGCCAGCCGAGGCAGGATCTGCGCGAGGTCGTCGGTCAGGCCCAGGCTGGAGGTCACCAGGACGGCGTCGACCAGGCCCGGCAGCACGAAGAACGCGGGCAGGTCCCACTCGCCGATCGGGCCGGCCCGGCGGAACCACTCCAGCGCCTCGTCGCGCAAACCCGCGCGGTCCAGCAGGAACGCCCGCGTGAGCTTGGACATCAGGCGGAAGCGCGGTGGCGGGTCGTGGAAGTGGCGGGCCAGCGTCAGGCCGTCCTCGGTGACGCCGAGGTGGCACGCGAGGCCGCACTGCAGGGCGAAGTAGGCGCCGGACGCGGGTTCGCGTTCGATGACGCGCATGCGGTCGAACGCCCGCCGCCCGACCTCCTGGGCCTCGGCGAACCGGCCCTGCGCCTGGGCCAGGCACGCCGTCACGACGTCGAGGTGCCACAACGGGACCTGCCCGCCGACGCGCTCGCAGGCCAGCCGCAGCGCCGGCAGTTCTTCTTGTGCGGCAGCGAGTTCACCGCTCTCGATCAACGCTTGGATCCGCCACAGCGATCCCCACATCGCCCCGCGCGGGCTGTGCGTGCGGTGGGCGAGGTCGATCATCTCGGCGGCGAGCCGCAGCCGTTCGGCGCGGCCGGCCGGACCGGGACACGCCTCCTGCCGGGCGTGCAGGGCCTCGGCGAGCGCGCGGTCGTCGTGGCTGCGCCGGGCCAGGTCGAGGGACTCGCGGCTGAGGTCGTCGAGGCGGTGCTGCTCGCCCCGGTAGAACGCGAGGTGGCTGCGCTGGGCGAGCAACCTGGCGCGGGTCGCTGGGCTGACCTCGTGGCGCAGTGCGTTGTCGCACAACGGGGTCGCGATCGCGTTCACGCCCGCTCCCGGCGCGGCTTCGAGCACGAGCGCGGCCTCCGCGATCTGCTCCGGGGTCCGCGCCAGCTCGGCGGCGCGCTGGGCGGCCTGCACGCACAACGCGAGGTCGCCCGCGAAGTACGCCGCCTTCCCCAACGCCGCCTGGATTTCGCAGCTGTCCTCGAAGGCCGCGGCCGCCGCGTAGAGGCGGGCACCCTCCTCGTAGGCGAGCCGGGCCACCGCGTCCTCGGCCGCCCGGATCGTCCACCCGCGAGCTTCTTCTGGCACGCCGCAGGCGTTCCAGTGCCGGGCGACGTCCGCGAACCGGGTGCTGTCCGCCATCGCCTCCGCGATCCGGCGGTGGATCGTGCGGCGTTCGGCGGTGGTGAGCGAGGCCTCGACGGCGTCACGGGTCAGCGCGTGCACGAACCGGTGCCCGGTGGCGTCGATCAGGGTCGTCGCCTCGTCCAGCGCGCTGATGGGCAGCCCCGAGGCTTTGGCGGCCAGGTCCAGGTCGAAGTCGCGGCCGATCAGCGCGGCGGTCCTGACCAGCTCCCGCGCGTCCTGGCCGAGCCGGTCGAGGCGGGCGGTGACGATGTCCCGGACGCTGCGCGGTGGCTGGTCGGCGCGCCAGGTGCCGTCCTGCACCGCACGGGCGATCTCCGTGACGAACAACGGGTTTCCGCTGGTCAGCTCGTGGATGGTGGCGGCGGGCCCGGCCCCGGTCAGCTCGGCGACCTCGTCGGCGGACAAGCCGTGCAGGTCGATGCGGACGGCCGAGCGCATGAGGTCCGCGACCGCTGGGCACGGGTCGCGGAACGTGGCGAACAACAGCACCCGCCGCAGGTTCGTGGCCAGATGCGCGAGCACGAGCAACGACGCCCGGTCGGCCCAGTGGACGTCCTCGACGATGATCACCAGCCCGGCGCGGTCGAGCGCGGTCGCGATCGCGTCGAACACCCGGAAGCGGTCCTGCGGCACCTCGGCGTCGTGCGCGAGCACCTCGTCCGGATCGGTGCCCGCGGCCTTCAGCACCTGGCGCCACGGCCAGAACGCCGGTGCGCCTTCGGTTTCGACGCAGTGCCCCCACACCACCTCACGGCTGAGTGCGAGCGCGTGCCCGGCGAGTTCCTGGGCCAGCCTGGTCTTGCCGATGCCGGGCTCACCGCCGCACAGCACCAGCCCGCCGGTCTCCGCAGCCAGCCACGACCGGATCATCGCGAGCTCGCGGCCGCGCCCCACCACCTTCACACCCACCTATCGCGGCCGTGCTGATCCGCGTTTCGGAAAATCGATTGAGCGAACGGTTCGCGAGAGGCCATCATTTCGGTGTCACCGCAGCTCAGAGGCCACGAAAATGGGTTGCGACAATGGTGGAGATGGGGCTGTGGAGCCCCGCCTGTCTGTAAAACAGGAGCCTCGGGCAAAGGCGGTTCGACTCCGTCCTCCACCACCAGCCGTTGCGCCACGGGGGTGAATCCCGGCAACGCCCCCACCCCTCGCCACGACCTAGTAGGCGAGGAAGGGGAGTCATCATGTCGATCGATGTCCAGCAACCGAGGCCGCTCGGTCTCGTCGGGAGCCACGTCCAGATCGCCGGCACCGCGGGCGGTGCGTTCGAGGCGCAGTTCAACTACCGGATCCACGAAGGGCACGACGAGGTCGTCGGCGGGTTCGTGGCCGGTGACGGGACCGGTGGCCACGGCCAGTTCCAGGTGAGCGTCGACGTGTCCGGCGCGTCGTTCGCGCTCGACCGGCTCTTCGTCGAGGTGTTCTGGGTGTCGCCGGAGGACGGCGCGGAGCTCGACAAGATCATCGTGCCGGTCGTGTACGGGCCGCGGATCGTGCCCGGCTACCGCGTCTACACCGAATACACGATCCAGCCCGGTGACACGTTGTTCGGGATCGCCGCGCAGTTCTACGGCAACGGCAACCTCTACACGCGGCTCGTGCGGGCGAACCCGCACGTCATCACGAACCCCAACGTGATCCACCCCGGGGATGTGATCCGAATTCCGCAATCCTGACCTGCGGACGCTGTGGACCGACCGCGAGTTCGGGAAGCTCTGGCTCGCCAGGGTGATCTCGACCGCCGGCTCCGCGGTGTCGGGCGTCGCGCTGCCCGTCCTCATGTACTCGCTCACCGGCAGCGCCGTGCACACGGGAGCGCTCGCGGCCCTCACCGCCGCGCCCTACCTCGTGTTCGGGTTGCTCGCGGGTGCGCTCGTCGACCGCATGGACCGGCGCACGGTCATGGTCGTCACCGACCTCGTCAGCGCCGGGCTGCTGGTGAGCGTGCCCGTGGCGGCCGCGGCAGGCGCGCTGACCCCGCTGCACCTGCTGGTGGTGGCCGGGGGAGCGGCGAGCGCCAACGTGTGGTTCGACGCGGCCAACTTCGGTGCCATACCCGCGCTGGTCGGCACCGAGCAACTCGCGCGGGCGAACAGCACGATCTGGAGCGCGGCCACCGCCGTGCACGTGGCCGCGCCGTCCGTCGCGGGCGTGCTGATCTCGGTGATCGGGCCGGCCGGGACGATGGCGCTCGACGCGCTGAGTTTCGCGGCGTCCGCGGCACTTGTCCGGATGATCCTGCGGCCGTTGAACCGGCACCGCGAACCCCGGATCTCCCTCAAAGCGGACATCCGGGAAGGACTCGAGTTCCTCTGGAGGGAACCCACAGTCCGGCTCTTCACCGCCTTGGGCGTCGGTCAGGCCGTCGCGGGCGGTGCCGTGTCGGGGCTTCTCGTCGTCTACGCCTTCCGGATCTTCGACGTCCCGGAGTACGACGCGAAGATCGGCGTGCTGTTCAGCGCGCTGGCCGCCGGGTCGTTCGCCGCGGTCGTCGTCATGCCCGCGATCAGCGACTCCTGCGAGCCCCGCCGGGTCACCGCGACCGGGCTGCTCGCTGGTGTCGTGGTGATGGGTCTGCTGGTCGGGGTGCGGGTGTGGTGGCTCGCGGTGCTCAGCGTGGCGTTGTGGGGCCTGACCTCGACGATCGTGATCGTCAACGGGCTGACCGTGCGGCAGCTGATGACGCCTGATCACCTGCAGGGCCGGGTCAACCTGGTCGGGCGCATGGTGTCGTTCGGCGTGGGGCAACCCCTGGGGGCGATGGCAGGGGGAGTCCTGGCCGACGCGCAGTCCGTCCGGATCGCCTTGGTGATCACGGCGTTACCGCTCGTGCTGGCGGCGGGGATCGGATGGTCCCAACTGCACAAGCAGCCGCGTCGTGAGTTGGGACACGGGCTCAAGTGAAGCTGTGCCGAGGACCTGGGTGCTTGTTGGTTTCATACAAAGCACGCTGCTCAACTCGCTTCGATCTAGCGGTTTTCCTACCGGTTAGTAGACGAGAGTGTGTACATCGATTGGGCGGCGACTGCCGCTGAGGTCGTAATGTCCGCGAGGAGCCAAGTCGTTGTTCAGTCGTGTAGCGATCGTCAACCGCGGAGAAGCCGCTATGCGGCTGATCCACGCCGTCCGTGAGCTCGCCGCCGAGTCAGGGGAACGGATCGAGACCGTTGCCCTGTACACCGATGTCGACAAGTCCGCGCCCTTCGTCAGGGAAGCCGACCTCGCCTACAACCTCGGCCTGGCGGCCGATCGTCCGTACCTCGACCTGAAGGTGCTGGAGACCGCCCTCGTCGAGACGAAGGCCGACGCCGCGTGGGTCGGCTGGGGCTTCGTCGCCGAGATCCCCGAGTTCGCCGAGCTGTGCGAGAAGATCGGGGTCACCTTCGTCGGCCCGTCCGCCGAGGCCATGCGCAAGCTCGGTGACAAGATCGGCTCGAAGCTGATCGCCGAGGAGGTCGGCGTTCCGGTCGCGCCGTGGTCGCGCGGTGCCGTCGAGAACCTCGAACACGCCCTGCAGGTGGCCGAGGAGGTCACCTACCCGTTGATGCTGAAGGCGACCGCCGGTGGTGGTGGCCGCGGCATCCGCAAGATCACTTCTCCCGCGGAGCTGGAAGAGAACTTCGAGCGCACCAGCCTGGAGGCCGCCCGCGCGTTCGGCTCCGGCGTGATGTTCCTGGAGCGCCTGGTCACCGGCGCCCGGCACGTCGAGGTGCAGGTCATCGCCGACGGCCAGGGCACGGCATGGGCGCTCGGCGTCCGCGACTGCTCGGTGCAGCGGCGCAACCAGAAGATCATCGAGGAGTCGGCGTCCTGCGTGCTGGAGCCGCACCAGGTCGACGAGCTGAAGGCGTCGGCGGAACGGCTCGCGAACGCGGTCGGCTACCGCGGCGCGTGCACCGTCGAGTTCCTCTACCACCCCGGCGAGAAGCTCTTCGCGTTCCTCGAGGTCAACACCCGCCTGCAGGTCGAGCACCCGATCACCGAGATCACCACCGGCTTCGACCTGGTCAAGGCGCAGCTGCACGTCGCGGGCGGCGGCAAGCTCGAAGGCGAGAAGCCCGCCGAGCTGGGGCACGCCGTCGAGGCCCGGCTGAACGCCGAGGACCCGGACCGCGACTTCGCGCCGTGCCCCGGCACGATCGTCCGGCTGGAGCTGCCCGCCGGTCCCGGTATCCGCGTCGACACCGGGGTGGCCGAGGGCTCGCAGATCCCCGCCGACTTCGACTCGATGATCGCGAAGATCATCGCGTACGGCCGCGACCGCGACGAGGCGCTGGGCAAGCTGCGTCGCGCGATGGCCGAGACGACCGTGATCATCGAGGGCGGCACGACCAACAAGAGCTTCGTGCTCGACCTGCTGGCCGAGCCCGCCGTGATCGACGGCTCGGCCGACACCTCGTGGATCGACCGCGTCCGCGCCGACGGCGGCCTGATCTCGCACCGCCACTCCGCGATCGCGCTGGCCGCGGCCGCCATCGAGGTGTACGAGGACGAGGAGCACATCAACCTCACCCAGCTGCTGGCCTCGGCGCGGGGCGGCCAGCCGCGCACGAACCACGAGGGCGCGACCAAGCTGGAGTTCGTGCTGCGCGGCCAGGCGTACGTGGTGCAGGTCGCCCGCATCGGTGCCGCGAAGTACCGCGTGGGTGTCGCCGCGGCCGACTCGGACGTCGTGCTGCACGGTGACGTCGACGTCGAGCGGTTCGACCACCACGTCGGCCAGATCACCGTCAACGGCACGCGGTTCCGCGTCGTCACCGGCACCCACGGCCCGGTCCACCAGGTCGAGGTCGACGGCGTCACCCACCGCGTCACCCGCGACGAGGGCGGCGTGCTGCGCTCGCCGATGCCCGCGCTGGTCGTCGCGACCCCGCTGGAGGTCGGCGCCGAGGTCGAGGCCGGTGCGCCGGTGCTGGTGCTCGAGGCGATGAAGATGGAGACGGTGCTCCGCGCGCCGTTCCGCGCCCGCCTGAAGGAGCTCAACGTCGTCGTCGGCACCCAGGTGCCCGCCGGTGGCGCGTTGCTGAAGCTGGAGGAGATCGAGGACGCGGAAGGCGCTGCCGAGGAGCAGAAGTCCGAGTCGTCGGTCGAGCTGGAGCTGCCCGCGCCGCGCACGGACGTTCGTCCGGAGGAACTCGCCGCACGTGGTCTCGACGACCTGCGCGCGTTGCTGCTCGGCTTCGACACCACCGCCGCCGACACCGAGCGGGTGCTGTCGAACTACATGGGTGCGCGGCAGGATCTGCAGGAGCGGCCGCTGGTCGAGGAGGCCAAGCTGCTCGGCATCTTCGCCGACGTCTGCGACCTCTCGCGCAACCGCCCGGCCGGTGAGGAGACCAAGCCGGAGAACCACATCCACTCTCCGCGCGAGCACTTCCACACCTATCTCAAGACGCTGGACGCGGACCGCGCGGCACTGCCGGAGAGCTTCCGCGCCCGCCTGCAGAACGTGATCGGCCACTACGGCATCACCGAGCTCGACCGCACGCCGGAGCTGGAGCAGGCCGTGTTCCGCGTCTTCGTGGCGCTGCGCCGCGGCGTGTTCGACGCGGCCGTCGCGACGACCCTGCTGCGCCAGTGGGTGCAGGAGGCGCCGCCGGTCGAGTCCGAGCGGGTGCGGGTCGGCCTGGTGCTCGAGCACATCGTCGCCGCCACCCAGGTCCGCTACCCGGCGGTCGCCGACCTGGCCCGCAGCGTCGTGTTCACCTGGTTCGCGCAGCCGTTGGTGCGCCGCACCCGCGCCCGCGTGCACAGCGAGGTCCGCAAGCACCTGATCCACCTGGACTCCTCGCCCCAGGCCGCCGACCGCGAGGAGCGGATCGCGGCGATGGTGGCGTCGGCCGAACCGCTGGTGCGCCTGCTCGGCCAGCGCATCGGCAAGCCGGGCGCGGACAACACCCCGTTGCTGGAGGTGCTGGCCCGCCGGTACTACACCAAGAAGGCGCTGGCGAACCCGCGCGTGCGGGGTGCGTTCTTCCTCGCGGAGAACGAGCCGGAGCAGACGCGGCTGGTGTCGACCGCGGTGGAGTTCCCGGCGCTGGCGGACGCCGTCGGTGACGTCGTCAAGCACGGCAACGGCAGCGCGGTCGTCGCGGACCTCTACGTCAACTGGACCGACGGTCCGACCGACCCCGACGAGATGGCCGCCGGGCTGGGCGCCGCCCTGGCCGCGCACCAGCTGCCGCCGACGATCACCCGCATCACCACCACGGTGGCGGGCCGGCGTGGCGAGTCGATGCACCACCACTTCACCTTCCGCCCGTCCTCGAACGGGTTCGCCGAGGAGAGGCTGGTGCGCGGGCTGCACCCGCGCATCGCCGAACGCATGCAGCTGGAACGCCTGCGCGAGTTCGACCTCACGCGTCTGCAGTCGGTGGACGAGGACGTGTACCTGTTCCGCGCGGTGGCCAAGTCGAACAAGTCCGACGAGCGTCTGGTGGCGCTGGGCCAGGTCCGCGACCTGACGCCGTTGCGCGACGACGACGGCCGGATCCTCGCCCTGCCCGCGGCCGAGGACGTGCTCGCGGCCTGCCTGGACGGCATCCGCCGGGCCCGCGCGCAGGCCGGTGGCCGGACTCGCCTGGCCACCAACCGGGTCGTGCTGTACGCGTGGCCGCCGACCGACCTGTCCTCGAAGGACCTCGACGCGGTCGCCACCCGCGTCGGGCCGACGACGACCGGCCTCGACCTGGAGGAGGTCCTGTTCCTGGCGCGCCGCAAGGACACCGTCACCGGTGAGCTGACCGACATCGGCGTCCGGATCGCCAACAACGCTGGTGCCGGGATGTCGTTCTCGTTCGTGCAGCCGCCGACCGAGCCGATCCAGCCGCTCGACGACTACCGCCAGAACGTCCTGCGCGCCCAGTCACGTGGCACGATCTACCCGTACGAGCTGGTCGACATGCTCGTCGGCGACGGCGGGTCCTTTGTGGAGCACGATCTGGTCGACGGTGCGCTGGTGCCGGTGGACCGCCCGCGTGGTGGCAACAAGGCCGGCATCGTCGTGGGTGTCGTGACGACGCCGACGCCGGCGTACCCCGAGGGCATGAAGCGCGTGGTGCTGCTCGGCGACCCGACCAAGTCGCTGGGCGCACTGGCCGAGCCCGAGTGCTCGCGGGTGATCCACGCGCTGGACCTGGCTGCGGAGCTTTCCGTTCCGCTGGAATGGTTCTCGCTGTCGTCCGGCGCGAAGATCTCGATGAGCTCCGGTGTCGAGAACATGGACTGGGTGGCCGCGGCCCTGAAGCGGATCGTCGAGTTCACCCAGGCCGGTGGCGAGATCAACGTCGTGGTCAACGGCATCAACGTCGGCGCCCAGCCGTACTGGAACGCCGAAGCCACGATGCTCATGCACACCAAGGGCATCCTGGTCATGACCCCGGACTCGGCGATGGTGCTGACCGGCAAGCAGGCGCTGGACTTCTCCGGCGGCGTCTCGGCCGAGGACAACTACGGCATCGGTGGCTACGACCGCGTCATGGGCCCGAACGGCCAGGCGCAGTACTGGGCCCCGAACCTGCGGTCGGCGTTCGACGTGCTGCTGGCCCACTACGAGCACAGCTACATCGCTCCGGGCGAGTCGGGTCCGCGCCGGGTTCCTTCGTCGGACCCGGTTTCCCGTGACGTGTCGTCGTACCCGCACATCGCCGGCGACAGCCCGTTCGCGACGGTTGGCGAGATCTTCTCGGTCGAGTCGAACCCGGACCGCAAGAAGCCCTTCGACATCCGCACGGTCATGCGCGCGCTGTCCGACCAGGACCACGACGTCCTGGAGCGCTGGGCGGGCATGGCCGACGCCGACACCGCGGTCGTCCAGGACGTGCACCTCGGCGGCATCCCGGTGACGCTGCTGGGCATCGAGTCGCGCGGCGTGGCCCGCACCGGCTTCCCGCCCACCGACGGCCCGGACACCTACACCGCCGGCACGCTGTTCCCGAAGTCGTCGAAGAAGGCGGCCCGCGCGATCAACGCGGCCTCGGGCAACAGGCCTCTTGTCGTGCTGGCGAACCTGTCGGGCTTCGACGGCTCGCCGGAGTCGATGCGCGAGCTCCAGCTGGAGTACGGCGCGGAGATCGGCCGCGCGATCGTGAACTTCCGCGGCCCCATCGTGTTCACCGTGATCTCGCGGTACCACGGCGGCGCGTTCGTGGTGTTCTCGAAGGCCCTCAACCCGTCGATGACGGTGCTGGCGGTCGACGGCTCGTACGCGTCGGTCATCGGCGGCGCGCCCGCCGCGGCCGTCGTGTTCGCCCGTGAGGTCGACGGCCGTACGGCCAACGACCCGCGAGTGAAGAAGCTGGAGTCCGCTGTCGCCGAGGCTTCCGGTGCCGAGCGGGCCGCGCTGACCGCCGAGCTGACCGCGACGCGTCAGTCCGTGCGGACGGAGAAGCTGAACGAGATGGCCGCCGAGTTCGACCGGGTGCACAGCGTGCAGCGCGCGGTCGAGGTCGGGTCCGTGGACGCGATCATCTCGGCGGCGGAGCTGAGGCCGGCGATCATCAAGGCGATCGAGGCCGGTCTGGCTCGCTAAGCAGGCTGCCGGAA
>NZ_MUYM01000116.1 GCF_002150765.1 Lentzea kentuckyensis
CGTTGCCCGCGTTGGTGCTCGTTCCGTTGATGCTCAAGTACCTGCCAGAGACGGCTGCGCGCAGGGCTCCCGCGTTGGAGGCCGTTGGGTCGCTGTTCAAGCCTGGGCTGCGGAAGGCCACTGTGGCGTTCTGGGTTGCCTCGTTCATGGGATTGTTGTTGGTGTACGGGCTCAACACCTGGTTGCCGCAGATCATGCGTAGTGCCGGGTATGAGCTTGGGACGGCGTTGGCGTTGTTGCTCACGCTCAACATTGGTGCGGTGGTTGGGCTTTTGATCGCGGGGGCGGTTGCCGACCGGGTTGGCGTGCGGCCGGCGGCGATCGGGTGGTTCGTGGGCGCTGTGGTGTTTCTGGGGCTGCTCAGCATCAAGTTGCCGGGTGTCGGGGTTTACGTCGCCGTGTTTTTGGCTGGGTGCTTCGTGTTCAGCGCGCAGGTGCTCGTTTATGCGTATGCGGGCCGGGTTTATGAGGAGAACCGCGCCACTGGCATCGGGTGGGCCGCTGGAGTCGGCCGGTTGGGCGCGATCAGTGGGCCGTTGCTCGGTGGTGCGTTGCTCACGGCTGGGGTGGCGCATCCATGGGGCTTCTACGCGTTTGCGTTCATAGCGGCGTTGGGTGCTACGGCTGTTGGTGCGATTGGGCTGAAGGCGAAATTGGTCGTGGTGCCTGCCAAGTGATGGCAAGGTCAGGTGCATGGCTCGACATGCCCCGTACGACGATCCGGGAACCCCGGACGTTCGATCGCCCTGGCGGTACCTGTGGTGGCTGGTGCTCATGCAGCGCTGGCGGGTGCTCGCCGGGGCGTGGTGGGGAACACTGTGGATGTGCGGGCTGATCCTGCCGCCCTACCTCATCGCGAAGGCCATTGAGGACGGTCTTCGGCGCGGCGATCGGGTGGCGTTGGTGTGGTGGAGCGTTTCGCTGGTCGCGGTGGCGGGGGTGCTGGCGCTGCTCGGGGTCGCGCGGCATCGGACCATGACGTTGGTGCGGACCGATGCCTCGCTGCGGACGGCGCAGGTGGTGGTTCGGCACGTCACGCGGCTTGGCGGGGTGGTGCGGCGGAAGCTGTCCACCGGGGAGTTGACGTACCTGCAGAACGGGGACACCGCGCGGATCGCGCATGCCCTGACGAGTACCGGGCCCGGGGTGGGGGCGGTGATCGCTTATGCGGTCACGGCGGTGTTGCTCGTGCGGATTTCATCGTTGGTGGCGGTGGTTGTGTTGTTGGGTGTGCCGGTGCTGGCCGTGGTCACCGGGCCGGTGTTGCACCGGTTGCACGCGGTGGAGGCTCGTTATCGCGGGAGCCAGGGGGAGTTGAGCTCGCGGGCTGGGGACATCGTGGCCGGATTGAAGGTGTTGTCCGGGATCGGGGGCAAGCCGGCGTTCGAGGAGCGCTTCCGCGGGATGTCCCGTGAGGTGTTGAAGGACGGCTACCGGGTTTCCGCCTGGTTGAGCTGGGTGCAGGCGTTGACCTGGGGGCTGCCCGCGCTGTTTCTCGCGGTGGTCACGTGGATCGTGGCGCGGATGGCGGTGAGCGGTGCCATCTCGATCGAGGAGATGGTCGCGG
>NZ_MUYM01000117.1 GCF_002150765.1 Lentzea kentuckyensis
CAGATTGGCGGGCCAAGTCATTTCCGCTGATGGGCGTCTGCAAGTACCACCAACTCTTGATCAAATCGCCGCCAACTACACCCAACATGGTCGACAGTTGCCGAATATGTCTGGGCCGGGCGCGGTGTGGCGGCGGGATCGACGAGGCCAGTTGGTAGTAGCAAAGTGCTTGTTGATGTTGGGTTGGTGGTACTTGCACACGCCATCGACAACCAGGGGAAGCACGCAACCGCATGGTCGCCGCCCGCACGGTGACCACCCGCCCGGTCGCGCCCCCAGCAGCGATCAAGCCGACTCGCGCCGAACCAACACAGTAGGCAGCATCTGCTTCTTGCTCTTGACAGTCTCATCCCGAAGCAGCTTCATCAGGTGCTCGACCATGTGCTTGACCTGCTCATCAGAGTCCTGCCGCACCGAAGTCAACGTAGGCGAAGTGTGCTCAGCAATGCTCACGTGGTCGTCAAACCCGACCACAGCAACATCCTCAGGCACCCGCCGCCCAGCCTCGTGCAAAGTCTCCAAAGCCCCAGCAGCCATCAAGTCAGAAGCCACAAAAACAGCATCCAACCCAGGCACCCGAGACAACAACACGGACATCGCCTTACGCCCACCCTCCCGGGTGAACCCACCATCCTCGGTAACCCGAGCAGCCCCCTTGTCGTCCAACGACAAGGCCGACTTGAACCCGTTCAACCGATCAATGGCGGACAGCTCGTCCAACGGCCCGGAAACGTGCACGATCTTCCGCCGTCCAAGCGACTTCAAGTGCTCGGTGGCGAGAACCGCGCCACCCTCGTTGTCGTTGTCCACGAGGTGCATCCCCCGCAACGACCCCCACGGCTTGCCGGCGTACACCACCGGCAGCGGCAGCTTCTTCACGATCGACACGAGTTCGTCGTTGCGGTGCGGCGCGAACACCAGGGCGCCGTCGACGTGGCCGCCGGCGAGGAACCGGTGTGCGCGCGCCTGGTCGTCCGGCGAGTGCACCAGCATGAGGACCATCTGCACGTCGACGTCGGCCAGCGCGCGGGCGCCGGCGCGGATCAGGCGGGCGAAGTGCGGGTCGTCGAAGATCTTGGGTTCCGGCTCGGAGAACACCACCGCGACGGCGCCGGTGCGGCGGGTGACGAGGGCGCGGGCGGCGCGGTTCGGCTGGTAGCCCAGGGCGTGCACGGCGGCGTTGACGGCCTCCAGTGCCTCGGGGCTGACGCGCGGCGACGCGTTCAGCACTCGCGACGCCGTGGCGCGGCTGACCCCAGCCCTCGCGGCCACGTCCTCCAACGTCGGACGCGCGTGGTTGGACACGAGCACCACCAACTCCTCGATGAAAACCTTTGAGTCGGCGGTCAGCTTAGCCGCAAGCGATCTCCGAGGAGTGTTTCCGCGCTGTTCATCGTGTTTTTTCGGCCGTTGCTGTCGCAACTGGCGTCTTCAGCGCATGCCCGCCCGGCATGATCGACACCCGCAGCAGGCCGTCCTCCCGGCGTGTCGTGGTCTCCAGGCCCGCCCGCGCGGCTGTCCGGACCAGAGCGTTCTCCGCCGGCAGGCACCACGCCACCAACTCGGTGTAGCCGGCGGCGCGGGCGTCGGAGGCCAGTGCGCCGAGCAGTGCCGCGCCCACGCCACGGCGCTGCCACGCGTCCTCGACGAGCAGCGAGACCTCCGCGCAGTCCGGTGTGCCGGTGTGGATGAGCTGGCCGAGCGCGACCACCTGGTCCGCGCACTGGGCGAGGATCGTGGTACCGCGCGGCGGGTTGAGCAGGCGGTGCAGCCACCGGCGGGGCACCGTGCGCATGCCGGAGTGGTAGCGGTTGAACAACGTCTTCATGGAACAGCGGGTGTGCAGGCCGGCGACGGCGTCCTCGTCCTCGCCGGTGCCGGGGCGCAGAACCAGGGCCACGCCGTCATCGCTGAGCATTCCGCGCATCGCCGGCGCCGGTGCTTCCGCGAGGTCGAGCAACGCCTGCGCACGCGCGAGTTCGACCTGGGTGAACCGGGCCCAGCCGCGCCTCGCCACCAGATCTCCCAACTGGACCTGGTCGTCCGCCGCCTCGCCGCGGGTCACCGAGTCGGCGGCCAGCACCAGCCGCAACGCCTCCGCGGTCTGGTCCGGATCGGCGAGCATCATCCTGGCCGCGCGCAACGCCGCCGTCGGCTCGTCCACGAGATCCCTCATGTCGGCGCCGGTGATCCCGACGCGTTTGCCGCCCTCGCTGCGCACCGCCTCGACGAGGTCGGCGGGCAGCACGCCCTCGCCCGCCCGCACGACGATCTCGTCGAGCACTCCGCCGGGAACGGGGATCACCTGCAACGCGAGCACGTTGCAGTCGGCCGCGGCCAGCCGGACGGTGACGCGGGCGAGCGCGCCGGGGCTGTCGCTGAGTTCGAAGCGCATGCGCCAGGTCGTCGTCATGCGTCAAGAGTTCACGGAGCTTGTTGCCGCGAGACGAACCACGGGTAAAACGATCGACATAGGGTCGCCCCATGAGGAGAACTCTGGCCGCAGGCCTCACCCTGCTCACCGTCACCGCGCTGGCCACGCCCATCGCCGCCGCTCCGGAAGGGGCGAGTAGGAAGGCTCCCGGGCAGGCCACCCTGACGAACTTCGCCTTTCTCCCGGCGGAGACCTACCTGCCCGGCAGCGAACCGAGCGGCGCGGCACTGGGGACCGCCCCGATCAACGGGGTCACGCCGCCGTTCGCCGACCAGCCGATCCAGGGCTTCAGCGGGCTCGTCCGCAACAGCGACGGCACGTTCGACGCCATCTCCGACAACGGCTACGGCACCAAGGCCAACAGCGCGGACTGGCTGCTCCGCATCAACCGCATCGCGCCGAACTTCAAGACCGGCGCCGTCGACGTCGTCGGCGGCATCACGCTCACCGACCCGAACAGCCACATCCCGTTCCCGCTGACGAGGCCGGACCGGGTGATCACCGGTGCGGACATCGACATCGAGTCGGTCACCAGGGGCGCCGACGGCACCTACTGGATGGGTGACGAGTTCGGTCCCTACCTGCTGCACTTCGACCGGGCCGGCCGCCTGATGGCACCACCGGTACCGCTGCCGGGCGTGCGCGCCCCGGAGAATCCCGCCGGCAACCCCAACCTGGGCGGCAGCAAGGGGTTCGAGGGCATCACGCTGTCCCCCGACGGCAAGACGATCAACGCGCTGCTGGAGGGCACCGTCGCCGGTGACACGCCGGGCACGCTGCGGCTCAACGAGTTCGACATCGCGAGCAACACCTTCACCGGCAAGACGTGGCGCTACCAGCTGGAGGACCCGAACTTCGCGATCGGTGACGCCATCGCGGTCGACGCCAACCGGCTGTTGATCGTCGAACGTGACAGCGCCCAGGGCGTCGACGCCGTCGTCAAGCGCGTCTACCTCGCGGACAAGCGGGACAAGGACAAGGACGGCAAGCTCGACAAGACGATGGTCGCCGACCTGCTCAACGTCGCGAACCCGAAGCACGTCGGCGGGTTCGCGGACCCGTTCAAGTTCCCGTTCGTCACGATCGAGGACGTCACGATCCTCGACGACCGCACGCTCGCGGTGCTCAACGACAACAACTTCCCGTCGTCGTCGGGCCGCACCCCTGGCAAGCCGGACAACAACGAGTTCATCACCATCAAGCTCGCCGAGAACCTGCACGCCGACCCGAGGGTCCTGCGCAGGCGTTAGTCAAGAGAGCGCTCTCACCTGCGGCACAGCTGTATCCGCAGGTGAGAGTGCCAAGGCCCCCTCGGCCCGTCTCTTCGGCTAAACGGTGTAGCCGTGCGCGGGAAGTCCGTTCTGCCCGATGATCCGGGACAACGTGACCGCGCTTTCCTTCACCGTGCGCCGCTGCGTCTCGAAGTCGACGTGCACGATCCCGAACCGCTGCGAGTACCCGGCCGCCCATTCGAAGTTGTCGAGCAGCGACCACGCCAGGTAGCCGCGGACGTCGGCGCCCTCGGAGATCGCCCGGTGCACCGCGCGCACGTGGTCCACCAGATAGCGGGTCCGCTCGACGTCGACCACGCGTCCCATCGGGTCCACGACGTCCGGGAACGCGGACCCGTTCTCCGTGACCACCAGCGGCACCCCGCCGGCGTCGCGCGACAACCGGATCAGCAACTCCGTGAACGCGTCGGCGTTCTGCTCCCACCCGAACCCGGTCAGCTCACCCTGCGGCGGCTGCAGGGTGACCCCGCGCAGCCCCGCGTGCGGCCCGGCCGGCACGAAGTCGGGGTCGGCGGGCGCGACCCTGGTCGGGTTGTAGTAGTTCACGCCGATCCAGTCGATCGGGGTCGCGATGGTCTCCATGTCCCCGTCGCGGACCACGTTCGTCCAGTCACCCAGCCAGGTGGTGTCCTGGAGGACGTCCAAGGGGTAACCGCGGCCGCAGATCGGGTCGAGCAGGATGCGGTTCTGCAGCCCGTCGACCTTCCGCACGGCCTCGGGATCGTCGCCCCAGACGGTGCTGAAGTTGAGCACGATCGACAGCCGGTGCGACTCCGGTGCCTGCGCGCGCAACGCCTGGGTGGCGAGGCCGTGGGCCAGCAGCAGGTGGTGCGCCGCCTCCAGGGACGCCACCGCGTCGGTGATGCCCGGCGCGTGGATTCCGTTGCCGTAGCCCAGGAACGCGGACACCCACGGCTCGTTCAGCGTGGTCCAGGCCTGCACCCGGTCACCCAGCCGTTCATGCACGAGGGCGGCATAATCGGCGAAGCGGTAGGCCGTGTCGCGGTTGCGCCAGCCACCGAAGTCCTCCAGGACCTGCGGCAGGTCCCAGTGGTACAGCGTGACCAGCGGCTGGATGTCCTTCTCCAGCAACGAGTCCACCAGCCGGTCGTAGAACGCGAGCCCGCGCTCCTCGACCGGTCCGCTGCCGCTCGGCTGGATCCGGGGCCACGCCACGGAGAACCGGTACGACGCCAGCCCCAGCGAGGCCATCAGGTCCACATCGGACTCGTACCGGTTGTAGTGGTCGCAGGCCGGGTCACCCGTGTCGCCAGCCAGCACCTTGCCGGGCGTCGCCGCGAACGTGTCCCAGATCGAGGCGCCACGACCGTCCACTGTGGTCGAGCCCTCGATCTGGAACGCCGCGGTCGCCGCTCCCCACAGGAAGTCCGGCGGGAAGGTCAGCACCTCCTGCTCGACCTCGACGCCGGAGACGTCCGAGTCGGTCGTCATTCACTCATCCCTTCACCGCGCCCTGCATGATTCCGCCGACGATCTGACGCGACAGCAGGACGAAGATCGCAATCACGGGCAGCACTGCAAGGGAGGCTCCGGCGAGCATCAACGAGTAGTCCGTGTAGTACCCGCTGGCCAGCGTCGAGAGCGCCACCTGAACCGTCGGGCTGTCGTTGGGATCCAGCACGATCAACGGCCAGAAGAAGTCGTTCCACGCCGTCATGAACGTGAACATGCCGAGCACCGCCGCCTGGGGCCGCACCGCCGGGAAACCGACGTGCCAGAACGTCCGCAGCACCGAACACCCGTCGACGCGGGCGGCCTCGATCAGCTCGTGCGGCACGGTCTCCTCGCACGCCTGGCGCATCCAGAACACCGCGAACGACCCGATCAGCACCGGCACGATGACCGCCTGCAGCGTGCCGTACCAGTCGAGGTCGGACATCAGCATGTACAGCGGGATCACGCCGAGCTGCGTCGGCACCATCGCGGTGCCGAGCACCACGAGGAACAGCGAGTCGCGGCCCTTGAACCGCAGCCGTGCGAACGCGAAGCCCGCGAGCGTGCCCAGCACGACGTTCGAGATCGCCACGGACGCCGCCACGATGAACGAGTTCTGCATGGCGAGCCAGAAGTCGACGGTGTCGAAGACGCGGGTGATGTTCTCGACCAGGTTCCCGCCGGGGACCAGCGGCGGCACCTTCTCGCCGAGGACCGAGTTGTCCTTCGACGCCACGATGAACGAGTAGTACAGCGGGAACACCGAGGCCACCAGGACGGCGACCAGGAACCCGTAGAGCAGCGGACCTGCCTTGGCGTTCTTCATCGAGCGATCACCCCTTGCCCGCGATGCGCCGGGTCAGCGTGAAGTTGATGACGGCGACCACCAGGACGACCAGGAACAGCATCCACGCGATGGTGGCCGCGTACCCGGCGTCGAACAGCCGGAAGCCCTTCTCGTACATGTAGAGCACCAGCGTCTGGAACTGCCGGTCGGAGCCGCCGGTGGAGTTGTTGGCGGCGAACCCGGGATCGAACAACGCGGGCTCGGCGAACAGCTGCAGACCGCCGATCGTCGAGGTGACGACGGTGAACAGGATCGTCGGCCGGATCGACGGCACGGTGATCGACCAGAACATCCGCCAGCGCGACGCACCGTCCAAAGTGGCCGACTCGTACATGTCCTTGGGCACCGACTGCATCGCCGCCAGGTAGAGCAGCGCGTTGTACCCGGTCCAGCGCCACATGACCATTGTGGACACCGCGAGGTGCGAGGCCCACGTCTCGGCGCGCCAGTCGATCGGGTCGATCCCGACGAAGCCGAGCAGGAAGTTCACGATGCCGAAGTCGCGGCCGAAGAACTGCGCGAACACCAGCGCCACCGCGGCGACCGAGATGACGTTGGGCAGCAGCACGCCCGCGCGCCAGAACGCTCGTCCACGCAGTCCCCGGTCGAGCAGCGCGGCCAGGCCGAGCGCGGCCAGCAGCTGCGGCACCGTCGACAACACGAACAGGCTCAGCGTGTTGAACAGCGCGTTCCAGAACTTGGTGTCGGAGAACAGCTCGACGTAGTTGGCGAGACCGACGAAACCCTGGTCGCCGTCGATCAGCTGCCAGTCGTGCAGCGACACCCACGCCGTGTACACCAGCGGGTAGAGCCCGAAGATCCCGAACACCAGGAAGAACGGCGCGATGATCAGGTACGGCGTGTACTTGGCGTCCCAGCTGTTCAGCCGGAGGCGCTTCGGTTGCGGAGAAGAAGGAACCGAGGCGGCCGGAGCCGCCTCGGCCTTGGTGCGGACCGCCGTCACTTGGCCGCGTCCGTCGCTTCCTTCAACGCCTGCGTCCACGCGTCAGCCGCGGGCTGCTTGCCCTGCTCGACGCGGGTCAGCGCGGTGCCGAACACCGGTCCGACCTTCGAGTCCTTCGTGCCGCGGTAGGTCGGCTTCAGCGACTCGGCGGACGACGCGAAGATCTTGCCCACCGGAGCCTTGTTGAAGTAGTCGTTGACCGTGGCCTGGACCTCGGCGTCCTGGTAGACCTTCGGCTGGCTGGGCAGGTTGCCGGTCTCCTTGAAGATCCGCTTCTGCTGCTCGGGCGCCGTCAGCCACTTGGCCAGCTCGTAGGCCTCCTTGGGGTGCTTGCCCTGCTTGGGGATCGCGAGGAACGAGCCACCCCAGTTGCCGCCGCCACCGGGCGCCGTCGTCACGTCCCACTTGCCGGCCGCCGCGTCGCCGGCACCCGCCTTGATCAGCGCGAGCGCCCAGGCCGGGCACGTGGTGGTGGCGAACGAACCCTGCTTCAGCGCGACGTTCCAGTCCTGGCTGAACGGCTCCAGCGCACCGGTCTGCTGCTTGGTGCCGAGCGCCGCCGCCGTGTCGAACGCCGTCTTGACCTTGTCGTTCTTCTCCGCGATGTAGGAGTCGTCCTTCGCGAAGTAGCCCTCCTCGGTCTGGTCGAGGATGGCCTTGTAGACGTTGCGGCCGGTGTCGACGAACTTCACGTTCGGCGTCTTGGCCGTGAACTGGTCGGCGACCTTCGCGTAGTCGGCCCAGGTCGGCCACAGCTTCGCGACGGCCTCGCGGTCCGTCGGCAGACCGGCCGCCTCGAACAGGTCGCGCCGGTAGCAGAGCCCCAGGCTGCCCATGTCCGTGCCCAGCCCCAGCACGAACTCACCGCCGTCCGCGGTGCCCTGGTTCCACTTCCAGCCGGCCCACTGGTCCTTGAGGTCCTTGGCGCCGTACTCCGCGAGGTTCACGAACTTGTCCTTGGAGGCGCGGAACTGCGAGACCACGCCCTCCTCGAGCGCGACGATGTCCGCCGCCCCACGCCCACCCGCGAGCTGCGTCGCGAGCTGCGTGTTGTGCTGTTCCATCTTGACCTTGCGCTGCTCGATCTTGATGTTCGAGTGCGAGGCCTGGTACTCCTCGATCAGCTTGTCGTAACCGAAGTCGGAGAACAGGCCCAGCGACAGCTCGACCTTGCCGTCGGCCTCGGAACTCCCGCCGCACCCTGCGGCCAGAACCATCACGAGGGTCGCAGCGACGCTGCCGACCAGCCTTCTGCTCATCCGTCCTCCTCGACGGGCGGCGCCACAGGCGCAGCTGACTGTTGTGAGAGCGCTCTCACACTCAACCGGAGAAGCGCGGGTGTCAAGCGGTCGACATCGTTCCGTAACTTTGTGGAGGCGGGCAACAAAAACCCGGACCGGGATCCGACCACGTCCCGGCCGACTCGGCCGCAGACCCCCGGAAACGACGAAGAGGGACGACCGGGCCCTCGCTCCGGTCGTCCCTCACCCCAGGTAGAGGGCCCCGCGCCCCAAAAGTGACGCGCGCCCCCGAAGATTTTTCCGCCAACTTCCGCCCTCCCCCCTGCCGGGCTGGCACGCGGGGCCCCCGCGTGCACCAGGAGTGAACGAAATGCCCCCCGCGTGCCGTCCGGAAATTTCGGGATGCGGAAAACGCAGCGGAGGCCCGGTGCCCCGACGGCACCGGACCTCCACCGATCCCCCGGTCGTGCGGCCCCTGTTTCCGCACTCCCGAACCCGCCTGACCCAGGCCCCGACACCGGGGGCCAGGCGGGGTGTTTTACGCCTCCGCCATCCCCGCGACCACGGAGTTCTTCGCCGCGCGCCGGGCGGGCAGCGCGGCCGCGATGATCGCCGCGACCACGGCCAGCCCGAGCATGATCCCGATCTGACCGAACGGGATGGAGAAGGTGATCTGGAACTCCGAGTTGGAGATCGCCTCGACCAGCAGCCAGCCGAACCCGGCACCGAGCGCGACGCCCACGACCGCGCCGATCAGCGCCATCAGGATCGACTCGACCACCAGCATCTGCCGCAGCTGGCCCCTGGTCAGGCCCAGCGCCCGCAGCAGGGCCGACTCGCGGGTCCGCTCCAGCACCGACAGCGTCAGCGTGTTCGCGATGCCGAACAGGGCGATGATCAGCGCCAGGCCGACGAGGGCCCAGATGAACAGCAGGATCTGGTCGATCTGCGAGTTCAGCTCGGCCTTGGTCTCCGCCGCGGAGTTCAGCACCGCGACCGGCGACGTGGCGATGGCGCGTTCCAGGTCGGCGCGGGCGGCCGTGATGTCGGTGCCCGGCGCGAGCTTGACCAGCAGCTTCTGGTAACCCTTCGGCGCTTCCTTCAGCACGCTCTGCGCCGAGGTCAGCGTCACGATGCCCGCGCCGTAGCTGTTGTCCTTGATCAACGCGACGACCTTGAAGTCCTTGTCGTTGATCTTCAGCGTCGACCCGAGCGACAGACCGGAATCCTTGGCGTCCCGCTCGCGCAGTGCGATCTCGCCGTCCTTGAGGCCGGTCAGCGTTCCGCTGACCAGTTCCGGGCGCACCAGCGTGCCGATCGCGTCGGGCGGGAAGCCGGTGACGTCGCCGTACTTGAGCTTGTCGGACTCGCCGAACACGCTGAGTTCCGGCGCGATCTTCGCGACGTTCTTCACCTTCGCCAGGTCATCGGCGAACTTCTGCGTGAGCGGCTGGCTGTAGACGTTCGAGCTGACCTCGTAGTCGGCCGGGAACCTCTTGTCGACCTGCTCGTTCATGGTCTGGCGGCCACTGCCGGCCACGACCGCCACCATCGCGACGATGGTCACGCCGATCATCAACGCCGCCGTCGTGGCCGCGGTGCGCTTCGGGTTGCGGCCAGCGTTGGCCGAGGCCAGCTTGGCCGGAACACCGTGCAGCGCCTTGCCGAACAGGCGGTTCACCAGCGGTACGTAGAGAGGGCCGAGCAGCAGCACCGCCAGCAGCAGCACCATCGTGGCGCCGCCGGTGATGAACATCGCCGGCTCTTCCTTCTCCTGCTGCAGGCCGAAGTAGACGGCGACGCCACCGATCAGCGCGATGAGCGTCGCGATGACGATCCGGACCTTGCCGGTGCGGGCGACGTCGTCGTGGCTGTCCGGCTGCGAGCGCAGGGCGGCCACCGGGGCGACCTTCGTGGCGCGGCGGGCCGGCAGCACGGCCGACAGCACGGTCACGACGACACCGACGCCGAAGCCGGCGGCGATGGTCACCCACGAGATCGGCAGGCGGATCTCGACGTCGCCGCCACCGCCGGGGCCACCGACCGTGCCGATGAGGGCCTGCAGGCCCGCCGAGACGCCGAGGCCGCCGATGATGCCCAGCACCGATGCCGCGAGACCCATGAAGACCGCTTCGGCGAGCACGCTGCGGAACACCTGCCCGCGTTCCGCACCGACGCAGCGCAACAGTGCGAGTTCCTTCGTGCGCTGGGCGACGAGGATCGTGAAGGTGTTGTAGATGACCATGCCCGCGACGATGAGCGAGATCGCGGCGAACGCGAGCAGAAAGGTGCGGATCTCGCCGGCTGCGTCACCTACCTGCTCCAGCGTCTCCTTGGTCAACTGCTCGCCGGTCTGCACTTTGTAGCCGGAGCCGACGGCCTTGTTGATGTTGTCGACGAGCTGCTGCTGGGTCACGCCGTCCTTGGCGACGGCCACGATCTCGTAGATCCGCTGGTCCGGGATGATCGTGCGCAGCCCCTCCGGCGAGAGCACGACGTGGTCGCTGCCGGACATGGACAGGCTGCTGGCGCCCTGCTGGTAGGTACCGACGATGGTGAACGAGTGCTCGGCGTTGTCCTTGTCGAGCATCTTGAGCTTGTCGCCGACCTTGAGCTTGGCGACCTGCGCGGTCTTGACGTCGATCGCGGCCTCGTCGGCCCTGCCCGGGAACTTGCCTTCCTTGAGGTTGAAGTCCCGCAGCTTCTCGGTGGTCGGCAACGGCTGCACCAGCGCGTTGCGCGCCTTGTTGTCGCTGCCGATCAGTGCGGCGCTGCCGAACTCACGGGAGTCGGCTCCCGTGACGCCCTGCGCGGACTTGACCTTCTGCAGCACGTCGGCCGGGATGCCGTTCTGCATCTGCTCCGAGGAGCTGTTGTCCGCGAGGTGCACCGCCGCGTCCACGTTGCGGGCGCTGCGGGCGAAGTTGTCCCTGGTCTGGGCCTCGACGGCGTCGCCGAGCACGAGCGTGCCCGTCACGAACGCGACGCCGAGCGCGATGGCGATGCTGGACAGCACCAGCCGCGCCGTGCGGGCACGCAGGCCCGCGAGGATCGTCTTCAGCATCTAGCTCACGCCCCCAGGTGCGTGAGGGCGTTGACGACGGACTCGGTGGTGGGCTGGTGGATCTCGCCCGCGAGGCGGCCGTCGGCCAGCAGCACCACGCGGTCCGCGTAGCTCGCGGCCACCGGGTCGTGCGTCACCATGATCACGGTCTGGCCCATCTTGCGGACCGACATGCGCAGGAAGTCGAGGACCTCGGCACCGCTGCGGGAGTCCAGGTTGCCGGTCGGCTCGTCGGCGAAGATGACCTCGGGACGGGCGACGAGCGCACGGGCACACGCCACGCGCTGCTGCTGGCCACCGGACAGCTCGGTCGGACGGTGGGTGAGGCGGTCGCGCAGACCGAGGACGTTGACGATCGTGTCGAACCACTGCTTGTCGGGCTTGCGGCCGGCGAGCTCCAGGCCCAGCAGGATGTTCTGCTCGGCGGTCAGCGTCGGCAGCAGGTTGAAGGCCTGGAACACGAAGCCGACGCGGTCGCGGCGCAGCTTGGTCAGGTCCTTGTCGCCCAGCTTGGTGATCTCGGTCTGTCCGATGTGGATCGCGCCGCTGTCCACCGTGTCCAGTCCCGCGAGGCAGTGCATCAGCGTGGACTTGCCGGAACCGGACGGGCCCATGATCGCGGTGAACCGGCCGGCCTCGAACGCGACGTTGATGCCGTCGAGCGCCCGCACCGCGGTGTCACCCTTTCCGTAGACCTTCACCAGGTTGTGGGCCGCCGCGGCGGTCCGGGTGCCGACCTCGGACACCAGTGCAGACATGTCGTGCGCCTTCCTCACAGGGGATGTTCCTTGATGAGGAAGAAGCTATGAGTTCGCTGAGTACGCGGACATCAACTCGGCGACGCGTTGAGCATCAGCCTGAGGTATGACAACCAGGGCTATTCCAGCAGACCCCGGTCGTACGCGATGGCCACGGCCTCCGCCCGCCGGGACGCCCCCAGCTTGGCCATGATCCGGGAAAGGTGCACGGAAACCGTCTTCTCGCTGATGTACAGCTCCTCGCCGACCTCGCGGTTCGTGCGTCCGGAGGCCACCAGCCCGAGCACGTCGCGTTCGCGCGGGGTGAAGAGGTCGATCTGCTCCCTGGAGGGTTCGTCGGCCCGGAGCGTGATGCGGGCCCGCTTGGCGCACGACGCCACGGCTTCCTGCAGCGGCACGGCCTTGAGCCGGGTCGCCACCTCGTCGGCCAGACGCAGTTGTTCGGCGGCTTCGTCGCGGCGATCGGCTCCCAGCAACGCCTCCGCGAGCCGCCACCGGCACAGCGCCTGCTCGAAGACGAGCCCGTAGCCGAACCCGTCGACGGCCCGCTGCCACAGCTCCGGGTCGCCGGAACCCCGCAGCCTGGTCTCCTCGGCCTCGGCGCGGGCGAGCCACGCCCGCCCTTCCGGTCCGAGTTCGCCGGTGCGCGGCTTGCCCTTCTCGGCCGTGAGCCGAACGTACTCGGCGAGCTCGCGACCCTTCGCGACGGCGTTCTGCTCCGCCTCCGCGTCCCGCTTGCGCCGTGCCTTCGCGGCGACGTCCGCGTACGCCGCGATGCCGATCGCGCCGATCCGGATGCCCGCGAGCATCCACGGACCGCCGAGCTTGCGCGTCCACTCCAACGCGTCCGTGACGCGTTCGACGGCCAGTTCCGGACGACCGCGCCACACCGCGAGCTCCGCGCCGGTACCGCCGGTGATCAGCGCGATCTGGATGTCGCGGTGCCAGTCGCTGCGCAGCTTCGTGATCATCCGCTCGGACTCGGCCAGATCACCGCGCGAGACCGTGAGATGCGTGCTGGCGGCCGCGAGCCGGGCCAGCACCGTCGACGACACGGACATGCCGGGCGGTTCGCTGGCCCACGCCGCGTAGTCCCAGTCGCCGACGTAGTAGTGCACGAGCACCTGCAGGATGCGGATCTCCAGCCCGAACATGCTCCAGGTCAGGCCGGTCTCCTTGGCCCTGTCGCCCGCCTCGTTGTAGACGCGCGCCGCCTCGGCCAGTTCGCCCTGGTCGTAGTGCATCAGGCCGTAGTAGTACCAAGCCCTCAGCTCGTTGTTGAACGCGCCGACCTCGCGCGCGCTCTTGATCGCGCGCTCGAAGCTGGCCTTGGCGTCGGCGGGACGCCTCGCGTGGTCGTCGAGGATGGCCAGCGTGCCCAACGCGTCCGCGACCGCACCCGGAGCGTTCGCGAGCCGGCCGTCCGCGATCGCCAGCTCGGCGGTTTCCCGTGCGGCGGCGTCCTCGCGTTGCTGACGCAGCGACGACGCCTTGCCGGCCAGCACGCGGGCGCGGGTGGGGCTCGGTTCACGGTCGTAGACGAGGTCGAGCGCCTTGCCGAGCACCGCGAAGTGCTCCTCCTCGTTGCCGTCCAGGATCGCCAGCGCCTGGGACAGCCGCAGCCACACCTCGGCGGCCTCTTCCGGCGTCTGCTCGGCGGTGATCGCCTTGGTGGCACTGCGGGCGAACGCGACGGCGCGTTCCGGCTGCCCGGCCGTGCCCGCGACCCAGGAGGCCCGGCGCAGCAGCACCGATTCGTCCACATCGGACGGACGGTCCTTCTCGGGGACCGCGTTCCACAGGTTGAGCGCCTTCTCCAGGTAGCGCAACGACTCCGCGGGCGCACCGGCGCGTTCGGCCTCCCGGGACGCCGTGATCGAGGCCTTGAGGGCCTGCGGGAGATCGTGGCTCTGGAAGGCGTGGTGGGCCAGCGCGGCGGCCGCGCCACGTTCGTCGAGGTGCTGGGCCAGGTGGTGCGCGTACGAGGCGTGCAACCTGACCCGCTCGCCCGGCAGAAGATCGCCGTACACGGCTTCCCTGAACAACGCGTGGCGGAACGCGTAGACCTCGTCCTCGTTCACGACCAGCAGGTGGTGCTGCACCAGCTCGCGCAGCGTCGTGTCGAGCTCGACGTCCGACATGCCCGCGACCTCGCGCAGCCGGTCGTGCCGGACCCGGCGGCCGCGAACCGAAGCGACGCGGACGACGTGCTGCGCTTCGGGACTGAGCCGTTCGACCCGGCTGAGCAGCACGTCGGCCAGCGCGGACGGCAGCGACCGGTCGTCACAGGTGGCGACGGCGATGAGTTCCTCGGCGAAGAACGCGTTGCCCTCACTTCGTTCCGCGACCTGCCGCACGACGTCCTCCGGGAGGTCGTCGGACAGCGCCTCGACGAACCTGCGGGCGTCCGCCGCGTTGAACGGCGAGAGGTCGACGCGCTCCACCGCGGGCAGCCGGACCAGCTCGGACAGCAAGGGGCGCAACGGATGGCTGCGGTGCAGGTCGTCCGCGCGGTAGGTGCAGACGACGAGCAGCCGCTGGGAACGCAAGCGGGACAACAGGAACGACAACAGGTACCGAGTGGACGCGTCGGCCCAGTGCAGGTCCTCGACGACCAGCAGCACCCGCTGCTGTTCGGAGAGATCACCGAGCAGCCCGAGCACGGCGTCGAACAGCTGGAGCTGTCCGACGTCCTGCTCGGGCCGGCGTCCTGGGATCAGACTCGGTGCGATCATGCCCTCGGTGCCGGGCTCGCGTTCGGCCGGCAACGCGAGCTGCGGCAGCAACATCGCGAGCGCCGGCCGGTTCGCGGTGTCCTTGAGCGAGCTGAGTGCCTCGGCGAACGGCAGGTAGGGAAGCCCGGTCTCGCCGGCGTCCAGACACCGTCCCATGAGGACGAGCGTGTCCTCGGCGCCGGCGGCCAGTTCGTCCATCAGCCGCGTCTTGCCGACCCCCGCGTCACCGGCGAGCAACACCGCCCCCGCGGTGCCCTCACCGGCCTGCGTGAGCATGGCGCGCAACCGGTTCAACTCGCGGTCGCGCGCGACCAACGGAATTCCGGAACCGAGACGCGCCACAAGAGGCATGCTCGCACAGGTCATGCTTTGACGCCGCCGTGTTTCGCAGAGGTGCGGTGGATCACTCGCTTGATCCACGACGGCGCGCTGCTGCTCGACCGCTGCCAGTTGCACACGGCGTTGTCACGTCGGTAGTCGATTTCCGCCTTGATCGCCTCAGGGGTCCATTCGGTCATGACCACGAGGTTGCCGCTGAGGGTCCTGGTGAGGCATCAGGCAATCACGCAGTCCCGGCCGCCGAACCCCTTACCCCGGCTGTCACGGCGTCTGCAAGTACCACCAAGAACCCACTTGGTGGTACTTGCAGACGCCATCAGCCCACGGAGACCGCGCGGGCCCTGGCCAGGCGGGCACGGATGCTGTCGGCCTCGGGGGCGCCGAGCTCGGTGTACAGCGCCAGCGCCCGCTGCCAGTGCGCCGCCGCCCCCGCCGCACCGAGCCGGTCGAACACCGCGGCCAGCCGGTCGTGCGCCAGCGCCTGGTGGTACGGCGACACCGCGTCACAGGCCACCGCCAGCGCGAGGCGGGCCGCCGACAGCGCGCCCTCGGTGTCGCCGGTTTCCAGCAGCGCCGTGGAGACGTCGGTGTGGCACGCCGCCTCACCGCACTGCTCGTTGACCTCGTGGTACATCCGCAGCGCCACCCGCAGCCACGGCAGCGCGTCCTCGAACCGTTGCGTGTGCAGGTAGAGCAGGCCCAGATGATGATGCGCGTTGGCCTCGGCCCACTTCGAGCCGGCGATCCGCGAGATCTCCATGGCCTCGCGGTAGTGGGCCTCGGCCTCCGCGGCCCGGCCCAGGTCCTGCAGCAGACCGGCGACCGTGGTCAGCGCGCGGGCCTGCTGATGCACGTCTCCCTTGCGGCGGGCCACTTCCAGGGCGCCGCGCTGGGCGTTCAGGGCCTCGTCGAAGCGTTCGAACTGCAGCAGGGCCACACCCAGGTTGAACTGCATGACGAACCTGGCGTCGTCGTCGTTCAGCGCGATCGCGGCCTGCAGCGCGGCTTCGGTGAGACGCAGGGAGGTCTCGCGCTCGGTCCGCAGCCACAGATAGCGCGACAACGTGTACGGCAACTGCCACGCGTGCACGTGCCAGCCGGAAGCCGACGCGTGTTCGGTGGCGGCGATCAGGTTCGCGCGCTCGGCGTCGAACCAGGCCATCGCGTCCGCGGCACCGGACAACGCCGGCACGTGCACGGGACGGTGTTCGGGCGCCACCAGGACGCTGCCGCGGTTGATCGGCAGCATGCCGTCGGCCAGGTCGGAGCAGTGCAGGTAGTAGTCGAGCATGCGACCCGTGGCGGCGCGGCGTTCGGGCTCGGACAGTTCACCGGCCAGGGTCTTGGTGTAGACGCGGACGATGTCGTGGGCCACGTGCCGGCCGGGTTCGCTGACGGACAGCAGGTTCGCGGCGGTCAACGCGTCCAGCGCGCGTTGAGCCTCGACCAGCGTCACGTCGCCCATCGCCGCGACCACGTGCGCGCTCAGGTCCGCGCCGGGGTGCAGGCCGACGATCGCCAGCAGGCGCGCGGGCACCGCGGGCAACGCACGGCGTGAGGCGTCCAGAGCGGCCCGTACGGTGCCTTCACCGTCCTCCAGACCGAGTGCGGCCAACCGTCCTTGCTCGTCCTGCAGTTCCTCGACCAGTTCGGCCACACCGAGCTTCGGGGACACCGCGAGCCGGGCAGCGGCGATCCGCAACGCCAGCGGCAGGCCGTCGCACAGCTCGGCGAGCTCGCGCAGGGCGTCGGCCTCGATGTCCGACCGGCCGGCGATGCGGCCCAGCACGTCGACGGCGGCGTCCTGGTCGAGCATGTCCAGCTCGATCAGCTTCGCCTCGACCTGCGCGACCAGCCCGACCAACCGGCGCCGCGACGTCACCACGACGCACGAGGGCGCGCCCGGCAGCAGCGGCAGCAGATCGGCGGAGCTGCGGACGTTGTCGAGCATCACGAGCATGCGGCGGTCGGCGAGCAGGGTCCGGAGCATCGCCGAGCGTTCATCCACCGAGACGGGCGTGTCACTGGCCGGGACGCCCAGGGCGCGCAGGAACCGGTTGAGCACCTCGCCGATCTCCAGCGGCTCCCGGTTCGGGTCGTAGCCGTGCACGTCGACGTAGAGCTGGCCGTCCGGGAACTCGTCGCGGACCCGGTGCGACCAGTGCAGCGCCAGCGCGGTCTTGCCGACTCCGGCCGGACCGGTCACCAGCAGCACCGGTCCGTCGTGATCGCGCAGCAGCGCGTCCATCAACGCCAGCTCGGGATCCCGGCCGATCAACGCGACGGGCGCGCGCGGAAGCTGGGCGGGGATCGTCATCGGCGCGGGTTCTGGCGGAGCAGCCTGCGCGGGCACGCGGGCCGGCGCACGTTCCGGCTCGGGACTGTCCCCGGCCAGCACGGCCTGGTGCACGCGCCGCAGTTCGGGACCCGGCTCGACACCGAGCTCCTCGATCAGCACGCGCCGGGCTTCCCGGTACGCGGCCAGTGCCTCGGCCTGACGGCCCGCCTGGACCAGTGCCCGCATCAGCAGCCCGTGGCCGCGTTCGCGCAACGGGTGCTCGGCGACCATCGAGGTCAGCTGCGAGACCAGCTCGGGACCCTGCCCGATCGCGAGGCCCAGCTCGGCCCGTTCCTCCAGCACCGCCAGCCGGCGTTCGACGAGCCGGCCGCGTTCGACGTCGCAGAAGAGCCCGGACACACCACCGAGCGGTTCGGCGCGGAACAACGCCAGCGCGTCGTCCAGCTCGACCGCGGCTCCGGCGAGATCACCCGTGGCGCGCATGCGGTTCGCGAGCAGGACCTGACGTTCGAAGACGTCGAGGTCCAGCGCACCGGGCTCGACGCGCAACAGGTAGCCGTCGCCGACCGAGGTCAGCAGCTCGGCAGGAGCCCGCCGGGCGCGGCTCGGTTCGAGCGCGCGTCTCAACCCGGCGACGTAGGTCTGCACCAGGTTCACCGCACTCGAGGGCACGTGGTCGCCCCAGACGGCCTCGATGATCTGCCCCCGGCTGACCGGGGTGTTGCGCGCCAGCAGGAGCACCGCGAGGACGGCGCGCTGCTTCGCCGCACCGAGATCAACCTCGTGACCTGCGCGAACGACCCGGAGAAGGCCGAGAACCTCGAACCGCAGGGGTTCCTCGCCGTGCGTCACCGACCTGTCCTTCGCCTGGTGGCCACCTGGAGCTTGAAGATCACTTCAGTCGGGCTCCAGTCGTGCTGTAGAAGCCATTCTTACGCTTAGCGTGTCCAACCAACCACAGACGGCGAGATCAACGGAAACCGAAGGTCGAGCAGTTGGGACAGGTTGGACCGGACAGCGGAACACCGCTGCTCCCCATGATCGACGTGGGTCGGCCGGCGTGCAAGGGGCATCCAGCCCGCGGCGGCGGAACGCCGGCCGGCCCACGTCCCCCTTGCACGAGAAGGCCCGGCTGGGTTCCCAGCCGGGCCTTCTCGTGTACCTGTCAATCAGCTGACAAAAGAGCCGGTCTTCGCAGCGGCGAGGAAGGTCTCCCATCCGGCGTCGCCGAACTTCAACCGCGCTCCGTCCGCGTTCTTGCTGTCACGGACCGCGGCACCGGCTGAGACGAGCGCGATCTCCACGCACTCGGGCCCACCCGCCGACGAACGGCTGCTCTTGCGCCAACGCAAGCTTTCCACTGTCTGTTCACTCCCGGTCGCAGTCACGCGAGAGTGCGAGCGATCCCCGTGATCAGGGCGGCCGATTCCCTGGAGTTCAGGGCGGATTTCACAAGACGCTCGAACATCTCGGCGTACCAATGGACGTCCGACTGTTGCTCAAGGTAGACGCCACTTCTAGTGCTTTCGATGTACACAACCTCGGGGTCGAGCTGCTCAGGAAAGCTCAGGATGACGAACGGGCCGTCCATCGCAGCATGACCACCGGCGCTGAACGGCACGACCTGCATCGTGACGTTCGGCAGCGCACCGACCTCGAGCAGACGCGCCATCTGCGTGCGCATCACCTCGGTGCCGCCGACGAGCCGGCGCAGGGCGGCTTCGTCGATAACGACGTGCAGGCGCAACGGGTCGTCTTCGCTCAGCAAGGCCTGCCGGGCCTTGCGCAACCGGACTCGCCGGTCGATCTCGGCGGTGCTCGAGTTCGGCAGCACCTGGGAGATCAACGCCCTCGTGTACGCCTCGCACTGCAGCAAGCCGGGGATCATCAGCCCCTGGTAGGTCCTGATCGAGTCCGCGTCGGCCTCGTAGCCCACGTAACGACCGGGCACGATGTCGCCGAACTCGTCCCACCACGCCTTGCGACGGGCTTCCCTGGCGAGCTGGACCAGTTCTTCGAGGGTGGCGGTATCCGCACCGTAGGCCGCGAGCATGTCCCGCACGTCGCGTGGGCTCACCCCCACACGTCCGGTCTCGATACGGCTGATCTTGGAAGCCGAGCACTCCAGGCGCTCGCCCACCTCCTCGATCGTCAGCTCGGCCGCTTCACGCAGGCGCCGGAGCTCGCTGACGAGCCGACGCTTGCGCAGGGTCGGGCTGCTACCCCGTGGCATCCACACCTCCTGGTCGTTCTCAGTTTGAGAGCAAAGGAGCGGTCCGCAAAGGGACGTCATCCATTCGTGTACTGCAACTTGCAGATCGCAGGGAGGTCGGGCCAGTCTGCATGGGCTGCTTACGTAGGGACTGGAGCTCTGAGCCTGATGGCCGTCACGGTGTTCAGCCAACTGGACAAGTCGCTGCACTCCCACCTGGCCACACTCTCCGAGCTCGCCCAGCGCGGCGACGACCAGACCGCCCTCGTGCTCGCCAGGGTTGAGCTGCCGAGGGTGGTCGCGGTGGTCAAGGCGTTGCTGGACGAGCACCAGCCCGACGAGCACGGCCGGTGCGCCACCTGCAAGCGCGGTTGGTTCTCCCGGCGGATGCCCGCACCGTGCCGTGCCTACCTCTCCGCGCAGCTGATCCTGACCGTGGTCGGCCAGGAGACTTCACACGGCAAGCACCTGCGCTCGGTAGGCTGAATTTCGAAACTCGATAGTTCTTCGGAACTGTCGCGATTGTGGGCCGGCTCCGCACCCCCCGACCGGAGCCGGCCCATCTTCGTCATCACCTCGCGTGACGCCACGGGCCAAGATCAACACGGTTGGCTGAAAGATCTGTCACAGCACCGTTTCCGGCCCCATCATTGGTGGCGACGCGGCCTGATCCCGACCCACGATGCCTGTGCCGACACGGAGGTGTTCCCGTGCCGACCCCGCATGACCGCGCCGACGCGCTCGATGCCGTCCGGCCGCGCCGACTGCTGCCCTTAGCGCGCCTCTAGAGCGCGTTCTCGAAGCTCACTCCCCCTTCCCCGCCCTGTGCCGCCGTCGCACGGGGCTATGCCGCTGTTCCGCGAAAGGAAACGTTGTCGTGAGCCATCTGCAGAAGTCCGACGCCGGCGATCACACCCCGCACGGTCCACCGCTGATCCTCAAGCACGACCTGCCCGCGAGCTTCGTGCTGTTCCTCATCTCGATCCCGCTGTCGCTGGGCATCGCGCACGCCACCGGCGCGCCGCTGATGGCCGGCATCATCTCCGCGGTCGTCGGCGGGGTGGTCGTCGGCGCGATCAGCGGGGCGCCGTTGCAGATCAGCGGGCCGGGAACCGGGCTCGTGGTGATCGTGGCCGGGCTGGTGACGCAGTTCGGGTGGGCCGCCACCGCGGCGATCACGCTGGCCGCCGGGGTGCTGCAGCTGGCGTTGGGACTCACCGGGATCAGCCGCGTGGTGATGTCGCTGTCCCCGGCCGTCGTGCACGGAATGCTCGCCGGCATCGGGGTCTCCATCGCCGCCGGGCAGCTCGTGGTGGTGCTGGGCGGCACCGCGGCCTCGTCCGTGCCCGCGAACCTCGCGCTGCTGCCGGGACAACTGGCCGCGGTCCAGCTCGGGCCGGTGGTGGCCGGTGCGGTGGCGATCGCGGTCCTGCTGCTGTGGCCCAGGGTTCCGCGCGCCTCGCTGCTGCCCGCACCGCTGGTCGCCGTCGCCGCCGCGACCGCGCTGGCGTTCGTGCTGCGGCTCGACGTGGCCAAGGTGGACCTGCCGGACAACCACGCGCTGGTGTTCCCCGAGATGCCGCAGGGCAGCACCGGCGCGGTGGTCGCGGCCGTCGTCACGGTCGCGCTGGTGGCGAGCATGGAGTCGTTGCTGTCTGCCGTCGCCACAGACCGGTTGCACGACGGGCCGCGCGCCCGGCTGGACAAGGAGCTCATCGCGCAGGGCACCGGCAACGTGCTCGCGGGCGCGCTCGGAGGGTTCCCGATCAGCGGTGGCCTGGCGCGCAGCTCCACGAACGTCGCGGCGGGCGCGAAAACCCGCTATGCCGCCATCTTCCAGGGCGTGTGGATCGCGGTCGCGGTGCTGGCGTTCGCTCCCGCCCTGGAGTTGATCCCGTTGTCGGCGCTGGCCGGCGTGCTGTTCGTCGTCGGGCTCAAGCTCGTGTCGATCAGCCGGATGCGCAACCTGGTGCGGCACCGGGAGTTCCTGGTCTACGCGGCGACCGCGCTCGGCGTCCTCCTGTTCGGACTGCTCGAAGGCGTGGTCGCGGGTCTGGCGATCGCGCTGCTCCGCGCGCTGTACCGGTTGACGCACTGTTCGGTGCGCGTCGAGGGCAACCGGGTGTGCGTGCGCGGATCGTTGGTGTTCCTCGGGGTCGGGCGGCTCGTGCGCGAGCTGCGCCGGTTGCCGCTGGGGCAGACCGTGGTGCTGGAGCTGCACGTCGACTACCTCGACCACGCGTCGTACGAGGCGATCAACGACTGGTGCGCGAGCTACGAACGGCTCGGCGGCAAGGTGCGCGTCGACGAGGTGCACGACACCTGGTACGACCGCGCGAACCAGGGCAAACCGGGGCGGCGCAAGACGTTGCCCGGCCCGCTGCCCCGCTGGTTCGCGCCGTGGTCGCACTGGCAGGAACCGTCGGACGCGGTGTCGCTGCCCGCCCAGCGGTCCTCCGTGGAGAGCGATCCCATGATCCTGGGCATGCACGAGTTCGAACGGCGTTCGGCACCGCTGGTGCGGCCGTTCTTGCACGAACTGGCGGTGCGCGGGCAACGTCCGCAGCAACTGTTCATCACGTGCGCCGACTCCCGCGTGGTGCCGAACCTGATCACCACGTCCGGACCGGGTGACCTGTTCTGCGTGCGCAACATCGGCAACCTGGTGCCGATGTCCTCCGCCGACGACAGGTCGGTCGGGGCGGCGATCGAGTTCGCGGTCGAGATCCTCAACGTCAACACGATCGTCGTTTGTGGACACTCCGACTGCGGCGCGATGAAGGCGCTGGTGAACGGCTCTGCCGCGCGCGGCTCGCACCTGCACTCGTGGCTGCGCAACGCCGAGCCGTCACTGATCCGGTTCCACGCGCCGACGTCGCCCGGCTGCGCGGAGCTGGCGGTGGCGGACCGGCTGGCCGTCGCGAACGTCGCGCAGCAGCTGGACAACCTGCTCGGCTACCCGAGCGTGCGGGAGGCGATCGCCGCGGGCACGTTGACGTTGAAGGGCATGTACTTCGACATCTCGAACGCCCGCGTGTACCTGGTCGACCCGGACCGCAACGGGCTGGAGCCGGTGCCGGCGCCTGCCTAGTGTCGCGGCCGGCACTGGAAAACACTGGAGCCGCCTCGGTTTCCCGAGGCGGCTCCAGTTCTGTTCAGCCTGCTAGCAGGCGTTGATCCAGGAGCACTCCACGTCGAAGCGTTCCTTCGCGGGAACCTTGGTGCGTTCCTGGGCCGGCGCCTTGCGCTGCTGCGGCACCTGGGTCTGCTGCGTCGCCACCTGGGTACCGCCGTCGGAGGCCAGGCGCACGGCGATCCGGTCCTCGATGCTCTTCGGGTTGTTGAACAACAGGACGTTGTTCTGCACCATCGAGAACACGAGCTCCCGGCCGGCCTGCGTGGTCACGTAGCCGGTCAGCGCCGAAACACCGCTGAACGATCCGCTCTTCGCCCGCACGTTGTTCGCGGCCGGAGTGTTCTTCATGCGGTTGACCAGGGTGCCGTCGACACCGGCGATCGGCAGCGAGTCCCGCCACGTGGCGAACCACGGCTTCGTCTTCGCCTTGATCAGGATCGACGCCAGGAAGTCCGGCGAGAACTGGTCCAGCCGGGACAGGCCGGAGCCGTCGAAGACCTCGACCCCGTTCGGGTCGACGCCGAGACCGCTCCACTTGGTGCTGAGCTGGTTGACGCCGTTGGTGAACGACTTGCCGGCGGACTTCACCAGCACCTCGGCCAGCATGTTGTTGCTGTCCTTGAGCAACGGCCTGAGCAGCTGTCCCAGCGGGATCGACTGGTCGGACGCGAGCACCGCGGCACCGGCGGGCGCAGCCGCCCGCCGGACGTCACCGGTGAACTCGATCCCGTTGTCCCGCAACGCGTTGCGGAACACGGACGTGACGACACTGGTCGGGTCCTTGACCGTGGACAGGGCCGTCGTCTCGACGTTCGTCGAGCCGGTGACCCGGATGATGTTCGAGCCGTGCTCGCGTTCGATGCTGACACCGCCGTTGCCGGTGGTCGCCGTGCTGATCACCTTCACGACGTCGTTCTCCGGCTCGACCGTGGCGACGACCGGAGCACCCGCCGCGGCGCCCGGCTTGACGCGCACGATCACCGTGCCGGCGCTGAACTTCGCGTCCGGCGACAGCGTCAACGCGGAGGTCTCCGCGTTGAAGGCGAACGGTTCGTCGTCCCACGCCCAGCCGGCACCGTACGGCTGCGCGTCGAACGCCGTGTTGTCGACGACCAGCGAACCGCTGATCTTCGTGACACCGCTGTTCTTCAGCGTCGTCGCCAGTGCCGCGTACCTGGATCGGCTCATCGTCGGGTCACCGGTGCCGCGCAGGACGAGATCGCCCTGCAACGTCGACCCGTTGCGAGTGCCGGTCGAGAGCAGCTCGGTCTTCCACTTGAAGTCAGGACCGAGCAGCTCGAGGGCAGCCGTCGTCGTCAGCACCTTCATGTTCGAGCCGATCTGCTGACGACGTGCACTTGTTCGCGTGTACACGACTTCGCCGGTGTTCGCGTCCCGCACGACCAGGCCGACACTGGCGCCGGTGAGCGCCGGGTCGGCCAGAATCGCGTCGAGATCACCGGTCAGCGCCTCGTTGCCGACGGCCACCGCGCCACCGCTCGACGTCAGGGTCAACCCTGCCGCCGCAGCGACGACCGCCCCCAGAATTCGAAATTTCACGCTTCCACCTCTGATCGATCACCCGACCACAACGTGTGGAAGCTACCGGGCCGGTCGATCCGCCTGTACGTGTGTGCGCCAAAAAAGTCCCGTTGTCCCTGAACGAGCGCGGCAGGCAACCTTTCGGAGCGAAGCGCGTCGTAGTAGGCCAAAGCGGACACAAAGCCAGGAGTGGGCACGCCGGATTCCACCGCTCGCACCACAACCCTGCGCCAAGCGGCCTCAGCGTTCTGCACGGCGTCGCGGAAGTAGTTGTCCACCAACAGAGACGCGAGATCGGCGTTCGCGTCGTACGCCTCGCGGATGCGGTTGAGGAACTGCGCGCGGATGATGCAGCCACCGCGCCAGATCGTCGCCATCGCGCCGAGGTCGATGTTCCAGTCGAAGTTCTTCGACGCCTCGCGGATCATGTCGAAGCCCTGCGCGTACGCGACGACCTTCGACGCGTAGAGCGCCTGGCGCACGTCGTCGACCAGTTCGGCGTCCGGCTTCGCCACGACCTCGTTGGCACCGAACGCGTCGCGCACGGCCTTGCGCTGGTCGGTGTGGCCGGACAGCGAACGCGCGAACACGGCCTCGGCGATGCCGGTGACCGGGACGCCCAGCTCCAGCGCCTCCTGCACGGTCCAGCGGCCGGTGCCCTTCTGCTCGGCGGCGTCCTCGATGACCTGCACGAGCGGCGTGCCGTTCGCGTCGGCGTGCTTGAGCACCTCGGCGGTGATCTCGACCAGGTACGACTCCAGGTCGCCCGAGTTCCACTGGGTGAAGACCTCGGAGATCTCCGCCGGCGTCTGCCCGCCGATGCGGCTCAGCAGGTCGTACGCCTCGGCGATCAGCTGCATGTCGGCGTACTCGATGCCGTTGTGCACCATCTTCACGAAGTGCCCGGCGCCGTCCGGCCCGACGTGCACGCAGCACGGCTGTCCGTCCACCTTGGCCGCGATCTCCTCGAAGACCGGACCGACGTGCTTGTACGACTCGGCGGGACCGCCCGGCATGATGCTGGGGCCGTTGAGCGCGCCCTCCTCGCCACCGGAGATGCCGGCGCCGACGAACAGCAGCCCCTTCTCCTTCAGCGCGGCTTCGCGGCGGCGCGTGTCGGCGTAGTGGGCGTTGCCGCCGTCGATGACCATGTCACCGGACTCCAGCAGCCCGCTCAGCTCGTCGATGACGGCGTCGGTGGGGCCACCCGCCTTGACCATGATGATGATCTGGCGCGGCGTCTGCAGGCTGTCGACCAGATCCTGCAGCGTCTCGGCGCCGACGAAGTCACCCTCGTGGCCGTGCTCGTCGAGCAGGGCCTTCATCTTCGCGGGCGTCCGGTTGTGCACGGCGACTTTGAAGCCGTGGCGCGCGAGGTTGCGCGCGAGGTTGCTGCCCATCGTGGCGAGACCGGTGACCGCGATACGTGCTTTGCCTTCCGTCATACGCGACAGCCTGCCGTGTTCTTCTTGTTTACGCGAGACGTCACAGGGTGTTCTCAGACTCCGTTTTGCCAGGTGAACCACGTCACGTGCCGGTACGTATGGCTAGGCGTAAGTTGGCTTCATGACGGAATTCACGAGCGTGGGACGCTCGGCGACCGACCGTGCCTCCAGGTACGGATCGCAGCTGGTGAAGCACTTCACGCACAAGGACCTCGAAGGGTCCTGGGAGGACGGACGCGGCTTCGTCCGGTTCTCGCTCGGCCTGGCCGAGTTCGAGGCTCTGGACGACGCGTTGGTGATGCGGGTGGCGTCTTCGTCGGAGGAGGACGTGGCCCGGTTGCGCGACGTCGTGGAACGGCACCTGATCCGGTTCGGAACCAGGGACGAGCTGACCGTCACCTGGTCCTAGTGCGGCACTAGGCGGCCAGGACTGACGCCGCCATCCCGATGAGAGCGGTACCACACACCCGCTCGAACGTGGCGCGGATCCTGGGCCTGCTCAGCAGCGCGCCCAGCTGACGCGCCAGCGGCACGACGATGACCCAGAACAGCGCGAAAACCCCGACCGTCACGGCGCTCAGCAGTGCGGCCTGCGGGAGCGGCTCACCGCTCGGGTCCATCGCCTGCGGAATGAGGCTCAGGAACGTGAGCATCACCTTGGGGTTCAACAGATCGCACAGCAGGCCGCGCAGGAACACGTTGCCGCCGGCCTGCTGTTCGCCCGCCGGCTTGTTCGCGGTCCTGAAGGTCATGAACCCGAGGTAGGCCAGGTACAGCGCGCCGATCACCTTGACCACGAGCAACGCCGTCGGCACCGCGGCCACGAGCGCGCTCAGCCCGATCGTCGCCAGCGTCGCGTGGACCAGCAGCCCGGCGACGACGCCCAGCGCCGCCTCGATGCCTCGTTTGAGGCTGCGCACCGCGTTGCCCATGATCAGCACGAAGTCCGGCCCCGGCACGATCATGATGATCAACAGGGCAACCAGGAACGACGTCCACGCGATGTGCATGCCGCCGATCGTCGGCGCTTTGTTCGTGTGAGTTCCAGCTGGTCAGTACGATGTTCGCTTATGCGCGAACAAGCCGAACTGGATTCGGTCGACTGGCACATCCTGGAGGAGTTGCAGAACGACGCCACCCTGCCGAACCGCGCGCTGGCGGAGATCGTCGGACTGGCGCCGTCCTCCTGCCTGCAACGGGTGCGCCGGCTGCGCGAACTCGGCGTGATCACCGGGTGCCACGCCGTCGTCGACCCGGCCACGACCGGGCTGCCCCTGGAGGCGGTGGTGGCGGTGAACGTGCGGCCGCACACCCGGCCGGTGGTGGCGGCGTTTCGCGCGTTCGTGATGGCTCAGCCGGAGACGCGGTCGGTGTTCCACGTCTCCGGGCAGGCCGACTTCCTGATCCACATCGCGGTGGCCGATTCCACGCACCTGCAGGCGTTCCTGATGGACAAGATCGCGTCGCGGACCGAGGTGCGGAACCTGACCAGCTCGGTGGTGCTGGAGCGCGTCGAGACGCGGGCGTTGACACCGCCGGCGAACCTGCGCCCGACGCACCGGCGCCGCCGTACCGACTAACGCTTGAAGCCGCCCCACACGGCGTGGTCGTGACCCGCCGCCGTGGCCATCACGCCGTACCGGTCGGCCTTCCCGTCACGATCGCCGCGGGTGTGGTTGTACTGCACCGCGAAGACCTGCTGTGCGGCCGGCACGGTGCGGCCGGGCTTGAGCTCCCAGCGGTAGACCACCTCACCGTCGATCTCCTGCACGGTGACGGTGAAGTCGTCGGCGGGCCCGGTCTGCCACTGGCCGGAGCTCTGCACCCCGCCGGTCTGGGCGATGTGCACCTGCACCGTGAGCTTGGTCAGCGGCGCGGCCACGTCGAGGACGAGTTTGTCCTGGGTCCAGAAGGTGTGGCTGTTCGGGTCGACGGATCCCTTCGACGACAACGGTCCGTCCGCCGGCCGGTCCTCCGTGGTGGAGGGCGGGTTCGGGGTGCCGGGCGGGTCCTGCCGGGTGCTGACCGGCGGCGCCGTGCTGCCGGTGGGGCTCGGCGGCGTGGGGCTGGGCGTGCTCACCGAGTTCGGGGCGGCGGGCATGGTCGTCTCCGCGGGCGGACCGGTCCGGACGATGCCCGCGAAGGCGATTCCCGCCGTGACCAGGACACCGGCCGCGGCCACGCCGGCGAGCGTCGCCCTGGACCATGACCTGCTGATGCCGGACGCGGGACGAGTCGACGTGGTGGCGGCCATGCCGCGGTTGACGCGGGCGAGCATCCGGACGCGGTCGGGTTGATGCGCCTCGGCCGCTTCCCTCAGTCGCCTGCTGATCTGGTCGTTCACCGACTCCCCCTTCCCACGACCACGTTCGCGGCCGCTCGCGCACCGAGCACGCGTTCCAACTCGGCCATTCCCTTCGAGGTCTGGCTCTTCACCGCACCGACCGAGATGCCCAACGCGAGCGCGGTCTCCTTCTCCGACAGGTCGAAGGCGTGTCGCAGGACGACGCAGGCCCGCTTGCGGAACGGCAACCTGTCGAGTGCCGCCCGTACGTCCACCACCGCGGCGACGTCCGGGCCCTGCACCTGTTCGGGGCCACGAGACCAGAACACCGCGATCCGGCGCCGTTCGCGCGTCGCCGCCCGGACGCGTTCCCGTGCCATGTTGGCGACGACGCCACGGGCGTACGCGAGCGGGTGCTCCGCCGCGCGCATCCTGTCCCAGCGTTGCCACAGCGCGACCAGGGCGTCCGCCGCCAGATCATCGGCGGCATCCGCCTCGCCGGTCAGCAACCAGGCGAAGCGGGCGAGTTCGGCGTGGTGGCGTTCGAAGAAGTCGTGGAACTCCGCCGATCTGTGGTCGACGACCATGTTTTCTCGGTTGCCCTCTCCCTGCGGTGCCCCAGTGGGCGGCAATGTACTTGTTGCTCTGGAAGGCCGGGCTGGCCACGGCCCGGGGCATGGGCCGTGGCCAGCCCGGTGATCAGGACTGCTCGCCGACCAGCACGCCGCGACCGTTGGAGCCCACGTAGACCCGGCCGTACACGTCGGGATCGCCGGTGATGACACCGCCGACGGTGCCGCCGAACCGGGTGCGGTCGTCGTTGATCCTCGTCCAGGCCGTGCCACCGTCGGCGGACCGGAAGATCCCCGTGACGCCGTTCACCGTGCCGATGAGGTACAGGGCCGGGTACCGGGCACCGGGAGCAGCCTTGCCGAAGCCGATGCCGTCGGCGCTCTGCACGCCCTTGAGCTGGGTGAAGCTCGCCCCACCATCGGTGGAGTGCAGGAGGCCGCCGCCGTGCGTGAGCCACAGGTCCCCCGCGGCGCCGGGAGCCGCCTTGACGCGACCGCCGGCGAGACCGGTGGCACGGGCGGTGAACGTCTTGCCGCCGTCGGTGCTGGCGAACAGGGTGCCACCGCTGAGGGCGTAGAAGGTGCTCGCCGTGGCGCGGTCGGCCACGACAGCCGTGCCGGACGGCAGGCCGGCGGACGCCTTCCAGGTCCTGCCCTGGTCGGTGGAGACGTACGGCAGCTGCCCGGAGGCCGTCCACACGACGGTGCCGCCGTCGGCCGAGACCGCCACGGTGCCGCCGCCGGCCGCGCTCACCGGAGAGCCCGCGAACGCCGCCCAGGTGGCGCCGCCGTCGGAGGAGTAGGCGCCGCGTGCCTCGTTGCCGTAGCCGACGCGGACCACGACGTTCGGCTTGGCCTGGGCGAAGTCGATGCCGGTGGTGTTGGAGAACCGCGGTCCGGACGAGGCCGCGGCCGGCACCTTGGTCAGATCGTCGTGGCGGAACCCGCCGATGTCACCGAGAGCGCTGACCAGCTTGCCGCTGGGTGGCGTGATCAGGCCGAGAACCGCGGTCTCCTCCAGTCCCTTGACGGGAATCGTCCAGTGGGTGGAGCCGCCGTTGTCCGCCGCGGTCACGTCCTTGCTCGCCCACAGACCTGACCCTGTGCCGTAGAGCACGTGGCCGGAGTCGAAGGGATCGATGGCCATCGCGCCCATCCAGTGACCGATGTGGGTGCCGACGTACGGCGCACCGGACGCGTCACGCACGGACGTGTCGCCGAGCGCCTTCCAGCTGCCGCCACCGTCGGTGGAGCGGAACAGCTCGTCCGACGGCCACCAGCGGTCGAGGGTCGTGACCATCACCGTGGCAGGGCGCTGCGGATCCACCGCGAGACCGGCGAAGCCGAAACCGTTGCCCGGCACCGGCGAGATGTCCTTCCAGGCGCCGCTGGACGGCGTGTACCTCCACACCGAACCGGCCTTCACCCCGTTCGGGCCGGGGACGTCGGTGTAGGTCAGGTACAACGTGCCGTCACCGGACAGGACACCGTGGTGCGGCAGGTGTCCGGTGGGCTGACCGGGCACGGCCTGCCAGGTGGTGCCGCCGTCGGTCGAGCGGTACAGCGACGTGGTCCGGTCGGCGACACCCACGTAGATCGTCCTGCTGCCGGCCGGCCCGAAGGTGACGAAGGACAGACCGACACCGCTGCTGCCGCCGTCCTTGACGGGGAAGCTCGAGACCTGGCTCCACGTCACGCCGTAGTCGGTGCTGCGCCACAGCCCGTTCTTGCGGGTGCCCAGGTACAGCGTGCCGTGGTCGGCGGGGTCGATCACGAGCCGCTCGCCCATGGACCGGCCGTCCTCGTTGCTGCCGAGCTTGAACGGCAGACTGGTGCGCTGGAACGTTCTGCCCTGGTCGGCCGAGCGCAGGATCGAACCGTTGCCGGCCCATTCGTTGGTGTAGGTACCGGTGGCGAGGTACAGGCGCTCGGGGTCGACCGGGTCGGTCGCCATGCTCTCGATGCCGAGCAGGTTCCAGTCCCCGGCCCAGTCGGTCAGCGGAATCCACTGGCCCGCCTTGGCATCCCAGCGGTACGCGCCACCCATGTCGGTGCGCGAGTACAACAGGTCCTTGCGGCTGGGGTTGAACACGAACCCGGTGACGAAGCCGCCGCCCGCGATCGGCACGTTGCGCCAGGAGTACTGACCGGACGCCGCGGGGTTCGGTGTGGACGGTGTGGCGGACGTGGCCGGCGCGGGCAGCGGCTGCGCGACCACCGCGGGAGGCTTGGGCGTGGCGGGGGCAGCGGCCTTCGCGAGCTTCCACCGCTGACCGGCGCCACCCTGATCGGTGGCCTGCACGACCGCCTGGGCGTCAGCGCCCTCGTTCACGCAGAGGACCATCCCGCTGCTGCGCGAGACGATCTTCACCTCGCCGTCGCCGGTCTCGCTGATCTTCCACTGCTGGGAGGGCGCGCCGGTGTCCGACTGCTGCTCGACGTTGGCGGCAGAGGTGTCGCGTACGCCCAGAACCTTCGAGCTGTTGTGGTTGACCAGCTGGTAGAAGCCGTCCCCGACCGGCCTGACCCGCCACTGCTGGCTGGCGGAACCGGTGGCGGGCTGCTCCTGCTGGATCCGGACGCCGTCCGCGTGGTCCGCGCCGGCCACGTCCAGGGCGTTGCCGCTGCGCGCGGAGACGAACTGGTAGTAGGCGGCGGCGTCCACGGACACCGCGTCCGAGTCGTCCTTCGTGAACAGCACGTAGGACAGGCAGGACCCGGCGACCGCGGACGCGCTCAGCGCCAGTGCGATCGTCCTTCGGTGACGGGTGCGCGTCCGCCTCCGGTCCGGTGTGGACACGGCCTTCTTCATCGCAGCAACTCCCAGGGCTCGATCGTCTTCCGCACCTGGTTGCCGCGGCCGCCGGAAAGGTTTCCGTCCGCGCGAAAATTTCTAGTGCGAGTCCTCGCCGGGTGAGGGCTTGAGGACCCGGATCAGGCCTTCCTGCACCACCGTCGCGACGAGTTTCCCGTCCTGCGTGAAGAACTGCCCGGTGGCCAGCCCGCGGTTGCCTGAGGCCGACGGTGAAGCGGTGTC
>NZ_MUYM01000118.1:0-888 GCF_002150765.1 Lentzea kentuckyensis
CCACGTCGGCGTCGCGGACCTCGAACGACAGCACGCGTTCGTCGGCCATGGCGTTCAACGACTTCGCGCGTTCCGAACAACGCTTGCGGGCGTCGACGAACTCGCGGTCCTGCAGGGTCGGGATCTCCGCACTGTCCACAACGGACCGCAGCTCGATCCGGTCGGGGAACACCCGCAGGCCGTCGTAGTGGTTCACGCTGAGGTTGCTCAGCGGGTGCGCCTGCGCGACCCCGCCCATCAGCAGCATTCCGAACAACACCAGCACGAACACCCTCATCGCAAGCTCCCCAGAATCGCCTCGCGGTGGCGCAGGACCTCAGGATCACGCCACCCCAGCGCAACAGCCTTGTCGGAGTACGGAAGTGCTTCCGCGGACCGCTTGTTGACGTGCAGGGCCCACGCCATCGCGTCCGCGGTGAAGACGCTCTGCCGCTTCGCCCACTCCTTCTCGGCGAACCGCAACGCCTCGACGGGATCCCCGTGATCAGCGGCGATCAAGGCCGCCGTCAGGTCGTCGCCGCCAAGAGCCCGCAGCTGTCGCAACGCCAGGTCGTGCTGAACCCGCGCCTCCTGCGGCCGGCCGGCCCTGTCCAGTGCCCTGCCGTACTTCACCAGGTACTCCGGCGACGGCACCTTCGACACGAGCCCGCGATAGACCTCGAGCGCCTCCTCGTTGGTGCGCCCCTTCAACTCGTCCAGCTGGAAGCGGCAGAACTCCGCCTCCTCAGCCGAGGTGGCCGCCTCCAACGCCCGGTTCAACGCCTCCCTGGCGTCGTCCAGCCGGCCGTGCAACTCGAAGTGGTAAGCGGCGCGGGTGAACGAGGCGACACCCGGTCGCAGGTCCAGCATGCGTTGCAGCGCAACGGAAGCGCCAGCGTCGTCACCGAG
>NZ_MUYM01000118.1:951-1071 GCF_002150765.1 Lentzea kentuckyensis
TCTCGGCGCGGGTGTAGTGCTGGGCGTCGAACGTGACGCGGGCGAGTTCGACGTGCGTGGCACCGAGCTGGGCCCAGGCAGCGGCGTCCTGAGGGGTTCGGCGAAGCTTGGCCTGCAGCG
>NZ_MUYM01000119.1 GCF_002150765.1 Lentzea kentuckyensis
CCCCAGCACGTTCCCCACCCCCGTCACCCGCGACCGCAGCAACGCCGAGGCCGCGAGCCGGGCGATCTGGCCGCGTTCGCTCGCCAGGTCCCGCCGCAGCAGCCCGAGCAACGCCAGCGCCACCGCGACGACGGCGCGTTCGGCGGGCGACAGCGACGTCGACCGGCGCACCACGAGCACCGCGGACTCCACGGGGTCGAGCGTGACGTGCTCTCCACCCACCTGGGCCGAGGCCGAACGGGGTCCCGAACCGGACGCGACCCGGCGGGCCAGCGTCGCGACGTCGTCCGGTGCCGAGGCGGGATCCACGAGATCGGCCCGGCAGTTCAGCACCACGGCCAGCGTCGTCAGCACCGACTCGACGGGACGGACACGGGTGGCCGCGCGGGTCAGGGCGCGCTGGCTGTCCGCGAGCATCCGCTGCTCCCGCACCGCGATCTCGGCGAGCAGCGCGCCCAGCGCCTGCGACACCGCGAGGAACGGCGTCGACGGCGGCACCTCCAGCAACGGCATCCCGTGCGCCTCGCAGGCCGGCACCAGCGACGACGGCACCGTCGGGAACTCCGGCTCGACGCCGAACCCGATCGCCGAGACCCCGGACGCGACCAGCCCGGCGACGTACGCGGACACGTCCGCCGGGAACCGCACCCCGGCCGTGAGCAGCAGCTCCTCCCCGACCAGGTACGGCGTCGGGTCCTCCAGCTCGGACACGTGCGCCCACCGGATCGGCCGGTCCAGCCCGTCGGCTCCACACAGGACGGTCAGCCCGAGATCGACTCGCGCCACCAGATCTCTGAGTGGGACGGTTTGCACAACCATAAGCCCAGGATTGTGCACAACGACCACTTACCGGCGCCAGCACGCGTTCCTACTGTGACCTGCAACCCAAGGAGGTCCAACAGTGGCTCTCGACTACGCGGTCATCGCCGCCTACGTGCTCGGCATGCTCGGCATGGGCTGGTGGGGCATGCGCCGCGCCACCAGCAAGAGCGAGTACCTGGTCGCCGGACGCAGGCTCGGCTTCGGCCTGTACTCCGGCACCATGTCCGCCGTCGTGCTCGGCGGCGCGTCGACCATCGGCGGCGTCGGGCTCGGCTACAAGTTCGGCATCTCCGGCGCCTGGATGGTGTTCGCCATCGGCCTCGGCATCCTGCTGCTGAGCGCGCTCTTCGCGCGCCGGATCGTGAAGCTGAAGGTCTACACCGTCTCCCAGATGCTCGATCTCCGCTACGGCGGCAACTCCAGCACCGTCTCCGGTCTGGTGATGGCGGCCTACACGCTGATGCTCACCGTCACGTCCACGATCGCGTACTCCACCATCTTCAACGTCCTCTTCGGACTGCCGAAGTCCGTCGGCGTGATCATCGGCGGCAGCATCGTGGTGCTGTACAGCGTTCTGGGCGGCATGTGGTCGATCACGCTCACCGACATCGTGCAGTTCGTCGTGAAGACGGTCGGCATCCTGTTCCTGCTGCTGCCGATCAGCCTCGCGACCGCGGGCGGCTTCGCCGGCATCAAGGAACGTCTCGACGATCCGGCGATGTTCGACGTGGGCAACATCGGCGCGAGCACGATCGTCACCTACCTGCTGATCTACGTGTTCGGCCTGCTGATCGGCCAGGACATCTGGCAGCGCGTGTTCACCGCGAAGTCGCCGGAGGTCGCGACGTGGGGCGGCGTCACCTCCGGCCTCTACTGCCTCGTCTACGCGGTCGCGGGTGCGCTGATCGGCCTCGCGGGCAAGGCGCTGTACCCGAACATCGCGAACAAGGACGAGGCGTTCGCGACGATCGTCGAGGGACTGCTGCCGACCGGTGTGCGCGGGCTCGTGCTCGCCGCCGCGCTGGCCGCCATGATGTCCACCTCGTCCGGCGCTCTCATCGCCTGCGCCACGGTGGCGTCCAACGACATCTGGCGTCGCAAAGCCACGGCCGGTCGCAACACCGCCTCGGACGTCCACGACAACCGGATGTTCACGCTCGTGATCGGTGTCGTCGCGATCGCCATCGCGGTGGCGCTCAACGACGTCGTGGCCGCGTTGACGGTCGCCTACAACATCCTCGTCGGCGGGCTGCTGGTCGCGATCATCGGCGGTCTGGTGTGGAAGCGCGGCACCCGGCTCGGCGCGATGGTGTCGATGGCCATCGGGTCGCTGACGGCGATCGGGTTCATGGTGTTCGTGGGCGTGTACGCGAACGAAGCCATCTACTACAGCCTCGGCGCGTCCTTCGTGACGTACGTCGTGGTCAGCCTGGCCACCCCCGCGACCGATGCCGCGGTGCTCGCGAACTGGGACCGCAGGCTGGCGGGAGAATCAACCGAAGAGGAACTGGTGACCGCATGATCGGCCCCGTCGACTCCTCCCAGGTCCCGCGCTACGCGGGCCCGGCGACCTTCGCGCGGCTGCCCCGCCTCGACCAGGTGGCGCACGCGGACGTCGCGGTGGTGGGAGTCCCGTTCGACACCGGCGTCTCGTACCGGCCGGGTGCGCGGTTCGCGCCCTCGGCCGTGCGGGAGGCGTCCCGGCTGCTCCGGCCCTACCACCCCGGCCTGGACGTGTCGCCGTTCGAACGGATCCAGGTCGCGGACGGCGGGGACATCGCGGTCAACCCGTTCCACATCGGCGAGGCCATCGAGACGATCGAGGGCGCCGCGTCCGATCTGCAGCGCGACGGGACCCGGCTGGTGACCATCGGCGGTGACCACACGATCGCGTTGCCGTTGCTGCGGGCCGTTTCGCGGATCCACGGGCCGGTGGCGTTGCTGCACTTCGACGCGCACCTCGACACGTGGGACACCTACTTCGGCGAGCCCCACACGCACGGGACGCCGTTCCGGCGCGCGGTCGAGGACGGAATCCTCGACACCGAGGCGATCTCGCACGTCGGCACGCGGGGTCCGTTGTACGGCAGGAAGGATCTCGAGGACGACCGGCGGCTCGGGTTCGGCATCGTGACTTCGGCGGACGTCATGCGGCGGGGCGTCGACGAGACAGTGGACGCGCTACGGCAGCGAATCGGCTCACGGCCGTTGTACGTGTCGATCGACATCGACGTGCTGGATCCGGCGCACGCTCCGGGTACGGGAACGCCGGAGGCCGGCGGGATGACCTCGCGGGAGCTGCTGGAGATCCTGCGCGGGCTGCGCGGACTGAACCTGGTCGGGGCGGATGTCGTCGAGGTCGCGCCGGCCTACGACCACGCGGACATCACTTCTGTGGCAGCGTCACACGTGGCTTTCGACCTGGTGAGCTTGTTGGCGCTGAAGGAGGGCAAGTGACTGTGCCGGCTTCTTCTCGGCGAAACGGTGGCGATGTCGTCGTCGAGACGCTCGAAGCGCTCGGCGCGCACACCGTCTTCGGCATCCCCGGCCAGCACGCGCTCGGGCTGTTCGACGCGCTTCGCCGATCCGAGCTGCGGTACGTCGGTTCGCGGACCGAGGTCAACGCCGCTTTCGCCGCCGACGGGCACGCGCGGATCACCGGTTCCGTGACGCCGTTGCTGGTGTCGACCGGGCCGGGCGCGCTGCAAACCCTTGCCGGGCTGCAGGAATCCGCCGCCGCCTCGGCACCGGTGCTGGGGATCTCGTCGCAGATCCCGGCCGCCGGTCTCGGTGGCGTGCGGGGCGGGTACCTGCACGAGCTGACTGATCAGCTGGCGTCGTTCCGGGACGTGGTCAAGCACGCTCGGGTGGTGCGGCACGCCTCGCAGATCCCGTCCGCGCTGGCCGAGGCCTGGGAGATCGCGCTGAGCGCGCCGTTCGGGCCGGTGTGGGTGGAGATCCCGCAGGACGTGCTGCTCGGACCGGCTTCCGTGCCGCCGGTGACCTCGGTGTCGTGGTCTCCGCGCGAGCTTCATCCACGTCCGGAGCTCGTGGCCGAGGCCGTCAGGTTGCTGGACGGGGCTGCCCGGCCGGTGATCCTGGCCGGTGGTGGCGCTGCCGCGGACGAAGTGCTGGAACTGGCGGAGAAGGTGCGGGCGCCGGTCGTGACGACGTTCGGCGGCAAGGGCAACTTCCCCTGGGAACACCCGCTTTCCGCGCAGTCGTGGCTGGAGGACCGGTACACCACCGAGTTCCTGGCGGACGCGGACGTGCTGCTGGTCGTCGGTTCGGGGCTGGGTGAGCTGTCGAGCAACTACCGGACGTTCCAGCCACGTGGTGCGGTGATCCAGATCGAGGCCGACCTCGGCAAGCTGGAGTCGAACTACCCGGCACTCGGCATCCACGCCGACGCGCGGCACGCGTTGCGCGCCTTGGTTTCCGGGGTGAGGGCCCGGCCGGCGGACGGGCTTGCGGAGGGCCGCGTCCGCACGCTCCTGGACCAGGTCCGGGAACGGTTGGCCACGCAGGAACTGGACCTGGAGTGGCAGGTGCTGGGCGCGGTGCGCGCGGCTGTCCCGGACGGCACGCCGACGTGCTGGGACATGACGATCCTGGCCTACTGGGCCTGGTCGGCCTGGGACCCGCGGGGTGGCGAGCAGTTCTCGGCCCAGGGCGCCGGCGGACTCGGTTACGGCTTCCCTGCCGCGCTCGGCGTCGCGGCGGCGGTGGACGGGCCGGTGCTCGCGGTGTCCGGTGACGGCGGCGCGATGTACGGGATCTCGGAACTGGCCGTGGCCGCCCAGCACGGTTCGCGCGTCGTGTGGCTGATCGTCGACGACGGCGGCTACGGCATCCTGCGCGAGTACATGTCCGACGCGTTCGGCCAGGCCACCGCCACCGAGCTGGCCCGGCCGGACTTCGTGGCGCTCGCCGAGGCGTTCGGCGTGCCCGCCACCCGCAGCACACCCGAGTCGCTGCGCGAAGATCTCGCCAAGGCGTTCGCCGGGGACGGCCCGCACGTGGTGGTGCTGCCCGCGGTGTTGCGCATGTTCGCCCCGACGCATCTGGAGCACACGTGACCGTCGCGAACTTCGTCAACGGCGCAGCGGCCTCCGCACAGGAGACCTCGGCGTTGATCGATCCCACGACCGGCGAGGAGTTCGGCCGCGCCGTCATCTCCCGCGCCGCCGAGGTCGACGCGGCGGTGCGCGCGGCGGAGGCGGCCTTCCCCGCGTGGTCCCGCACGACTCCCGGCGAACGCCAGCTGGCGTTGCTGAAACTCGCGGATCTGCTGGAGGCCAACGCGGAAGCGGTCGCCGACGCGGAGGTCCGCGAGACCGGCAAGATCCGGCCGGTCGTGCTCGGCGACGAGATCCCGCAGTGCGTGGACCAGATCCGGTTCTTCGCCGGTGCCGCCCGCGCGCTCGGCACCGCAGCCGCGGGCGAGTACCTCCCCGGCGCCACCTCCTACCAGCGGCGTGAGGCGGTCGGCGTGATCGCGCAGATCACGCCGTGGAACTACCCGCTGATGATGGCGGTGTGGAAGATCGCGCCGGCGCTCGCGGCGGGCAACACGGTCGTGCTCAAGCCCGCCGACACCACGCCGTCGTCGACCGTGCTGCTGGCAACCCTTGCCGCACAGGTGCTGCCGGCAGGCGTGTTCAACGTCGTGCTGGGCGATCGCGACACGGGCCGGTTGCTCGTCGAACACCCGGTGCCGGCCATGGTGTCGCTGACCGGCTCGACGCGGGCCGGCATCGAGGTGGCTCGCAGCGCGGCCGCGACCGTGAAGCGCACGCACCTCGAACTCGGTGGCAACGCGCCGGTTCTGGTGTTCGACGACGTCGACGTGACGGCCGCGGCGGAGGGCGTCGTGGGCGCCGCCTTCTACAACGCGGGCCAGGACTGCACCGCCGCCACCCGTGTGCTGGTGCATTCGGGCGTGCACGACGAGTTCGTCGCGGCGCTGACGAAGGCGGCGTCCGCGTCCGTGCCGGGGCAGGACTTCGGTCCGTTGAACAGCAAGGCCCAGCTGGACCGCGTGCTCGGGCTGCTCGGAAGGTCGTCCGCGACCGTCCACTGTGGTGGCAGGCAGCACGGTTCGGCCGGCTTCTTCCTGGAGCCCACCGTGCTCTCCGGGCTCGCGCAGGACGACGAGCTCGTGCAGGAGGAGGCGTTCGCGCCGGTGATCACCGTGCAGTCGTTCGCGTCCGACGATGAGGCTGTGGCGCTGGCCAACGGCGTGCCGCAAGGACTCGCGTCGTCGATCTGGACCCGTGACACGAGCCGTGCCGCGGCGCTGACGTCACGGCTCGACTTCGGCGTCGTGTGGGTCAACACGCACGGCCTGGTGGCGTCCGAGATGCCGCACGGTGGGTTCGGCGCCTCGGGTTACGGCAAGGACCTCTCGATGCACGGCCTTGAGGACTACACGCGCGTCAAGCACGTGATGATCGCGCACTGACCATTGCGCGGTAAGGCATCGGGTAGTGCAGCAGGCGGGTCGGGACGATCGCGGAGACCAACCGGATCGTCCTGATCCACCGGCGCAGCCTGCGCTCGTCGCCGTCCGTCCACTCCAGACCGAGCTTCGCCCGCAACTCCGGCGGCAGCGTGCCGACGGCGAAGTCCGGCAGCACCCGTGCCGCGACGGGCCGCACGAACGGCCAGAGCAAGCTCGGCAGGTGCTCACCTCCTGGCGCACGACCGGTCCGCAGTTCGAAGGCCTCCAACAGGCCTGGCACGCCGTCGGTGCGAGTCAGCTGAGTGGCGATCACCTCGTCGACGTACTCCCGCAACGCCGGGAGGTCGCTCGGCATCGTCCTGATGCCGAGCGACCTCCCGGTGTCCCGCCACTCCCGGTACAGCCGCGCTTCGTGGATCGCGGGCAGCCGGGGCCGCAGCAACCGGTACGCCGTGAGCAGCGAGTCGAAGCTGGTGGCGTGCACCCAGCGGAACAGTTCCTCGTCCGCGCCGGGAATCGAGGCGTGCGTCCGCTTCAGCCGTTCCGCTTCGGGAGCGGCCAGCTCACCACCGAACAACCGCAGCTGCGACGACGTGATCGTCCGCGACAGCCGCGCGAACGGGTCGGCGCGGTAGCCGTCGCTCACCGCGGCGGCGATCACCGGGTGGGCGACCTGCATCAGCACCGCCCTGCCCAGCACCACCAGCTCGAACCGGGTGTACCAGCCGAGCCGCCACGTCACCGACTCCGGTCCCAGCGTCACGACCATGATCATCCCGCCTGCCGTGCCGTCCGACGGTGATCATTACCCGAAGGGGTTACGCTCCCCCGCCGGCTGCGTGGAGCTCAAGACAGCCCTGCGGTTGTGCGGCAACGAACGCGAACGCGCTGCCCTGGCCCGCAGGCTCGACGGTCTTGTGCGGCCCGGAAACGCGACCCTGCACACTTGAGTCGCCACCGCTCGAGGGTTGGCGCAGCCCTGTCGTCGATTCGAATGAGACCGGTGGTCGTGATCAGCTCCGTGGTCCAGAGGTTCGAAGCGTGCCAACGGAGCTTTCGCAGGAGAAGACCGCAGCTGCTGGTCGACGTCGCGGCCGTCGTGGTGTGCGGGGTCGTCGACGTCGTCTCCGCGACCGAGCCCGGCGGGACGGCCGGTGCGGTCGGTGCCGCCGTTCTGCTCTTGTTGCGCAGGAAGTTCCCCGCCACCGTGGCGGTGCTGGTCGCCTTGATCGGCTTCCTGTCGCCGGTCCCCGTCTTCGCGGCGGCGTTCTGCGCCCTGTACACGGTCGGTACCCGCGCCCGCCTCGCCGCCGGTGCGTTCGCGGTCGCCGCGACGTCGGCGGTGCTGTTGTTCCCCCTGCCGGCCGACGAGGAGCCGTTCAACGCCACCTTCGTCGCGTCGGAGACGGTGTTGCAGATCGTCCTTCCGCTCGCGATCGGCCTGTACATCCGCCGTTACCGGCAGATGGCGGTGATGCAGCGGGACCAGGCCGTCGCCAGGGAACGTGACCGGATCGCCCGCGAGATGCACGACGTCCTCGGCCACAAGCTGAGCCTCATCGCGTTGCACGCGGGCAAGCTGGAACTCGCCGGCACCGCGGACACCGAGACCGCGCGGCTGCTCGGCGGGACCAGCCGTGAGGCCATGCGCGACCTGCGCCAGATCATCGGCGTGCTGGACGCGGAACCGGTGACGGTGGACGACCTGATCGAGAGCTCGCGCCGAGCGGGCGTGCGGGTCGAGTCGGCGTTGTCCGCTGACCTGCGCACTCTGCCGCCGGAGCTGTCCGACGCCGTGCGGCGAGTGGTGCAGGAGGCGTTGACCAACGTGCACAAGCACGCGGGACCGGTGGACGTCGTCGTCGAGTTCGGGATGATGGAGGGCAGGCCGCGCCTGAGGGTCCGCAACAGCGCACCGGCACGGCCACCGCGGACGTGCGGCACCGGCACCGGACGGGGCCTCGCGACGCTGGCGGCGGAGATCGACAGGCTCGGCGGCCGGTTGAGCTGGGGAGCGGAGGCCGACGGCGGCTTCGGTGTGACCGCGGTGTTCGGGACGAGCGAGGAGGTCGGATGATCTCCGTTGTCGTCGCCGACGACGAACAGCTGGTGAGGGCGGGCATCCGGGGTGTGCTGGAGACCGCGCGGGACGTCACGGTCGTGGCGGAGGCGGCCAGCGGATCCGAGGCGCTGCGGCTGGCTCACGAACATCGGCCCGACGTCCTGCTGATGGACATCCACATGCCCGACGGTGACGGGCTGGCGGCGGCCGAACTGGTGTGCAAGCACGTACCGGCCACCGCGGTCGCGATGCTGACCACGTTCACCTACGACCGGTACGTCCAGCGCGCGCTGCACTCGGGTGCCGTGGGGTTCCTGCTCAAGGACATGGAACCGCGAGCGCTCATCGACGCGGTGCGGGCGATAGCCGCCGGCGACGCCTTTCTCGCGCCCCAGGTGACCCGGTCGCTGCTCACCACGTTCCGCGGCCGGGATCCGCGGCGTGCGCACCACGCCCGAACCCGGTTGGCCGCGCTGAGCGAGCTCGAGCGCAAGGTCCTGCGGCTGCTCGCGGAGGGCCTGGCGAACGCGGAGATCGCGCGTTCCTGCGAGATGAGCGAAGGCTCGGTGAAGGCACACGTCAGCCGCATGCTCGTGAAACTCGACTGCGGCAACCGCGTGCAGCTCGCGATGATCGCCTACGACGCGGAGCACGACTACTGACGGGGCCGGTCACCACCCAGGTGACCAGCGGCAGGCCATCCGGGTGTCCAGTGGTGGTTGGACGATAGTTACATCGGGCGGCGACGCCCACCGTAGCCGTGTCACGTTCGATTTGTGATCAAACTCCGCCCGACGGCACGGGCGAGCGTGGCGCTGGTCTTCGCGATCTTCGTCGTCTGGCTCGTGCTGCTTCTTCTTCCCTCCGGTGAGAAGAAGGAAGACAAACCCGAAGCCGCCGGCAAGACCGACCTGCTGTCCGACGTTCAGCAGTTCGCCCAGGGCATGTCCGCCGAGACGGGCTACCAGCGGCCGACCCAGGCCGAGCGCACCGCCGTCCGCGACGGCGTGCAGCGCGTCCTCGACAACGTGCCGAACGAGGCCAAGGACGTGCTCGCCACGGCGGGCTACACCATCCGGGAACGCGTCGACACCGCGACGCAACGCACGTACCACGAGATCTCCGACAACGCCGAGCCCCAGCGCGGCTGGGGCCGGATCATGATCGACACCTCGGGGAGCTCCCGGCTGGGCGTCGAGGTCCCGCATCCCAAGGCCGACCAGGACAGCGAGTCGCTCGGTGTCGAGCTGTTCCGCAAGGTCCCCGGCTCGGTGCTGGTGGTCGCCGGGGCGCACCGCCGTGCCGCGGAGAACCGGGTGGCCGACATGGCGCACACGACCAACAGCGTCTTCGAGGACGTGCACGAGCTGCTGGTGACACGCCGGGTACCGGTCGTGCAGCTGCACGGGTTCCAGAACGAGACCGCCCCCGACAGCGATGTCGTCGTGTCCGCGGGACCGCCGCTGAACAGCCCGTCGGCGGTGCGGATCGCCCAGGGGCTGGAGTCGGCGGGCCTGTCGGTGTGCAAGCCCTGGGAGACCGGGTGCCCCGGTCTGGAGGCGACCACCAACGTGCAGGCGCGGTACTCCGCCGAGCAGAACGCCGACTTCGTCCACGTCGAGGTGTCCAGGGACATCCGCGACAGCCCTTCGGCACGCGACAAGGTCGCGACCGTGCTCGCTGGAAGGACGATCGGAAGATGAGCCGCACGCGTGTTCCCGGTGTGCTGGCCCCCTGGCTCGTCGGGCTGATCCTGTTCTCCCTGCTCGCAGGGGGCGCTACCGCCTACCTGGCGCGGCCGCGCGCGGTCGCTCCGGTACCCCAGTCCGTGCTCGACGCCCGGCGGGAGAGCACGGCCGCGGCCGCCCAGGCCATCACCCGCTCGCTCAACGGCGGGCTGAGCAGCATGGCCGAGATCGCCACCGTCGTCGAGGAATCGCTGAAGCAGCGCAACCGCGCACTGCTGATCCCGTTCCGGGCGCGGATCTGGAAGTCGCTCTACGTCCTGGACCAGACGACCAGGACCGTGGTCGCCCAGGTCGGTGAAGCCGCGCAGCCCGCGGTGCTGGGCGAGCCCCTGCCGAAGGAAGCGGGCATGAAGATCGCCCAGGTCGGCACCGCACATCAGATCGTGCAGTACACACCCGTCGGCAAACCAGCGGACGCGAAGTACCTCCTGGTCGGGCACTACGACCCGAACCGGCTCAGCGACCTGCTCACGGTGGCGGGCGCGGAGGGCACCTGGCTGGTCGACAAAACCGGCTCCGTGATCGCCGGCGTGGGCGCTGTCAAACAGCCACCGGACGGGTTCGTCCCACCGGCTGCGGATCCCGGTGAGAACGCCGTGGGCAGCCGGGCGCAGCAGACGGGCGATCGGACGGACGTGCTCGCCTGGTCCTCCCTGACCGGGCGGGCGCCGGCGAACGCCCTCGGCTGGAGCGTGGTGTCGAACAAACCCGTCACCGACGTCGCCGTGGCCACCGACGACTCCCGTCGTCGCGCCCTCACCGCCGGCGGGATGCTGGCGGCCCTGATCGTGGTCGTGTTCGCGGCCCTGTACCTGTTCGTGCAGCGTCCGATCCGCCGGCTCCGTCAGGTCAGCGGCGAGGCGGAACCGGCACGGCCCGGACCGAAGCACGGCGAGGCGGGACGTGTCGCGCGCACGTTCGCCCAGGCGCGCAGAACCAGGCCCGAGCGGCCGGCCGACGAACAGCTGGCAGGAAAGCTATGACCAAGCGGAACGCCAAGCGAAGCCGCCGCCACCTCCCGATCGCCGTCGTCATCTGGTCCCTCGGCGCCACCGCTTTCCTGGGCCTCGGCGCGGCCATCGCGACCGCTCCCTCGTCCTGGCTGGTCGAGGACATCCCGCAGAGCGTCATGGCCGAACAGCAGACGCGCACCGCGCTGGCCGCTCGCCAGCTGCAACGTTCACTGGACAGCGGCGCGTCCGACCTCAACGCCGTCGCCGCGGGCATCAAGACGCTGAAGGACGTCGAGACACCGGGCCGTCTGCTCACGCAGCTGGTGGCCACCCGAACCCGGTACCGCGGAGCCGCCTACCTCTCACCGAGCGGCGCCGTGCTGGCCAAAGCCGGCGAGGACGTCGACGCCGGCGTGATCGCCGCGTCGGACAAACCGGCGCTCGCCGCCGGCGCGCCACAGGGCGTGTCCCCGCGGGTCTTCGTCGCGGTACCGGTCACCGGTGACCAGGCGGGCCGGATCGTCGCCGAGTTCAAACCGCAGGCGCTGATCCAACCGCTCGCCCTGGCCGGTCCGGGGAACACGCGGCTGCTCAACGCCGACCGGCTGGTGATCGGCGCGACCTCCGGCTTCACCGCGTTCGAGTCGCTGAGCAGGCCGGACCTCGACCAGGCCGCCCAGTCCGCGAAAACCGCGGGAGCGGGCGCCGCCCTGCACGACGTGGACGGCCGCAGGCACGTCGTCAGCTGGGCGCCGGTGACCACGGCAGAACAGACCCGGCAGCTCGGTCTCACCGTGGTCACCGACCGGCCGGAGACATCGCTGACGCTTCCGCACTCATCGGAGAGAAACGAGCTGGTGCTGCTCGGCGTGCTCATCGCGACCTTCACCGTCGTGATCTTCGGCTGGCTCTACGTGGTGGTCATCGGCCCGCTGCGCACCCTGGCCCGCGATGCCGGGCGGATCGCCGGCGGCGACACGACCGGCGCGGTCATCGTCCGCCGCTACGACCACCTCGGCCTCGTCGCACGCGACCTCGAACGCGTCCGGCGCGGTCTGCTCGGGAGGCCCTGATGTTGTTCCTGTACACGGTTTTCGGCGTCGTCCTCGGCATCCTGCTCATCGCGGGCATCGCCGAGCAACGCCGTCACCTGCGCTCTCTGCACAGCATCCCCAACCGCATCCTGGTCAACGGCATCCGCGGCAAGAGCTCGGTCACCCGGCTGTGCGCCGGGGCGTTGCGCGGCGGCGGCATGACGGTCGTCGCGAAGACCACCGGCACGGCGGCCCGGTTCATCCACCCGGACGCCGGCGAGGAGCCGGTGTACCGCAAGTTCGACATCGCCAACGTGGTCGAGCAGATCGGCATCGTCCGCCGCGCCGCGGCGGCCAAGCCGGACGTGCTGGTCATGGAGTGCATGGCGGTCATGCCCCCGCTGCAGGAGGTCAACCAGACCAAGCTCATCCAGTCCACCATCGGCGTGCTGAGCAACGTCCGTGAGGACCACCTGCAGGAGATGGGCCCGACGCTCGAGGACGTGGCGCGGTCGCTGTCGCGGTCCATGCCCGTCGGCGGCGTCTGCGTCACGGCCGAACGCGACCTGCTGCACATCCTGCAGGAGGAGGCCGACAAGCGGTCGTGCCACCTGATCGCCGTCGATCCCGAGGACGTCGCCGACGAGGAGATGGACGGGTTCGCCTACCACAGCTTCAAGGAGAACGTCGCCATCTCGCTGGAGGTCGCACGCCTGGTCGGGGTGTCGCGCGAGGAGGCGCTGAAAGGAATGTGGGAGGCGCCGCCCGATCCCGGCGTGCTCACCGTCGAGTCCTACCGCTTCGGCGCGAAGACGTTGCGGTTCGCCAACGTCTTCGCGGCCAACGATCCAAGGTCCACCGTGATGAACGTGCGACAGCTCATCGAGAGCCGGCAGATCCAGTCCCCGATCTTCACCCTGATCAACTGCCGGCCCGACCGGGTCGAACGCAACGGCCAGATGGGCGAGATCGTGCCCGAACTGCTCACCGACAAACTCTTCGCGATCGGCCACCCCAGCCGGTCGGCACTGGCCAAGGTCCCACCAGGCTGGCAGGGCAAGGCCTTCGACCTGGGCGGTGGCAACCGGCCGGTCGAGGACATCCTCGAAGCGATCGTCGACCAGATCGACGGCGATGCGTCACTGATCGCCATCGGCAACATTCACGGTCAGGGCGAACTGCTGCTGCACCACCTCGAACAGGAGGTGGAACGGTGCTGACCGCGACGTTGACGCCCGAGGTGGCGGTGGTGGCCATCGCCATCGGGCTGGTGTTCTCGCTCGGCTGCTACCTGGTGTCGAACCTCTCGCCAGGCGGGATGATCACCCCCGGCTGGCTGGCCCTGGCCCTGATCACCGACCCGCGCCGGCTGTGGATCATCGCCGGGGTCACCGTCGTGACCTACTTCGGCACGAAACTGCTGCAACGGCTGGTGATCCTGTACGGCAAGAGACTCTTCGCCACGGTGCTGCTGCTCGGCGTGTTCCTGCAGCTGACGATCTTCTTGTTCCTGTCGAGCGACAAGCCGTTCCTGTTCTCCCACGGCACGCTGGGCTTCATCGTGCCCGGCCTGATCGCCTACCAGTGCGTGCGGCAACCGATCAAGGCGACGCTGATCTCGACGAGCGTGGTCACCGGGCTGTCCTACGTCGTCCTGCTCACCGGTGTCCTGCTCAACTTCCTGCCCCACCGCTAGCTCCACGTTCGGGTGACGCACGCGGGGCCCTTTCGCACTGTCAGAGTGCACGAAAGCGCCCCGCGTGCACCACGGCGACCACGTGGAGTGAACCTGCGACCCCTTGACCTCCAGTTAGGTGGAGTTCATAGCGTCGCGGGCATGTTCGCGATTCGGCAGTACGAGTTCGGCCCGGCTTCGAACCTCCTCTTCGAAGAGGTCCCCGACCCGGAGCCCGCCACCGGTCAGGTCCGCATCACCGTGGCGGCCACCGGCGTCCACCTCGTCGACACCACCATCCGCCAGGGCGGCTTCGGCCCCGTCGACTTCCCGATGACGCCGGGCCGCGAGGTCGCCGGTGTCGTCACGACCCTCGGCGACGACGTCTCCCCCGACTGGCTCGGCCGCCGGGTCGTCGCGCACCTCGGCCAGGCCGGCGGCGGTTACGCCGAACTCGCCGTCGCCAACGTGACCGCACTGCACGCGTTGCCCGACGACGTGTCGTTCGAGGCGGCGGTCGCCATGATCGGTACCGGCCGCACGGTCGTCGGGGTGCTCGACGCGGCACGGTTGACCGCTGACGATGTCGTGCTGGTGACGTCGGCGGCCGGCGGCATGGGCGCGCTCTTCGTGCAGGAGGCACGCAACGTCGGCGCGCGGGTCATCGGCCTCGCGAGCGGCGAGAAGCTCGACCACGTGATGGACAACGGCGCGGACGCCGCCATCGACTACACCCGGCAGGGCTGGGCGGACGGGCTCAAGGACATGACCGTGGTGCTCGACGGCGTCGGTGGCGAGGCCGGGACCCAGGCGCGTAAGACGCTGGGGCCGGGCGGGCGGCAGATCATCTACGGCTGGGCGTCCGGGGAGATGACGCAGATCAGCACGGCGGCGTTGTTCGCCAACAGCCTCACCGCGACCGTCGCGCTCGGGCCGGGGCTGATGCGGCGCGGACTCCGCAACCTCGAGGAGGAGTCGATGGCGGGGCTGGCGAGCGGGCGGTTCGTGCCGTCGATCAACCCGCCGTTCGCGCTGCGGGACGCCGCGAAGGCGCACGAGGCGCTGGAATCCCGTGCCACCGTGGGAAAAGTTGTGCTCAAGCCGTGAGAGAAGGGCCGCTCCCGGCAACGGAAGCGGCCCCTCCTTCCTACCCCTCGGTCACGCCTGGACCGGCACCTCGACGAACTTCTTGCCCGCGAAGTTCTCGACCACGACCGACTGGACGTCGGCCGGTGCGACGAGCGCGGACCCGTCGAGGTTGGTGCCCTCGGCGGCGCCCTTCTTGGACACCACCCAGGAACCCGCCTCCTGCCGGCTGCCGTCCTTCGCCACGACGAAGATCCGGCACTTCTCGCCCTCGGGAATGCCGCTGATCGCCATGTTCGTCCTGACCCAGCCCGCGGCGGGGACGACCTTCACGGTCATCGACGCCTTGGTCACCGGGTCGGTGAAGGTGGCGAGCTTGGTGCCCGTCGGATCCGGTGCGACCGTCGTCGGTGTGGGAAGGGCCACCTGCTCATTGGGAGAAGTGGCCTTACCGACGAAGACACCGGCGCCGAGCACCAGCGCGGCCACGACGGCCGCCGCGGCGCCGAGCGCGAACTGACGACGTCGGGCGACGCCGCCGCGTTCACCGCGCACCTGACGCAAGGTGCGCTGCAACAACAGATCGCCGCCCTCGGGCGGCCCGTCCAGCATGGCCTCCGGCGGCACTTCGCCGAGGTAGGCCTCCATGGCGCGCAGTTCTTCGAGCTCACGCGTGCAGTCAGGGCAGGACGCCAGGTGCTCGTCCATGGCATGCACCTCCTGCTCGTCCAGTGCTCCGAGAACATAGGCACCGAGCAGCTGCGGGTCGTGCTGCGTGGTCATCCGGCCACCCCCTTCAGTGCGACCTGTTGACCGACGAACGTCTCCCTCAGGGCTCGCAACGCGTAATACGATCTTGATTTGACGGTGCCCGGTGGTACCCCGAGCGCCTGCGCCGCCTCCGTCACACTGCGACCGCGGAAATAGATCTCCATCAGCACGTCGCGGTGATCAGAGGACAACCTGTCGAGCGCTTCCAGCACCACCACCGAGTCGACGACCTGGTCGGCGTGGTCACGCTCGATCGGTGGCGTCGCCGGAGACTCGGCCACCTCCTGCGGGCGCGCCGCCTTGGCGCGCACCCTGTCGGTGACGATGTTGCGCGCCACCGTGAGCAACCAGCCGCGCACCGATCCCTTGCCGTTCACGAGGGCGTCGGGATGGCGCCACGCTCGGACGAGGGTCTCCTGGACCACGTCCTCGGCAGCCGCCCGATCGCCGGTCAACCGCGTCGCGTACGCCAGCAGTGCCCGACCGTGCTCCTCGTAGAGCGACCGGATCAGTGCCTCGTCGGCCGCGGTCTCCCGTTTGCGGGAGAACAAAGCCGCCATCCACCCACTCCTCCCCGCCCGCGAACACCTCATGCGGGCGTTCTCTTTCCCAGACCTCAGCCGACACACGAGCAAAGACGGGCTTCGGTTCAACGAAAGTCGACTAAAAGATCTGCGGATGTTAGCGGGAGCCGTTGAGCTGCCGGACCAGTTCACTCATCAGGGCTACCGGCATGACGTTGATGAACATCGCGTGGTCGGTTGCCGGGTCCCGCATCTCCTCGGCAAAGCTGTCGATCGCGAACGGCCTGCCTGCCGGGATGTCGTAGCCGACCGTGACGTGCAGCCGCGGGATCGGGAACGTCCGCGGCGGGCATGCGCCGCCCACCAGAGGAAAGACCACGTGCGTGCGGTGTGATGCGCTGTCGGTGTTGTTGCCGTCCCAGCAGCTGCCGAAGTCGTAACTGCGCAACGTGGTCGCGCTGCCGCACAACGGGTATTTCGTCGTATAGCGGCCTGGTTTGTCCGCGCAGCCCCACCGCGCCCGCGTGTTCGGGCCGTGGTCGTTGGTGAACGCGCTCGGATCGCCGGTGATCAGGCGCACAAACCGCGGCATCGGCAGCACGGCGCTGACCGGGCTGCCCTCGTACCGGATCTCCACGCTCTTGGGCTTCAGCACCTCGCCGGTGTTGCCGTGCAGCCCGCCACCGTCGGCGTGCGCGTCGTGGCCCGTGCGGTCGGTCAGGCGCAGCACCGGCCAGTAGTACGTGGAGAGGTCGCCCTTCTCGCACGTGCTGGGCGCGGCCGCGAGAGAGTCGTTCGTCGACCTCGCGTCGGCCGACTTGTTGCCCACGTACTCGTGTGTGTGGTGCGCGCCGAACGGGATGCCCGGCGAGACGACCGGGTTGTCCGCGTTGAGGTGCCGCTCCTCGTTGGTGCCGCACTCGATGACCACGCTCGGCGTGTCCGGCTCGGTCAGCACCTGATCGAGCTCGCTGACGTACTGGTCAGCGTTGGAAGTCCCGTACAACACTGCGGCGGAGGCCCCGATGACGAGGACCACGACCGCCGCGACCACCAGGGTCATCGGTTTGTTCGGGGCCACGGCTACAGCTTGCCAAGCGGCGCGGTGAGACCAAAGGGGGGTGTCTCAGTTCGGGGGTTCACGTTGCTCCACGTCGTCGATGAAGGGACCCTTCCTCCACCTGAGGTTTATGAAGGGTCCCTTCATCGGGAGCTAGTGGCGTGTCGCTACTAGTTCGCGGTCACCAGCGGCTGGTGATCGTGGTTCATCACGCTGACCCCGGCCACGTCGCCGGCCCGCACCATCGCGGACCCGGCCAGAGTCACTTCACCGTCGTGCGCCCTCCACGAGCCGGCGGTGAACTTCCTTCCGTCCTTCGTGTGCACGACGAGCCAGCAGGCTTCCCCGTCCTGCATGCCGTCGACCGTGGCGACCAGCCTCAGGCCGCCCTCGGTGTCGGTGACCTTCACGGCCAGGTGCGCTCCGGCCGACGAGGTCCCCTGCAGGAGCTCGCCTGCGTCGTCCACGCCGCCGAGCCCCATGCCCTGACCCATCCAGACGCCACCGGCGAGCACGCCGGCGACCATGAAGGTCGAGGTCAGGGCCGTGATGCGGCCTCGGCGGCGCACGGCCTGGTGTCTTTCCTCGCGGACCGTGCCCAGCGTGCGCCGCAGCAGGTGGTCCGCGTTCTGCGGAGGCCCGTCGAGCGCGGCCTCCGGTGGCAGTTCTTCCATCAGCATGTGTCGTTCTCGTTCAACTCGTTGGTGCCCAGGGACGTTCGGTGCCATGCGCCGGCGGACGAGGCAATGGACACGGTCACGCGGAACGATGCACTCAATTTTCTCCATCTCCGGTCCCCGCGTACTTGCGGTGACCGACACCTTCAAAACGAGTGCGCGAGTGAGTTGGTTCAACGCAGATACAACGAGGTTGCGCAGCCCGCAGAAGACGGTTGACCTGGGCCTCCAGCACCTCCTAGGGTCTCGTATATGATGTATGACCGGGTGGAAGCGCCTCCTGCGTCGCGCACGGACTTTGTTCTGGAATCGATCAAAGAAGCGATTCTCAACGGAAAACTGAAGCCCGGTCAGGCGCTCGTGGAAACAGATCTCGCGGCCACGCTGAACGTGTCGAAGACGCCCGTGCGCGAGGCGCTCAAGACGCTCGCCGGGTCCGGGCTCGTCGTCATGAGCCCGTACAAAGGTGCCGCCGTTCGCACGGTCGACGCCGAGATGGCCGGCTCCGTCTACGACGTGCGCATGCTGATGGAGCCCGAGGCGCTGCGTCGCGCGGTCCAGCTGGGCGCCTCGTTCGACGACGCGGCGCTGGCGCTGGAGGACGTGGGCGATCTGGCCCGGCGGTCATTGGCCAACCGCCGTTTCCACCGCGCGCTGTACGCCGGGTGCGGCAACCCGTTGATGATCCAGATCCTGGACGGGCTGCGCGACCAGGCCGCGCTGATCACCGTCGCCGGCTGGGGCATCTGCCCGACCTGGGACGACGAGGCCGCCGAGCACCGCGCGATCCTGGCCGCCGCCGTCGCGGGCTGGGGCGACCTCGCGTCCGAACTCCTCCGCCGCCACATCCAGACCTTCGCCGACCGAGTAGTTGAGGAGCTTCCCGATGGCGTTCGATGACCTCTCCGAACGGCTCGCGTCCGTCGTGGCGATCACCGTCACGCCGTTCGACGCCGACGGTGCGATCGACGAGAAGAACTACGCGGCGATCGTGGACCGGATGGTGGAGGGCGGCGTTTCGGTCGTCACGCCGAACGGCAACACGAGCGAGTTCTACACACTCTCGCCCGCCGAGACCGAGCGTGCCCTGTCCATCACCGTGGACGCCGTCGGGGACCGTGCCGCGATCATCGCGGGCGTGGGACATGATCTCGCGTCGGCGGTGACGGCGGCGAAGTTCGCTGATCGGGCCGGCGCCCAGGGAATCATGATCCACCAGCCGGTGCATCCGTACGTGTCCCTGGACGGCTGGGTCGACTACCACCGGGCGATCGCCGCCGCGGTGCCCGAGCTGAGCGTGATCCTGTACGTGCGGAACCCGCGGATCGGCGGCGCGCAGATCGCGGCTCTGGCGGATTCCTGCCCGAACGTCGTGGGCGTCAAGTACGCGGTGCCGGACCCGGTTCGTTTCGCCGCGGTGGCCAGGGATGCCGGTCTCGACCGGCTGACGTGGGTCGCCGGGCTGGCCGAACTGTCCGCGCCGGGTTACTTCGCGGTGGGAGCGACGGGGTTCACGTCCGGGCTGGCGAACGTGGCACCGCAGCTGTCGGTGCAGATGTTCCGGGCGCTGCAGGCGGGCGAGTTCGGTGCGGCGATGGAGTTCTGGGAGTTCATCCGGAAGTTCGAGGAGCTGCGGGCGTTGAACGAGTCCGCGAACAACGTGTCCGTGGTGAAGGAAGCGTTGGCACAGCTGGGGTTGTGCCGTCGTGACGTGCGGCCGCCGGCTTCCGTGTTGTCCGAGGCCGATCGTTCTGCCGTTGGTGTGCTGCTGAACTCGTGGAGCCTGCTGTGAAGCTGCGCAGCGCGGAGTGGTTCGAGGGCGAGGGACTGCGGGCGTTCTCGCACAACGCGCGCATGCGCCAGCTCGGGATGAACCCCGCCGAGCACCTGGGCAAGCCGGTCATCGCCATCCTGAACACGTGGAGCGGCATCAACCCGTGCCACATGCATTTGCGCGAGCGGGCACAGCAGGTCGAGCGCGGGGTCTGGGAGGCCGGCGGATATCCGTTGGAGTTCCCCGTTTCCACGCTGTCGGAGACGTACCAGAAGCCGACGCCCATGCTGTACCGGAACATGCTGTCGATGGAGACCGAGGAGATCCTGCGGTCGTACCCGGTCGACGGCTGCGTGCTGATGGGTGGCTGTGACAAGACCACGCCCGCGTTGTTGATGGGCGCCGCTTCTGCTGGATTACCAACGGTTTTCGTGCCCGCCGGGCCGATGCTGCGCGGCAACTGGCGGGGCGAGAAGCTCGCGTCCGGCACCGACATGTGGCGGTTCTGGGACGAGAAGCGCGCGGGGACGATCTCGGGTGCCGACTGGGCGGAGATCCAGTCCGGGCTGGCCCGCTCCCCCGGCACGTGCATGACGATGGGCACCGCGTCGACGATGACCGCGGCGGCGGAGGCGTTGGGCCTCACTTTGCCTGGCGCGTCGTCGATTCCGGCCGTCGACTCGGCGCACTACCGGATGGCGGCCGCGTCAGGCATGCGGGTCGTCGAGATGGTGCGCGAGGGACTGACGATCGGTGACGTGCTGTCCGCGGAGGCGTACGAGGACGCGATCCGGACCGTGCTGGCGCTGGGCGGGTCCACCAACTCCTACATCCACCTGATCGCGATGGCCGGGCGGTCGCAGATCCCGTTGTCGCTGGACGACTTCGACCGGTTGTCGCGCGAGGTGCCGGTGCTGGCGTCCGTCCAGCCCGCCGGTGAGCACCTGATGGAGGACTTCTACTACGCGGGCGGGCTGCGCGGGCTGCTGTCGCGGTTGCGGGATTCGTTGCACCTCAAGCGGCTCACGGTGACCGGGCGGACGTTCGGCGAGGACCTCGAAGGTGCCGAGGTCTTCGACTCGTCGGTGATTCGTGCGGTGGACGACCCCATTTCTGCCGAAGGCGGGCTGGCCGTCCTGCGCGGCAACCTGGCGCCGGACGGTGCGGTGATCAAGTACGTCGCCGCGGAACCCGCGTTGTGGAAGCACACCGGACCCGCCGTGGTTTTCCACGGCTACAAGGATTTGCAGGCACGGATCAACTCGCCGGACCTGGAGGTCACGCGCGACTCGGTGATCGTGCTCGCCGGTGGAGGGCCCAAGGGCGGGCCCGGCATGCCGGAATACGGGATGCTGCCGATCCCGGACAAGCTGCTGCGCGAGGGTGTCCGGGACATGGTGCGCGTGTCGGACGCGCGGATGAGCGGAACTTCTTACGGCGCATGCGTTCTGCACGTCGCCCCGGAGGCGCACGTGGGCGGCCCGCTGGCGTTGGTGCGAGACGGCGACCTCGTCACGCTGGACGTCGAGGCGCGGGTGTTGCGCGTGGAGATCTCCGACGAGGAGATGTCACGGCGCCGGGCGGCCTGGGTCGAGCCACCGCCGAAGTTCGAACGCGGTTACGGCGCTTTGTACTACGAGCACATCACACAGGCCAACGAGGGCTGCGACTTCGAGTTCCTGTCACGGCCGGGACTGAACCCCGAACCCAACGCCCACTAGCACCGCCTTCTGCCAGTCGTCGGTGTTGTGGAGCTGACTGCGCAGGTAGGCGGTAGTGAGCCGCTGGACCTCCGCGACCCTCTCCGGGCTCTCGTCGGTGGTCTCGGCGACGTCGTAGCCGGCGACGCCGCCGAACCCGTGCTCGGCGCCTTCGAGCACGAGGAGGTCCTTCTGGCCGGGCGACAGGTGGTACGGGTCCATGTGCCACTCGGGCCCGTTGGTCGTGAGGTGCTCCGAGCCGTCCTTGTCGCCGGCGACGACGAGTGCCGGGGTGGTCATGTCGCTGAAGTCCGGGGTCAGCATGAACGCGTAGCTCCCCTTGACGACGTCGGTGAGCCCTTCGCCGCGGCCCGTCGAGCCGAGCAGCACGCCCGCCCTGATCCGTTCGTCCTTGAGACTGACGCCCTCGGTCGTCATGCCCAGCAACAGGCTCGCCGTGTGTCCGCCCATGGAGTGGCCGGCGACCGCGATCTTCGTGCGGTCGAGGCGGTTCTGCAACTGCGGCACGGCCTTCTCGATCTCGTCGAGCCGGTCGATGATCGCCGACATGTCCTCGGCCCTGGACCGCCAGTACATCGGCGCACCAGGGGTGTCCGCCGGGAGGTCGATCGTGCGGGAGCTCAGGTGCGTCGGCTGCAGGACGACGAAACCCTGCTCGGCCCAGTGGTTCGCGAGCGGCGCGTAGCCGTTCAGCGAGGAGAGGTGGTTCGAGTAGCCCTGGCCGTGGGACAGCAGGATGATCGGCAGCTCGGTGCCCTCGGTCGGCGCGCTCACCTTCAACTGCAGGTCAACGGGCCTTCCGGGAATTTCGAGCACGACAGGACTAACCGTGAAGACGGTCATGACGTTCCCTTCGGGTAAGCTCGCCGCTTAAGTGGAGCGACGTTCCGGAACGATACGGAGCGCTGTTCCGCTTTGTCAACCGATCCGTCCGAGGGGAGTGCGCGTGCCACCACGCAAGCGGGCCGACGCCGTGCGCAACGAGCAGACGCTGCTCGCGGCCGCGGCAGAGGTGTTCGTCAGGTCCGGCGTCGACGCGCCGATCCGCGAGATCGCGGCCGAGGCGGGCGTCGGCATGGGCACGATCTACCGCCACTTCCCCACCCGCGCCGACCTCGTCGTGGCCGTCTACCGCCACCAGGTCGAGGCGTGTGCGCAGGCGGGACCGGAGCTGCTGTCCACTTCGGACTCACCGTTCGCCGCGCTGCGGGCGTGGGTCGACCTGTTCGTGGACTTCCTGGTGACCAAACACGGGCTCGCCAACGCCCTGCAGTCCGACAGCAGCGGGTTCGAGTCGCTGCACGCGTACTTCATCGACCGGTTGGGGCCGGTGTGCGCCGAGCTGCTGGAGGCGAGCGAGATCAAGGACATCCAGCCGTACGAGCTGATGCGCGGCATCGGGAACCTCTGCATCGGCCGGGACGACGACCCGCGCTACAACCCGCGACGGGTGATCGAACTGCTGCTGGACGGGCTCACGGTCAGAAAATCTTGACGATGCGGTCGATGCCGTTCTCGTCCCGCACCACCAGTTCGTTGCCCTCACGCATCTGCGCTTCCACGAACTCGTAGAGCTGCACCGCGCGGTTCACGATGTCGACCTTCTTCATGCCGGTGCGCGCCTGGAGCTTGCCCAGCGCGGCAGCCGAGTCCGCGATCAACGCGACGTTGACGCGCTCGACGACGGCCGGCTTGTCCTGCTGAGTCATGCCTCCATCCTCGCAGATCACCACACCTTCGGCCACTTTTTGACACAGAAAATGTGGCGAATCGGTTGCGGAAGCCTGTCTGTATGGCGCTATGCTGACGACAGACCGCGCGACATCGGCGTCGGAAGCCTTGCCGGGGGGCGAGGCGTCTGACGACATCGCGACGGTCTGCCTGGCCGCCGCATTCAAGTCGGGTGCAACGGTGTGCCACGGGGAGAAAGGGACACTTGTGAAGGCAAGTGTTGAGGCTCCGGACCTGGGCGAGCCGGAACCGAACGAAGAGCCTGGCGACACGGCACAGCTGCGCATCGAGTTCGACGACAAAGCCGTGGCCGTCACAGGACCGTCGGGCCGGTTGAACGACCTGACCGACTCGATGTCGCTGACCATCGCCACCGTTGGTGGTGTGGCCGGACCGACGCTGGCATTGGGAGCACTTCCCGAGGGCACGCCGGTGTGGGCCACTGGAGCCGTGGTCGGTGCACAGCTGGTGTTTCTGGCGTACGTGGTCACCACGATCTTCATACGCCGCCGGCGGACGCGGTCCGCCTAGACGCTGAGGGGCACTCCACCTGGAGTGCCCCTCAAGGCGTTTTTCTAGCCCACCAACAACTTCGCGGCCACCTCCGCACCGTCCGCCCGGACCTTGCCCGCCACCTCGGTCGCGCGGGCCCGGGTCTCCGGAGCCAGGGCGGTCTTGAGCGCGACGGACAACGACTCGAAGGTCGGCGTCGGACCGTCGTGCGCCGCGCCGATGCCCAGCTCTGCCACCCGGCGGGCCCAGAACGGCTGGTCCACGATCTGCGGCACGATCACCTGAGGCGCACCGGCGCGGGCCGCGGTCGTCGTGGTGCCGCCACCGCCGTGGTGCACCACAGCGGCGACGCGGCGGAACAGTTCCTGCTGGTTGACCTCGCCGACGACGAAGCAGTCGTCAGCGGAGTCGATCCGGGCCAGGTCCGCCCAGCCGCGGGCCAGCAGCACGCGGCGCCCCTGGGCGCGGACCGCGTCCACGGCCACCTGGCCGATGTCCTTCGAGGTGTGCATCGGCATGCTGCCGAAGCCGACGTACACCGGCGGTTCGCCCGCTTCCAGGAACGCGACCAGGTCGGGCGCGAGCGGCCGGGTGTCCGGCAGGATCCAGGCGCCGGTCTGGGTGACCTCGAGGCCGAGCAGTTCCTCCGCCGGCCACAGCAGCGGGTCCGCCGCCAGCAACAGCTCGCCGGTGTAGACGTGGTCGCGGACGTTGTCCACCGGCGGCATGCCCAGCGCCGCCCGGTGGGTGTTCAGCGGCGGGCCGTACATCGCGTTCACGTTCTCCGCGTCGATGGCCCACAGCACCCGGTTGTCGGTCTCCTCCGGCGGGAGCGGCTTGCCCGGTCGTCCCGACGGCCTGCGGTGCGGCGACGGCAGCGAGATGGTGTGGAACATCGCCAGCACGTAACGGATCCCCAGGTTTTCGGCCACCGACCGCGCGCCCGCCGGCATCAGGCCGGTCACCACCATCACGTCACACCCCTCGGCCGCCCGCGCCACCGGGCCGAACCACTCGTCGACCAGCGCGGCCGCGACGGTGGGCGGATCCACCCGCCCGCTGGTCACCAGCTCGCGCACCGACTGTCCGAACGGGACGAACGGCACCTCGTGCTCGGCCAGCCTGTGCTCGAACTCCTCGTCCGGCGGCACGCACACCACCGCCTCCGCTCCCGCGGTCCGCAACGCCACGGCGAGCGCGATCAGCGGTTCGACGTCCCCACGCGAACCCCACCCTGCCAACAGAACACGCACTTCGAACTCCCCAGTGTTCGCCGAATCTGGCTGAGGCCGGAGAGTGTGCAGCATGAACGGGGTCTTGCCGCAAGCCCCCAGGTGCGCTATATGTTGAAGTGGGGAGAGAGCTATTCCTCGACTGGCTCCGGCTTCTCGCGCTTCTTGCGCAACCAGCGGATGAACGTCCACGCGGCGCCCGCGATCACCGGCACGCTCAAACCGGTCAAAGCGCCGTAGTCCTTCATGAACTTCCCGAAGCTGTAAGAGAAGTTGACCTCGACTTCGACCTCGTGCGCGTAAGTCCGGTAGTGGATCGGGACGCCACCGGTGTCCTTGGCGACGTACAGCACGAAGTCGAGGCGCAGGCTGCCGCTCTTCTGCGGGCGAACGTCCCACGCCCACTCGGCGAACCCTCCGTCGGGCAGTTCGCGCTGACCGTCGTCGCCACCGACGCTGGTGATCTGGAATTCCGGGCCGCTCAGATGGGCGGTGAGCGCGCTGCCGACCTTCGCGGGCGCCACGGAGACGCGCCCGGTGCCGGGCAGACCGGACGTCAGGTCGGGCGGCACGTCGCGGCCGGCCACCCGGACGGTGACGCGCTGGGCCTCGTTGACGCGCATGGGCGACGGGGCGCGGTAGACGACCTGGCCGTCCGCGAGCTGGAACCTCGTGGTGGACGGCGTGGCGGACCGCGTCGTGGGTGGTGTGGCGCATGGCAACAACGGATCGCACGGTGTCGGGGTGATCGGCCACCCCGTGAGATCGGGCGTGGACGTGGGCCACGGGGGCGTCGAAGGTGACGTCGTGACCGGAGCCGATGCGTGCTGGTTCTCGTTGAGAACAACGAGGAAACACACAGTCACCAACACCACGAACAACCCGAGCGAGACAAGGACGGCGCGCCAGTTCATCGCGGTCACCTCCTCCCCTTCCCAGGTCGGTCCTGCTCACCTCGCCGTTACGCGAGGAAGCCCCCGGACGAGGTGTCCAGGGGCTTCCAGTCAGGGAAGTGCGGCTAGTTCAGCGCCACCTTCAAGATCTTGGTGTTGCTGTTGCCCGCGGTGGAGTCCTTGTCACCGTTGGACGTGGTGACCCACAGCGAACCGTCCGGGGCGGGTTCCGGCGTCCGCAGCCGGCCGTAGGTGCCCTGGAAGTGCGACGTGGTGGTGCCGACCGACGAGCCGTTGATCTGCATGCGGTACAGACGTTCGCCGCGCAGGGCGGCCAGGAACAGCACGTCGTTCACGATCGCGAGGCCCGACGGGGACGCGGAGCCGACCGAGAAGGTCTTCTTCGGTGCCACGTAACCGCCGCACGAGCCGGAGGTGCCTTCGCAGGAGGGCCAGCCGTAGTTGCCGCCCTTCTGCAGCAGGTTGACCTCGTCCATGTTCGAGTTGCCGAGCTCGGCCTGCCACATGCGGCCCTGCGAGTCCGTGGCGAGGCCCTGGACGTTGCGGTGGCCGTACGTCCAGACGTAGCGCGCGTTGCCGCCCTCGCTGAAGAACGGGTTGTCCGAAGGCACGGAGCCGTCGGGGTTCAGGCGCAGGACCTTGCCGCCCAGGTTCTGCTTGTTCTGGGCGTTCGCGCCGTTCTGGCCGTCGCCGGTGCCCGCGTAGAGCTTGCCGTCGGCACCGAAGCGCAGGCGGCCGCCGTTGTGGAACTTGTTGCGCGGGATGCCGGTCAGCAACGTGGTCCAGCCGGTCAGCGAGTTGCCCTCGATCTTCGCCCGCACGATCCGGTTGTCGCCGGAAGCCGTGTGGTAGACGTAGATCAGGCCGTCCGAGGCGAACGTCGGCGACAGCTCGATGCCGAGCAGACCGCCCTCGCCGTTGGTGCCGGAAACGCCGGGGACCTTGCCCAAAGTCGTTTTGGTGCCCGACGGCGTGATCCTGACGATGTCCTGCGCGTCGCGGCGCGAGTAGACGCCGTCACCGTTGGGCAGGAAAGCGAGGCCCCACGGCACGTCGTTGTCGGTCGCGATCTGCGTGACGGCACCGACCTGGTCGCCACCGGACCTGGTCTTCACCGTCACCGCGTTCGAGGCGGGGCCGACGTTGCCGACGGCGTCGAAAGCCTTGACGGTGAAGGTGTACTCGGTGTTGGCCGCACGGCCGCCGATGGTCACGGACGTGCCGGTCGCGTCACCGACCTTCGTCACTCCGGTGTAGATCTCGTAGCGGGTCACGCCGACGTTGTCCGTCGCCGCGTCCCACGCCAGCGACACGGAGTTCGCCGTCGCGCCGGTGGAACGCAGGTTCTTCGGCGCGGTCGGCGGGATCGGGTCGTCCTCGGCCGGCGGGGTTTTGAACTCCGCCGTGTTGGACGCCTGCGAGATGTTGCCCGCCGCGTCCTTCGCGTTGACGTAGAAGCCGTACGTGACGTTCGGCTTCAGGCCCGTCATCACCGTCGAGGTCGGCGTGGCCGGCACGGACTTCACGAACTGGCCGAGGTTGTAGATCTCGTACGAGGTCACCGCGACGTTGTCCGTCGAGGCCGTCCACGTCAGCTTCGCGGAGTCGGACTTGATGTCTGACGCGACGAGGTTCGCCGGGGCCGACGGCGGTTCCGGGTCGACCGGGCCGGAGTTGCCGAAGACCTGGAACTCCTGCAGGGAGTAGCCGTACGAGGTGCCGGTGCGGCAACGCGTCGTGCCGTACACGCGGACATAACGGCCCCGCCCGGTGACCGCCAGGTCCTCGACACCACCCTTGCCGTCGGCGGTGTTGTGGATGGACGTCCAGCTCGAGTCGTTCTCAGAGGTCTCGACCCGGTACGCCTTGGCGCACGAGAGGTCCCACTGCAGCCGGACCCGGCTGATGTTCGCGGACGCGCCGAGATCGACGCGAAGCCAGGCCGGATCGGTGTTCGACTTGCTGGCCCAGCGCGTGGCCGAGTTGCCGTCGACCGCGTTCTTCGGCGCGTAGTTCGCACCGCCGGACGCCGACTCGGTCGCGGGCTTGCCTTGGGACAGCAGGACATCGGCTGCGACCGCCGCGGGTGCGGCGGACACGAGCGAGGTCACCGCCACTGCGAGCGCAGTGGCCAGGATGCCGGTTCTGGTGACCGGCAGCCGCCGTGAACGGGGTGCCACAGGAGCCTCCCACTTTCGTTGGGAACGGAGGGTGCGGCGGCGGGCATTGCGTTCGGCTGGCGGCGGGTGTACGAGTGTTACAGAAAAACCGTAAACGTTTTCGAGCGCCAGGTCCAGAGTCAGTTAGGGAGCCCCCAGATGCGCTGGACAAGGAAGTTACAGCTCGTCATCCCCGCCCTGTTGGTCGTCACCGCGTGTGGTGCGCCGGAGACCCCGCAGGCGCAGGACGCACCCACGACAGTGCCGGACAAGCCGTCGAAACCGGTCGAGCTCAACGTCCTCGACGTGGCCGGCAACCTGCAGCTCACCCAGGGCATGATCGACGAGTTCGTCAAGGCCAGCCCCGACTTCGTCAGCAAGGTCAACTACACCAAGGCGACCGCGCCGGACATGCCGGGCAAGCTCAAGGCCGAGCAGAACTCCGGCACCTCCCAGACCCACCTCGTGCTGACCGGTACCGACGGATTGTCCTCGGTGATCGAGCAGAAACTGGTCTACGAACTGCTCCCCGGATATTCGGCGAAGCTGCCGGACCTCGAGAAGACCTACCTCCCGCCCGCCTGGGAAATGCAGAAGCTCGCCCAGGGCCAGGGTGTCGCCGTCACCTACTACCCCGCCGGGCCGCTGCTGGAGTACGACCCGGCCAAGGTGCCCACCGCTCCGACGTCTCCCGCCGAACTGCTGGAGTGGGCCAAGGCGCACCCCGGCAAGTTCCAGTACGCGCGGCCCGCGAACTCCGGTCCTGGCAGGACGTTCCTGATGGGACTTCCCTACCTGCTCGGCGACTCGGACCCCAAGGACCCGGAGAAGGGCTGGGAGAAGACCTGGGCGTACCTCAAGGAACTGGGGCAGTACGTCGACAACTACCCCGGCGGCACCACCGATGTCATGAAGAACCTGGCGAACGGCACGTCGTGGATGGTCGCCTCGACCACCGGCTGGGACATCAACCCGCGCGTGCTCGGCTCGGTGCCGGAGGGCATGAAGATCGCGACCTTCAAGGGCTTCCACTGGGTCACCGACGCGCACTACGCGGTGGTGCCGAAGGGCGTCTCTGGTGACGTGCTGGCGGCGAACCTGGCCCTGATCAAGTTCATGCTGGATCCCAAGCAGCAGGCCAAGGCCTACGACAAGGGCTACTTCTACCCCGGTCCGGCGGTCAAGGACGTCACGCTGAAGATGGCGCCGCAGGAGTCGCAGGACGCGATCGCGAAGTTCGGCCGCGCCGAGTACGACAAGCTGATCACGGACAACCCCAAGGAGACCTCGCTTCCGGCGGCGCAGCAGGTGAAGGCGTTCCAGCGGTGGGACAGGGAGATCGGCAAGAAATGAGCCCTCACATCTCCGGGCAACGGTTTGCCGAGCTGCACCTGGACCACGTGCGGCGGGCGTTCGGGGACACCGTTGCCCTTCAGGGCATGGACCTGACGATCAAGGGCGGCGAGTTCGTCGCCCTGCTCGGGCCGTCCGGCTGCGGGAAGTCCACCGCGTTGAACTGCCTGGCGGGGCTGCTGCCGTTGACCGGCGGGCGGATCACGCTGGACGGCAGGCGCATCGACGACCTGCCGCCGGAGAAGCGCGGGTTCGGCATGGTGTTCCAGAACTACGCGCTGTTCCCGCACATGTCGGTGCGGCGCAACATCGGGTTCGGGCTGTCCATGCGCAAGACCGCCAAGGCCGAGCTGAACCGGCGGGTGGACGAGGCCGTGCGGCTCGTTCAGCTCGAAGAACACGAGCACAAGTTCCCGGCACAGCTTTCCGGCGGCCAGCAGCAACGGGTGGCGATCGCCCGCGCGATCGTCCTTGAACCACCACTGGTGCTGATGGACGAACCACTGTCCAACCTGGACGCCGCGTTGCGCCTGGAGATGCGCACCGAGATCCGCAGGCTGCACCAGTCGCTGGGGCTCACCACCGTCTACGTCACGCACGACCAGGAGGAGGCGCTGGCCCTCGCCGACCGTCTCGTGGTCCTGCGGCTCGGCGAGGTGCAGCAGGTCGGTTCGCCGGAGGAGGTCTACGCACACCCGGTGAACCGGTACGTCGCCGGATTCATGGGCTACCGCAACATGATCCCGGTGACCGTCACCGCCGAGGACGGCGAGAACGCGACCGTCCGCACCGAGGACGGCATCGAACTCGTTGGCGTCAAACGGGAAGAGCTGTCCGACAAGGCTGTCGCGGCGGTCCGGCCCGAGGACTTCACGGTCGTCACCGAGGCCGGGGACAACACGCTCGAAGCCACCGTCGAGATCGTCGAGTACCACGGCCGTGAGCAGGCGGTGGAAGCGCGACTGAAGAACGGCGAACAGCTGCACGTCCGCACGAACTCACGACTGGCTCCCGGCGACACCATCCGGCTGAAGGTGCCGACCGAACGCGTCCTGGTGTTCACATGACGACCGTGATGGAGAGGGCTTCACTCAAGCATCGGCTGGCCGAGAAGGGCGTCGACCGCGTCCTGTGGCTGCTGGCGCCGGGCGCGGTGTTCGTGGTGCTGCTGTTCGTCTACCCGTTCCTGTACGGGTTGCAGCTCAGCTTCCAGCCGAAGGGCGGCGGCAGCCCGTTCCAGAACTACGTCACCTTCTTCCAGGACGAGTACCTGGCGGAGACCGTCTGGATCACGCTGCGGCTCGGGTTGCCGGCGGCGCTGTTCAACGTGCTCGCGTCCATCCCGATCGCGTTCCGGATGCGCGGCCGGTTCCGGGGCAAGAGAGCGCTCACCACACTGCTCGTCATCCCGATCACCCTCGGCACCGTGCTGACGGCGGAAGGGCTCCTCGCGTTCTTCGGGCCGACGGGGTGGTTCAACCGGATCCTGCTGGCACTGGGCGCGGACGAGCCGGCGAAGCTGACCCACAACTACTGGGGCGTGCTGTTCAGCCTTATCATCACCGGCTTCCCGTTCGCGTTCCTGCTGACACTGTCGTACCTGTCCGGCATCGACCCCACGCTCGAACAGGCCGCGGCGACGCTGGGAGCCTCGAAGCGGCAACGGTTCCGGACGATCACCATGCCGTTGCTGGCACCCGGCCTGGCCGTCACGTTCTGTCTTTCGTTCGTGCTCGCGTTCTCCGTGTTCCCGAGTGCGGTCATGGTCGGCGACCCGGCCGGTGAGACGCACGTGATGTCGATCGCCGCGTACGAGACGGCGTTGCGGGACAACGACTTCGCGCTGGGCTCGGCGATCGCGATGCTGATGGCGCTGGTGATGCTGATCGTGATCGGCGTGGTGCTCATCTGGCGCACGACGCTCTACCGCGGTGCGACGGGAGGCAAGGGATGAGGCTCGCTGCTCGTCCGTCCGTGTGGCTGACATGGGGCGCTCTGGCGTTCTTCATGCTGAACCTGATCGGCATCGTGGGCGCCGTCGTCACGAACTCGTTCGCCGAGTCGTGGTTCGGCACGTGGCTGCCCAATGGGTACACCGGCAAGTGGTACGGCGAGGCGTGGCGCGACTACCGGCTGTTGGACGTGCTCGTCGTGACGTTCCAGGTCGCGATCTCGGTCGTCGTCATCTCCGTCCTCATCGGAGTTCCTACTGCCTACGCACTGGCGCGCCGCAACTTCCCCGGCAAGAAGCTGCTCAACGTGCTGTTCCTGCTGCCGATCCTGATGCCCCCGATGACGTACGGCATCCCGCTCGCGACGGTGCTGTACAAGTTCCACCTGGCGGGCAGCATGTTCGGCGTGATCGCGGCGAACCTGGTGCCGGCCGTGCCGTTCGTGGTGCTGACGATGACGCCGTTCATCGAGCAGATCGACACGAAGATCGAGTCGGCGGCCCGGATGTGCGGCGCCACCACGTTCGCCATCTTCACCCGCGTGCTCGCGCCGCTGCTCGTACCAGGCATCCTGGCGGCGTCGATCCTGGTGCTCGTGCGGACGGTGGGCATGTTCGAACTGACGTTCCTCACGGCCGGTCCGACCAGCCAGACGCTGGTGGTGTCGCTGTACGAGGCCATGTCGTCCGCGGGCATCAGGCCACAACAGATGGTCGACTCGATGGCCGTGATCTACACGGCGTCCATGCTGGTCCTGCTGGTGATCGCGCTCAGGTTCGTGAACCCGACCCAGCTCGTGACCAGACTCAAGGACCCGGCCTGACACCTGACCCGTCATGATTGTTTCAACCGGCAGTTCGAGGGTGAGGTAACCAGTGGCAGTCACCATCCGCGACGTGGCACGCAGGGCGCACGTATCGGTCGCCACCGTTTCGCGTGCGCTGACCTCCCCCGAACTGGTCCGCCCGGAGACCAGATCACGGGTGCTGGCCGCCGCCTCCGACCTCGGCTACCAGCCCAACCGGGCGGCTCGAGGGCTGATCACCGGCAAGACCGGCAACATCGGCATCGTCGTGCCGGACCTCGACAACCCGTTCTTCACGGGCGTGCTCAAGGCCGTGCAGGCACGCGCGATGCAGGCGGACTACGCGGTGTTCGTGGCGGACAGCGACGAGGACCCGGTGGCCGAGGCCAAGCTCGTGCACGCGATGGCCAAGCAGGTCGACGGCGTCGTGCTGTGCGCGCCGGGCCTGGAGGACTCGCAGGTCTACGAGGTGGCCGGCGCGACGTCGCTGGTGCTGCTGAACCGGCGCCTGCCCGGCGTGCCCGCCGCGTTGATGGACTCGGCGGGTGGAATGCACGCGATCATCGACCACCTCGTCGCGTTGGGACACCGGCGGATCGCCTACCTGAACGGGCCGCGCACCTCGTGGTCCAACCAGGAGCGTCGCCGGGGCCTGTTGTCGGCGGTTGCCCAGCACGGCGTGGATCTGGTGGATCTCGGACCGTTCGCGCCGCGCTACGAAGGCGGATTGCAGGCCGCTGACTTGGCCGTGGCGGCCGATACGACCGCGATCGTCGCCTACAACGACATCATGGCTCTGGGCGTCCTGGCGCGGCTCAGGGACCGCGGAATCTCGGTTCCCGGCGACGTGTCGGTGACCGGGTTCGACGACCTGACGTACGCGGCGCTGTGCTCGCCCGCGTTGACAACGGTGGCAATGCCTGTGGCGCAGGCGGGACGCACGGCCGTGAACCTGTTGCTCGACTGGCTGGACTCGGACAACACCGAGGTTCCGCAGATCGTGGCGGAGACGCAACTCATCGTGCGGGGCACCACCACACCACCGCGCCGGTAACTGCGATGAAGGGCTCCTTCATCCACCTGAGGTGGATGAAGGAGCCCTTCATCCCAAAATGCAAGGCGGCCCCGGCAAGGGCGTCTGGGGGGAGTACGCCGTGAGCCGGGGCCGCGAAGCGGCTGGGCCCGAGGGGGGAGGGGGCCTGGCACCGCTTGGTGTTCCACTCTGCCCTGAGCGGACGGAATCCGCCAGGGTGGATGTACCTGTTTTTGGATTTCTCGTACGTACGGGTTACTCGTAGAGCCCTTCGTACAACCCAGAGTGAACGCGGTGCACCACCGTGCGCTTCACCTTCAACGTCGGGGTGAGCTCACCTTCCTCCTGCGACAGATCGCGGGTGAGCAGCGCGAACTTCTTCACCTGGGAAACACTGGCGAAGTGCGAGTTCGCTTCGTCAACAACTCCCTGCACGAGCGTTCGCACGTCCGGGTGACCCACCAAAGATTCGAGGTCGGACGGCAAGCCGCGCGCGGTCGCCCACGGCACGATCTCGTCGGCGTCCAGTGTGATCAGGGCCACACAGTAGGGCTTGCGGTCGCCGAACAGCACGGCGTGCGAGATCCAGCGCGACTGGCGCAGCACGTTCTCCACGTTCGCCGGCGCGATGTTCTTGCCACCGGCGGTGATGATGATGTCCTTCTTGCGCCCCGTGATCGTGACGAAACCGTCCGCGTCGATCTCCCCGAGGTCGCCGGTGTGCAGCCAGCCGTCCTGGATCGTGGCAGCCGTCGCCTCGTCGTTGCGCCAGTAGCCGGCGAACACGTGCGGGCCGCGCATCAGCAGCTCGCCGTCCTCCCCCACCTTCATCTCCAGGCCCGCGATGCCGGACGCGCCGACCGAGCCGAGCTTGAAACGGTTCAACGTGTTGATCGTGCCCACCGCGGTGGACTCGGTCATGCCGTAGCCCTCCAGCACTGGCACGCCGGCCGCGTGGAAGAACTGCAGCACCTCACGCGAGATCGGCGCGGCACCGGAGAGCGCCTGCACGAGCTGACCGCCGAACACCGCGCGCACCTTGGCGAACAGCGCGTCGACCTGTTCGAACGCCGCTGCCATCTCGGCAGGGACGGACTCGCCAACGGCACGACGCCGCCGCACCTCCAGTCCCAGCGTCACGGCCTGTGCGAGCTGTTCCGCGGGCACGGCCGAGGTGACGAACGTGTAGATCTTCTCGAAGATCCGCGGCACCGAGGGCAGGAAGGTCGGCCGGACCTCGGCCAGCTCCGGCACGATCGCCGTCATGTCGCCGCCGAAGTACGCCAGCGCGCCGCCGCGGTACATGGTGCTGAACATGACGATCTGCGCGAAGACGTGCGCGAGCGGCAGGAACAGGTAGACGGTGCCGGTCATCGCGTCGATGCGGGCTTCTTCGGCGAGACGGCACAACGCGACCCAGTTCGCGTTGGTCAGCACGCATCCCTTGGGCGGACCGGTGGTGCCCGAGGTGTAGATGATCAGGCTCGGGTCCTCCGGCCTGATCGCGGCCCGGCGGGTGTCCAGTTCGGCGGCCAGCGGCGCGGTGCGGCCGGTGTCCTGCAGCTCGGCCACCCGCGGGCGGTCACCAGCCGGGTCGATCGTGAAAACTGTTCGCAGTTCGGGAAGTTCCGGGCGCACCGCGTCGACCTTGACGCACTGGGCCTCGTCCTCGGCCACCACGATCGACGCGCCGGAGTCGCCGACCACCCAGGCGATCTCCTCGGACGTGCTGGACGGGTAGATCGGCACGACGATGCCGCCCGCCGCGAGCACGGCCAGTTCCACCGCCGTCCACTCAGGACGGGTGTTGGCCAGCACGCAGACCCGGTCGCCCGGCTTCAGTCCGGCGTGGACGAACCCAGAGGCGAGGTCCAGCACCAGCTCGGAGATCTCGGCGTAGGTCTGCTCACGCCACTCGCCGTCCTGCTTGAACCGCCACGCCACCGCGTCGCCGTAGGCCTGCTCCGCGAGGAACGGCAGGTCGGCTATCCGGCGGACGGTCTGCACCGCGTTCGGGCTGGTGACTCCGGCGGTCATGGCGGCTCCTGTTCGGATCTTGCGGGATTCTGGCAACCATGAACGGCGCTTTTGTGGACCTGAGGTCCACAAAAGCGCCGTTCATGGTTTAGGCGGGCACGACCTGCACACGGGTGCCGTTCAGCACGGCGGTGCCCGAGAGCGGGTCGATGCGGAGGTCGTCGGTGAGGAGGTTGACGTTCACGCCGGCGTGCTCACGGGCGACGGTGAGCTGTGTGCCGGGCTGGTCGTGGCCCCAGCCGTGCGGCATCGAGACGACGCCGGGCGCGATGTCGGCGGTGACCTCGACCAGCACCTCGATCTTGCCGACGCGCGAGGTGACCTGGGCGGACCTGCCGTCCTCCAGACCGAGGCGGTCGGCGTCGCCGGGGTTGACCAGCAGCGTGCACAACGGCTTGCCCTTCACCAGCGCGGGCACGTTGTGCATCCAGGAGTTGTTGGTCCGCAGGTGCCGGCGGCCGACGAGCACCATCTCGGTCTCGGGGTGTGCCAACGCTTCGAGCACGCGCGGAAAGTCGTCCACGATCGGCTGCGGGGTCAGTTCGATCCGGCCGGACTCCGTGCGCAGGATCTCCGGCAGGCGCGGGGTGAGCGGGCCGAGGTCGATGCCGTGCGGATTGTCGAGCAGCTGCTGGAGCGAGACCCCGTACGGGCCGGTGCGGAGTTTGAGGTCCAGCAAGCGTTCCTCGCGCGTCGCGCCCTCGGGTTCGAAGTCGGCACCGGCCTTCTGCTTGAGGCCGGCCAGCTGGAAGGCCGCGATGGCGTCGAGATCGGCCTCGGCGCCCAGGCCGCTGAAGATCGTGGTGAGCCGGAAGAAGATGTCCGTCTCGTCGACCCTGCCTTCCTCCAGCGGGATCGCCGCGCGCGAGTACTTCACGACGTTGCGGACCGAGTTGTTGAGGAACGCGATGTCGTAGTGGTCGCGGCGGGACGGCGGCGGCGTCGGCAGGATGACGTCCGCGTGCCGGGTCGTCTCGTTGAGGTACGGGTCGACGCTGACCATGAAGTCCAGCCCGGACAGGGCGTCGTTCACCCTGGCGGAGTTCGGCAACGACAGCGCGGGGTTGCCGCCGATCGTGAACAGCGCCCGCACCTGGCCGTCGCCGGGCGTCTCGATCTCGTCGACCATCGTGACGGCCGGGTACTCCCCCATCACCTCGGGGTGGCCCTTGACCCGGCTGTGCCAGCGGCCGATGCCGAAACCCTTGCCGCGGCCCGCACCGCGCTTGCTGTGCGCGGGCAACGGCCACATCACGCCGCCGGGCCGGTCCAAGTTGCCGGTGAGGATGTTGAGCGTGTCGACCGCCCACGACGCGACCGTGCCGAACTCGACGGTCGTGGTGCCGATACGGCCGTACACAGCAGCGCGTTCCGCTTCAGCCAACTGCCGTGCGAGCGCACGGATCGTGGCGGCCTCAACGCCCGTGCGTTCCGCAACGGCCTCAGGGGTGAACGGCGCGACGTGCTGACGGATCACCGTGTGGTCGGTGACGTGCTCGGCGAGGTCCTTGAGGTCGACGAGTTCCTGCGCGAACAGCTCGTGGATCAACGCCAGCAGCAGGAACACGTCCGTGCCGGGCCGGATCACGACGTGCTGGTCGGCGGCTGCGGCCGTGCGGCTGCGGCGCGGGTCTACGACGACGAACGAACCGCCGCGTTTCTGCAGGTCCTTGAACCGGCCGGGCGCGTCCGGGACCGTCCACAGGCTGCCGTTGGAAGAGAACGGGTCCGCGCCGAGCACCAGCATGAAGTCGGTGCGGTCGATGTCGGGCACCGGGATCGAGAAGATGCTGCCGTACATGTGGCCGCACTGGACGTGCTTGGGCATCTGGTCGACCGTGCTGGCGGTGAAGACGTTGCGGCTGCCCAGCGCCTTGCGCAGCGGCCCGGCGTAGAGGCCGCCGGCGAGCGAGTGCACGACCGGGTTGCCGAGGTACATCGCGATCGTGTCGCGGTCCGGGAAGTCCTTCAGCCGTTCGTCGATGTAGCGGAAGGCCTCGTCCCAGGTCGCTTCCCGGAACTCACCGTCGCGCTTGATCAGCGGGGTGCTCAGCCGGTCGGGATCGGCGTCGAGCGTGCCGAGGGAGGCGCCCTTGGGGCAGATGAAGCCCCTGCTGAAGTCGTCCTCGCGGTCGCCGCGCACCTTCGTGATGCGGTCGCCCTCGACCGTCAGCTCCAGCCCGCACGTCGCTTCGCACAGCGGGCAGGTCGTGAACACGGTCCTCATGGGTCCCCTTCACCAGCTTGTTACCAACGAGTACTAGTCAGCTGCCATCGGACGCAACCGCCCAGCCGAGGTCAACCCGAACAGCTCACTGACCGCCCTTGCGATCATGTCTGGCCGGTCGAGGGTGTGCTCGAAACGGAACCCGATGACCGCGCGCGAACCCGCGAGCAGACCGGTCATCTTGATGGATTCGTCCTGGTCAGCGCCATAACAGACGATCCTGCCGAACGGCGCTAGAACCTCTAACGAAAGTTTGAGCATGTCACCGGGATCGAGTACGACATCAACCGGTTTGCCCTCGTTCGCCTGAATCAGCCGTGCGGCGAGCCCGTCCTGATCGGACTCGACGGCGACGTCGGCGCCGAGCCTGAGCGCCCTGCGCCGGCGGGCCTGGCTGGAGTCCGTCGCGATCACGCGTCCGGCGGCGAAACTCCGGGCCAGCTGGACCGCGATCGTGCCGACCTCGCTCGCGGCGTCGTGCACGACGATCGACTCGTCCGGCCTGAGGTGCGCGCACGTGCGGAGGAGGTGCCACGCCGTTGTGCCTGCTCTGGCCAATGTCAGCGCTTCGTCGTCGGTGACGCCCGCGGGCACCGGGAGGTGCAGACGGCCGGCGACGACCACCACTCGACGTCCGCCGTCCTCCACCCGGACCTCGTCGACCGGCTCGGCTGTGCGCATGTAGCCATCTCACGTTCTCGCGGCGACGGGCTGTAGTGCGGCTTCCACGACAACTAAGCCATTACCTACGGATTGAGTCCGAGTGGGTACGCCCTGTCGCCGGGTCTGGCGGTCCTGTGTACACGGGTGGAGCATGTGCCGGTGAACGCCGCACTGCGCACCACCTTCACCATGCTCGCGGTGGCGGTCGCCTACTACGCGACGGCCAAGGTGGGACTGGTACTGGCGCTCGTCAAGGGCCAGGTCACTCCACTGTGGCTGCCCACCGGGATCTCGGTGGCGGCGCTGCTGATGTCGGGCCTCAGGATCTGGCCGGGCATCGCGCTCGGCGCGCTCAGCGCCAACATCGCGCTCGGCGCGGGCCCGTGGGCGATCGTGATGATCACGATCGGCAACACCGCGGCGCCGCTGGCCGCCTGGTACCTGCTGACGCGGTTCGGGTTCCGCCCGCAGATCGACCGGCTCCGCGACGCGCTGCTGCTGGTCTTCGCGGGTGCCCTCGGCGCGATGCTGATCAGCGCGCTGATCGGCGCGACGGCGTTGAAGATCGACGGCAACATCCCGTGGCATGAGATGCCCGCTGTCGTGGCGGTCTGGTGGACCGGCGACGCGATGGGCGTGCTGGTGTTCACGCCGCTGCTGCTCACACTGCCCCGGCAGTGGTACGCCTCGCCCCGCCGGCTGGCGGAGGCCTGCGCGTTGCTGATCGCCACGGCGTTCGTCGCGACGTTCGTGACGGTGTCCGAGTCGCGACTGTTGTTCCTGGTGTTCCCGATGCTGATCTGGGCCGCACTGAGGTTCCAGCACGCGATCGCCGCACCGTGCGCCGTGGTCATCTCGATCGCGGCCGTGATGTCGGCGGCCAGCGGGCACTTCGTGGACAACGACCTGCTGGGCACGATGATCGTGCTGCAGGCGTTCAACGGGTCGGTGGCGCTGACCGGGCTGATCCTGAGCGCCATCACCAGCGAGCGCAACGAGGCTCGGCAGGCCATCGAGCACGCGTGCGAGCAACTGGCCGAAACCGTTGCGCGGTACCAGGAAGAGGGCGTGCGCAAACGCTTGGGCAAGGTCGTGCCGCCTGGCTAACGTTGTTGCATCGCGTCCAGCACGCGCGCCAGTTCGAGACGTGACGAGACGTGCAGCTTCGCGTAGATCCGCGACAGGTAGACCTCGATCGTCCGCGGGCTGTAGTGCAGGGCGGCGGCGATGTCGCGGTTGCGCATGCCCTGCTGCACCAGCCGTGCCACGTTCTCCTCGGCCTCGGTGAGCAGCCCCGGCGCCTTCGAGCGGGCCCTGGGCACCTTGGCGCCCAACGTCCTCAGCCGATTGCCCGCCTGGCGCCTGAGTCCGTGCGCGCCGAGCCGCTGGAACGCCGTGTAGGCCTCGACGAGCACCGGCACCTCGTCTTTCGAGGCCTCGCCGAGAGCCAGTTGCGCGCGGGCCTTCTCGAACTCCAGCCCGCCGAGCGCCGCCTCGGACACCGCCTCCCTGAGCAGGTCGACGTCCTGCCGCGCCACGCCGGTCACCCTGCGGATCGTGGTGCGGGACCAGGGCGACACCCTCGTGGCGGACACCGCGGACAGCCGGTCCAACGCTTCGCCGGCGGCTTTCGCTTGGCCGCGTTCCAGGTCGAGTTCGATCATCCGCGCGACCAGGACGCAGGAGTAGGCGGACTCCAGCCGTTCGCCCACGGCATTGGCGAGCAGGTCGTAGGCCTTGGTCAGCTCTCCTCGCGCGATCAGGTACTCGGCCAGTGCGACGGCGTGCAGCTTCGAGATGTTGATCGACTGCGGGGCCGGCATCGCGGCCAGCCGGGCGGCCACGTCCAGCTCACCGCGCCACGTGCGGATGGACAGTTCGATCGCGTGCAGCACGCCGAGCGCCTGATCGGCCTGGGCCGCCTCGACGTCGGGGAGCCAGCGGCCGATGCCGTCCAGTGCGGCGTCCCAGCGGCCGCCCAGCCAGTCCAGGGCGATGCGCGACGCGGCACGTTCGGCGCGAAAGCCGTGCGAGCCGACCTGGTCGACGAGTTCCTCGGCCCGCCGCACCCGCCACGAGGCGTCGTGCACGAGCCCGGCGAGCGCGGTGATCGACGCGCACACGGAGAGGGCCTGCAGTTCGAGCATCGGCTGGCCGTCGCTGCAGGACAGGGCGCGGTTGGCGAACTCGACGGTCTTGTCGTGCTGGAACAGCAACGAGGTCAGCATCGCCAGGTGTTCGAAGACGATCACGCCCTCGGCCGGTGAGCTGATCGGCAACGCCTCTACGCGCGCGACTTCCTTTGCCGCGTCCTCGTAGCGGTCGTTGTAGATGAGCAGCACGGCGCGTTGGGCTTCCAACGACGCTGGGGCTGAACCACGCGCGACTTCGACGTCTGCCAGTTCCATCGCTTCTGCCGTGCGTCCGACCGAGAAGAGCGACGAGATCACGGCCGTGGCGACGCGAGTGCGTTCGTGGCCGGTCTCCAACGACTCCAAGGCCGCGAGGCCCGGTTCGATCGCCAACGCCGGACGAGAGGCCCTGGCCAGTACGCGGCATTGCAGCGCGAGCAACTCGGCGCGCTCAGGTGCGTTGCGCGGCAACAACTGCAGGGCTTTGGCACATAGGGCGGCAGCGGTTTCGGGTGCGGTCGCACGAGCGAGTGACGCGGCTTCGGCCAGCACTCCGACGGCCACCCGATCACCGGGCGCGGCGGACTCGGCAAGGTGCCAGGCGAGTTGCAGCAGGTCGACCTGGAGGCCCTGCGAGCGATCTTCGAGCAGCCGTGCGGAGATCAGCGAGTGCAGGTGACGTCGTTGCGCCGGCCCCACCTCGTGATAGAGCGCCTCACCAACCAGTGCGTGCGAGAAGCGATAGCCGCGGTCGTCGTCGTGCACCACGATGTGTGCGCGCAGCAGTTCGTCGAACGCCTCGACAACGGTCTCCTCCGGCAGTGACGCGACACGGGCGAGGAGAGAGATCTGGTCGAGGCGAACCCTTCTGAACACCGCAACCGCGCGCGCAACCAGCCGTGTGTCGTGCTCCAGCGGTGCAACACGCCTCAGCACGGCTTCGCGCCGAGTCAGCCGAATCGCGTCCGGTGACACCGCGAGCCGGGCACGGTTGCCGTCGACCGTCACGAGATCGAGTTCCCTCAACGACCGCGCGATCTCGGTGACGAAGAAGGGGTTGCCGTCGGACCGTTGCTGGACCTCACGGGCCAGCCCCTCGTCCACCGCCGTCTGCAACACCGACTCGACGATCCGCACCACATCCGCACCCGACAGCGGTGCGAGCTCGATCCGCATGACCTCGGCGTGCTGCTCGACGCGGTCCAGCAGACTCTCCGCGCCCGGTTCGCTGACGTGCGAACGACTGGCGGTGATCAGCACGAGCGGCGCCGCCGACACCCGCCGCAGCACCAACGTCAACAGGGCCAGGGAGTCGTCGTCGACGTGGTCGAGATCGTCGATCAACAAGGCCGCCGGCCGTGTGGCCGTGAGCTCGGTGAGCAGCCGCACGACCCGATCACAAGCACGCCCGAACCACGCACCGGAGTCCTCGGTCACCGAGATCTCCAACGCCGCCAACACATCCGCACGACTCTTGTCCGCCGCACCGAGCGAACGAACCAACGCCACCACCGCGCCATACGGGATGCGTTTGCCCAACACGTCCGACGCCGAAGTCAGCACCGCGCAGTGCCGTTCCCGCAACCGCCGCTCGATCTCCGCGAGCAACGACGTCTTGCCGATCCCCGGCTCGCCACTGACCGGCACCACCACGAGCCCCGTGGCCGGCGCCTGGTCGACGCGGTCGAGCACGGCGCGCAGCTCCGGTTCCCGCCCCCACAACTCGGGCGCGGCGCGGAGCGGAGTGTCGGCGATGACGGCCTCCCGGCAAACTTCGGCGGAGCTGCGCCGAGTCTTCCATGTGGGTGTCGCAACCAGGCAAGTGCCGCTTTCCGTGCCGGATCACTCACTCTCAGTAGCACTTTCGGCTCTAGGTGGGGCCGAACGCGTTAGCCACTGAGTGTTCCCTACTGATCCGTGGTTCCTCTCAGTGATGCCCTGAAGGTCCCAGCCGCCGGGACGAGGAGCGTCGATGTCGATTCAGGGAACCTGCACCCCGCAGTTCGCCGAGGTGCGCACCGAGTTCGAACGCAACTTCGCCGAACGCGGCGAGGTCGGCGCCTCCGTGCACGTGACCCTCGACGGCGAACCCGTCGTGGACCTCTGGGGCGGCGTGGCCGACCCCCTCACCGGTCGGCCGTGGTCGGAGGAAACCATCGTGCACGTGTGGTCGTGCACCAAAGCCGCAACCTCGCTGTGCGCACACATCCTCGCGTCACGCGGCGAGCTGGACCTGAACGCACCAGTCATTCACTACTGGCCCGAGTACGGCGCTGAGGGCAAGGACAGGACGTTGGTCCGCCACGTCCTCTCCCACCAGGCGGGCCTGCCGGCCCTCACCGAATGGCTCCCCGCAGGCGCCTTCTACGACTGGGACCTGGTCACCTCAGCGCTGGCCGCGCAAAAACCCTTGTGGGAACCGGGAACGAGACACGGCTACCACGGCCTGACGTTCGGCTTCCTCGTGGGTGAGATCGTCCGCCGGGTCAGCGGCGTGACCCTCGGCCAGTTCTTCGAGAAGGAGGTCTCCGGCCCCCTCGGCCTGGACTTCTGGATGGGCCTGCCGGACGACCTGGAACCCCATGTCGCGCACACGATCCCGGTGGACCCGACCCAGCCGGGCATCCTGCTGCCTTCCTTGTTCACCACCGCCATGACCCAACCGGAATCCATGCCGGGCCTGATGCTCCTCAACAACGGCGGCTACATGGCCCCGGGCGAATCCGACTCCCGCGCCGCCCACACCGCCGAAATGGGCGCGATCGGCGGTATCTCCAACGCCCGCGGCCTGGCCGGCATGTACCGCCCACTGGCGTTGGGCGGCTCCTACAACGGCGTGCGCCTGGTCGAGGAGTCCCAGCTCCCGCAGATGTCGACCACCGTGGTCTCCGGCCACGACGCCGTCGTCGGAGTGCCGTCACGGTTCGCGCTCGGCTTCCAGAAGCAGGTCGACAACTCCTACCTCCCGCCCAACGACGCCGAGGGCCTGCGGATGCCAGAGGAGGCGTTCGGCCACACCGGCATGGGCGGCTCGCTGGGGTTCGCCGACCCACGTGCCCGAATCTCCTTCGGCTACGCGATGAACAAACAGGGCCCTGGCCTCGCCCTCAACGAACGAGGCCAGTCCCTGGTGGACGCGCTCTACCGCGCACTCGGCTCCGGACGCCAGAAGCCCTAGAACGGCTTGGGTTCCGCGGCGATCTCCCCGAGGATGTCGCTGAGCGGCCGCGAAGACTGCACCGACAGCGAAGCGGCCGTGCCCGGCGGCACGTTCTCGGCGATGTCCGTGCCGGCACAGGTCACCCGTGAGGCCGGCAAGATCCCCGACACCAGGTACTTGTTGACCAATGCGTCAACACAAGCGTTGCGCCGCAACGCATAGTGCCCATGCTGTCCGTCGTTGGAAACACTGATCAACGGGACACCCAGATGCTCGGCCATGACCCGCCCGTTGGCCAGCGGAGTCTGGGTGTCCCCATCAGAGTTGACCACCAGCCCGGCCGGGTACTTCCGCGTGATCGCCGGAATCTTCTCCGGCCGCGTGAACGCCCGGAACGTGCAGTTCGTAGGCGCCATGTAGTCAACCGTGCCGCCGTACGGGTTCGTGTCGCGCCACCGCTTCATGTCGTTGTAGTAGGTGTTCACATCGGTGAACCAGTCCCACTCACAAGTGACAGCCTGGTACGTACCAGCAGAAGTAGGCTCGATGTCGCCCTTCTTCAAAGCGGCAACGATCGCGGAGGCCTCCCCGGAATCAGCAGTCCCCGCGACCACCGAAGCGATGTGCCGCGAGAACGCGGCCCAAGACCGCCGATACCGAGTAGCCCCCACCGCATAGTCGAACGACGACACGTCGGAGTACCCACCGAACGGCCCAGCCTTCAACTTCTCCGCGATCCCGTCCAGCACCGACCGCACAGCGGCGGGTGTGGCGCCGAGCCCGTAGGTGCCGTTGCGAGCAGCAGTCCACTCAGTCCACTTCTTGAGGTTGTCCGTGATGGCGTCCACCACGTCGACATCCTGCTCGTGCCAGGTCTTCAACGGATCCAGCGCGGAGTCCAGAACGCTGCGGTCCAACGACTTGGGGAACATCGACCCGAACACGGCCCCGAGCTGCGTACCGTACGAGTACCCGACGTAGGAGACCTTCTTCTCTCCCAACGCCCCGCGGATCACATCCATGTCGCGAGCGGTGTTCATGGTGGAGACGAACCGACGCATCTCACCACCACCGCGCTGGCAGTTCTCCTCAAGCGCCCGCGCGTACTCGGACCAGTTGGAGAGCTGCGAATCCGTTGGCCGCGAAGGGAACTCGTCGTCCGACGACGTGGAGATGCACCGCAGCTGGGTGGACCGTCCCACACCGCGCGGATCCATACCGATCACGTCGTAGATCTTCAACACGTCGGTCTGTGCGTTGAACCAGTGCACGGCACCGAGTCCGGACCCACCGGGCCCACCCGGGTTGGTCAGCAGAACACCCCTACGACGCGCGGGATCCGCGGCCTTCTTCCGTGAGATCGCGATTTCCAGGTTTCCGTTGCCAGGGTTCCTGTAGTCCATCGGCACGACGACCGTGGCGCAGTCGATCCCGGTCGAGGGCGTGACCCAGCCGGCCGGGCAGTCGGCCCAGGCGACGGTCTGGTGGTAGTACTCGTCCAACGGTCCCGCTGCCGCCTGGGCCGTGCCCACCAGGGACATGAACAGCGGAGCGACCAAAGCCGCCGCGCCCCAACGCTTGCTCACCGCGCACCCCTCCCGATCGTCGGTCAGCGACAGACGCTTCCGCAGTCGCCGACCCGATCGACACCCCCGAAGGTCGGGTGAATTTCACCGCACCTCGCACACCTCGTAGGTCAGCACCGAACCGTCCAGAACGCCCTTCGCCACGGCCTGCACGCGGTTGAGCCAGCGATAGCGGTCGTCTCCGGTCTCGAACAACGGGGCCGCGTACAACGGAGCACCAACACCATTCGAGACGTCGACCCGCCCTGAGTAGTGCAAGAACACGTACGCGCCGTCGTGAGTCAGCAACACGGACCGCACGTCCAGGGTCGCGGTGCCGTCCGGGCCGATGGTCAGCCAGTCGGCGGTCGACGTGCCGTGCATCTCGCCGCGCAACCGGTCACCGACGAACGAACCGGACGCCACCTCGTAGATCAGCCGATCACCGGATGGCGTTTTCGGGAGCGTGTAAGGCTTTCGCAGGACTGCGGTCATCGTCCCCAACGGCACGAGCTCCATCACGCCACCGTCCCGCCGTCGACGACGAGGATCGAACCGGTGGTGTAGGCGGAGGCCAGGTACGCCACCGCACCGGCGACCTCGGCCGCCTCACCCACCCGTCCCAGTGCGGTCTTCGCGACGACGGACGACACGACGCCAGGGATCTCGTCGTCGTGACCGATGTCGGCGACGACGGGCAGGACCTCGACCTCGAACTCGCGTTCCAGGTCCGACGCGACCGACTTGGTGGCCTCGGCGGTACGCGCGACCACCGCAACGCTCGCCCCCGCGCGGGCCAGCGCCCGCGCCGACTCCAGGCCGATGCCACGGGTGCCGCCGGTGACCAGCGCGACGTGTCCGATCAGCGAAAACGGGTTGCTCGACATGGTGGCGAAATTATTCGACACACTGTCGATTCGACAACGGCGAACGCTTATCTACCGGGGAACCCCGTACACGGACCGCAGCCACACGGCGGTCAGGGTGTCGACGACCTCGCGATCCCTGGCCGCCGACCTCCGCGAGAGCGACAGGCTGTAACACATGGTCTCGTTCATCGAGACCAGCACGGTCGCCAGCGCACGCGCGGTGGGCGGGCCCGGCACGGCCACGCCGGCCTCGCGTTCGATCTCGATCTGCGTCGCGGTCGACTCGACGAACCTGCGGGCGACTCCGGCCCAGAACCCGCGCACCAGCTCGCTCGTGTCGCGCGCACGGACGGACGCACGCAAGACGGGACCGTGCGTTCGCCACAACGAAACGGTGCCCGCGATCGCCCGCCGGATCGAGTCCTCCGGCGGTTCACCACCGCGCCGCAACCACAGTGCCGCGGAGTCGTAGAGGCCTTCCGCGACCCGTTCGGACAGCGCGTACAGCACGGCTTCACGCGATTCGAAGTGGAAGTAGAACGTGGACCGGGAGATTCCCGCGCCCGACGTCAGTTCGTCGACGGCGATCTGGTCGAGCGACTTCGTCCCGAGCAGGTGCTCCGCGGTGTCGAGAATGGCCTGCGACGTCAGATCGCCCTTGCTGCGCTTGCGCCGCGAGCCGGTTGGGGACATGGCGAACATCATCGTGGATCGACGCGACCCCAACAACACAGGGCGTGCGGCCGGTGGATGAGGTAGGAAGAGGTATGGATCCGGTCAAGGCGTTGAAGCAGGTGGCCTTCCACCTCGAACGTGCGGGTGAACCGACCTACCGCGTCCAGGCGTTCCGCAACGCGGCGGCGGTGCTCGCCGAGCTGGACCCCGCGGACGTGGAGAAACGCGCGAAACTCGGCACGCTCACCGATCTGAAGGGCGTCGGGAAGTCCACCGCGGGCGTGGTCCTGGACGCGCTCGCGAACCGCGAGCCCGCCTATCTCGCGAAGCTCCGGCACGTCGACATCACCGGCGGCGAGGAACTGCGCGCGAAGCTCAAGGGCGACTGCCACGTCCACTCCGACTGGTCCGACGGCGGCAGCCCGATCAGGGACATGGCCGAGGCGGCCCGCGATCTCGGCCACGAGTTCATGGTGCTGACCGACCACTCGCCGCGGCTGACCGTCGCGAATGGACTGACCAGGGAGCGCCTGGAGAAGCAGCTGGAGGTCGTCGCCGAGCTGAACGTCGAGCTGGCGCCGTTCCTGATCCTCACCGGGATCGAGGTCGACATCCTCGACGACGGTTCGCTCGACCAGGACGAGGACCTGCTGGCACGGCTGGACGTCGTGGTCGCGAGCGTCCACTCGAAACTGAAGATGCCGAAAGCCGAGATGACCTCGCGCATGGTCAACGCCGTCGCGAACCCGCACGTCGACATCCTCGGTCACTGCACGGGACGCCTGGTCGTGGGCAAGGGCCGGCCGGAGTCGCAGTTCGACGCGGCACGGGTCTTCGAGGCCTGCGCCGAGCACGGCACCGCGGTCGAGATCAACTCACGGCCGGAGCGCCTCGATCCCCCGCGCCGGCTGCTCAGCCTCGCCGTCGACGCCGGCTGCACGTTCTCGATCGACAGCGACGCGCACGCACCCGGTCAGCTGGACTGGCTGAACTACGGCTGCGCGCGGGCGGAGGAGTGCGGTGTCACGCCGGATCTAGTGATCAACACCCGGTCCGCAGCTGAGCTGCTGTCCGGGTGAGGTGCTCGTACCAGGAGACCAGCGGCCCGGTGTCGGCCAGTGCACGGGTCAGCGCCACCCGGCACAGGTCCCGGACGGGCTCGGGATCCCACCCGGACAGGAGCCCGTCGATCGTCCCCAGCGATCCCAGCGCGTACCGCTCCAGTCCGGAGCAGATCGGCACGACGGTCCCGTCCTGCTTGACGACCAGCGGATCGACCCGCACGAACGCCGACGGGTCCGCCCGCAGCAGTGCGGCGGACGTGACGTCGAACTGGACCTCGACGGCGTCGTCCTCGGCGACCCGGTTCAGCTCCACCGCCGCGTAGACGAGGTCGACCCGGTCCACGCCGTGCGGCCGCACCCGGACCTTGCGCGCGCCCTCCCCCACCGCCGCCGTCGCCAGGCGCCGCAGCACGGACACGTTGTCCGGCACCAGGTCGATCAGCACCGTCGTCCGGTGGCCGTTGGCGGCGCATTCACCCACATCGTCCAACCCCACCACGAGCTCGGCTCCCGGCACGGCCGTGAGCCAGCGAGGGTCGTGGACCTCGACTCCCATATCTGTGAGGAGCGTCCATTCGGCCGACAAATACCTCCGTACCGCTCACCGGGCCATTTGGATTTCCCATCTGGCTGTATCACGCCGACCGGCGCTTCCATCAGAGTGCAAACGAACCAGTGCGGCATTGGTCACCCGAGCGGGCCACCAGGCCGGATGGGCCGATCAGGGGACTTGCGGCCACACCTTCGGGAACGCCGGAAACGGGTACCGACGTCCAAGCGACGTCCTAGTTGGAGGGGAGGCAGCATGCGCCGCCAGTTCATCGTGCCCGCGGAGTCATGCGCCAGGAGTGCGGCAGAGGCACGCCGCACGGTGCTGCGCGACCTCCACGACGGTGTCGGCCCATCGCTCGCCGCGGTCGCCCTCGGGCTGCGGTCGGTACGGCAGCTGCTCACCAGCGACCCGGCCGGCGCGGCCAGGCTGCTCGCGCTCCTCGAGGACGAGATGCACTCCGCGATCGGCGACATCAAGGCGTTGGTGGCGAACGAGAGCCCGTCCTCGGTGACCGGGCTCGGTCTGGCCGGCGCCGTCCAGCAGTTCGTGGCCGCGCTGACGTCGAGGCTGCACGTCGCGATCGATGTCGTGGTGCTCGGCGAGCTTCCGCCCCTGCCCGACGCGGTGAGCGTGGCGGCGTACCGGATCATCCGCGAGGCGCTGACGAACGTCGTCACGCACGCCGACGCGCGCACGTGCCAGGTACGGCTGTGGTTCGACACGGAGCTGCACGTCGAGGTCGTCGACGACGGCGTGGGCACCGTTGAAGCGTCGAACGGCGTCGGGCTCGCGTCGATGCGCCAGCGCGCCGACGAGCTCGGCGGGAGCTGCCGCGTCGAGTCCGGACGCGACGGCGGCACCAGACTCGCCGCGGCCCTGCCCCTGAGATCATGACCTTGCGCGCCCTGGTCGTGGACGACCACCCGCTCTTCCGCCGCGGCGTCATGGCGGCCCTCAGCGACAACGGCATCGACGTCCTCGACGAGGCTTCCGGTGGCACGGCGGCGGTCGAGCTGGCCGCCAGGCTGCAGCCCGACGTGATCGTCATGGACCTCAACATGCCCGACCTCGGCGGCATCGAGGCGACCCGGCGGATCGTCGCCGCACAGCCGTCCGCACGCGTGCTCGTGCTGACCATGTTCGACGACGAGGAATCGGTGTTCGCGGCGATGCGAGCCGGCGCGCGGGGATATCTGGTGAAGTCCTCGCGGCCCCAGCAGATCGTGGACGCCGTGCGCGCGGTCGGGGAGGGTGAGGCGATCTTCAGCCCGGCCGTCGCCACCCGGCTGCTCGAGTTCTTCGCCACCGCACCACGTCCGAGCACGCTCCCGGAGCTGACCGGCCGCGAACGCGAGGTGGCCCGGCTCATGGCGGCGGGCAAGGGCAACGCCGTCATCGCCAGAGAGATGTTCCTGAGCACCAAAACAGTGCGCAACCACGTGTCCAACATCCTCCGCAAGTTGCAGGTCGCAGATCGCGCCCAAGCGATAAACCTGTTCCGGGACAGTTCGGGATAACTGCCCCTGTCTACCGGGACACTCCGGGACGGACGATTGATGGGCAGACGTCAGAAGGGGAGCTGATGAACGCCGAACCCGTAACCGTTGTCCTGCACGCCGCCGACTCGATCACTCGCGCGGGCGTGATCGTCGCACTGCGCTCGCGCCCGGAGATCCGGCTCGTCGAACCGGAGACCGCGGAGAGCTGCGTCGCGCTCGTCGTCGCGGAACGTCTCGACGAGAACGTCCTGCAACTGCTGAGAAAGCTGCAGTGCCAGCCCAATCCGGGCATCGTGCTCGTCACCGGCGACGTGGCCGACTCCGAACTGCTCGACATCGTCGGCAGTGGCGTGTCCGCCGTGCTGCGCCGTGCCGAGGCCACCCCGGACACGCTGGTCCGGCTGATCCGCGCGGCCCACGCCGGGGAGGGTTCGCTGCCCGCGGACCTGCTCGGCCGACTGCTGGGCCGGGTGTCGCAGCTGCAGCGCAACGTGTTGCGTCCCAACGGCCTCAACCTCGCCGGCATGTCCAGCCGGGAGACCGAGGTGCTGCGGATGATCGCCGACGGCCTGGAGACCAGGGAGATCGCGGAGCGGCTGTGCTACTCGCAGCGGACGGTGAAGTCGATCCTGCACGACATCACCAACCGCTTCCAGCTGCGCAACCGCGCCCACGCCGTGGCCTTCGCCCTCCGTGAAGGTCTGATCTGAGCCGCTGACCGCAAACCCTCGTGACCGGTTGGTGCTGAGGGCGTCTGCAAGTACCACCAACCCTTGATCGAATCGCCGACAACTACCCCCAACCTGTTCGCCGTCCGACGAACTGGCGCGCCGGACGCGAGAGCCCGATGGCGGTGTTGGTAGTAGGAAAGTGCCTGTTGATGTTGGGTTGGTGGTACTTGCAGACGCCATCAAGCCACGGGGGGCTGGAGCGAAGGCCTCATCTGAGTTGCTCATTCCGCACGGCCGTTCAGGACGACTGAAGGGGTGCAGGCGCCCTTCGGCTGCGGGTTCTGGCAGCTCACCCGGAACACGATCTTCTCGCCCGGCTGGAACCGCAGCGGTTCCTGGAAGTGCTCGTCGCGGTCCCGGAAGTTCCCGAGTCCGATGACCCGGATGACGCTGCGCGTCCCGGCCGCGTCCCGGACGAGCTGGGCGGTGCCCGTGTCACCCTTCGCGTTCTCGAAGAAGATGTCCTTGATGAGCAACGTCTTCTTGTCGTCCGGCGGGGTGAAGGTCACGTCGGTGAACGTGCCGGCGTTCGCGACGATCGCGGAGGTGGAGTCGAGCCGGAACGTCACCGGTTCGCCCTTCTCGGCGGGCTTGGGCAGCGTCGGCGTCGCACTCGTGTCGCCCGGTTTGATGCCCAGCGCGTCCAGGGCCTGACCGGCGTTGGCCGCAGCCTGCTTCGACTCGTCCTTGGCCGCACCGGCCGCGCTGGCCGCCTCGTCGGCCTTCTCCTTGATCTCCTTGCTCTCCTGCTGCATGGCTTCGCGGGCCGCGGACTTCACGGCCGGCGCCAGCACCGAGAACCACAGCGCCACCAGGGCTCCCACGAGCAACAGCAGCGCGATCAGGGCGGGCAGCAACCACTTCGGCAGCAGCTGGCGCTGGACCATCGTGCCCTGGGCGAGCAGCGGCTCGCCCTGTTCCGGCATGACCTCGACCTGGAACGGGCGCCGCTGGGGCTCACCGCGCCAGAACGTCTTGCGCGGCCTGGCCTGCAGGCCGACGAACGCCGTGGTGCCCGGCGGGAGCGAGATCTCCGTGCGGTCCAGCCGCAAGTCGAGATCGTCCTCGGGATCGACCGCCCGCAGCCGCAGCAGCGCGGGCGCGTTGCCCACGTTGTCGACGGCGACCTCGTACTTGGCCTTGCGAGCGCCCTCCGCCTTGGCCGGCACCAGTTCCGCGGCCACGTCGGTGAACGCGCCGACCACGACGACGCCCTCTTCGACGACCGAGCCGTGCGGGTCCTCGCGTGAGATCACCCGGACGCCGAACGGGACGGAGCCCGCGAGGACGCCGGTCTCCCGGGGAGGCGTGAACCGGACCAGCACGGGCGCGGACTCGCCGGGGTTGAGGTTGACCACGGCCGGTTCGGCGTGGCTCCACGACGCGGCATCGCCGACGACGTCGATCGTGAACTGGTCCACCAACTCGCCGGCGTTGCGCACCATGACCTGGCAGGTGACGTCCCCGCCCGGTGCGACCGCGAGGTCCGAAGTGGACAGTGTCGCTGTTGCTCCCATGACTTGAAGTCTCCTTCTTCGGCCGCTGGAGGACAGCGGCGGTTCAGACGTGGGCGGGTGCGCTCATCTCTGCCCGTTGGTGCAGCTCATCCGCGCTCGACGAAGTCCGACGGCTGCACGGTGCTCGGCAGCGCGAGGAAGTCCGCGGACTTCACCTCGCCGAACTTCGTGCCCTCGACGGAAACGGCCTGCGCCTGCCGGATTCCTTCTGAGTCGTTGTGGAAGACCAGCAGCTGCGCGGCGAACGTGCCGTCGGCGGTGGTGAGCTCCCCCGGTGTCTCGGAGATGCCGACGGTCCAGCCGAGTCTGATCTTCGCTCCCGGCGGGAAGTCCTTGCCCTGCAGCGAGACCACGCCGCCGAGCGGTCCGGCCTGCTGGTCGACGGTCAGCGTGGGCTGTTTGATCACGATCCGCGTCACGGCGAGGTTGTCCTGCGCGTTCTGGTCCGGGCCGGTCGCGATCACGACGCCGACCAGTTCGCGGTCAACGGCCTGGGTGGCCGGGATGGTGAACTCGACCTCGGCCTGGCCGTCGGGCCCGAGCGTGCCGACCGCGCATTCCGGCTGGCAGCCGAACGCCGAGGCGACCACCCGCACGTCGGTCAGCGTCGACCCGGAACTGTTGAGCAGCTTGAACGTCACGCTGACGTCGTCGCCGCCGACGAACGCCGGCACCGGGTTCGCCGCCACCGCGAGCGAGAGGGAACCGGTGCGTTCCAGGACTTTCACGGTGACCTGGGAGGTGAGCGCGCCGACGGCGGCGGTCACCACGTGCTCGCCCGCGGTGACACCGGTGGCCTCACCGCTCACGGTCTTGCGTTCTCCCGGGGCGATCGGACCGAGGTTCGTGCCGGCCGGACCACCCTGCAGGCCTGGCGGCACGGTCACGGTGAGCGTGGCGGGGGCGGGCGCGAAGCCGGAGTTCGTGACCGCCACCTCGATGGTCGTCTTGCCGTTGAACGGGATCTCGGCGGGGGTGGCCGTGGTGGTCACGGCCAGCCTGGGAAGTCGTTGCACGGCAGGCTGACCGGCGTTGCGGGTCAGCAGCTGCGGAGTGCCGCCCTGGACCGGCACGGTGTAGAGGTCCGGCGGCGCCTCGATGTCCCGGCTCTGGAAGACGAGCCTGGTCCCGTCGGGCAGCCAGGTGGCGTCGCTCGGACGGACGATGGTGCCGACGTCCTCCACGATCCGGCGCGCACCGGTGCCGTCCGCGTTGGCCACGCAGATCCGCTCGTCCTGGGTGAACGCGAGGCTCTTGCCGTCCGGAGACCACGCCGGATGCTCGTCGTTGCGGGCGTCGCACGGTTCGGCGAAGCGCGGCGACAGGTCGAGCTGACTGCTGCCGTCCGGGGTGACGAGCCAGATCCGGGCGCCCTCGGAGTCCTTGGCGGTGACCGTGACGACGGCGGTGTCGGTACCGGTGTTGCCCTGGGCGTCGGTCGCGGTGCACGTCACGGTGGTGGTGCCGATCGGGAACTTCGTGCCGGACGGCGGTGTGCACACGGGGGTGAGCGGCTGGCCCTGGCTGTTGGTCGCGCTCGCCTGGTACGCGACCGTCGCGCCGGTGCCGTCCTCTGCCTGCACGGTCACGTCGTCGACGCGCACCAACGGTTGCACGAGATCGGCCACCCGCACGGTGACGGTCTGCAGGTACTCGGGGCGGACACCCGGCTCCTTGTTGAGCCGGAACTCGATGGTGCAGCGCAACGTGCTGCCCGGCGCGGCGGTCGGGGCGACGGTGAACTTCTCGGCGAACGTGAAGTCCTGCCCGCTCGGCCCGGTGACCGGTCCCGGCGGGGTCAGCTCGACGCTGAGCCCGGTGTCGCACTTCGACACCGGCGTGATGGTCGCCGGGAGATCGGTGATGCCCTTGAGGATGGCCTGGCCGATCTCCTGCGCACCGCTGGTGAGCTGCTTGACCACGCCGTCGGTCTGCTTGGCGACCTCGGTGGCCTGCCCCTCGGAGTCGAGCCGGCGTCCGGTGGGAGGGCCGGTGTCGACGCCGATGACGCGGATGTTCGCCTTCTTCAACGCGGCGATGGCGTTGGCGATCGTGTCGTCCTCATCCGGTCCCGGCAGGGTGGGCTCGTCGCCGATGAGCACGACGACCCGGCTCGAGTCCGGCCGGAAGTCGAACGCACCGCTGGCGGTCTCGATCAACGCGTTGGCCCACATCTCCTCCGAGTTCTCCTCGTCGACCAGTGTCACCCCCTGCACGGCGGCCACCGGGTCGTCGGTCAGCTGGACCTCGCGTTTGAAGAGCCTGATCTTGTGGTTCTCGGGGCCCGCGTAGGTGGCGACGCCGAAGCGGGTCTCCCGCTGCACGTCCTTGACGTCCTTGACGATCGCCTTCAGCTGGTCCTTCACCGCCTGCAACTCGTCACCCATCGACCTGCTGGCGTCGATGAGCAGCACCACGTCCGGGTTCGGCGGGATGCGCGAGGTGTGCACGACCTGGTTCAGGTCGAACGTGCTGCCGCTGCGGCCGGGGCGGTCGGTGTCGGGCTGGGTGACCTGCGGTGGCGGCGTGATGATGGTGCTGGAGCGGCGGCTGATCGCGATCGTCCTGCCGTCCGGCGACCAGTCCGGCTGGGTGTCCTCGGCCCGGATGTGCTTCGGAACTCCGATCTCGCCGGTCTTCACGCCGTCCGCCACGCGGTAGATCCCGACGACCGGGCGGGAGCCGTCACCGATCGGGATCCAGGTGACGAGCGCGATCTGGGTGCCGTCCGGGGACCACGCCGGCTGCGTCTGGGTGAGCGTCTCGTCGTTGAGCCGCCTGGGGTTCGTGCCGTCGGCATTGGCGATCATGACATGCCGGTCGTCGACGTAGGCGAGCTTGGTGCCGTCGAGCGAGAACGCAGGGTCGTGCTGTTCGCGCGGGTTGTTCGTCAGGTTGGTGCGCGTGTTTCCGTTGCTGTCGACGGTGAAGATGTCGCCGTCACTGGTGAAGCCGATGTTGAACGGCTCGGTCTGCGGTGGCTGGGCAACGGCTACCGGCACCGGGGCCGCCAGCAACGCCACGAGCAACAACGGAAATACGCGCACGGTCAATTCACCTGCTTCTGGAACAGTTCGATCTCGCTGATCACCGTGTCGGTGCTCTCGGCGGACGGGTAGACGCCCGCGATGAGCACCTGGACCTGCTTGACGCCGTCACCGTTCTTGATGGCGTGCTGCTGCTCCTCCGGCGTGTCGGTGAGGGTGATGTCGTCGGTCTTGCCGGTGTCGAACACCAGCGTGAGGCGCTGTGGCCGTTGGGAGCCCAGGTACTTCTTCGGATCGCCACTGTGAATGATCATCCGCCGCAGGTCCGCGGCATGGTCGAAGTTGATCGTCAGCGCGGCGGTCTTCGGGTCGGTCTGGGCGGCCCAGAAGGTGGCGGTGTTGCTGTCCATCGCGAAGCTCGCCGGGTGCTCTGGGCGTTCCTGCGAGGCCGAGATCGTGCTCTGCCGGACGGGAACCAGGTTCGCGACGAAGATGCCGACGACCGTGTTCTTCGCGTCGATCACCTGGGTGTTCACGTTGCTCCGGAACGGCTGGGAGAACCCGTACAGGCCACCGAACAGCAGCACCGCGACCGCGAGCGCCCACCGGAACGCCTTGCCGACGCCCTGCCTGAGCTTGGTGGTGGTTCTGACGCGTTTCGGCCGGGCACCGCTTGTCCTCACCTTCGGGCCTCTGGTCGGCAGCCAGCGCTTCCACCAGAGTTGCTTCTGCGCGACCGCGTCGTGCAGCGAGTGGCCGCAGACGTTGCAGAACTTCCTGGTGGGCACGTTGCCGGACCCGCACTGCCCGCAGATCAGGTCACCGGGCTGGGCCTGGCGCCGCATCGTCTGTTGTGGACGGTGGTGCGGCTGCTGCTGGGGCGCGGCGTCCGGCCGGACCGGCCCGGCCTGGACCTGGGCACCGGTCCACTTCAGGAAGTCGCCGCAGTTGCCGCAGAACTCGGCGTTCGGCGCGTTGTGCTCCCCGCAGGTCTGACAGACGATCATGTGGTCACCTCGACAGTCGTGGCGACGTGGGCGGGCACCATCCGGCGCACCGCCGCGGTGATCCGCGCCCGGTCGACCCCGTCCGGGTTCGCCACCCGGATGCGGATCAGCACGTGCGCGGGAGAACTGCCGGGCATCGGGCCCTGCTGGTGCTGGGAGACCGAGGTTCCGCCGCTGTCCGCGATGTCGACGCGGCCGCCGGTGAGCAGCCACACGTGCTCGGCGAGACCCCTCCTGGTGCCGCGGAACCGGTGCAGCCGCACGGCACGCGCGACGAGCTCGCGGCGTTGGGCTGCCGACCAGCTCTCGTCGAGGTCGAGCGCCACCCAGCCGGCCAGCCAGTCGACGAAGTCCGCCGGGGCGAGGCGCGGGTCGAGGTAGGCGGGGAAGCAGTCGAGGACGGTGAAGACCGGGGCGAGGACCTCGTCGAGCGCCTGAGTGAAGCGCTGGGTGAAGTCGTCGTCGGTGTAGACGGAGGGCATGCGCTCGCCGAGTGGGTGAGGCGAGATGAGGTGGTCCACCGCACTACGCATGCCCGCCTCCTCGTCGCTCGGCCGCCGCCCGACTGGGTGGCGGGGAGGTGAGGTCGTCCAACGCGATGCTCATGGTCAGCTCCTCACCACCCGGACCTGGTGCCCGTACGAGAAAGCCAGCCCGTTCGGCGGCAGGTCGATCCGCTGCACCGCCTGCCCGCGCTCCCCCGTCACCAGGTTCGCCGCGAACAACCGGACGTCCTCCACCAGCTCGACACCCTGAATCCGTTGCAGCACCGCGTAAACCTCCCCGGAGTGCACCGGCCGCCCGAACGGCCACCCGTCGCCGTCCGCACCGCCGCGGATCGGGTCGAGGTAGTCCCCCAGCGCGTCCATCGCGCGCGCCCGCACCGCCTCGGTCGGTGTGCCGGTTCGCGCCTTGAGGTCCGCGACGACCGTGATGCCCTGGTAGAACGGCGGCTCGACACTCACCCGCGCCCCGACGCACCTGCGGGCGTCGAGGTGGCGCGCGATCCGTTCCAACGTTTCCTGATCCACCTGGAAGGCCGCGAAGTTCGGCTCCTCGTGCTCCGGAACCGCCGGCACGACCAGCACGCGCACCCCGTCATCGCCCGGCGCGCACCGGACCCGTTTGACCTCCGGAGCGGCCTCACGCGCGAGGATCTCGTAGTCCTCGGCCGTGACCGCCCGGTCACGGGTCCGCAGCGACAGCGGGCCGCGGAGGGCCGCGTCCTCGACGGACTCACCCGAGACACCGCCGCGGCCGGCCTTGCGGTTCGTCACGTTGCTCACGAACGGCACCGGATCCCGTTGCACGGTCACGAGGTTGCGCGCGACGTTGCCCCGCGCCCCGCCGCCGGTGCGGTACTCGGGGACGCGGATCGCCGCCGACTTCGCCGGTACCGCGCCGTAGTGCCGCAACGTCCCGTCCTGCTGGCGCACTGCGGGGCCGAAGATGATCTGGCCCTCGATGTTGTCCAGCAGGAAGTGCCGGTCGTCCGGGCCCGACTCGACGAACGTGGGTACCTCGACCCACTCGTCCCAGCCGTCGGTGGTCGCCACCTCGACGGTGATCGGCGCGCCTGCGACGACCGGGGTGCGGGCGAGCGGGAACCGTTGTCCGGCCACGCCTTCCGAGACGCCGATCGTCTCCGCCTTGACGACGTCGGCGTGCACGGCCTCGGTGGTGCCGCCGATGGTCGACGCGGTGACGTCGCGGATCTTCGGCGAGCGCTGGTAGAACGGCTGGTCCTGCCACAGTTCGGCGGCGCGACAACGCAGCCAGCCCGCGCGCTGCCGGACCAGGATCGACGTCGTGTGGCCCGGCGGGACGTGCACCACGACGTCGCCGGCGGAGTTGAAGCCGCCGTTGGTGAAGTGGTCGACCTCGCAGGCGGTCCAGCCCTCGCTCGTCCAGGCCTCCCACACCCACGGCGGGTCGGCCGGGTTGATGCCGGACCCCATCGGCTCGCAGTCGACCCTGAGCAGCACCGCGCAGCCGGGGACGGCGGCGGACAGGCCGAACAGCACGGCGTCGCCCGGTTCCGGCTGCTCGCTGAACGCCGCCGGTTCCTTGGCTGCTTTGAGGTCGTCGGTGCGGTCCACGGGCTGGCCGTTCGCCGTGGCGGTGGCCAGGTGCGTGAGCTCGCAGGGCACGATCGTGAGCGGGCGGTCGACCGTGAAGACGACCGGCTCCTCGAGGCCCTTGCGCTGGGTCGCGACCTGGTTGCCCTGCGGCACCTCGACCGGGGCCGGTTGCGGCGCCGACAGCCAGTAGGTGACGTCCACGCGGGCTGCGGTCGGGGCGAACAGCTCGACGCCGATCAGGTCCAGGAACTTGAGGTAGTGCAGTCGCGGCACGCGGTTGAGCCGGTACATCAGCTCGTCGACCATGTGCGCGAAGGCCTCGATCAGCGTGACACCGGGGTCGGAGACGTTGTGGTCGGTCCACTCCGGACAGTGCTGCTGAACGCGGCGCTTGGCCTCGTCGACGAGCTGCTGGAAGCGCCGGTCGTCCAGGTTCGGCAAGGGAAGCGGCATCACGCACCGTCCTCGTGCGGCGGTATGACGTAGAACGGGAAGACGAGGTTGCGCGGGTCGTTGGTGCTGCTCAGGGTGTAGCGGATGTCGATCAGCAGGGTGCCGTTGTCGGCCTCGGCGAAGTCGACGACCACGTCGGTGAGCTCGATGCGCGGCTCCCACCGCTCCAGCGACTGCCGCACCTCGTAGGCGATCTGCCCGGCCGTCGTGGAGTCGGCGGGCGCGAACACCAGGTCGTGGATCGCACAGCCGAACTCGGGCCGCATCGGGCGTTCCCCCGGTGCGGTCGCGAGGATCAGCCGGATGCTCTCCACGATCTCGCGGTCGCCGTCGACCAGCGCCACCGAGCCGGTCGCGTCGGTGCGGACGGGAAAGCTGAGGCCCCTGCCGATGAAGTCCATCACCCTCCTATCAGGACGGTCGGGCAGCCGGGCGGCAGGATCGGCGCGCCACAACCGCTCATGTCACCGACGCGGGCCGCGGGCTTGCCGCCGATCAGCACGGTCGGGCAGCCCGGCGGGACGATCGGCGTCGGCGGGTGCACGGCGGGGGGCGGGAACGAGCACGTGTGCATGTTCCCGACCGTCGCGGCGGGCAGTCCGCCGATGAGCACGGTCGGGACACCGGGCGGCATGACGACGCCGGGGTGTCCGGTCATGTCTCCGACTCTTGCTGCGGGTGGCATCTGCGTTCCTCAGTTGATCTTGACGATGGAACCCTTGACGGTGAGGACACCGCTGGAGGTCACCTCGGTCTGCGCCTGGCCGGCGATCTTGACCTGCGCGCCTTCCGCCTTGAGCTCGGTCTGCGCCTTGACGGTCACCTTCTGGCCCTTGAGCTCCAGCGGCCCGGTGCCGGCGTCGACGGTGATGCCGTTCTGCGCCTTGACGTTGATGGTCTTGCCGCTGGTGATCTCGACGTTCTGCGACTTCTGGTCGAGCTTGACCACGAACTTCCCGTCACCGCTGGAGATCACGATGCCGTCGTCCTCGACGAACTCGACCTTGTGACCCTTGCGGCTCACGAACCCCCTGGCCGCGATCTCGCCGCTGGCGCCGTCGACCGCCGGTTTGGTCAGCTTCGGCGGCTTGTCCTTGCCGTTGTAGAGGCCGCCGAGCACGTACGGCGCGTCGAACTCGCCGTGCTCGAACCCGACCAGCACCTCGTCGCCGACCTCGGGCAGGATCACCGTGCCGCGGTTCGCACCGGCGCCCTGTTGCACGGTTCTGGCCCAGACGCTGGTGAAGTCGTTGGCGAGCCAGGGGAACTTCACCTGAACGCGGCCGAGCTGCAGCGGGTCCTTGGCGTTCGTGACGATCGCGGGGACGAGTCCGTTGAGCGGCTTGGCCGTCGTGCCGTGGACCAGTCCGTAGAGCGAGCGTTCCTGCCGGCCGGACACGGTGAACTCGGTGGTGTAGCCGGTGTGCTCTGCGAACAGGTGCCTGGTGCTGGTCAGCGTGTACTTGCCCTGGAACGGCTCGCCGACGTTGGCCAGCGCCACCGCCACGCCCGCCTTGAGCTCCGGGTTCCCCTTCGCCACCCCGGTGAGTTCGGCGCACGAGCCGCCGAGCTGTGCCGCGAGTGCCTCCGCCGCCGTCTTGGCCTCGGCGTGCGTCCGGTAGGGCAGGCCGGCTTCGAGGTGCGGCGGGGCCTTGAACTTGCCCGCGAGTTCCACCGGGTTCGCCTGCGGCACCTCGACTCCCGCGGTGTTCGGGGTGGCCGTGGCGACGACCTCCTGCTTGTTCTCGAAGTCCCAGCCCCTGACCTGGACCTCGGGCACCTGACCGGCGGTGGTGATGCCGGCCCGCAGCGCCACGAGCGTGCTGTGCATCTCGAGGACGAGCGGGTTCGTCTTGGCCTTGGTGTTGGGTTTCGGCGCGCCGGCGGGTGGTTCGGGCAGCTTGAAGTCGAGCTTGCCCTCGCGCACCGCGATCTGCGCGCCGACGGTCCGGGCCAAGCGGCTGAGGAACTCCCAGTCGCTGACGTTGTCCTGGCTGAGCTGCGTGTCCGGCCGTCCGCCGAAACCCGGCACGCTGTCGATCTCGCCGGGCTTGATCTTCGCGCGTTCGGCGACCTTCCGGACGACGTCGCTGACCGTCATGTTCGGGTACACCGCGACGCGCGTGCCGCGGAACAGCCGGTGCGCCTCGTCGTAACCCCTGACCTCGGTGAACGTGCCCTGCCCGTCCAACTCGACGCCGACCGCCGTGATCTCGCCGCTCATCAACGGTTTCGGCGCGCCGGGGTCGGCCGTCTGCACCTTGAGCGCGGCCTTCGCCCCGATCTTGAAGCCGCCCTTGTCGAGCACGACGTGGCCGGGGTCGCGGAACCGCAGCACGAACATGTCCGGCAGGTTCCGGCTGTCGTCGACGTAGGCGTAGGTGAGCAGCAGCCTGACGTCCGCGGGCAACGGCCGGCCCTCGACCTCGACGACCAGGTTGTTGGCGAAGCTCTCGTTAGCCATGCTGGATCTCCTCCAACGCCGGAACGAGGACCGTCGTACCGAGCTTGAGCCGCATCGGGTCGTCGATGTCGTTGGCCTCGGCGATGTGGCGCCACAACTCGGGGTTGCCGTACGCCTGGTACGCCAGGCTTTGCAGCGAGTCACCGGCCGTCAGCGTGTGCGCGTCCCTCGCCGCGAGCGCGCCACTGGTCGGGTTCTGGCCGCCCGGTTCACCGCTGACCTCTTCGAGGTTGACCGTGCACACCGCCCGCACCGGCATGCCGCCGGGCGTGAAGAGCGTGTACTTGGCCGTGACGCTGGAAACGTAGCTCGGGAAGCCCTTCGTGGTGCCCCACTGGAAGATGACCCAGGGTGGACTGCCCTTGCCGTCCGTGCGACTGTCCTTTGTGGGCACGGTGAGCTTGAACAGCTCCTCGACCATCTTGACGGTCGAGTCCCCCATGTCCTTCGTGGAGTCGAGGAAGATCTCCAAACTCAGCTTCGCGGGCTCGGCTCCCTTGAACTCCGGCACGCCGGCCTTGGCCGCGTTGGGCTGCGTCTGCCGCTGCCACTTGGCGTTCTTGGCGAGCGTCAACTCCTTGGGGTTGAACTGGAACTCGATCTCACTGATCTTGGCCCCCGCTTTCTGCACGCTGCCGCGCTTCGGCGGCTCGTGCACTTCGAGGATCGCGTGCACCATCTTCTTCGACGTCGTCGCGGTCCCCGCGCTCGTGAACGTGACGGTCATCGCGCGTCCAAGAACCCGTGGTGCGCCAGCTCCAGCGTCTCCATGGCGACCTTGGTCTGCTCAGCGCTCAACTGCGGCCCCGTCCACCGCACCGGGATCACCTCGCTCAACGACCAGCTGGCAATCGTCTTGCCCTCCAACGTCTTCGCCTCGATGACGGCGGTCCGGCGCTTGACCCCCGACGCCATCCCGGCGATCCACTTCGTGATCTTCTGGCTGTCCCTGGTGACCGGCCGGGTGAGCTTGACGTTGGGATACTTGATGCGCGTCGGCAACTGCCAGACCATCCCGTTGTTGCCGCCCTCTTCCCGCTGCTCGATGACGAACTCGCACCCGAGCCCCTCACAGCTGTTGAACGAACCCAGGTCGTCCTTGTCCACCTGCACGCTGAAGCAGACGGCGACGGCTTCCTCTGGTGCGGTCATGGCGTTTCCTCACAGGTCGGTGAGCGCCCCACGACGCTCGCGGTCGAGCCACAGATCGGCCTTGAGCCGGCGCAGCAGCGGGTCGTACAGCTTTCGGAGCAGTTCCTCGGGGTTCTGCTGCGCGGGTGCCGGGGCTGTTCCGGGCTGGGTTGTCTCGGGCTGGGTTTCGGGCTGTGTTTCGGCGCGCTGGACTTCCACGGTTCGTTGGACGAGTTGTGGTTGGGCGGGGTCGGGGGTGCGG
>NZ_MUYM01000012.1:0-37035 GCF_002150765.1 Lentzea kentuckyensis
GCGGTCGCGACCGCGCGCATCGCCTTCGCCTTTCCCAGCTGTGGCGTCAACTGTGCGGAGAAACGTTCGGCCACGACCGCCCCGCGGGTGATCTCCAGGTTGGCCCGCATCCGGTCACCGTGCACACGCAGACCGGTGATCAGTTCCACCGCCGTGTGCGCGGCGCCGCCCGCCAGACGCAGACACTCCCGCAACGGCTGCCACTCCGCGTGCCAGGCGCCGCCGGGCCGTTCGTCCTCCGCGAGCAGGCAGTGGGCGAGGGTCGAGGCGAGACCGGGCACCTGCAGCGCCGCGGACCGGATCAGCGTGGCGAGGCTCGGGTTCTGCTTCTGCGGCATCGCCGAGGAGACTCCCTTGCCGGCGGCAGTGGGTTCGCTGAGCTCGGCGATCTCGGTGCGACACAAGGACTGCACGTCCAGGGCGATCTTGCCGAGCGCCCCGGTGACCAGCGCGCACCACGCGGCGGTGTCGACGATCGGCGTGCGCAGCACGTGCCACGGCACCACGGGCTCGGCCAGCCCCATCTCGTCTGCGTAGGCGGTGATGAGGTTCGCGGCGTAGTCCGCGGGCAACCGTCCGAAGTGCAACCTCGCGTGCTCCAGGTACGCCGCCATGGTCCCGGCCGCGCCGCCGATCTGCACCGGCAGGCCGCGCTCGACGAGGTGCTCAGCCCTGGAGTCCGTCTCCCGCAACAGATGCAGCCACCCCGCCGCCTTCAGCCCGAACGTCGTGGGCACCGCGTGCTGGGTGAGCGTGCGCCCCGCCATGACGGTGCTCCGGTGCCGGTCGGCCAGGTTCTCCAGCGCGCCGATCACCTGGGCGAGGTCATGCCTGACGTGGACGACCACCTGCGCGATGACCAGGCAACAGGCCGTGTCGAGGACGTCCTGGCTGGTGGAACCCCGGTGCACGAACTCGGCGGCGGCGGGATCGACGGCGGCCACCCGCGCGGTCAACTCCTCGACCACGGCGACCACCGGGTTCGCCGCCCCACGCGAACGCGCGGCGATCCCGGCGACGTCGAAGCACCCGTCGCGGGCCACCTGCGTGATCACTTCGGCGACGGCCGCGGGCACGGTGCCGACCCTGGCCTGGGCGCGGGCGAGCCCGGCCTCGGCCGCGCACATCGCCCGCAGCCACGCCTCGTCGGACGTCATCGCCTCGACGGCGGTCGCCGCCCGAACCGGCGACAGCAAACCGGTGTCGCTCAACGTGTGGATCACGTCGCCCTCCCAGCGCTCTCACGCCCGCGCAAAGGCACGCAACACACACCGAACACAGCCCGCATCCCCGCGTCAGCCGCCCAAGCCGACGACAGCAACCCCTTGCCACCCAAGGAATGGATCACATCGCCCTCCCAACACCTTCACGCCCGCGCCGAGGCACGCACCGCGACCCCAGCACCGCCCGAGCGATCGCGTCCGCATCACCCACGGTCGCCGACGCCGAACAAGGCCGGATCCCCACCGCGGTCGCCCAGTGCACCGACTCGGTCGGCACACCCAGCGCGTACAGCCCGGGATTCGGCGCACCATCGGCGGCGATCACCCTGGCGGGCCGGGGAGTCACGTCCAGCCCACCCGTCTCCAGCACCCCGCCCTCACCGTCCGGAACCCGATGCGGCCGGCACCGGCCGGCCGCGAGCAGGCCCCGCAGCAGTTCGTCATCGGTCGTCCGGACATCCGGGGTCGGCATCCTCGCGTCGATCACCACCCGGACCGGCAGCGGCCGAGGCATCAGGTCCGCGACCGCGAGGAACGTGCCCGCGACGTGATCGGTTTCCACGCGCGTGCCGGGACCGAGGACGTCCAGCACGCCGGCGGAGATCAGCGCCGCCATCTCCTCGATCCGCCGGGCGGGAGGCCCGATGGACAGGAAGGCGTTGAGCGGGCTGAACCAGTGCTCCAGGTCGTCACGATGGGAACGGCCGCGCAGTCCGCCGTGGTCGACCACCGCGCGGATCTCGTTGCGCAGGTCGCGCAGCACGTCGAGCGCCGCCTTGACCGGTCCGCGCACGTTGCCCTGTGCCGCTCTGGCCACGTCCTCGCGCAGGTGCGCCAGCAGCCACGGACGGAACTCCTCCAGCGACTCGAACCCGAGCCGGTCCACCGGGTTCTCCATCCGCGTCCAGTCCCAGCGCGAGCTCTCCGCGATGCCGTACTCGTCCAGCAGCGCCGCTTCCTCCCGACCCGGCGCGCACGACCGGTACCGCTCGGAGAACCCGGCCACCAGAGCGGGTTCCAGGCGGGAGGCCAGTTCGGTCGCGTAGTAGACCGTCTCGACCTCCTTCGCGATCAACGGCCACAGGTGGGCGCGGAAGTCGACCGGCGCGGACCGCAACGCCTGCACGACGTCCTCGGTCAGCACCGCCGCCTGGTGACGGCCGTGCGCGCCCTTCTGGTTCTCCCCTCTCGCGTGCAGCGGCACACCGCGGCGCGACCCCGCGTACAGCTGGGGTTCCAAGCCCGAAGGGTGGTAGCCGAGCACGCCGTCGTGGCGCTCGAACCGTCCACCCCGGCCGGTGGTCAGCACGGCGAGGTGGTCGAAGAAGTTCAGGCCCAGGCCCAGCAACAGGGTCGGCTCACCCGGTTCGACCTGGGTCAGGTCGGCGTCGGCGGGGTTGCCCGGCGCCACGTACCGCAGACCTCGGGCCGCGGCGAACTCGGCGAGCTCACGTTCCCTGGCTCCCGGACGCGACGGCAGATGGCCCTGCGCCAGCACGACCGCGCCGAGTCCGTCGAGGAGCTGTCCGTCGGCCAGCCGGACCACGTGGCCGGTCTCGTCCTCCGTCACGGCGAGCGCTCGCTGACGGTGGTGGACGATCCGCACCCCGACGGGAGCGCTGCGGACTATCTCCTTCAGCGCCCAGACGAGGTAATGCCCGTAGAAGGCGCGCGTGGCGTAGGAGTCGGGCCCGAGGCGCCTGGCTTCGCTCCTGATGGTGTCGTTCCCGTCGTCGAGGCTCGCGGTGGACGCGACCGATCGTGACCATTCGTACAACGAAGGGCCGCGCCGGACCGGGCCTTCCATCCGCACGCTGTCATCAGGGAAAACCGTGACCTGGGAACACACCGTGTTCATCAGGAATCCGCTCGACTGCCGGGTGTTCCAGACAGTTCCAGAACCGTGTTCCGCGGGATCCACCACGTGCACCACGAGCTCGTCACCGAGAACAGGCGGCAACCAGTTCGCGCAGATTCTTTCCAATATCGAGAGGCCTCTCGGACCCATGCCGATGACGGCCGAACTATATTTTTCCAAAATGGATTTACCCACTTCCAAAGCACGCGGGGCCGCCAAGACAACGCCTGCGGATGTATGACCGGCGTGAAGTTAGCGCTCACAAGTTCGGTTGAACCCTCACCTAGGCGGGGCCGTATGAATCCGTGTACGCGCTTTCCAGCCGCGCCGACCGGAGCAGTCGACGCGCCGAAGGAGGCATTCGCTCCGATGTCCGACGAAAAAGAAGGCGTCGTCATCAGCACGCACCGGGTGAGGCCGGGCAGGATGGCGAGTTTCTCAACGTCGGTAAAGGGACTTCTAAGCGCGGCTTCTAGATCACAAGGGTATCTCGACGGCAGAATGGAGAAAGCAACAGGCGATTCGGCGACCTGGCTGGTCATCTGCTGGTTCGACAGCGCCGAGAGCGCCGCCGAGTGGGACGGTTCGCGGTCTCACGCGACGTGGCGCGAGTACGTCGGGCGCTTCTCCTCCCGAGTCGAACCGCCGCGCCCCGCCCAGGCACCACCGGCTGCCGGCCCACCGAAGCCCCCGCCGAAGTGGAAGACGGCGCTGGTGACGTTGATCGGCGTGTTCCCCGCGGTGCTGCTGGTGAACGTCACCGTCATCCCGCGCGTCACGGGTCTGCCGCTGCTGGTGCGCACGCTCGTGCTGTGCGTGTGCGTGACGGGGCTGATGACGTGGGTGCTCATGCCGCAGGTGATGAAGGTGCTCGGACCGTGGCTGCGCCGGGGCACCGTCCCCGTGGCGGCGCCCGCCCAGGCACCCGAGCCGGGCGGCCAGACCATGCAGACCATCCGGACCAGCCTGCCCGCCGCAGTCGACACAGCCGACGCACCGACCTCGAACTCACCCGGCCTCCGGCCCCCGGCCGTGCCGCAGGAAAGCGAAGCCCGTCAGGGCTCACGACCCCCCAGGGCGTCACGGTCACGGCACGCCGCCCCGGCGACCTTCCCCAGCGCGCAGCAGTCGCGCTCACGTCGCCGCTGAAGAGCCGCCGCAGCACCAGTCGCCGCCCCCGAGCACCGGAGCGTATTCAGTGCGGACCCTCCTGATCGACAACCACGACTCGTACACCTACAACCTGTTCCACCTCGTCGCGAGCGTGAACGGGGAAGACCCCCTCGTGCTGAGCAACGACGACCCGGAGCTCGCCAGGTTGTCGTTCGGCGACGTGGACAACGTGGTGATCTCCCCCGGTCCCGGACGACCGGGCAGAAGCCGGGACCTCGCCGGCTCGACCAGGTTCCTGGACCAGGACGCGCTGCCGGTGCTCGGCGTGTGCCTCGGCCACCAGGGACTCGGTTTCCAGGCGGGAGCGCGGGTCGCGCTGGCACCGGCACCCCGCCACGGCCACCCGACCACGGTCACGCACGACGGCCGTGACCTTTTCGACGGCATCCCCCAGGGCTTCACGGCGGTGCGCTACCACTCGTTGTACGTACCCGAACCGCTGCCGCCGGACCTGGAGGCCACCGCCTGGGCGGAGGACGGCGTGCTGATGGGGTTGCGGCACCGGACCCGGCCGCACTGGGGGGTGCAGTTCCACCCCGAGTCGATCCTCACCGAGTGGGGCACCCGGCTGCTGGCCAACTTCCGCGCGCTCTCCGAGGCGGTGCGGCCGTCCGTCACGGTGCGCGGCCCCGTGGAGGTACCGGACGTCGAGACCGCTGCTGTCCCGAACACCGGCCACCGCCTGCACACCGCCGTGTACCAGGGGGTCGTCGATCCCGAGCAGGTGTTCGCCGAACTGCACTCGGCGTCGGAACGCGCGTTCTGGCTGGACGGCGCCGGGGCGGGTGAGCGCGGCGCGCGGTTCTCCTACCTGGGCGACGACACCGGCCCGCTCGCCGAGTACTGCAGCTACGACGTGCGGGCGGGCGTGGTGACCGTGGAGCGCGCGGGCCGGGCGGCGACGAGGCTGCGCGACGACATCTTCGCCTACCTGCGCCGCGGCCTGGCCCATCGCGCACACGCCGAGCCGGACCTCCCGTTCGACTTCACCTGCGGCTGGGTCGGCTACTTCGGTTACGAGCTCAAGGCGTCGCTCGGCGGCAAGGCCGCCCACCGCAGCAAGACCCCTGACGCGGCCTGGTTGTTCGCCGACCGCGTCATCGTCATCGACCATCAGGAACACACGGCCCATCTGCTCTGCCTGGCCGAGGACACCCGTTCCGGCCACGACGAGGCCGCCGGCTGGCTCGACGCCACGCTCGCCTTCCTCTCCTCGCTGTCGTCCCACTCGGCGCCGCCCGTCCAGTCGTGGCCGCAGGAGGAGGACGCCGTGGAGATCACCGAACGCTGGCTGCTGCGCGAGGCCGAGGACTACCGCGCCGACGTCGTGTCCTGCCAGGAACAACTGCGCGCCGGCGAGAGCTACGAGATCTGCCTGACCACCGCGGTCGAACTGCCCGCGACGTGCGCGTCCGCCGACTACTACCGCGTGCTGCGCCGGGTCAACCCGGCCCCGTACTCCGCCTACCTGCGCTTCGGCGAGGTCGACGTGGCCAGCTCCTCCCCGGAACGGTTCCTCCGCGTCGGCGCCGACGGTGTCGTGCAGGCCGAACCGATCAAAGGCACGGCTGCCCGCGGCGCGACCCCGGAATCCGACGTCGCACTCCGCGACGCGCTGGCCGAGGACCCGAAGACGCGCGCGGAGAACCTGATGATCGTCGACCTGCTGCGCAACGATCTGGGCCGCGTCTGCGAGGTCGGCACCGTGCACGTGCCGGAACTGATGGGCACCCGCACCTACCGGACCGTGCACCAGCTCGTGTCGACGGTGCGCGGCTCACTGCGCCCAGGCCTCGACGCGCTGGACTGCGTCCGGGCCTGCTTCCCCGGCGGATCGATGACCGGCGCCCCCAAGGAACGCACGATGGAGATCATCGACGAACTGGAACCAAGCGCCCGCGGCGTCTACTCCGGCGCACTCGGCTTCTTGAGCTGCAACGGATCCGCCGACCTGAGCATCGTCATCCGCACGGCCGTCTTCGCCGCCGGGCGGGTGCGCATCGGCGCGGGCGGTGCCGTAGTGCTGGACTCCGACCCCGACGGCGAGTACCAGGAGATGCTGCTCAAGCTGGCCGCGCCGATGCGCGCGTACTGGAGTTCGGGCGCACACCGGCCCGCCGCCGTGCTGTCCGCCGAGCCACGGGTCCACCGGCGCGGCCGGCACGCGCGCCGCCGCCGTCGTGCCGCGGTGGTCGGCGCAGAGGTGGAGGCCGGCTGATGAACCGAACCTGCAACGCCTCCCTCGCCCTTGCCACGCACGCCGACCGCGCCGGCTGGTCGTCCCGCCCCGCCTACCTGATGGGCGACGAGACGTGGTCACACGGCCAGATCCACGACCTCGCCGCCAGAGCCGCGGGCGTGCTGCACGACCACGGCGTCCGCAACGGTGACCACGTCCTGCTGGCCGCGCCCGACGGCGTCGCCTGGGTCGTCACCTTCCTCGCGATCACCCGGCTGGGCGCGGTCGCGGTGCTGGTGAACCCCGAACTCACCGAGGCGGACCACCACCTGTTACGAGCGGACAGCGGCGCCCGCCTCTGCGTGACCGACGTGGCCCTGGAGGAACGGTTCGCCGGCCACCCGTGGATCGACGTCGACCACCTGCTCGACCAGGCCTGGACCACCGCGACCGGGCCGGTCGGCGAGGTCACGCCGACGAGTCCGCTCTACGTGCAGTACACCTCCGGCACCACCGGTCAGCCGAAAGGTGTCGTGCACGCGCACAAGGATCTCGCCCTGTACGGCACGTCGGTGGGGCGTGACGTCCTGCGCATCGGCATCGGTGACGTCGCGCTGTCGGTCTCGAAGATGTTCTGGGCGTACGGCTTCGGCAACGCGCTGGTGTTCCCGCTGCATTCGGGTTCGTCCGCGGTGCTCACCCCGCACCGGCCCGGCGCGGACGAGATCGTCGGCCTGATCGCCCGGCATCGGGTGAACCTTCTGTACTCGGTGCCCTCCTCGTACGCGGCACTGGCGGCCACCGACGAGCACGCGGCGCTGTCCGAACTGCGGGCCGCGGTGTCGGCCGGCGAACCACTGCCGGAGTCGCTCGGCGGCCGGCTGCGTGACGACCTCGGGATCGAGATGCTCGAGCAGATCGGCTCCACCGAGGCCGGGCACGCGTTCTGCGCCAACGCGATCGGCGACAACACCCCCGGCACGCTGGGGAAGCCCGTGCCCGGCTGGGAGGTGCAGGTGCGGGACGCGCAGGGCTTCCCGGCCGAGGCCGACGGCGAGCTGTGGGTGCGCGGGCCGACGCTGTTCTCCCACTACCTCAACCGACCCGAGCTCACCCGCGGCACGCTGGTCGACGGCTGGCTGACGACGCACGACCGGGTGCGCCGCAACCCCGACGGCACGCTGAGTCATCTCGGGCGCACCGACGACATGGAGATGGTCGGCGGGATCTCGTTGTCACCGTTGGAGATCGAGCGCGTGCTGGCGGACCATCCGCTGGTGCGCGAGGCCGCCGTCGCCGCCGTGCTCGACCACCACGACGCCTCGCGGCTGCGCGCGTTCGTGGTTCCGGCGCAGCACTCACCGGGCCTGGAGGACGAGCTGATCACCTGGACCAGGTCCCGGCTTCCCGCGTTCAAGGTCCCGCGCACCGTGCGGCTCGTGCGGCAGCTGCCGAGGACCGCCACCGGCAAGTTGCGCCGGCACGTCGTGCGCACCGGATCCTGGTAACCGACTGAGGAGTTTCCCTTGCAGCAAAACCTTTTCTCCGGCAGCGGTTTCTACATCGGACAGATGTTCCGCGCGGCGGCGACGCGGCACGGCGCCGTCCCGGTCATCCTGGACCGGCCGCTCGACGTGGCTCCCGACGCCGGACTGCAGCACACCTACCGCTCGCTCGCCGACCTCGTCGACCGGCTGGCGGACCAGCTGCGGGCCGCCGGCGTCAGGGCCGCGAGCCACGTCGTCATCCACAAGCGCGACAACGCCGACATCGCGCTGCTCGGCTGTGCCGTGTCCCGGCTCGGCGCGATCCCCGTGCTGTTGTCGTCCGGCCTGGACGCCGGCGTGGTCGGGATCCTGCTCGGCCGGCTCGAACGGCCGTTGCTGGTCACCGACGACGCGACGCTGTCCCGGCTGATGACCCACACCGACATCTCCAGGCTCACCAGCAAACGGGTCCTCGTCAGCGGGGCGTTCCCCGGCGCCGTCGCGCTCGGCGACCTGGAGGTCACCAGGCGCGCCACGCCGGTCCGGCTGCACCCCGACGAGCCCGCGATGATCACGCACAGCTCGGGCACGACCGACGTGCCCAAGCTCGCCGTGCACTGCGCCCGCGCGTTGTGGAACAGGTTGGTGCCGCAGAAGATCATGGCGTTGCCCGTGCGCGGCGAGACGGCCGCCTTCTGCATGTCGTTCGTCCACTCGCGCTTCTACCACGCGCTCGGCACGTTCCTGTCCGGTGGCAGCCGCCTGCTCCTGCTGGTGGACCACGACCCCGCCTCGGTCGGCCCGCTGCTGGCCAGGTGGCAGCCGGGTGTCGTGGAGACGCACCCCAACACGTTCGTGCTGTGGGAGGACCTGGCGGACGCCCCCGGCGCGCCGCTGCGCAACGTCCGCTGCTTCAGCAGCACCTTCGACGCCATCCACCCGCGCACCGTGCAACGGCTGCTCGGCGCGTCGCAACGGCGCGGGAAGTACCTCATGCAGCTCTACGGGCAGAGCGAGACCGGCCCGGTGTCCGTGCGCACGTTCACCGAACGAGGTGCGGCCCGCGGCAACGGACGCCTGGTCGGCATCAGCATCCCCGGTTTCACCAGGGTCAGGATCACCGACGACTCCGGCGCCCCGGTGCCGCGCGGGACGGTCGGGCACATCGAGGCGCGCACCCGCGGCCGGATCGTCACCTACCAGGGCGCCCAGGACCGGTTCGACGCCCAGCGCAACGGCAGCTGGTGGCGGATGGGCGACATGGGCACCCGCAGCTGGTGGGGTGGCCTGAACCTGATCGACCGCGAGATCGACCAGATCGACGAGGTGGACAGCAACCTGCGGATCGAGGACGTGCTGATGTCCCGGCTCGACGAACTGCGCGAGGTGGTCGTGATCCCCGGCGCGGACGGCGTCGCGGTACCCGTGGTGTGCACCCGCAGCGGTGCGCCGCTGGCACCGGACCGCTGGCAACGGGCGACGGCGGACCTCCCGGCGCTGAGCACGCCCCGGCAGTGGGCCTTCGACGACCTGCCGAGGACGTCGACGTGGAAGATCAAGCGCGTGGCGCTCGCCCAGTTGATCGCCACCGGCGACCGCGCGGTGGCCCGTGGCTGACGAGGCACCGGTGATCGTCGTGGGCGCGGGTCCGGTCGGGCTCTTCGCGGCACTGGCCCTGCGCTCCCACCGGGTGCCCGTCGTCCTGCTCGAAGCCGACCCCGCGTCCCGGCACCGCACCGGCAGCCGTGCCCTCTACGTGCACGGGAAGTCGTTGGCACTGCTGGAATCCACCAGCGAGGGGCTGGGCACGGAGCTCGCGGCGCGGGGCGTGCTGTGGAACGTCCGCCGCACCCTGTACCGCGGGCGGGAGGTCTACGCGCGGGAGTTCCCGCCGCACGACCGCGCCCGCGGCCTGCCCCCGTTCACCAGCCTGCGGCAGAGCGAGACCGAACGCGTCCTGCTCGACGCCTGTGCGAAGGCCGGCGTGGACGTGCGGTGGGGCCGGCCGGTGGCCGAGGTCGTCGCGCACGCCGGTGGCGTCACCGTCGCCACCGAGGACGGCCAGACGTGGTCGGGAAGTCACGTGGTGGGAGCCGACGGCGCCAGGTCGACGGTGCGCAAATGCACCGGGAACGCGTTGGACGGCTCGGCCGCGGACGGGTTCCACGTCGTGGTCGACGTCGCCGACGAGCCGGGTGGCACGCCCAGTCTGGAACGGGTCATGCACTACGAACATCCCGCCGCGGACGGCCGTGGCGTGCTCGTGGTGCCCTACGCGAAGGGCTTCCAGGTCGACGTGCAGAGCCGGGCCGGCGACTCACCGGAAGTCATCGCCTCGCCCCAGGAAGTGCAGCGCTGGCTGCCCGCGTTGATCGGGCCGACCCCGCCCGAACGCGTCACCGCGATCTCGGTCTACCGGTTCCTGCAGTTGATCGCCGACGACTTCACCGACCCGCACCACCGGGTGCTGCTCGTCGGCGAGGCCGCCCACCTGTTCCCGCCGTTCGGCGCGCGGGGCATGAACAGCGGCTTCGTCGACGCGCACGCGGCGGCGAACGCCATCGCCGTCGGCCGGCGGTCCCCTGCGGCGAACGCCGCGGCCGTCGCCGAGTTCGCCACGACGAGGCGCGCTGCGGCCGAGGTCAACAGCGCCGCCGCGGGCGCGGCGCTGCGGCACCTGCGACCGCCCAGCACCGCGGCCAGGCTGCGACGCCGGGCGGCGGCGTCGCTGGCACCCGTGGTGCCCCGGTTCGGCGAATGGCTGGAACACGCCCCGTACGGTCCGCGCGCGGCGGTGGGGCACTGATGGCGACCGACAACGCTCCCCTGCTGGTGGCCGATTCGTGGCTGGTGCTGGACGGGACGGTCCGGTCGCTGGATCGGCATGTCAGCAGGTTCACCCGGTCCTGCCTGGAACTCGGTGTCGTCACGCCGCAGGAGCTGAACCGCTTCTGGCGCAGGACGATCTCGGCTCTGCCGCGCACCGGCGCCTGGTTCCCGCGGGTCGAACTCACGGGCGACCCGCCGTCGTTGCGACTGCGGATCCGTCCGGCACCCGCGCGCGGCGAACACGTGCGGGTGTGGGTGCCGGACGCGCCCGATCACCGGCTGCAGCCGGCCCGCAAGGGTCCGGACCTGCCGGCGCTGGGCGAAATGCGGGCCGAAGCGGAACGCCGCGGCGCCCAGGAAGCACTCCTGCGGACAGCGGACGGGATCGTGGTCGAAGCGGCCAGCTCGTCGGTGCTGTGGTGGGAGGACGACGTGCTGTGCGCGCCACCCGAGGAGATCCCGGCGCTGCCCGGAACGACCGCGGGCCTCGTGCTGGACCTGGCCGCGGCGCGCGGAATCGAGACCGCGCGGCGGGCCCGGCGCGTCGACGAACTGGCCGGCCGGGAGATGTGGCTGCTCAACGCCCTGCACGGCGTCCGCCTGGTGACCGCGTTGGTCGGCTCCGGCACGACTCCGGGCGGCGGCAGGCACTTCACGCCGTGGCGGGAGCGGGTCGAACGGATGCGCCTGCCGTTGGACCCGCCCGCCGCGACGTCAGCCTGCCGGGGCAGGTGACGGGGGAACCATGCGGGTGCTGATCGCGATGCGGTTGTAGGCGTTGATGACGGTGCACACCCAGATCAGCGCGGCGGTCCCGTCCTCACCGAACTCGGTGACGGCGGCCCGGTACACGCCGTCCGGCACCTGTCCGTCGTGCACGAGCGTGATCGCCTCCGCCAGTGCGAGCGCGGCCTTCTCCCGCGGGTCGAACAGGGTGGACTCCGCCCAGGTGCTGAGCGCGTCGAGGCGCCCCATCGACTCGCCGCCGGCCCTGGCGTCGCGGGCGTGCAGGTCGAGGCAGAACTCGCAGCCGTTGATCTGCGACGCACGCAGACGCAGCAGCTCCAGCAGCGGGGCGGGCAGTCCGGCCCGTGCCGCGGCGTCCGCGGCCGCGAGGTGCAGCGACCGCATCGCGGTGGACACGTCCGGGGTGACCGACTTCAGGTTCAGCCTCGGCTCACTGGTAATGGTCGACATACCTCAACCATAGCTGACACTTGTAAGATTTCCGTTGGTACACAAGAGAAAAATCCGCTGATTCCATTGTGGACTCAGCGCTGTCCGTGCTGCGCCACGAGCGACGTGAGCACGGTCCGAGCCGAGACGGCCGGCCGCCCGAGCAGGTTCTCCAGAGCCGGGTCGACCACCGCGAACTGACCTGCCCGCGCCGCCCGGAACATGCCGAGCGTGAACTCGGCCGCCGCGGCGGGCATGCCCTGGGCGGTCACCGCCGCCTTCCACTCCTCGTCGTCCACGACGACCCGCTTGATCGTCGCTCCGGTGAGTTCACTCAGAAGCCGTGCCACGTCGGAGAAGTCGAGCATCTCGGCGGCGGTCAGCGGTGGCGTCACCCCGTCCAGCACGCCGGGTCGCGTCAGCGCGGCGACGTCCGCCGCGACGAGGTCGGCGTGCGCGGTCCACGAGACCGGCCCGTCCTGCGGGAGCCAGAACTCGCCGGTCCGCAGCGCGGTGGGCACGTACTGCTCGAAGGTGCTCGCGTAGAACCCGTGCCGCAGTGCCGTGTACGCGACGTTCTGCCCGGCCAGGTGCTGCTCGGTCGCCGCGTGCTGCCGTCCGGGGTCGAACAACGAGTCCGGCGAGGCCACCTGGTGGCTGGTGTAGAGCACGCGCGACGCACCCGCCCGCACGGCCGCGTCGATCGCGGCCCGGTTCGCCCCGGCGGCCTGCGGGCCCCGGATCGCGGCCGAGACGACGAGCACCTGGTCGGCACCCTCGAACGCGTGGTCCAGGCTCGCCGGTTCGGTGAAGTCGCCGACGCGCACCCGGACCCCGCGAGCGGCGAGCGCCGCGGCCTGGTCCGGGTCGCGCACGCTGACCCCGACGGTGTCGGCGGGACCGTGGTCGAGCAGCTTCTCGACGATCTTGCTGCCGAGCCGGCCGGTGGCTCCGGTGATGATGATCATGGCTTCCTCCAGCGTGAATCAGTGGTTCACCAAAACGCTACCACTGATTCGGATCGGTGATATCAAGATCCTGATACCATCGATCCATGTCGGAGTCGCCCACCGCGGACACCCGGTCCGGGATCATCACCGCCGCCGCCCGCCTGCTCCGCACCGGCGGCGCCCGAGCGGTGACGACCCGTGCCGTCGCCCAGGAAGCCGGCGTGCCACCGCCGACGATCTTCCGGCTCTTCGGCGACAAGGACGGCCTGCTGGAGGCCGTCGCGGAACACGTGCTCGCCGACTACGTCGCGACCAAGGCCGCCAGGGCCGCCGACGAGAACGGTGACCCGGTCGAGGACCTGCGCGACGCCTGGCGGGCACACCTCGCCTTCAACCTCGCCAACCCCGACGTGTTCCTGCTCCTCGTCGAGCCGGGACGCGTGCGACGTTCCTCCGCCGCCACCGCCGGAGCCGAGGTGCTGCGGGCCCGCGTCGCCCGAGTCGCCGCCGCGGGACTGCTGAAGGTCTCCGAGACACGGGCCGTCGACATGATCCACGCCACCGGCACCGGAGCCGTGCTCGCGCTGCTGAACCAGCCAGAAGAACGCCGCGATCCGGACCTCGGTGACGCACTGCTCGACGCGGTGCTCGGCGAGATCCTCACCATCGCGACGGCGCGGCTCGACTCCGAGCCCATCGCCGTCGCGGTGGCGTTCCGCGCCGCCCTGCCGCGGCTTCCGGCGCTCAGCGACGCGGAACGCACCCTCCTGTCCGAGTGGCTCAACCGCGCCGTCAGCCAACTGCAGGACCGGTCGACCCGCGGATGAGCTGTGGGCGGTGCCGTTGACGAGACGGCGTCCAGCCAACAAGGTCGAGCACCACCGTGCTCCCCCAGCGGCCCGAGCCAGACCGGGCGGACCACGCGGGTCTGCCAAATCGAGCCTTGACGACGCGCCCACACGACCGCAGTATGACTGCGCAGTCATACACACGTCAGCGCAAGATCGGCGACGAAGCCGCGGGAGCTACCATGCGACAGATGAGTCCAGGTGGGAGCTCTGCGGTGCCTCGAAGCGTCGACGTGGCCCGTCTGGCCGGGGTCTCGCAGAAGACCGTGTCCAGGGTCTTCAACGACGAGCCGTACGTGTCCGCTGACGTGCGCCGTCGTGTGCTGGAAGCCGCCGACCAGCTCGGCTACCGGCTCAACAACGCCGCGCGCGCACTCGCTTCCGGACGTACCCGGTCCATCGGCGTGGTCGCGCTCGGCACCGCTCTGTACGGCCCGGCCTCGTTGCTCATCGGCATCGAACGGGCCGCGCGCGACACTGGCTACGCGCTCCGCGTCGTGACCACGGTGGAAGGTGACCCGACCGGGGTCGCGGGTGCCGTCAGTTCGTTGCTCGACCAGGGCGTGGACGGCATCGTGATCTCCGAGCCGATCGACGACGGGCCGGTTCCGGTCAAGATCGACGTCCCGGTGCTCGTGCTGGGCGCACCACCGTCGTTCTCCTCACGGCGGGTCATCAGCACGAGCGTCCGCTCGTACGACATGGCCCGGGTCGCGACCGAGCACCTGCTCGATCTCGGGCATGCGACCGTGCATCACGTCGCGGGTCCGCAACGGTGGTTCGCCGCCAAGGACCGGCTGGACGGCTGGCGCGCCGCCCTGGCCGCGCGCAACGCCCCCGAACCGCCGGTGTTCGAAGGCGACTGGTCACCGGAATCCGGCTACGCGGCTGGTCGTCAGCTGGCCCGAAGTCCTGGTGTCACAGCGGTTTTCGCGGCCAACGACGACATGGCGATCGGCGTGATCCGGGCGCTGACGGAGTTCGGCCGCCGGGTGCCGCGGGACGTCAGCGTGGTCGGCTTCGACGACGTCCCGGTCGCCGGCTACATCACCCCTCCCCTGACCACCGTGCGTCAGCCGTTCGACGCGGTGGCGAGGGAAGGGCTCAAGCTTCTCGTGCACGCCATCGAAAAACCCGAGGAAGTTCTCCCGGCGACAGGCGGCCAACCGGTCGACCTGGTCGTCCGCGCCTCCACGGCGCCCCCGCCCGCGTAGTCACTCACGCACCTCCTCACCTGCACGCGGCCTGCTCGCGTGCCGGTCGCCCCTGCCCGCCTCCAGGAGTTCACCGTGCCCGAATTCCCCTCGCTGAACCGTCGTTCGTTCCTCTCGGCCGCAGGTGCGGTCTCGCTCGGCGCGCTGCTGGGCGGGTGTGGTTCCAGCACCGCGCCCGCCGCCACCGCCCCGGTCAGCCAGGCCGACATCGACAAGGCGATGTCCACCCCGACCGAGCTGACGTTCTGGACGTGGGTGCCCGACATCGACCAGGAAATCGCGTTGTTCCAGCGGAAGTACCCGGCGATCAAGGTCAACGCGGTCAACGCGGGCCGGGGTACGCCGGAGTACACCAAGCTGCGCACCGCGTTGCAGGCCGGCACCGGCGCACCGGACGCGGTGCAGATCGAGTACCAGTACATCCCGACCTTCACGATCAGCGACAGCCTGCTCGACCTGCGCCCGTACGGCGCGGAAGGGCTGCGGGACCGGTTCGTCGACTGGACGTGGGGTCAGGTCACCGGCAGGAACGGTGAGGTCTGGGCGATCCCGCAGGACACCGGCCCGATGGGCATGCTGTACCGGCAGGACATCTTCGACCAGCACGGCATCAAGCCACCCGCGACGTGGGACGAGTTCGCTGACGTGGCACGGAAACTGCACGCCGCCGACCCGCAGGTCTTCCTCACCAACCTCGCGGGCAACCAGGCACCGGCGTGGCACGGCCTGATGTGGCAGACCGGGGCCAAGCCCTACCAGCTCTCGGGCGCGAGCGACATCAGCATCAAGGTGAACGACGAAGCCTCGAAGAAGCTCGCGAAGTTCTGGGGCGGTCTCGCCCAGGAGGGCGTGATCGGCACCGAGGCCGACTTCACCGACGGCTGGTACGCCGCGCTGAACAACGGCAAGTACGCCACCTGGATCACCGCCGCGTGGGGACCGGTCTTCCTCGCCGGGGCCGCGAAGTCCACCGCCGGCAAGTGGCGGGCGGCGCCGTTGCCGCAGTGGGACACCGCCAAGCCGGCCTCCGGCAACTGGGGCGGCTCGACCACGGCCGTGGTGAAGTCGACCAAGAACCCGATCGCCGCGGCGATGTTCGCGCAGTTCCTCAACAGCGACCCGGAGAGCGCGAAACTGTTCGCCACCAAGCAGTTCTTCTTCCCCGCGACCAAGGCGCTGCTCGCCGACCCCGCCTACGTCGGTGACAAGCCCGAGTTCTTCGGCGGCCAGGAGGTCAACAAGGTGTTCGCGGACGTCGGCTCGACGGTCGACAAGACGTTCGGGTGGCCGCCGTTCCTCGACCAGGTCGTGACGGACTGGACCGAGACGGTCGGCAGGTCGCTCACGGCGAAGACCGACACCGTGGCGGCGCTCGACCAGTGGCAGTCGCGGATCACCACGTTCGCCCAGGGTCAGGGTTTCAGCGTCCGATGACCACCGTACCGTCCACAAAGGATCGGCGTGGCGTGGCCGGACTGCTGTTCGCCGCGCCGTTCCTGGTGTTGTTCGTCGTACTGTTCCTCGCTCCCCTGGCGTACGCGGGATACCTCAGCCTGTTCCGGACGAGGCTCGTCGGCGGGACGACGTTCGTCGGACTGGCCAACTACACCAGGGCGCTCGCCGATCCCCTGCTGCTGCGGGGCGTGCTGCGGGTCGCGACGTTCTTCCTGATCCAGGTGCCGGTGATGTTGTTGCTGGCACTGCTGTTCGCGCTCGCGCTGGACAGCGGCCTGATGCGGCTCGCCCGGATCGTGCGGCTCGGCATCTTCGTGCCGTACGCGGTGCCGAGTGTCGTCGCCACGCTGATGTGGGGCTATCTCTACGGACCGGACTACGGGCCGTTCGCCCAGCTCAGCCGCGCGGTCGGCCTGGCGGTGCCGAGGTTTCTCAGTGAGAGCTGGATGCTCGGGAGTCTCGCGAACGTCGTGACGTGGGAGTTCGTCGGCTACAACATGATCATCCTGTACGCGGCGCTGCGCACGATTCCCGGCGACCTCTACGAGGCGGCGGCGATGGACGGGGCGGGCCCGTGGCGGATCGCCTGGTCGATCAAGCTGCCCGCGTTGCGGCCCGCACTGCTGCTGACGCTCATGTTCTCGGTGATCGGCAGCTTCCAGTTGTTCAACGAGCCGAAACTGTTGCAGCCCATCGCTCCTGACGTCATCGACAGCGCCTACACCGCGAACCTCTACGCCTACTCGCTGACGTTCATCGGGCAGCAGTCCAACTACGCGGCGGCGGTGTCGTTCCTGCTGGGCCTGGTGATCGTGGTCGTCTCCTACGTCGTGCTGCTGACCGCGAACCGCAGGAGGACCTCGTGAAGGCCCGCCTGAAGACCCGCAGCACTCCGCTGACAGTGGCGATGCTGGCTGTCCTCGCCTACTTCCTGCTGCCGCTGTTCTGGCTGGTCGTCGCGTCCACGAAGAGCACGGAGGACCTGTTCACGACGTTCGGGCTGTGGTTCTCGGACGCGCCGCAGTTCCTCACGAACCTCGGCCGCACGCTCACCCACGACGACGGCGTGTTCGTCCGGTGGCTGCTCAACACCGTGATCTACGCGGTGGTCAGTGCCTCTGGCGCGGCGCTGCTCGCCGCCGCGGCCGGGTACGGGTTCGCCAAGTTCCGGTTCCGCGGCCAGGGGATCATGTCCAGCGCGGTGCTCGGCGCGATCATGGTGCCCACGACCGCGCTGGCCGTCCCGACCTATCTGCTGTTCGCACAGGTGGGTCTGGTCAACACGCCGTGGGCGATCATCCTGCCCTCGCTGGTCAGTCCGTTCGGCTTCTACCTCATGCGCGTCTACGCGCAGGACGCGGTGCCGGACAGTCTCCTGGAGGCGGCCAGGCTCGACGGCGCGAGCGAGGTCCGGATCTTCTGCCAGATCGGGGTGCGACTGCTGGCGCCGGGCCTCGTCACGGTCGTGCTGTTCACGCTCGTGGCCACCTGGAACAACTACTTCCTGCCGCTGATCATGCTCAACGACCCGCACCTCTACCCGGTGACGGTCGGGCTCGCGTCGTGGGCGGAACAGGCAGCGGGCGGAGGCGCCGGCGCGAACGGCGACATGCTCACGATGCTGCTGACCGGCTCCACGCTCTCCATCGCACCGCTGGTGGCGGCTTTCCTGCTGCTCCAACGGTACTGGCAGTCCGGTCTGGCGACCGGCGCCGTCAAGGAATGACTGTCGAATCGGAGGTTCTGCCCATGGCGGTTCTGCCCGCCCGCGTGCTGTTCGGCGCCGCCTACTACCACGAGTACCAGCTGCGCGACCGGCTCAAGGAAGACCTGGACCTGATGGTGGAGGCGAACTTCACCGTCATCCGGGTCGGCGAGTCGGTCTGGTCCACCTGGGAACCGGAGAACGGCAGGTTCGACCTCGAGTGGCTGCAGCCGGCACTGGACGGTGCGCACGAGCGCGGGATCTCGGTGATCCTCGGGACCCCCACCTACGCCGTGCCGCCGTGGCTCGCCAGGCAGTACCCGGAGATCACCGGCGAACGGGCCACCGGGCAGCGGATCGGCTGGGGTGCCCGGCAGGAGGTCGACTTCACGCACCCGGCGTTCCGCTTCCACGCCGAGCGGGTGATCCGCGCGATCGTGGCCCGGTACGCCACGCACCCGGCCGTCATCGGGTTCCAGGTGGACAACGAGCCGGGCAACGAACTCCTGCACAACCACGGCGTGTTCCAGCGGTTCGTCGACCACCTGCGCGAGAAGTACGGTGACGTCGAGACGCTCAACCGCGAGTGGGGCCTCGTCTACTGGTCGCACCGGCTGTCCACCTGGGCCGACCTGTGGACGCCGGACGGCAACTTCCAGCCGCAGTACGACGTCGCGTGGCGGGAGTTCCAGGCCCGGCAGGTCACCGAGTTCATCGCCTGGCAGGCCGGCATCGTGCGCGAGTACGCCCGCCCCGAGCACTTCGTCACCACGTGCATCTCCTACACCCGCCGCGCCGTGGCCGACGACGAGCTGAGCGCGAGCCTCGACATCGCCTCCGGCAACCCGTACTACGACATGCAGGACGGCCTCGCCCTGCCGGACCGGACTCCCGACGACTTCGAACAGAAGTGGAAGACCACCGGCGTGTGGGCGTTGTTCCAGACCGCCGACTGGATGTTCTCCTCGCGCCAGGAACCGTTCCTGGTCACCGAGACCAACGCCGGTTCCATCGGTCATTCCTGGGAGAACCGCCCCGCCTTCGACGGCCAGTGGCGGCAGGCCGCGTGGGCGCTGGTGTCCCGGGGCGCGCGCATGATCGAGTACTGGCACTGGCACACCCTGCACTTCGGCGCCGAGACCTACTGGGGCGGAATCCTGCCGCACAACGGCAAACCGGGCCGCGCCTACGCCGAACTGGCCGCGCTGGGCGCCGAGTTCGACACCGCCGGAGCGCTGGTCGCCGGGCTCGAACCGGACGCCGACATCACCATGGTCTACTCGACGCCCAGCAAGTGGCTCATGCAGAAGTACCCGCCGTTGTCCACTTCGGACGGAGAGCCGGACGCCGCCTCCTACCACCGGATCATCGACCCGTTCTACCGCGGCGCCCTGGACGCGGGCCGGCAGGTGCGGCTGGTGCACGCCGGGCAGCTGAGCGACCGGATGATGCCCGAAGTGGCCGCCCTGACGCATCCCGTGCTGATCGCGGCCGGGTTGTACGTGGTGGACGACGAGACGATCGACTGGCTCGCGGCCTACGCCGAGGCGGGCGGTCACCTGGTTCTGGGGCCGCGCACCGCGTACGCCGACCACGAGGCCCGCGCCCGGCCCGAGATCGCGCCGGCCCGGCTCGTCGAGGCCGCCGGAGTCCGCTACGACGAGTTCAGCAACCTCCGCGCGCCGCTCCCGGTGCACGGCCTGACCGAGCACGCCACGGCGACGCACTGGGCCGACGGACTCACCGTGATCGACGCCGAGGTGATCGCGCGGTACGACCACCCGCACTTCGGCCGCTGGCCCGCCATCACGACTCGCGCGCACGGCAAGGGACGCGTGACGTGCGTCGGCACCGTGCCCGGACGCGACCTGGCGCGCGCGCTGGCCGAATGGCTGGTTCCCCTGCCGGTCAGCGGATGGCGGGATCTACCGGCGTCCGTCACGGCGTCCACCGGCACCTCCGCCGACGGACGCCGCGTGCACGTCCTGCACAACTGGAGCTGGGAACCCGTGCGCGCCAAGGCACCCGCGGGGCTCACCGACGTCTTGGAGGGCGGTTCCGCCCAGACCGGCGAAGAGCTGGAACTGGGTGCGTGGGACGTGCGCGTGTTCGTTGCCGATTCGACAGAGTGAGGAGCACACGATGTTTTCCCTGCAAAGACACCGCACGTGGCTGCTGACGGTGTTGCTGGTCCTGGTGGGAGGCACGCTCAGCGCGTCACCCGCCCTCGCCTACGGTCCGTCGGTGCTCGTGGCGCCGTCCGGCGACTGCACCCGCCCGTACTGCTTCACCTACGCCAAGTCCGCGCAACTGCCCAGCGGCCGCCTGGTCGCCACGTACGAGGACAACAACCAGCCGCTCGAGAACATGACGTTCCCGATCTGGAGCAGCACCGACGACGGCAGGTCCTGGTCGCGCCGCGCCAAGGTCGCGGACACGTCGCCGCGCAAGTGGGGCAACTGGACCAACCCGCACCTTTACGTGCTGCCCCAGCGAATCGGCACCATGCCCGCGGGAACCCTGCTGCTCGCCGGCATCTCCTCGCCGCCGGACCGGTCGGCGACCGCGATCCAGCTCTACCGCAGCAACGACGAGGGCGCGACCTGGCGGTGGGTCAGCGAGGTGGCGCTCGGCGGTGGCCAGTGGGGCAGCCCGAACCCCAAACCGATCTGGGAGCCGTACCTGTTCGCGGCGAACAACCGGCTCACCGTCTTCTACTCCGACGAACGCGACAAGGACGACCACGACCAGAAGATCGTGCACCAGACGTCGACCGACGGCCTGCGGTGGGGCCCGGTGGTCGAGGACGTGGCGATGGCGGACCGCGCGCTGCGACCGGGCATGCCGATCGTGACGCGCATGGCCGACGGCCGGTACCTCATGGTGTTCGAGATGGTCGGGCAGCCGGACACGCCCAACAACTTCAAGATCTCGGCGGACCCGGAGTCGTGGAACGCCCTCGACGGCGGCACGACGATCGACCACGGCGGCAGCCCGATGGTGATCACGCTGCCGAACGGGCGGCTGGTCTACAACTCCCACGGCTCCGGCGACGTACGGGTCAACACCGGCAACGGCAGCGGCCCGTGGACGCCGGTGCGCACGACCATGCCCACGGGCTACAGCCGCATGCTGCAGCCCGTGGCGGGCACCGGCCGAGTGCTGATCCTGTCCGTGGAGGGCTTCTGGGTCAACGCGCGCAACACCGTCCGCTACGGCGACGTCGACCTCGGAAACTCGGCCGGCGCGTACTACAAGCTGGTGAACCGCCAGACCGGCAAGGTGCTCGACACGCTGCAGGCGAGCCTGCAGGACGGCGCCGACCTGGTGCAGTGGGCCGACAACGGCGGCGCGAACCAGCAGTGGCACGTGACCGACACCGGCAACGGCTACCGCACGTTGTTCAACCGCAACAGCGGCCGCGTCCTGTCGATCTGGGGCACCAGCACCGCGGACAACGCCCGCGCCGTGCAGTGGGTCGAGAACGCCGGTGCCGACCAGCAGTGGCAGCTCGTGCCGGTCGGCGCCTACTACCGGCTGGTGGCAAGGCACAGCGGCAACGCGCTGTCGGTGCTCGACAGTGCGGGCTCGGACGGCACGCAGATCGTGCAGCGGCCCTACAACGGGTCGCTCGACCAGCAGTGGCGGCTCGTCCGGGTCAGCTGAACCAGCAGAAACGAGGTGTTGACGTGTCCACAGCGACTGCGTAGATATGTCTACGCAGTCAGAGGGAAGGGCGAAACCCGTGAAGTTGTCCGCGCTCGTTGTCTTGACGTGTCTGGCTTTCTTCACGGGAGGCCCTCCCCCGAGCACGGCGTCTCCCTCCGCCGAGGTCGGCGGGCTCACCGCCAACGGCAGGGTCGACCCCCTCGGGATTCCGGGGGCCGCTCCGGAACTGGGCTGGCAGTCATCGTCCTCGCGCAGGGCGATGACCCAGACCGCGTACGAGATCAGGGTCGGGTCGGCGCCGGGCAGGGCCGACGTGTGGCGCACCGGGAAAGTCGTGTCGTCACAGCAGGCCGGCGTGTCCTACGGCGGCCCGGCGCTGGCGTCGGCGACGCGGTACCACTGGCAGGTCCGGATCTGGGACGACCGGGGTGTTCCGAGCGGGTGGAGCGCTCCCGCGTGGTTCGAGACGGGGCTGCTGTCCCCGGCGGACTGGGGAGCGGCGGCCTGGATCGGCAAGCCCTCCCCCACCTACGCGCAGTGGACGGACTACACCTCGACCGTGCGGTTCCGGTTGAACAACACGGCGTTCGGCACGTTCCTGCGCGCGAAGGACGCCAACAACGCCTACATGTGGCAACTCAACGTGGGCACGTCGGCGGACGCGGTGCCGATGCTCCGGCCGCACCTGCGCGTCAACGGCAACTACTCGGTGCTCGCCGAGATCGACCTGCGGCCGTTCGGCTTCACCCGCGCCGGACTGCTCGCCGGCACGCACACCGTCGCCTACACCGTCGAGGGCAGCGTCGTCCGGACCGTGCTGGACGGCATCGCGGTCGACTCGCGCACCGTCTCGGACTTCCCCGTCGGGCGGCCGGGCCTGCGCACGTTCGACAAGGAGTCGGTGACGGTCACGTCGTTCACCGCCACGAAGCCCGACGGCACCGCGCTGGCCGACACCGAACTCGCCGTCCCCAACCCGTTCACCGGCGGCAGCCTCGGCGACCACGAACTGACCGTCACCGGTAGCACCGACGCGCTGCTGGACGGCCGCGACGCGTACGAACCCCTGCTGCGCACGTCTTTCCGCACCCAGCAAGGGAAGAAGGTGGCGCAGGCGAGGATCTACGCGTCGGCGCACGGCGTGTACGAGCTCACGGTGAACGGCCGCAAGGTCGGCGACCAGTTCCTCGCGCCGGGCTACACCGAGTACACCAAGCGCATCCAGTCGCAGACCTACGACGTGACCGGTCTCGTCCGCGCGGGCGCGAACGGCTTCGGCGCGGCGCTGGGCGACGGCTGGTGGGCGGGCAAGGTCGGCCTGGCCGGCAAGGCGCAGTACGGCACCGACCTGTCCGTGATCGCACGGCTGAAGATCACCTACACCGACGGCCGGGTGCAGTGGGTCGACACCACGCCGGACTGGCGCTGGCACGCCGGTCCGTTCGCGGCGACCGACAACCAGATCGGCGAGACCTACGACGCGCGGCTGGAGCAGCCGGGCTGGGCGGAGGGCGGGTTCGACGACAAGGCGTGGCAGCCGGTCGTCCAGCGGTCGTCACAGGTTTCACCCTCGCCGCAACCGGACGAGCCGGTCCGCCGGACCGAGGTCCTGAAGACGGTGGCGGTCACGAAGCCCGCCGACGTGACGATCTACGACCTCGGCCAGAACATGGTCGGCGTCGCGCGCGTGAAGATCACCGGCAAGGCCGGTGACACGGTGCGGATCCGGCACGCCGAGGTGCTCAACCGCGACGGCACGATGTACGTCGAGAACCTGCGGGCCGCCACCGCCACGGACTACTACCGGTTCGGCCGCGACGGCACGATCACCTACCAGCCGACGTTCACCCAGCACGGTTTCCGGTACGTGGAGATCACCGGAGCGCGCACGCCACCGGCCGCGGCGGACGTGCAGGGCGTCGTCTGGGGATCCGATCTGCGCCGCACCGGAACGCTGCGCACCTCCGACGGCATGCTGAACCAGTTGCACAGCAACGTCACCTGGGGCGCGCGAGGCAACTTCCTCTCGATCCCGACCGACACCCCTGCCCGTGACGAGCGGCTGGGCTGGACCGGTGACATCAACATCTTCGCGCCGACCGCGTCCTACCTCAGCGACATGCGGGCGTTCCTGGGCAAGTGGATGACCGACGTGCGGGACGAGCAGAAGGCCAGTGGCTCGATCCCCGCCGTCGTGCCGTCCACCAACGGCGCGTTCGACGAGAGCGGCGTCGGCTGGGAGGACGCGATCATCACCGTCCCGTACGCCTTGTGGCACGCCTACGGTGACACGCAGGTGCTGCGGGACAACTACGAGGCGATGAGCCGGTTCTTCGCCTACGCCAGGGCGAGCACCGGGCCGGACAACCTGGAGACCGGGCGGCTGACGTTCTTCACCGGAGACTGGCTGAACCTGGACGACCCCTCGAACCAGGGCGTCCTCGGCACCGCGATCTGGGCGCAGGACGTGCGGATGATGGCCGAGATGGCCAAGGCAGTGGGACGCGACGCCGAGGCCGCCGAGTACGCCCGGCTCTACGAGGACGTGCGCACGGCGTTCACGAACGCCTATGTCGCCGCGGACGGGACCGTGCTGGGCAACTCGCAGACCGGGTACGCGCTCGCGCTCGGCATGGACCTCGTCGTCGGTCAGGACCTCAAGTCCCGTGCCGGCGCGAAGTACGTGGCGAAGCTCGCGCAGAGCGACAACCACCTCAGGACCGGGTTCATCGGCACGCCCTGGCTGCTCCCGGCGCTGTCCAACATCGGCCGCGACGACCTGGCGTACACCCTGCTGTCCAAAAAGGACTATCCATCGTGGGGGTACGAGATCGGCAAGGGCGCCACGACCATCTGGGAGCGCTGGAACTCCATCCAGCCCGACGGCTCGTTCGGCCCGGTGGACATGAACTCGTTCAACCACTACGCGTACGGCGCGGTCGCCGACTGGATGCACCAGAACATCGGCGGCATCCGGATCAAGGAGGCCGGTTACCGCAGGAGCGTGATCGAACCGCACCTCGGCGGCGGCCTCACGCACGCCGAGGGCAGCATCGACACCGTCTACGGCAAGCTGTCCAACGCGTGGTCGCTCAACGGCACCGCCCTGACGATGACCGTCACGGTGCCCGCGAACACCACGGCCGAGATCGTGATCCCCACGGCCGACGCCCGGTCGGTCACCGAATCGGGCAGGCCGCTGCGTAGTGCCGCCGGAGTGCTTGGCGTCGTTCAGGATGCGGCGGGGAAGGTGACCGTGACCGCCGGATCCGGCCGGTACGTCTTCACCGCCCGCGTCCCGGCTTAGGCACAATGCCGGGTCGGGCGCCTGCAAGTACTACCAAGTCATGATCATCGAGCGCACAACTACTACCAACTGGGCTGCTCAGGGCGTGGCGAGCGTTCCCACGGCTGGTCCTTGGCCGCGCCGTCGACCACATTGCGCAGAGGCATCGCCCGCTCCCGTCTCAAGTCTGTTGCGACGCACCTGAACAGCCGCAATGCCTTAACCGACCGGCATTGGGCTTAGGCAGCCTGCGGTGGGAGGTGCCGGCAGTACCTCCCACCGGACGGGATGACGGGCGCGTCGTCAGGGCATCGCTTCGAGCTCGTCCAGCCAGGAATGACCTGGATGCACCCGCTCCAGCCACTCCGCGAGCAGGCGTCGCCGCCGCGGACCGAGCAGCCGTACGACGCCGTCGAAGTCCTGCTGGTCCTTCGGCCGGACTCCCTTGGCCTTGAAGAGCAACACGAGTTCCGGTACGAGGTAAGGGATCCCGGCCGCCGTGCGTTCGATGATCACGTCGTACGGCAGCCGCAGGTCCTCGTCCCGCCGGCAGATCCACAGCCCGTCGTCGTGCGGCTCGCGGAAGACGTCGCACAGGTAGTGGCCTGTCGCCGGGTCCCGCAGCCAGGTCTGGTGTGTCGTGGCCAGCACGTCGGCCCGCGCGTCGAACCAGACGAGTCCCGCGGACGCCACGTCGAAAGCGAATCCGGGAAAGCGGTCCCGGATCTCCGCGAAGCCCGCCGCGGGCACGGCGATCTCCAGGTCACCGTGCGGGCGGGTCTGCTCCCCTCGGAACAGGTCGAGCGCCCACCCTGCCGCGACGTACCAGGGTGTGCGCACGCCCTCCAGCCGCCGAGCGACCTCCTCTGGCCGCCACGCCTCCGCCCAGCGGGCTTCCAGTTCACGGTCGTCGAGCTCAACTCCTTGCGACGACTGGAAGTCCTTCATCGGTGTGCCCCTGTCCGCAGCGCCGCGCCTCGTGGTGGGCCGCCATGCGCACGGGTGCGTTGACGACACCGAACCCACGGTAGCCACCGATCCGCTGGACCACTTCGAAGAACACCCTCGCGCCCGCGAGTTCGGTGTAGAAGTGCAGGTATTCGCCGTGCTCGTCGCGGTCGTACAGCACCGAGTGCTCGCGCAACGCGCTGATGCGTTCGGCCGGCAGACCCGTCCGTGCCGCGAGATCGTCGTAGTAGTTGCCAGGGATGTCCAGCAGCCGCGCACCCGACCGCCGCAGCGCCTCGGCGGAGGCGACGGCGTCGGTGCAGGTGAACGCGATGTGCTGCGGCTCCTGCACCGCGGGCGCCCAGCCCCCGCGGCGGACCAGTGCGGCATCGAGCGTGAGCCGGACGCCGCCACCGCTCACGCCGCGGCCGCGCACCAGCCCGAACGGCGCCGCGAACTCCGCGGTGGCACCGGGTTCCAGGCCCAGCACCGAACGGTAGAAGAGCGTGGCCTCGTCGAAGTTGTCGAAGGGCTGCGTCAGCGCGACGTGGTCGATGCCGGTGATCCCCGCGCCGGGAGCCGACTCCCCGGTCGGCACGAAGTCGCCGAGCCAGTCGTCGTTGGAGCACAGGAAGATCTGCGTTCCGTCGGGGGCGGCGATCGCGGTCAGCGGCGCTTCGCCGGGGCCCGCCGTCCGCGACAGCGGTGGTGCGAGCAGGACCTGCGCGCGCTGCGCCGCCGCTGCCGGGTCCGGCACGGAGATGCCGAGCGCTCCGATCGCGCCCGGCTCGCCGTCCGCGTTGACCAGCACGCGCGCATCGCCCTGCGTCCACAGCTCCACCGGCTTCGAGCGGTGGACGCCCGCTCGGGTGAAGCCCAGCGCGGCCAGGTTCGACTCCCCCACGACCTCGGCGAAGGCGTACCCGTCCGCGACGGGTGCGGCCGGGACGTCCAGCAACCCCAAGGAGTCCTTCAGGCTGACCAGTGACCGCATGGCGTCGACCGCGGCCCGGTACGGGTCGGACTGGCGGAACACGTCGTTGAACACTTCGAGCGAGAGCGGTCCGCGATATCCGGCGTCGAGGACGTTGCGGGTGAACGTCTTCAGGTCGAAGTCGCCCTGGCCCGGGAAGAGCCGGTGGTGCCGGCTCCACTGCAGGACGTCCATCGGCAGCGTCGGCGCGTCGGCCAGCTGGAGGAAGAAGATCTTCTCGCCGGGGATCGCGCGGATCGCCCGTGGATCGTCCCCTTTGGACAGGATGTGGAAGCTGTCGAGGCAGACGCCGAGTGCCGGGTGCGCGGCGCGGCGCACGATCCGCCACGCGTGTTCGTAGCCGTTGACGAACCTCCCCCACGCCAGCGCCTCGTAGGCGATGCGCAGACCCCGTTCGCCGGCACGCGTGGCGAGCAGGTGCAGCTGTTCGGCCGCGAGATCGTCGTCGTCGATCGCGTCCGGCGACACCGACGAGCACACCAGCACGGTGTCCACGCCGAGTTCGGCCATGACGTCGAACTTGTGCTCGGCGCGGCGCAGGTTGGCGGCGAGCACGTCCGGCGGCACCGCCTCGAAGTCGCGGAACGGCTGGTACAGGTCGACGCTCAGGCCCAGGTCGGCACAGCGCCGCCGGATCTCCGCCGGACCGCGGCGGGTCGCGAGCAGGTCGTTCTCGAACAGCTCGACGCCGTCGAACCCCGCCTGGGCGGCCGCGGCCAGCTTGTCGTCGAGCGTGCCGGACAGGCACACGGTGGCGATGGCGGTACGGAGGTCAGGACGCATGAGCGGGTTCTCCCTCCAGCTCCTCGAAATGCGCGAGCATCCGGTCCGCGTCGGGTTCGACGCCGGTGAACAGCCGCAACGACTCCCCTGCCTGGAACACCACCATCCCGCCGCCGTGCAGCACCCGGCAGCCCCGCGCCCGCGCGGCCGCGAGCAGCGCCGTCTCCAGCGGCCGGTAGACGATGTCGGCGACCCAGAGTTCCTCGCGCAGCAACGACTCGTCGATCGGCAACCCGGGATGCGCCGCCATGCCGGTCGGAGTCGCGTGCACGAGACCGTCGGCTGCCGCGACGGCATCGGGCCCGCACAGCACCGCCCGGTCCGCGCCGAACCTGCGTTGCAACGCCGCCACCAGCCCCGCACCGCGGCTCAGGTCGACGTCGTGGACACCCAGCCGGGCAGTGCCCAGCGACAGCAGCGCGTGGGCCACCGCGGCGCCCGCCCCGCCCGCGCCGAGCAGGACGACGTTCTCCATCCTGGCGTCGGGCAGGCCACGGCCGAGACTGCGCGCGAAGCCCGTGGTGTCGGTGTTGTGGCCGATCGCCCTGCCGTTGTCGAAGACCACGGTGTTGACAGCGCCCAGCGCGGCGGCCTCCGGAACGATCTCGTCCAGGTGCGGCAGGATCGTCTGCTTCACCGGATGGGTGATGTTCAGCCCGTCGAACCCCTCTGCCCTGGCCGTGGCGAGCACGTCCTCGACCGGCCGCCCGACGACGTCGAGGTCAAGCAGGCGGTAGGTGTAGCGCAACCCGAGCTCACCGGCCTCGCGCTCGTGCAGCGCCGGACTCAGCGACGGACCGATTCCGGACCCGATGAGCCCGATCAGGTAGTTCGTCACCCGACCTCCCACGTAATGTACGAACTAGTGAGTTAACGCTAGCGCACTGGTCCACCCGCAGCAAAGGGCTGCACTAGAGTTGGCTGGTCGTCCGCAGATCGAAGGGGGCCCGGTGGCCGCACCGTCAGCCGATGCCGAGCGCCAGCGGGACAAGGACCGCACGCGCGCCGACATCCTGGACGTAGCCACGCGGGAGTTCGCGGACAAGGGCTACACAGGTGCGCGGGTCGACGAGATCGCGGAGCGCACCAGCACCACCAAGCGGATGATCTACTACTACTTCGGCGGCAAGGAACAGCTCTACATCGCCGTCCTGGAGCGCGCCTACCTGGCGATCCGGGCCCTCGAAGCCGAACTCGACGTCGAGCACCTCGAACCAGAGGACGCCATCCGCCGGCTCGCGGAGCTCACGTTCGACCACCACGAGGCCCATCCCGACTTCATCCGGCTCGTCAGCATCGAGAACATCCACCGCGCCGAGCACATCGCGCGCTCGGAAGTGCTGGCGGGCCTGGCGAACCCGGCGCTCGACGGCCTGACGCAGATCCTCGAACGAGGCCGCGCGGCCGGCCGGTTCCGCACCGACGCCGACCCGCTCGACGTGCACATGGTGATCAGCTCGTTCTGCGTCTTCCGGCTCGCGAACCGGCACACGTGGGCCGCGATCTTCGGCAGGGACATGCTCGACCCCGCTCGCCGCGAGCACTACCGGCGCATGCTCGGTGACATGCTGATCGATTACTTGACCAGCTAAAACAAACTCTTGACACGCGGGGGTGACATATCCGACCTTGTGTTAACTAACTAGATCGTACATCGGAGTACGCCGTGACCACATCGATGGCCCGCAAGACTGCGCTGGCAGCCTGGATCGGCAGCGCCCTCGAGTACTACGACTTCTTCATCTACGGCACAGCCGCTGCACTGGTGTTCAACAAGGTCTTCTTCCCCGCCGCCGACCCGGCGACGGGGACGCTGCTCGCGCTCGCCACGTTCGGGGTGGGCTATCTCGCGCGGCCGCTCGGCGCGTTCGTGCTCGGGCACGTCGGCGATCGCTTCGGCCGCAAGAAGGTGCTCGTCTTCACGCTGCTGCTGATGGGCGTGGCGACCTTCGCCGTCGGTTGCCTGCCCAGCTACGCCACGGCCGGCGTGCTCGCGCCGATCCTGCTCGTGGTTCTCCGGCTGCTGCAGGGACTTTCGGCGTCGGGCGAGCAGGCGGGCGCGAACTCGATGTCACTGGAGCACGCGCCGGAACACCGCAGGGCCTACTTCACCAGCTTCACGCTGAGCGGTACGCAGGCCGGCCAGATCCTCGCCACGGCGATCTTCCTGCCGGTGGCCGCGCTCCCCCAGGAGGACCTGCTGTCGTGGGGCTGGCGCGTGCCGTTCTGGTGCAGCGCGGTCGTCGTGGTCGTCGGGCTGATCATCCGCCGCAAGATCGACGAGACCGCCGTCTTCAAACGTGCCGAGGTGGCCAAGCTGCCGGTCGCGACGTTGTTCCGCAACCACTGGGCGGACGTCCTGCGGGTCGTCTTCGCGGCCACCATCGCCTCGGTCAGCACGATCTTCACCGTCTACGCGCTGAGCTACGCGGTGAACACGATCGGGCTGGAGCGCGCGTCCATGCTGTGGGTCGGCGTCCTCGCGAACCTCGTCGCGCTGTTCGCGATCCCGTTGCTGGCACGGCTTTCCGACCGGATCGGCCGCAAACCCGTGTTCCTCGCGGGGTGTGGTGCGTGCGCGATCCTGATCTTCCCGTACCTGTGGTCGATCTCCATCGGCTCGTACGGCCTGGTGCTCGCGATCGGCATCCTGCTGTTCGGGGTGGCCTACTCGGCGACCAACGGTGTCTGGCCGTCGCTGTACGGCGAGATGTTCAGCACCGAGGTCCGGTTGTCCGGCATGGCGATCGGCACCCAGTTCGGGTTCCTGCTCGCCGGTCTCGCGCCCAGTGTGGTGTCGGCGATCGGCTCCGGCCGCGAGGACTGGGTCGGGGTCGCGATCTTCACGGCGGCCGTGTGCGCGCTGAGCGCGACCTCGATCGCGACGGCGCGCGAGACGTTCCGGCGTCCGACCGCGGAACTCGGGCGCTCGGTGCGGGAGTCAGCTGTTCCCGCCGCCGCCAAGGCCTGACCGGTCCACCACGCGATGAGGCCCGCGCGACGGCGCGGGCCTCACGCGATGACCTCGCCGGTGCGGGCCGCGCGCTGAAGACCCCAGTCGTAGAGGGCCTGCAGCGCCGGCCCGAGGCTCCTGCCCTCGTCGGTCAGCGAGTACTCGACGCGCGGTGGCACCTCGGTCCGCGAGACCAGGCCCGCGTCCTGCAGTTCGCGCAGCCGCTGTCCGAACATCTTCTCGCTGATGCCGGGAACCTTGCGGCGCAGCTCGCCGTAGTGATGCGGCTTTTCCTTGAGGTGGGCCAGGATCACCGCACGCCACTTGCCACCGATGACGTCGAGGGCGAGCTCGACCGGACAGTGGTACATGGGAACTCCTCACCAAAAGGTGCGTACTTGCCGGACTTCACGCGTGCTGCTGGAGTGGGCGCCGTGATCAACGACGAGTCAACACCTTCTCTCTACACCTGGGCGGGCGGCGCGGACGCGTTGCTGCGCCTGACCGAGGCGTTCTACCGCAAGGTCGCGCAGGACGAGCTGCTGGCGCCGGTGTTCGCCGGGATGGACCCCGACCACGCGCGGTACGTGGCGCTGTGGCTGGGCGAGGTGTTCGGCGGACCGGCCGCGTACACCGCCGAGCGCGGCGGTTATGAGTTCATGCTGGCCAAGCATCTCGGCCGGGCCATCACCGAACAGCAGCGCCGCCGCTGGCTGAACCTGATCATGGACGCGGCGGACGAGGTGGCGCTGCCGGACGACCCGGAGTTCCGCGCCGCGTTCGTGTCCTATCTGGAGTGGGGCACCCGGCTGGCGGTGCAGAATTCCGCGCAAGACGCCAAGCCCTTCCACGGGGCGCCGGTGCCGAAGTGGGGCTGGGGTGTGGCGCCGCCGTACGTCAAGGCACCGTGAGCGCGGCCGTCACCGGTCCGCGCGGCGTTCCCGGAACGCGATCATGTTCATCCGGTTGCCGCACCGCACGCTGCAGAACCGCTTGAGGCCGTTGCGGGACAGGTCCAGCAGCAGGCCGGCGCAGTCGTCCGCCGCGCAGATCCGCAAGCGGTCCATCTCGTTCATCCGGATCACGTCGATGAGGGCGAGCGCGGCCTCCACCCGGATCCGTTCGGCCAGCGGGGAATCAGGCTCGGTGGCGTGTATGTGCCAGTCCTGCGCGTCGTGCCGCACGAGGTACGGGAGTGCTTTGGCGTCGCGGAGCATCTTGTTGACGACTTCGACCGAGTCGTCGCGGCTGAGGGTCCACACGTGCCTGAGCAGCGCGCGCGTGGCGTGGACGTCGCGCAGTTCCGCCTCGTCGTGGTCGATGCGGCCGGTGAAGGGGTCGCGGTCCAGGAACGCCGTCAGCTGGTCGACCGTGGCCAGCTCGTCCTCGCCGCTGCGGGACGCGGACGGATCGGTGTTGCACAGGCTCACCACGAAGGCGAGGTTCTCCTCCGTGTCAGGGGCAAAAAGCAAGTTGACTCCTTACCGGGGGCCGGCCTAGCGTCAGGGGTGTCAACGAGGTTAGACCATGACATGGCGCGACGCAGGGAGGCGAACATGGGGATTGAGCGGAGATCCACCGGCCTGATCGCGGCAGCGGTCTCGTTCATCTCGTTCGGCACCTCAGGCGCGTTCGTCAAACCCCTGCTGGACGCCGGTTGGTCGCCGACCGCCGCGGTCACGGCCCGTGCGCTCACGGCCGGTCTCGTGCTGCTGCCGTTCGTCGTGATGTCGTTGCGCGGCAAGTGGGACCTGCTGGTGCGGGCCTGGAGGTCCGTGCTGGGCATGGGACTGGTCGGCGTGGCGGTCACCCAGGGTCTCTACTTCGCCGCCATCCAGCGCATCCCGGTGGCGACCGCGCTGCTCATCGAGTTCCTCGCGCCGCTGCTCCTGGTCGGGTTCACCTGGGCGGTCAGCCGGCGGACGCCCGCGCCCGTCGTCCTGGTCGGATCGGTGCTCGCGGTCGCGGGGCTGGTGCTCGTGATCGGGCCCGGCGCACTCCAGGCCGTGGACCCGATCGGCCTGGCCTCGGCGTTCGGGGCCGCCATCGGGTGCGCCGTGTACTTCGTGATCGCTGCACGCCCCAACGACGGCCTTCCGCCGGTCGCGCTCGCCGGGTCGGGACTGCTGCTGGCCGCGCCCGTCCTGGCGCTCGCCGGGGCGAGCGGTCTGCTGCCGTTCACCGCCGAGTTCACCGACCTGTCCCTGCTCGGCGTCACCACGGCCTGGTGGGTGCCGCTGCTCGTGGTCGCCGTGATCGGCACGGCGCTGGCGTACGCGACCGGCATCACCGCCTCCGGCATCCTCGGCTCGCGCCTCGCGTCCTTCATCGCGTTGCTGGAGGTCGTGTCCGCCTCCCTGTTCGCCTGGCTCCTGCTGGGTGAGGGGCTCACTCCGTTGCAACTGCTCGGCGGCCTGCTGATCCTCGGCGGCATCGCGTCGGTCCGGGCCGAGAAACCGGAGCCCAGCCCGCTCGCGGTGTCGAGGCACTAATGGGTTGTCGCGGCCTAGTTGTGCTCCCGGTTGTGGATGAAGGGTCCCTTCATCCACCTCAGGTCGATGAAGGGTCCCTTCATCTACGGGGCAAGCGCCAGAACTAAGCCGCGACGCGGCACTAGGCATCTCGCACACCGGTTTGTACAACGACCTCGCCGAACTGAAGAAGGACCAGCCGTGACCACCTTCATCCCCGAAGCCGAGTCGGCCGCCCTCGTCGACGACGAACTGGCGCTGGCCGCCGCCAGGGAGGCGTTCCTCGCCACCACGACCGGATCGACCTTCCCGGTCGTGATCGGCCACTCCTCCGTGCCGCACAACAGGTTCACCCTCAAGTCCGGCTCCGCGGGCGACCTCGCCGGCGTGAAGATCGGCAGCTTCTGGCCGGACAACACCGAACTCCCCCGCCACAGTTCCACGATCGTGCTCCTCGACCCCGCCACCGGCAGGCTGAGCGCCGTCGTCGAGGCCGCGACCGCCAACGCCTACCGCACGGCCGCGGCCGACGCGCTCGCCGTCGACACGCTGGCCCGCACCGACTCCCGCACGCTGACCGTCATCGGAACCGGGCACCAGGCGCTGCACGAGGTCCGCGCGGTCAGCCGGGTGCGCCCGATCGCCCGCGTCCTGGTCGTCGGCCGCCGCGCCGACGCGGCACTCGCGTTCACCGCGGAAGTGACCGCCCAGACCGGTCTTCCGGCCGAACCGGCCGACGCCAGGGCGGGAGTCTCCGCGGCGGACGTGCTCGTCACCGCCACGACCGCGCGCGAACCGTTGTTCGAGGCCGAGTGGGTGCGGCCGGGCACCCACATCTCGGCCATGGGCGCCGACGGACCGGGCAAGCAGGAGCTGCCGCCCGCGCTGTACGACCGCGCGTCGCTGTTCTGCGACCTGCCGGAACAGTCCCGCGCCATCGGCGAGTTCCAGCACGCGTCGGTCACGCCCGTCGCACTCGGAGCGGTGCTCGCCGGTGCCGCCGCGGGCCGCACCTCGGCCGAGCAGATCACCGTGTTCGACAGCTCCGGCTTCGCCCTTCAGGACCTCACTCTCGCCGCCGCCCTGCTGCGCCGCTCGTCAGGAGCATCCGAGTGACGCCGCGACGGCTCAGGCGTAGGCGACCGCGACGTCCACGATCCAGGTGACGCCGAACCGGTCGGCCAGCATCCCGAAACCGGGCGCCCACTGCGCCGGACCGAACTTCTCGATCACCGTCGCGCCGTCGGCGAGTCCTTCCCAGATCGGGGCGACCTCCTCGACGCTCTCGCCGCGCACGGACAGGAAGAACGGCTCCGCGGTGATCGTGGTGCCGTTCTCCCGCCGGGTGGTCGGCTCGCCGGCGACGATCGGCTCGTCCGCGCCGGGCACGTCGTAGGCCATCACGCGGAAGCCGTTGTCCGCGACGACCTCGCCGAACACCACGTTCGTCGCGCCGGGCACCTCGGCGGGCATCCCGAAGTCGCCGTAGGTGACGACGGTGAGCTGCCCGCCGAAGACGGACCGGTAGAACTCGAGCGCCTCCCTGGCCTGGCCGCGGAAGTTGAGATGAGGTACTGCGTTCAGTGACATAGGTGCACGATGTCAGCGGTAGCGGACAGGGAACGTCCGCTACTTGTGCCAGGCTGAGAACATGCCGATCGCCACGTCGACGACCACCTCGGGCCGCCTGCTGTCGTTGCTGTCCCTGCTGCAGGTCCGCCGCGACTGGCCCGGCGCGCTGCTGGCGCAACGGCTCGCCGTCAGCGAACGGACCGTGCGCCGCGACGTCGACCGGTTGCGCGAGCTCGGCTATCTCGTGCACGCGGTCAAGGGCCCTGACGGCGGGTACCGGCTCGAAGCGGGCAGCCAGGTGCCGCCGCTGCTGTTCGACGAGGAGCAGGCGGTCGCGCTCGCCGTGGCGCTGAGGATCGCCGTCGGCACCGGAGCGGGCATCGAGGAGGCCGCCGCGCGGGCGCTGGCCACCGTGCGGCAGGTCCTGCCGCCCCGCCTGCGTCAGCGCGTCGACACGTTGGAGATCGAGTCGTCCGGCCACGGCCCCCAGGTGGACACCGACCTGCTGCTCGCGGTGAGCAGCGCCATCCGCGCCTGCGAGGAACTGCGCTTCGACTACAGCGCGCCGGGCCGCACCGACTCCGCACGACCGCCGCGCCGCGTCCAGCCGCACCACCTCGTCGTCCGGGCAGGCCGCTGGTACCTCGTCGGGTGGAGTCCGGAACGCGAGGACTGGCGGACGTACCGCGCCGACCGGATGGCGCTGCGCATCCCCAACGGACCGCGCTTCACGCCCCGGCAGGTACCCGGCGGCGACGTCTCGGCGTTCCTGACCGCCCGGTTCCAGGGCTCGGACACCACCGCCTGGCCCTGTCGCGGCGAGGTGATCCTCGACCTGCCGCTCGCGGACGTGGCGCCGTTCACCGGCGACGACACCGCCGAGGAGGCCGGTCCGTCCCGCACCAGGCTGCTGACCGGCTCGTGGTCGTGGGCCGCGCTCGCCGCGAGACTGGCGCGCTTCGACACCGAGATCGAGGTGGTCGGACCGCCCGCCCTGCGCGCCGCCTTCGCCGACCTGTCCCGCCGCGCCGCGCGGTCGGCTCAGGGCGAGCGGTAGACCTCGGGCAGACCGGCGGCGGTGACGAGGGCGGGGTTCTCGAACTTGACGGCACGGGAGAACCGGCCGTCGACCAGGGTCAGCACCCACAGGCAGTCCGCGCGCAGTTCACCGGACGCGTCCCGGCGGTACCCGGCCATGGCGGGCTGGCCGTTGGCGCGGGTGGGCACCAGTCGCACGTTCCCGACCATGGAGGCGAAGGCGCGTTCCAGGAACGGAATGCACACATGCACGCCCTTGAACCACACCGGGTGCGGCACGGCTTCCAGGCTGAAGTCGTCGTGGATGACGGCACGGATCGCCACGGCGTCGCCGGTTTCGAACGCGGTGACGTACCGGTCGAGCAGCGCGCGTTCGAGCTCCAGGTCCGGTGCCTCCAGCCGCTCGCCCTCCAGGTCCAGCTCGTCGAGCCGCCGGCGGGCCCGTTGCAGCAGGCTCTTCACCGCGGGAACGCTGACGTCGAGCGTCTCCGCGATCTCGGCGGCGGACCAGGAGAGCACCTCCCGCAACAGGAGCGCCGCACGTTGCCGCACCGGCAGGTACTGCAGTGCCGCGATCAACGCCAGCCGCACCGACTCGCGCAGCACGACCACCTCCCCCGGCTCGTCCTCGTGGCGGGACAGCACGGCGTCGGGCAGCGGTTCGAGCCAGGCGATGGACTCGTCGCCGTGGACGTGGACACCGGGGTCGGTCGCCGGCGCGCCGAGACCGGCGGGGAGCACCCGCCGGCTCCGGTGGCTCAACGCGGTGACGCAGGTGTTGGTCGCGATCCGGTAGAGCCACGTCCTGACCGACGACCGTCCCTCGAAGCGCGCCATCCCGCGCACCGCCCGCAGGTACGTCTCCTGCACGACGTCCTCGGCGTCCTGGTAGGAGCCGGTCATCCGATAGCAGTGCGCCACCAGCCCGTCCCGCAGCAGGCCGAACTCTTCGTGCAGCCGCACGCTGGTCAACGGTGCCAATGTCTCAGCAGACACGTCTCACTCCCCTCGACTCTCCATTGGACACCGCGGGGCGGCGAAAGGAATCGCTACCGCACGAGATTCATCTCGGCGACGAGCCGATCGAGCGCGCCCCGCAACCCGTCCGCGCCTGCCCGGCAGAAACGCGGACCGATCGCTACCGCACGAGATTCAACTCGGCGACGAGCCGATCGAGCGCGCCCCGCAACCCGTCCGCGCCTGCCCGGCAGAAACGCGGACCGA
>NZ_MUYM01000012.1:37093-294948 GCF_002150765.1 Lentzea kentuckyensis
AACCCGTCCGCGCCTGCCCGGTAGAAACGGGGACCGAACGACACCCGTGCCACCCCCAGCGAGTTCAGCGCCTCCAGGTCCAGCGCGTCGTTGGTGTTCCCGTTGACCGGTCCCGGCACCTCGGCGACCAGCCGGGCGAGGCCGGCGCTGGTCGATCCGCCGATCGGGTAGACGCAGTCGGCGCCCGCGGCCCGGTACAGCCGGCCGCGCCGGATCGCCTCGTCCAGCCGGTCCTGCTCGGGAATCCCGCCGGACGGCAGGAACACGTCGATCCTCGCGTTGATGACGATCGGGACCCCGGCTTCGTCGGCGGCGGCCCGCACCCCGGCGAGCCGGTCCGCCTGCGCGGCCGCGTCCACGAGGCCGCCCTCCCGGTGGTCGGTGTCCTCCAGGTTGCAGCCGGACGCGCCGGCGTCGAGCAGGGCCGCCACGAGTTCGTCCGGTGCCAGGCCGTAGCCCGCCTCCGCGTCCACGGTGACCGGAACCGGCACGGCACCGGCGATCCGCGCGACTGCCGCGAACATCTCCCGCCACGGCGCGTTCTCGCCGTCACGGTGGCCGAGCGACTCCGCGATGGCCGCACTCGACGTCGCCACCACCGGAAACCCTTTCTCCGCAACGAGTTCCGCGCTGGGCTCGTCCCACGCGTTCGGCAGCACGAGCATCTTTCCGTGGTGGAGTTCACGCAGCAGGTCCGCGTGCGCCTTCAGGTCGGACATGAACTACTTCTCCTCCGGCTCCGACCGGCCACAGCCGGCCTTTCGGCAGTCTTCGGAGAGTTGGACTCGAAACGACGGCCAGAGGAATCGCCGCCGAGATCACCGCACGGCGTCAGCCGCTGTGCCGGATCGCCACCAACGCGATGTCGTCGTTCGCCGGCTGGTCGCCGACCATCGTGGCCATGACCCGGACGCACGCCGCCTCCGGCCCCATCGGGCTGACCACCTGCCGCAACCGCTCCAGGCCGACGTCGAGATCCTGTTCGCGGCGTTCCACCAGACCGTCGGTGTACAGCACGATCAGGGTGCCCGGCGGCACGTCCAGGCCGACGCTGCGACGCCCGTCGGTACCGAGGTCGAACCCGATGGGCGGGTCGACGTGCACGGACGCGAACCTGGCCTCCTCGCCCGGCACGGCGACCACCGGGGGCAGGTGCCCGGCCACGGCGAGCGTCATCCGGTGCGTCGCCGCGTCGATGATCGCGTACGCGACGGTGGCCATGGTGTTGTGCTCGAAGTAGCTGGCTTTCCGGTCGAGTTTGCCCAGCACCTGCGCGGGATCGAGGTACTCCAGCGCGTAGGCGCGCAGGGCGCTGCGGAGCCGTCCCATCACGACGGCGGCCCGCAGGCCGTTGCCGACGACGTCCCCGATCACCACGCCGATCCGGTCGCCGGGCAGCTCGAACACGTCGTACCAGTCGCCGCCGACGCCGCTCTCGGCGCCGGGCACGTAGCGGGCCGCGAGTTCCCAGCCCTCGGGGCTCGGCAGCCGGGACGGCAGCAGGCTTTCCTGCAGCATCGTGGCGGCGGCGCGCTCGGACCGCGTCCGGTCCACGTAGACGGCCACGGCGAGGCGGTCGGCGACGAGTTGCAGCGCGTCGATCTCCTCGTCGGTGAACCGGCGTGGCGTGGCGCTGCCGACGTGCAAGACGCCGGTCAGCTCGCCCTCGGCGATCATCGGCACGCCGAGCAGCACCCGCAGGCCGTGCTTCCAGAGCAGCGGGTTGACCACTGTGGACGCATCGACGTGTTCGAGCTGCACCGGTTCCCGGAGCTGCGCCACGCGGCCCGCGAAGCCCTTGCCGACCGGCACGCGCACGCCCTGGAAGACCTCCTCCTCGAATCCGGAGGTCGCTTTCGCCACGAGCTGTGTGCCGCTGCGATCCACCAGCAGGACGGTGACGGTGTCGACCGCGAGGAGTTCGCGGGAGCGTTCCAGCAGCATCTCGAGCAGTTTGTCGAGGTCCAGCTGCTTGAGCGTCCCGTCCGTGACGGCGTCGAGGACGCGCAGCCGGATCGACGAGCCCATCGGTCCAGCCATGCCACCTCCACCCACGCCGACAGTGTCGCCGACACTACTGCGTGTGGGCACGAACATCAGGACGCGGAAACCCTCCGCGGTTCGGCGCGGTCCGCGCGGTCGACGTCGAGCAGGCCCAGCAGCGCCTCCACCCGGCCTCCCCGGAACACCCGCCGCTGCCGCTCGGCGCCACCGCCTTCGCGGTCCAGGAGTCGCAGACCTCGTTGCACCGCAGGCAGATCACCGTTGAGCGCGAACACCGGGGTCAGTCGGCGCACCAGGTCGTCGAGCTGCCGCCGCACCGGCCGCGGTTCGCCGGAGAGCACGTCCAGGGTGGTGCCGGGCAGGCCGGCGTTCGCCGCGCCCCAGCAAGCCTGGCGCAGGGTGTCCTGAGGAATCTGCTCCGCCCGCACGCCGCGTCCGACGTCGACGACGGCCTGGGCGACCAGTGCCCGGACGAGCGCCGCCAGCAGCACCGCGTCGTCCACGCTCGCCGCGACGTCCGAGATCCGCACCTCCACGGTCGGCAGCTCGGTGGCGGGCCGGACGTCCCAGTAGACCATCGCCCGGTCCAGCGCGGTGCCCGCGACGATCATGGTGTCGCAGGCCTGTTCGTAGTGCTGCCAGGAGGTGAAGAACGGCGGCGGCCCGGACACCGGCCAGCGCGACCACACCGTCGAACGCCAGCTGGCGAACCCGGTGTCCTGCCCGTCGGAGAAGGGCGAGTTCGCGGTGACGGCGGCCAGCACGGGCAACCACAGCCGCACGTGGTTGCACACCTGCACGGCGGTCTCCCGGTCGGGCACCGCGACGTGGACGTGGCAGCCGCAGATCAGCTGTTGCTCGGCCAGCGCACCGAACTCGCGAGCGATCCGCCGGTACCGCAGACTGTCCGTGATCTCGCCGGTCGCGTGGCCCAGCGGAGGCGCCCCGACCGCGATCGCCCGGCACCCCGCCGTTCGCGCGGCCCGCGCTACCAGCCGGCGTGTCCCCAGCAACTCAGTACGGGCCTGCGCCACGTCGCGGCACACCGAAGTGTTGATCTCCACCTGCGCCCCGGTCAGCTCGTGCTGGAGGTCGAGACCCAACCGCTCACGCGCGATGGTGACGACGTCGTCCGCCCGGTTGACCGGAACTCCGGTCTTCGGGTCCACGAGGAGGAACTCCTCCTCCACACCGACCGTCGGACACCACGCGTCCTTCGATGGCGCCTTCTTCACGTCTCACCATCCCGCTCAGGACCGGCAGGCGCCGATACCGCCGAATACCCACTTCACCACCCCATCCAATCCAGGCGGCCGATCGCGGCGGCCGATCACGGCGCGCATATCCGGCCGGAGCGCGGGTACTGCCTCTACGACGTTCCCGCCCCGAGGAGGATGCAGTGGCGACCCAGAAGCCGGGCAAGCTCGTGAAGGCAGCACTCGAGAAGGCGGTCGACAAGGTCACCGAACTGGTGAACCCGCCGATCCCCGGCGCGCCGAACAGCGAGCCGCCGTCACTCGAGGAGCCGACCGAGCCGCGCGGACCGTTGCCGCCCAAGCAGGACCAGACCGGGCCGGAGACGGTGTCGCCGACGGGCGCGCCGACGGGAGCCCCGAAGCTGTCCCAGGGACAACAAGGTGACTTCCTCACGACCTCCGTCGGTGCACGGCTGTACGACACCGACCACTCGTTGAAGGCCGGCGAGCGCGGACCGACGTTGCTCCAGGACCACCACCTTCGCGAGAAGGTCATGCACTTTGACCACGAACGCATTCCGGAGCGGGTCGTGCACGCACGCGGGTACGGCGCACACGGCGTGTTCGTGGGCTACGGCACGGCCGCGAGCGTCTGCAAGGCCGGCTTTCTGGACGACGGCGTCGAAACGCCGGTGTTCGTGCGGTTCTCGACGGTGCTGGGCTCGCGTGGATCGGCTGACACGGTCCGCGACACCCGCGGGTTCGCGACGAAGTTCTACACCCAGGAGGGCAACTTCGACCTGGTGGGCAACAACATTCCGGTCTTCTTCATCCAGGACGGGATCAAGTTCCCGGACGTCATCCACGCGGGCAAGCCCCACCCGGACCGCGAGATCCCGCAGGCGCAGAGCGCGCACGACACGTTCTGGGACTTCGTGTCCACCCACACCGAGGCCACCCACCACGTCCTGTGGAACATGTCCGACCGCGGGATCCCCCGCTCCTACCGCACGATGGAGGGGTTCGGCGTCCACACGTTCCGCCTCGTCAACGCCGAGGGCGGCACCGCGCTCGCGAAGTTCCACTGGAAGCCGAAGCTGGGCGTGCACTCCCTGGTGTGGGAGGAGGCCCAGATGATCAACGGCATCGACCCCGACTTCCACCGCCGCGACCTCGCCGACGCCATCGAGTCCGGCGCGTTCCCGCAGTGGGAGCTCGGTCTGCAGATCTTCCCGGACACGCCGCGGCAGACGTTCGAGGGCATCGACCTGCTCGACCCGACGAAGATCGTGCCGGAGGAGCTCGCGCCAGTGCAGCCGGTCGGGATGCTGACGCTCAACCGCAACCCGATGAACTACTTCGCGGAGACCGAGCAGGTCGCGTTCCACCTCGGCAACCTGGTGCCGGGCATCGACGTCACCGACGACCCGCTGTTGCAGGCACGGTTGTTCTCCTACCTGGACACCCAGCTGACCAGGCTCGCCGGGCCGAACTTCAACCAGATCCCGATCAACCGCCCGCACACGCCGGTGAACGACATGTTCCGCGACGGGTTCCACCAGCACGCGGTGCACGCCGGTGTCGCGCCGTACCGGCCCAACACCCTCGACGGCGGCAACCCGTTCGAGGCGACGGCAGAGGACCGGCCGCTGGTCGAGGTGGCGCAGCCGTTGCCGAAGGCGGTGAAGGTCCGGGAGGCGCCCGCGTCGTTCGCCGACCACTACACCCAGCCGAGGCTGTTCTGGCTGAGCCTCTCGCCGGTGGAGAAGGAGCACGTCGTGCGCGCGTTCACCTTCGAGCTCGGCAAGTGCTACGAGCAGGCCGTCAAGGAACGTCAGCTGCGCGTGCTGGCCAACGTCGACCCGACGCTGTGCGCACAGGTGGCCGAGGGGCTCGGACTTCCGGCGCCGAGCGCCACCGTCCGGCCGAAGAAGGTCGTGCCGAGCCCGGCCCTCTCGCAGATCGGGCAGACGTGGCCCACCGACGGCAGGCTGATCGGCATCGTGGTCGACCCGGCCGATCTCGACGGCGTGCGCGCGGTCCGCGAGACGATCCTGGCGGGCGGCATGGTGCCGCTGCTGATCGCCCCGACCGGTGGCCCGATCGGCGACAGCGGCCTGGTCGCCCAGCGCACGTTCCTCACCGCGCGCTCGGTCGAGTTCGACGCCCTGTTGCTCGCCGGCGGCCCACCTCCCGGTGCGGACGCCGTGCCGGCCAGGGACGCGAAGGCCGGCGCGCCCGGTGACGTCGTCGACCCGCGCGTGCTCCTGATGATCCAGGAGTGCTTCCGCCACGCCAAGGCCATCGGCGCCTGGGGCACCGGACGTGCCGCCGTCGAGGCCGCCGGATGCGCCGGGCCGGGGGTCGTGGTCGACGACGATGCCTCGCAGGTGCTGAAGACGGTGACCTCGTCGCTGGGAGCCCACCGCGTGTGGGAACGCTTCCCCGCGACCATCTCCTGAGGAGCCCGGCGTGTCGCTCACCGAGGAGGAACTCACCTTCCTGCGCTCGATGTTCGACCTGGCCCGTGCCGGTGACACGGGCCGGTTGACCGACGCGATCGACGCGGGGATACCGGTGAACCTCACCAACGGGTCCGGCGACTCCCTGCTGATCCTCGCCGCGTACCACGACCACCCGGACACCGTGCGGGCGTTGCTGGAGCGCGGCGCCGACACCGGGCGGGTCGACGACCGGGGTCAGACGGCGCTCGGGGCGGCGGTCTTCCGCCGCTCCGAGCGTTCCGTCGGCCTGCTGCTGGACGCGGGTGCGGACCCCGCCCTCGGGCCGCGGTCCGCGCTCGACATCGCTCGGTACTTCGACCTGCCGGACATGCTCGCGCTGCTGACCGCACGTTCCACAAAGGACCGCCTCCGCCGACGGTGACCTCTGCGCATCCGGATGATGTCGTACACGCCACGCGCAGCGCACGTTTCGTGCGGCATTCTGTTGGGGTAGAAGTGTCACGTGCGTCGGAACTTGATGGTGGAGGCATCATGCGTGCGACTGACGGCATCACCTACCACGGGCTCGCCGAGACACTCAGTCACATCGCCAGGACCCTGCAGGCGGAACCGGACGTCGACACGACGCTGCGGGCGATCGTCAAGGCCGCCGTCGACTACGTGACGGGTGCGGAACACGCCGGGATCTCGCTGGGCGAACAGCGCAGGATCCACACCGTCGCGCCGACCAGCGCCATCGTCGAGACCATCGACCAGCTGCAGTACGACCTCCGCGAAGGCCCGTGCGTGGACGCGATCACCGAGCACCGGACCTACCGCGTCGGTGACGCCGCCAAGGAGAGACGCTGGCCGGCGTTCGGTCCCGCCGCAGCCGAACACGGCATTCACTCGTTGCTGTCCTACCGGTTGTTCGTGACAGACCGGACCATCGGCGCGCTCAACCTCTACTCCAGTCGTGTCGACGCCTTCGACCAACGCACCGAAGAAGAGGGTCAGCTGTTCGCCACGCACGCCGCGATCGCGTTGATCGGCGCTCAACGCGAGGCACAACTGGGCGTGGCCATCGAGAGCCGCGACATCATCTCCACGGCCAAGGGCATGCTCATGGAACGGCACGACATCGGCGCCGCACGTGCCTTCCGGATGCTGGTCGAGGCCTCCCAGGCGGCCAACATCAAGCTGCACGAGGTCGCGAGCTGCCTCGTGGAGAGGCGCGGCGGGCTGTAGCCGCCTCCGAAACCTGTCACTTCACCGTTTGTGGCCAACGACTTTCGGCAATACGGTCGGGTACTTACCGGAAACAGTCCGTCGGGTTGAGTGACCAGCTCGGTGTACACGACGCTGGCGGTCGCGGTTCTCACTGTCCGTCCGTCAGCCGAGGAGCTGAGCGGATGAAGATCGCAATGGTGTCCGAGCAGGCGAGTCCACTCGCCCGGGACCTGGGCCAAAGCGCGCACGTCGGCGGGCTCGCGGCGGCGATGACCGCCCTGGGCCACGAGGTCACCGTCTACACCCGGCGCGACGAGCCGAAGTCGCCCGAGCGGGTGCGTACCGGCGACGGGTACGAGGTGGTGCGGGTGTGCGCGGGCCCCGCCGCCGAACTGACCGACGACGAGGTGGTGGCGCACCTCGGTGACTTCGCCGGGTTCCTCGCCGCGCGGTGGCGGCTGCGGGCGCCGGACGTCGTGCACGCACACCACTGGACGTCCGGGCTGGCGGCGGTGCTCGGCGCACATCGCCTCCAGGTGCCGGTAGTGCAGTCGTACCACGGGCTTGCGGCGCACGACGCACCACAACGTTCCGACGCCGAAGCCCTCGTCGCGCGCAAAGCCGCGTGGACGGTGGCGACCAGTTGCGCCGAGGCCGTACGGCTGCAGACCCTCGGAGTGCGCCGCACGCGAATCTCGACGGTGCCCTGCGGCGTGGACCTGGAGTTGTTCCACCCGGATGGTCCCGCCACCGCGCGCGGGAGGTTCAAGCGTGTCGTCACCGCGGCCGACCCGAGGTCCCGCAACGGTTTTGACGAGCTCATCACCACTTTGCCCGTGACCGACGACGTCGAACTCGTGGTCATCGGCGAGGACGCTCGCACCCGGTGGCAGGGACGTGCGCGCGAGCTGGGCGTGGCGGATCGGGTCGTGTTCGCGGGCGCGGTACCTCGCACCGGGCGGCCGGCCCTGCTGCGGTCGGCGGACGCCGTGGTGTGCACACCGCCCGCCGAACCGTTCGGGATCCTGGCGCTCGAGGCGATGGCGTGCGGTGTCCCCGTCGTGGCGACCGCGGTGGGAGCGCTGGCCGACGTCGTGGTGCCCGACGTGACCGGTCTTCTCGTTGCGCCGCATGACCTCCGAGCACTGATCCGGGCGTTGCGGAGGTCGCTCGGCGACGAGACGCTGCGTCAGGAGTTCGGCTCGGCCGCGCGGGACCGGATGGCGGCCCGCTACCCCACCGCCCGCCTGGCAGCGGAGATGGTGACGGTGTACGAGCAGGCGAATCCGGTCGCGGTGAACCGAGGCGCCTGTGTCAGAACGGCCTGACCGCGCATGATCCGGGCCGTTCTGGGTACGTTGACCAGGTATGAAGCCGAACGCGCGGCCAGGCGGCGACGAACGTCTGCGCCACACCGGCGACCCTGAGGTCGTCCGTGATCGTTTCGACGGATTGTCGGTCGTGCTGGTCGTCTGCGAAGGCCCGGAACAACGGCTGGTGGCGGCGAACGAGTCGTTCCGGCGGTGCGCGGGAGTTCCCGAGCCCGTCGGAATGACCTCGCGCGAGATCCTTCCGGAGTTCGAGTCCCAGCGGATCCAGGCGGCGATCGACCGGGTCTACCTGACCGGGGAGGCGCAGACCGCGAGCGAGTGGCGGATGCACCTCGATCGCCGCGGCGACGGCGACGTGCTGGAGTTGTACGTCGACTTCGTGATGGAGCCCTACTTTCACGCTGACGGAACGGTGCGGGGCGTCGCGATGTACGGCCTCGACGTCACCGACCGGGTCCGGCGCCGCCAGGCCGAGGCGGCCAGAGCCGCGCACGCGCGGTCCCGGTACGAGCGGCCGCGCGACGTCGTCGTGGACCTGCAGGCGGCGATCCTGCCGACGTCGCTGCCGGTGCTGCCGCAGGCGAGGATCGCCGCGCGCTACCTCGTCGCCGCCGAGGACCAGGCCGCGGGAGGTGACTGGTTCGACGCGGTCACCCGGCCCGACGGCAACGTCGTGCTGATCGTGGGTGACGTCGTCGGGCACGGTGTCGCGGCGTCCGCGGCCATGGGTCAGCTCCGGGCCGTGCTGAAGCATCTCCTGTGCACCAACGCGGATCTGACGGCGGTGCTGAGTCAGGTGAACACCTTCGCGACCCGCGAACGCGTCCTGCGCGCGGCCACCCTCGCGTTGGTCCTCCTCGATCCGCGTACGGGCGAGTTCTCCTACAGCCGTTGCGGCCACCCGGCGCCGTTGGTCGTCCGCGCGAACGGCACGGCCGTGTACCTGGACGGTGCCGTGAGCGGACCGCTCGGCGTGGGCCGCACCCCGGTCGTCGAAACGGGCCGGCTCGGCCACGACGACCTCGTCCTGCTCTACTCCGACGGTTTGGTCGAACGGCCGAACCGCTCGCTCTCCGAAGGGACGGCCGAGCTGGCCGCGGTGGCGTCCGACGCGGCGATGAACCGCGTGCTCCCCAAAGGAGCCGCGAGCTCGCCCGCCGAACGGGTCTGCCAGCTCACCGTGGAACTGCTGACCCGCACGGGATACCACGACGACGTCACCGCGCTCGCCGCGCAGCGCCTCGCGACCCCCGTGCCACCGCTGTCGGTGCGCCTGCGGGCGGCGCTCGGCGACCTGCCCGCCGCCCGCCACGCCGTCCGCGGCTGGCTGACCGAGCTCGACGTCGGCCACCAGGACCAGGAGGTGCTGGAACTCGCCGTCGGCGAGGCCGTCACGAACGTCGTCGAACACGCCTACCCCGACGGGTCCGGCATCGTGCACATCAGCGCCGAACTGCACCCGGACGGCATCTGCGAACTGCGGATCACCGACGAAGGCCGTTGGCGCACACCGGACGTCGCCCCCTCCGAGCGAGGGCACGGCCTCATGCTGTGCGAACAGCTCGTCGACGAGCTCACCATCACCCACCCGCCACGCCAGGTCGGCGAACCGGTCGGCGCCCGCGGCACCACCGTGACCGTGCGCCACTACCTCAACCAGCCCGCGATGGTCGCCTCCGGCAGCACCGGCTCCACGACCAGCAGTGTGTTCTCGCCCTACCGCGCCGAAACGGTCGTTCGTGACGACATCCGGCTGGTGCGGATCTCCGGGCCGATCGACGCTATGACCGCGGCCGTGTTCGAACGGGACCTGCTCAGGGCTTCCCGCGGCGGCGTCGCGCCGATGACCGTGGATCTCTCCGGCGTCACCCACCTCGCCAGCTCGGGCGTGCGCATCCTGTACGAGGTCACCGATCAGCTCTCCGCCCACCAGCAGCGGCCGACGCTGATCGCTCCGGACGACAGCCCGGCGGCGCTCGTGCTCGACCTCGTGGACCTTCGCCGCACGCCGTGAACCAAAAACCCCGCGACGTCGAGAGGCGTACCCGGCGGCGAACCGGATACCCCTGGGTCATGAACACCGACGAACTCCGGCGGTTCGTCCTCGACCGGCTCGACGAGGACGAAGAACGCCTCGCGGACGACAAGCTGCCGCTGCTCGACGAGGCGGAGGGCGACGGCAGGCTGCGCGTCGTGCGCTCGGACGACGGCCAGGGCCTGCTCCTGCTGCCCGGACCGGTGCAGGCGGCCGGGGAGCGGGTGCCGTTCCTGGAGAAGGCCGCCGCGCTGCGGTCCGAGGTCGAGCAGACCGGCGACGAGTCGATGCTGCGCTTGCTGGCCGCCGCCTACGACACGCACCACGCCTGGCAGAAGGAGTGGCGATGACCAGCCGCGCTCCCCAACCCGATCGGGTGACCGCCGAGAGCGAACTGGAGGACGCCGACATCGGCGCCGAGCACACGCGCCCCACCGTCGCCGACGAGAACCCCGGCGGGCCGCACCGAGGTCACGACGAGTCCGAACCCGAGGGCGCGGGCGGTGACGGCGGTATGGACCCGTGAGTCACGCGCGTGCGGCGACCGCGGCCCGCCGGCCGGGCAGGAAGCCGCGCGCCGCGCTCAGCAGCGTGCGCGCCTCCATCAACTCGCCGTACTCGAGGTGATCGTCGGCGGCCGCGATGTGCGCCAACGCCTGCTGCGGTGCGTCCGGCGACTCCATGACCGCCTTCGCCAGGCACTTGCGCGCCTGCTCTGCCCGCACCGCGAGGTCCGCTCCGGCGGTGACGCGGAGCAGGACGAGCGCTTCGCAGATCGCCTGGTCGAGTGAGTTGTGCTGCACGGTGATCGCCGCCTTGGGCACAGTCGGGACACGACGCGCCGACTGCTTGACGCAGGTTCCGGCTACCCGTTCCCCGCCAGGCCAAACACAACGAGGAGCGCCGTGGTGTCGCCACCACGGCGCTCTGGTTCGTTCAGCTCACTGACCCGACACCCGCTGGCCCGATTCGCGGGCGTGTCCGCCGACGTCCTGCGCCGCGTCCTTCGCCTGCTCGGCCGTGGTCTGCGCGGCGTCAGAGGCGACCTGCCGCACCTCCCCCGCGGCGTCGCTCACCGAGGACTTCACGTCCTCCTTGAGGTGCTGCGCCGACTCGGCCATGGCGTCCCTGGCCGGTTCGACCACGTCGCCGAAGGTGTCCGAAAGCTGTTGCACCGCTTGCTGTTCGGCGTCGGTGCGGGGCAGCACCGCGGCGAGCAGCAGGCCGCTGCCGAACGCGATCAGACCGGCCGCGAGCGGACTGCCCTGCGTCTGCCGGGCGACCCGGCGCGGCGCGTCCTGCACCACCTGCACGGCCTGTTCGGCTCGTTCGGCGACGGCGGTCCCGGTGTCGTGTCCCTGTTCCCGCACGGTCGACGCGGCCTGCGTGGCGGTGCCCATCACTCGCTCCCTCATCGAAACCAGTCCCTGCCGCACACCGCGGACGCGGCGCCGGGCGATGCCGCGCGGGCTGGCGTGGTCGACGAGACGGTTGGCGTCCGCGCGCAGTTCCGCGCGGGTGACCTCGATGTCACGCCTTATTTGGTCGGGTGTTTCGCCCATTCCGCGTCCTCCTTCAGCGTTTCGACGGTGCGTTCGGGTTTCGGGTTGACGGTGCGCATCCGGGCGCGGCCGGTCGTGTAGAGGACCAGTCCGACGACGCCCCACAACGCGGCGACGATCAGCGCGGCCCAGCCGAGCGGCATCACCGCGCCGAGCGCGAACACCAGCGCGAGGCTGAGCAGCACGGTCGTCAGGTAGCCGGCGAACCCGGCCGCCGCGAGCATTCCGGTCGCCTTGCCCGCCTTGACGGCCTCCTGCCGGAACTCGGCCTTGGCGAGCTCCAGTTCCTGCCGCATCAGCTTGGACAGGTCCCCGCTGAGCTCACCGAGCAGATCGCCCAGCGACTCGCCGCCGGTCGAGTCCACCCGTGCGCCTGGCGCCTCAGGGCTCGACATGCGGCACCCCCGCCGGGGGAACGACGGGCGCGGCGCCCGTCGGCAGCGGCGCGCCGTAATCCGGTGTCACGTCAGGACGTTCGGCCGCCACCGGCACGTATCCACCCTGCTGCGGCTGGTTCTGCTGGGGCTGGCCCTGCTGTGGTTGGCTCTGCTGGGACCGGCTCTGCTCGCCACCGGTCGCGCTCTTCGCGACGCGTCCGACCAGGAACCCGGCCACGGCGGCACCCAGCAGGAACGTGCCTGGCTTGCGGCGGGCGTAGTCCCGCGCCGAGTCGAGCAGCCCCTGCGCACCTCGTTCGTCGAGGAACCGCGCGGCCTGCCTGCTCGTGTCGGCGGCGCTGCGGATCGCCCCGGCCGACATCGAGCCGGACGGCGCGCTGCCGGCCATGTCGCTCAGCTCGTCGGCGATGCGGCCGAGCTGCTTCGACACCCGCGTGGCCTGATCTTCCGCTTCCGCCACAACACGTTCCCGCGCATCCCGGACGACTTGGCGGGCCTGTGCGGCGGTCTCGCGCGTCACGTGCGCGGCCTCGTCCCGGACAGTGCTTCCCACCTGCCCGGCCGCGTCCTTGGCGTGCTGGGCGACCTCGAAACCCTCGTCCCGGGCCGCCGTGCGCACTCCACCCATCTGGTTCTCGGTCACGGCTGACTCCTCAGCTCATCGGCGTGTCCTGGCTCAGGAGCTACCCCGGCAATCTCCCCGCAAACGGGCCGATTCGCCGCAACAGCACCAATTCCGCCGAACCTGACGGAGAAACCGCGACGGCCGGCGATGGCACGGCTTTCGCCACACCACCGCCGGCCGCGGTTACGTGATCAGCGCCAGCCGAGGGCCGGCGCCACGTGCAGGAGAATGTTCTCGACGACGTGCGCGCTGTAGTCGGCACCGAGCTGGTTGGGCACGGTCAGCAACAGCGTGTCGGCCTCGGCGATCGCCTCGTCCTCGGCCAGCTGCTCGATCAGCACCTCGGGCTCGGCGGCGTACGACCGGCCGAAGATCGCCCTGTTCGGCCCGTCGATGAACCCGACCTGGTCGGTGCTCTCGCCGTCACCGCCGAAGTAGGCGTGGTCGAGGTCGGTGGTGAGCGCGAAGATGCTGCGCGACACCGAGACCCGCGGCTCCCGCTGCCACCCGGCCTCCGTCCAGGCCTTGCGGAACGCCCGGATCTGGTCGGCCTGCTGGACGTGGAACGGCGCCCCGCCCTCGTCGAACTTCAGCGTCGAGCTCATCAGGTTCATGCCCTGCTCGGCCGCCCACACCGCGGTGCCGTTGGACCCGGCGCCCCACCAGATGCGGTCCCGCAGCCCCGGCGAGTGCGGCTCCAGCCGCAGCAACCCCGGCGGGTTCGGGAACATCGGCCGCGGGTTGGGCCGCGCGAACCCCTCACCGTCCAGCACCTTGAGGAACACCTCGGCGTGCCGGCGGGCCATGTCGGCCTCGGTCTCACCCTCGGCGGGCTCGTAGCCGAAGTACCGCCACCCGTCGACGACCTGCTCGGGCGATCCCCGGGAGATGCCGAGCTGCAACCTGCCGCCGGCGATGAGGTCCGCCGCCCCGGCGTCCTCGACCATGTACATCGGGTTCTCGTACCGCATGTCGATCACACCGGTACCGATCTCGATGCGCTCGGTCTTCGCGCCGATCGCCGCCAGCAGCGGGAAGGGCGACCCGAGCTGCCGGGCGAAGTGGTGCACCCGGAAGTAGGCGCCGTCGGCACCCAGCTCCTCCGCGGCCACGGCCAGGTCGATCGACTGCAGCAGCGTGTCGGACGCGGACCTCGTCTGCGAGTGCGGGCTGTCCGACCAGTGCCCGAACGACAGAAACCCGATCTTCTTCATACCGAGCGGAACACTTCCATCCGTTAGTTGACGTCTCAACCTAGCGTAGACCAGGAACGCCGCGACGCCATCGGACATTCCTTCAGAACTGGTTCTCGCCGCCGTCGACGTGGAGGTTGGCCCCCACGATGAAGCTGCTCTGGTCCGACGCGAGGAAGGCGACGGCCGCGGCGACCTCCTCCGACGTCCCCATCCGGCCGAGCGGCACCCTGGCCGCGAAGCCCTCCTTGAGCTCGCCGGCCTTCTCCTCGCCGACCATGCCCACGAGCGCGGGGGTGTCGATCGTGCCCGGCGAGATCGCGTTGACCCGGATTCCCCGGTCCTTCAGTTCGTTGGCCCAGGTCCGGGTGTAGGAGCGCAGGGCGGCCTTGGTCGCCGCGTACGTGCCGAACTCCGCGACGCCGTCGTCGGCCCGCACGGAGCAGTTCACGATCACCGCGGAACCATCGTTGAGCAGCGGCAACGCCTTCTGCACGGTGAACAGCGTGCCGCGCACGTTGACGTCGAAGATCTGGTCGAAGTGCTCCCGCGTGGTCTGCTCCAGGCTGGCGAACCCGGCAGCGGCCGCGTTGGCGAAGAGCGCGTCCACCCCCTTGCCCCTGGCGCGGACCGCGTCGTAGAGCCGGTCCAGGTCGCCGAGGTCCGCGATGTCACCCCGCACCGCGGTGGCGTCGCCGATGCTCTCCACCGCCGCGTCCAGCTCGCCCTGGCGCCTACCTGTGATGAAGACGTGCGCACCCTCGGCCGCGAGCCGCCGGGCGGTGGCCAGGCCGATGCCGCTGCTCCCGCCGGTGACGACCGCCGTCTTGCCTTCGAACTGCCCCATGCCCGTCTACCTCCACAAAGTTCGGTACCGATCGGTACTGAAATCGACCGTAGCACTTGTGAACCGATCGGTACCGAAGGGGTAGCCTGGGGTCGTGACAGGTCACGGGAACACCGTTGTCGGCCGGCCGAGGGGCTTCGACGCCGACGAGGCGCTGCAGCGGGCCATGCTGGTGTTCTGGAAACAGGGCTACGAGGGCGCCAGCCTCACCGACCTGACCAGTGCCATGGGCATCACCAAGACCAGCATGTACGCGGCGTTCGGCAACAAGGAGCAGCTGTTCCGCAAGGCCCTGGAGCGCTACACCGACGGGCCCGGCGCATACGGGTTGCACGCGCTGGAAGAACCGACCGCGCGAGCCGTGGCGACGGCGTTCCTGAACGGCACGGTGCGCACCACGACACGCCCGGAGTGCCCGGCCGGGTGCCTGGGTGTCCAGGGCGCGCTGGCCGCCGGGGAGGCCGGTCTGCCCGCGCACGAGGCACTGGTGGAGTGGCGCAACGACGCCTGCCGCCGTCTCGAGGAACGCTTCCTGCGCGCCGTCGCGGACGGCGACCTGCCGGAGGGCACCAGCGCGCGGCGGCTCGCCCTCTACGTCATGACCGTGGCGTTCGGCCTCGCGGTGCAGGCCGCCGGCGGCGTCGGCCGCGCGGACCTCCAGGAGATCGCCGACGCCGCGCTGGCCCACTGGCCGCCGGCCTGACCACCGGGCCGTGGCGGCGGCCACTGCGCGGACACCCGCCGCGACCGGTGAACTACGTTGGTGTCATGGAGATCTACGACATCCCGGTCGCCACCCTCGCCGGCGAGCCCGGTGACCTGAGCGCGTTGCGGGGCAAGGTGTCCCTCGTCGTCAACGTCGCTTCGCGCTGCGGCCTCACCCCGCAGTACGCCGGCCTGGAGCGGCTGCAGGAGAAGTACGGCGCGGACGGCTTCTCCGTGGTCGGCTTCCCCTGCAACCAGTTCGCCGGGCAGGAACCGGGCACCTCCGAGGAGATCGCCACGTTCTGCTCGACGACCTACGGGGTGTCGTTCCCCCTGTACGAGAAGGTGGAGGTCAACGGTCCCGGGCAGCACGCCGTCTACCAGGAGCTGACGCGGCACCCCGACGCGGACGGAGCCGCGGGCGACGTGCAGTGGAACTTCGAGAAGTTCCTGGTGTCGCGCGACGGACAGGTGATCGGCCGGTTCCGGCCGCGCGTCGAGCCCGAGGACGCCACGATCACCGAGGCGATCGAGGCCGCCCTGCGTCAGGGGTAGTAGCCCTCGACCGGCACCTTCGCCTCGTCGTACAGGTGCGGTCCGTCGGTCGGCACGACGGGGAATCCGCCGATCGTCCTCAGCCCGCCGAGCTGATCGCCCGACAGCGCGAACACCACCTGTCCGATACCCGACCGCGCCAACGCCCCCGAGCACATCCCGCAGGGTTCGCAGCTCGTGTACATGGTGGTCCCGGCCGCCGTCGCGGCGTCGAGCGACCGCGCCGCCCACCTCGCCAGCTTCAGCTCGGGGTGGGCGGTGATGTCGTCATCGGTGAGGGACGAGTTGCGTTCCTCCGCGAGCACCGCACCGTCCGGCCCGACCAGCAGCGATCCGAACGGCGGGTTGCCGCCCGCCCGCGCCTCGGCGGCCAGTGCGATCGCGCGACGCAGATGCTCTTCGTTCACCTGAATTCCTTTCGTACCGCGGCCAATGCGTTCCACAGGACTTCCGGGTGCCGCGTCTCCTCCGGATCATCGACGTACGGGTCGAGCACCACGGCGTGCGCCCCGTCCGCGCGCAGCCGGGCCAGGTCCGCCGCGACCTGCTCGACCGTGCCCTCGCCCAGCCTGCGGTCCGCGACGGGCTCGTCGGTCAGCCTCAGCAGGATGCGCGGCGCGAGCGCGGGTCGTGGGCGTTCCTCCGCGGCGGCGATCTCTTCCAGTCGTGCCAAGGATTCCCGCCACCCGTCGGGCGTCTGCCGCAACGGATGCCAGGCGTCGCCCAGCCGGACGGTGCGCCGCAGGGCGCCGTCGCTCTGCCCGCCCACCCAGATCGGGATGTGCCCCGCGCGGTAGCCCTCGTCGCGCCACGCCTCGCGCACCGTCGTGATCAGCTCGTCGGTCAGCTTCCCGCGACGCTCGAACGGCACCCCGAGCGCCTCGAACTCCTGGCGCGCCCAGCCGATCCCGACCCCGAGCACCAGCCGGTCGCCGCTCAGCTCTGCGAGGTTGGCCGCCATCCTGGCGACCAGCAGCGGGTGCCGGTACGGCGCGATCAGCACGGTCGTGCCGAGGGTGATCCGCTCGGTGACGCCGGCCAGCCAGGACAGCGTGGTGAACGGATCGTAGAACGGTGCCGGATACTGCTGGGCCACGTCGGGCGTCACCACCACGTGGTCGGACATCATGAGCAGGTCGAAGCCCAGGCTCTCCACCGTCCGCGCCCACTCGCGCAGCACGGCGGGGCTGGTACCGGGCCCGAAGTTGGGGACGTTCACGCCGATCAACACGTGATCAAGACTATGACCCCGCACTCGGTTCGCAGAAGGGATTGTTCACGGCATCCAGCCGCCTACACCGTGGATTTCCCGGTAGCTTGGCGGAATGACCGAGACTCTCGACGCGACCGACTGGGCGATCCTCGCCGAGCTGCAACAGGACGGCCGGGTCCCGCTCACCGAACTCGGCCGTCGGGTGAACCTCAGCGCCTCGGCCACCACCGAACGCGTCAAGCGCATGGAGACCGCCGGCGTCATCACCGGCTACCGCGCCACCGTCGACCTCGGCAAGGCGGGCTACCAGGTCCTCGCCGTGGTGCGCCTCAAGTACCCCGGCAACCAGCACCAGCCCCTGCACCGGCTGCTCGCCGAACGCACCGAGATCCTGGAGTGCCTGCGCACCACCGGCGAGGACTGCTACACCCTCAAGATCGCCGCGACCTCGATGCCACACCTGGAGAAGGTGGTCGACGAGCTGATGGCGTTCGGCAGCACGACGACCAACATCGTCTACAGCGAGAGCATGGCCCACCGAGGTGTGAGCGCGCCGCCGCCGGAGACCACTTCCTGATCCCACAAGGACTTCAGCCCCAACGCGATCAGCACCACGCCGCCGGTGCCGCTGATCGCGCGCCACGGGACGCGCCGGAAGCGACGGCTCAACGACCTCAGTGCGACGGCTCCGGCCGCGAGCCACGTCGCGGTCAGGACGACGTGCACGCCCGCCAGGACGAGCAGGTTCGCCGGGGTGAACGTGCCGCTGTCCAGGAACTGCGGCGCCACCGTGAGGTAGACGGCGGCCGCCTTGGGGTTCAAGACGTTCGCCACGAACGCCGTGCGGGTGCGCAGCGTTCGTCCAGGCTCCCCGGGCGGGTCGGGCGGGCGAGCGCGCAGTGACGCGACACCGAGCGCGACGAGATAGAGGGCACCGACCAGTTGTACCGCCCGGTACAGCTCGGCCGACCGCATGACGAGCATCGACAGGCCGAGGCCCGCCAGCGTCGCATGGCTGACGATGCCGAGCGCTGTACCACCGGCCACCCGGCGCACGACGCCCCGCTGAGACGTCAGCACGTGCGTTGCCATCAACGTGAAGCTCGCGCCTGGCGTGACGACGATCGGCACCATCGCGAGCGCGAAACCCGCGACCGCCTCCGGCCGCACGGCCCTCAGCCCGCGTAGTGGAACGTCGTCGTGACGACGCCGTTCTCGAAGCTGTGCAACGCCATGCCGGGCGGCTGCGACCGATCGGCCAAGGGCTGCCGCTCCGGGTCAGTACCCAGCGCGGACACGATGCCGGGCGCGATCAGCAGGGGCACCCCGGCGAACGACGTCGCGGCCGCCGTGTGCACGTGTCCACAAAGGATCGCCGTGACGTTCCCGATCCGCTCGACCAGCCGGGCCAGCGGCTCGGCGTCGAGAAGGCGCATCGGGTCCACATAGGAGTGACCGATCCGCACCGGTGGTTGATGGAACGCGAGCACGATCCGACCGGCGTCCGCGGCCAGCGACACGGCCTGCTCCGCCACCTCGTCGCGCAGCTCGCCGTGGTTCTCCCCCGCGACCGTCACGTCGAGGCCCAGGATCCGCAGGTCGCCGGCGTCGAGGAACGGCAACCCCGCCAGCAGGGCCGGGGTGTCGTGGTTGCCCGGTGCGGCGAGCCAGGGTTCGCGGGCCTCCATCACGGCACGGAACTGCGCGTACTCGTGGGCCGCCCCGTTGTCGGCGATGTCGCCGGTGACCACGATCGCGTCCGGTCGGCGGGAAGCCGGGAGGAGGTCCAGCACCGCGCGCAGCCGGTCCGCCCGCTCGTCCGAGCCGTCCAGATGGGGGTCACTCACGTGCAGCAAGGTCGTCATGAGGGCTAGACTAACGGTAAATTTCGATTAACCGTTAGTGGAGGACACCGTGATCGTGCTGCCGGACGGTTCCGACGGCCAGACGGCGCTCGCGTTGGTGAGCACGATCGCTCACGACGGACAGGGCGGCGTCGCGGACCTCTTCGCCGACGACGCGGGCGTGAACACCTGGGTCGCGGCACGGTTTCCCGAGTTCGCGCCGCGCTCCCCCGATCAGGCGGACCGGCTGCGGACCCTGCGGTTCGCCGCACGGTCGGCGTTCGCGGCCTCGGTCTCACCGCACCCGCCGAGCCGCGTGGAACGCGGCCGGCGGATGAGCGACGACGACGCGGCAACCGTGCTCCAGTCGGCGATCAACGCGCTGGAACCCCGCGCGGTCGTGACGATCACCGGCAGCGGTGTGCGGCACGCACGAAGCACCACCGCGCAGGACCAGACGCTGATCGAGGGCTCGCTGGCGATGGCCGTCGTCGAGTTCCTCACCGGCCCGCTCGCGCCGCGGCTGCGTTCCTGCCAGGCACCCCGATGCGTGCGGTACTTCGTTCAGCAGCACGGCCGCCAGCAGTGGTGCAAGGCCTCGTGCGGCAACCGGGCCCGCGTCGCGCGGTTCGCCGAGCGTCACTGACGGCGCAGGCGCAGCGCCGAGACCAGGAAGAAGATCCCGCCGATCGTGGCGTACCCGGCGAGGCTCGCGAGCGTCGGATCCGCCCCGGACGCCATCACGATGAACGAAGACCCGGCCAGCACGGAGATGCCGCCGCTGAGGATCATCGGCCACTGCCCGCCCATCGCGCGCCGGCTCGCGCCCACGAACAGCTGCACCAGCCCGGCCACGATCGCCCAGGCACCCCACACCGTCAGCACCGCCGGCAGGCCCGGAGCGACGGCCAGCCCGACGGCGGCGAGCAGGCTGATCGCGATGTTCACGTACAGCCCGCGCACCGGTCCGGCGGCGCGGGACGAGCGGGCGTCCACCACCGCCGCGGCCACGTCGAACAGCGGGTACAGGACCAGCAGGGCGGTGGTCACCGGCCCGAGGTTCTTGCTCATCACGAACAGCAGCACCGCCCACACGACGGCGAACCCGAACCGCACGAGGTAGAGGCGGCGCAGCGCCGACGCGTTTTCGGTGGACGAAGCAACGGCAGTCACGGGAGGTCCCTCTCATCAGGCGTCCGGTCAATGAGACCGAACGTTCTACCTCTTCCCAGCCTGACGACCTCGCGCCGGTTCGTCAAGACCGAACGTTCTATCCGCTAAAGTGGGCGGCATGGCGCGCACCGACTCGACCCGGCCCTCCGAAGCGCGGTCCCGGCTGCTCAACACCGCCCTCCGGGTCTTCTACGCCGAGGGCATCCACTCCGTCGGAATCGACCGCATCGTCGAGGAAGCGCAGGTCACGCGGGCCACGCTGTACCGCCACTTCCTCGGCAAGGAGGAGCTCGTCGTCGCCTACCTGACCGAGGTCGACGGCGCCATGCGCGCCCAGGCGGCCGCGGCCCGCAGCGACTCCCCCGCCGACACCCTGCGCGCCCTCGGCCAGGCCATCGCCGGCGGGATCCGCTCACCCGAGTTCCGGGGCTGCGCCTTCCTCAACGCCGCCGCCGAGTACCCGGACCCCGATCATCCGGTGCACCGGGCCGTACTGGCCCACCGCCGGTGGTTCGAGGCCACCGTCACGGATCTGTTCGCGCTGATCCGGGCAGACGAGGCCGCGCCGGCCGCCCGGCACTTCGTGATGCTGCGCGACGGCGCCATGGCGGCGGGGTGCCTGTCCGACGCGGAGGCCGTCTGCGAGACGTTTCTCCGTGGTGTCGAAGGACTTCTGCGGGCGTTCAGCGCAGAGGCGGAAGCGTCCGGTTGATCACGGGCAGCACGAGCGATCTCGGTGGTTGCCAGACGTCCCGGTCCTCGAACCGCCACGCGTAGGTCAACGCGCCGTCGCGGATGCAGTCGAGCAGGCCGGGCTCCTCGAGTTCGCGTGCCGACCACTCGTAGAGCTGCCGCAGCCTCGGCATGATCATGCCGAAGTCGACGAGGCGCCCGAACCCGTGTTCCTGGCCGAGGTAGTACCGCGCGCTGCCGTTCAGCGGGTACCGGTCCGGAAGCACGCGGGACAGCTGCAGGAAGATCCCCGTCATGCCGAGCCTGGGGTCGCCGAGCAACGGCGCGAGCGCGCGCAGCCGGCTCAGCGACATCCGGGGTGCGGCGACCAGGGCGTGCGTGTAGAGCACCCGGCACAGGATGACGTTCATGAAGAACCGTTCGGGCTCGTTCTCCGCCTCCGCGAGGTCGCGGTGCTCCAGGTACGCGGCGACCACGCTGCCGTTGTGCGCGCGGTACCAGGCTTTCGCGGTAGGGCGGCGCGCGAACGACAGCCAGTGCGCGGCGGTGCGCGAGGAGACCGGGCCACCCAGTCCGCCGCTCAGACCCACCGCCTCGCAGCCGTCGCGGAGGATGCGCTCGTTCACCGCCCGCCACCACGGACTGCCGGGCCGGGCACTGGACCTCGGCCGCAGCACACCCCTGCGCAGCTGCCAGCGCAGGAACGACATCGCCGCCCGGCGGAACGGCAGGTGACGCGGCGCTGTGCCGAACGGGCCGTGGTAGCAGCGTTCCATCAACGCCAGCCGGCCGGCGGGGTCGTCGCGGACCCGCGCGACCTGCTGCTCGGCCCAGGTCGCGGCCGTGACGTCCGGCATCACAGCCAGCCGCGTTCCCTGGCGATGTTCGCCGCGTCCGACCGGTTGCGGGCACCCAGCTTGGCCATCGCCGTCGACAGGTAGTTGCGGACCGTCCCCTCCGCGAGGTTGAGCCGGGCCGCGATGTCGGCGTTGCTCGCACCGGTCGTGACCTCGTGCAGCAACTCGCGTTCGCGCGGCGTGAGCGGGTCGGCGCTGTCCCAGGCGGCCATCGCCAGCTCCGGCGCCACCACGCGTTCGCCTGCGTGCACCCGGCGCAGGGCGGACACCAGGTCCGCGATCGGCGCGTCCTTGAGCACGTACCCCGCCACGCCCGCGTCCATCGCGCGACGCAGGTAACCGCTGCGGGCGAACGTCGTGACGATCAGGACTCGGGTGGTGTCACCGGACCGGCTCAGCTCCTGGGCGACGTCGAGGCCGGAGCGGCCGGGCATCTCGATGTCGGCCAGCAGCACGTCCGGGCGGTGTTCGGCCACGACCGCGAGGGCCTCGTCGCCGTTGCCGGCGGTGGCGACGACCGTGACGTCCGGTTGCAGGTCCAGCAGCTGGGCGAACGCGCCGCGCACCATCGCCTGGTCCTCGGCCAGGACGACCCTGATCACGTCGCCACCCGCAGCGGCACGGCGATGGTCACGGTGGTGCCAGCCGAACCGGTGCGGCGGACCAGGCCGCCGAGCGCGGCGATGCGTTCGCGCATGCCGGTCAGGCCGTTGCCCTCCGGCGCGTGGCTGCCGACACCGTCGTCGGCGATCACCAGGCACAGCTCACCACCGCGGGCCTCGATGCCGATGTGGCAGGTCCTGGCCCGCGCGTGCCGGGCCACGTTCGTCACCGCCTCGCGCAACGCCAGCGCCAGCTCGTGCTCGGTCGAACTGACGATCGTCAGGTCCGGGTCGCGCCGCACGACCACCTCCACGCCCAGGCTCGTCAACGCCGTACGCGCCGCCACCAGCTCGGTCTCCAGGCTCGCGCTGCGCCAGCCGGTGACGGCGTCGCGGATCTCGCCCAGCGCCGCACGCGCCGCGCGTTCGATCTCCGCCGCCTCTGCCGCGGCACGGGTGGGGTCCGCGGCGACCAGCTGGGCGCGCAGGACGATCGCGGTCAGCGTGTGGCCGAGCAGGTCGTGCAGGTCGCGGGCGATGCGCTCCCGTTCGGCGAGGGTCGCGAGGTGCTCGACCCGTGCGGTGCGGATGCGGAGCTCGGCGGCCTCGCGGTCACGTTCGGCCCACTCGACCTGCAGGATGCCGATGAGCCACAGGAAGATCAACGATGGCAGCAGGCCCCACAGCCGGTACGGCATCTCGACCGTCGACACCACGGCGAACAGGCAGATCAGCGCGGACAGGCCGACGAACCACCGCATCGCCACGCGCCGCGACTCGGCGAGACCGGCGAACGCCCCCGCGTAGACGAAGAGCACCGCGGCACCGGTGTTGAACGGCGTCGCCAGCGCGCCGAGCACGACCGTCGGCACCAGGCACCACCAGCGCACGAGATCCGGCCGGTGCCACGCCAGCACGTACATCGGCACGAAGGCCACGACCACGACGGCGACGAGCGTCCAGTCCGGCCAGCCCGCACTCGGGTCGAACACCGGTGCCCACAACAGGTTCCCGAGGTACAGCAGGTGTATCCAGCGGGAGATCCCAGCGACTTTTCTCATGACCGGGCATGACGATACGACACCGCGGCCAGCCCCGCGGCCACGACCGCGAACCCGAGCAGCACGAGCGCATGTGCCAGCACCGGTCCCCCGGTCAGCTGGGCGCGCGCCAGCTCCGCCAGGTGGTAGGTCGGGAGGAACCGGGCGATCTCGGCGAAGAACGCGGGCATGATCGACAGCGGCATCCACAGCCCGGACACGACGGCGGACGGGATCAGCACCGCGTTCAGCACGGCGGCCGCGGCACCCGCCCCGACCTGGAAGCCGATCGCCAGGCTCAGCAACGCGAACGGCAACGCGCCCACCAGCAGCACCAGCAGCATCCGCAGCAGCGCCGGCACCGGCGCGTCCAACGACCTGGTGATCGCCGCGGTCGCCATCATCGCGAGCAGCACCCCGGCCGCGTAAGGCAGTGCCGCCACCACTTTCGCCGCGAGCGTCACGCCGATCGGCACCGCGGACACCCGTTTCGCCCGCAGCCACCCGCGTTCCCGGTCCGCCGCGACGCCGATACCGGGGTTCATCAACACCACCGAGATCACGCCGAACGCGCCGAACGTCGCGACCATCGTGGTGCCCGCCGACACCCCTCCGCTGCTGAACTTCCCGAACAGCGACACGAAGAGCGCGAAGAACGCCACCGGCATCAGGATCGAGAAGAACAGCGCGACCGGCTCGCGGACGATGCCTCTCAGCTCGTCCGTGAGCTCCACTGCGAACACCTTCACGCCGCACCCCTCTCGATCAGACCCGCCACTGCCTCTTCCAGTCCGGCGCCCTCGACCCGCAGATCGGTGAGGCCGGGATCTTCCGCGAGCAACACCCGCAGCAACGCTTCCGGCGTGCGAGTGCCCAGGTGCACGTGCGCGCCGTCGTCGCGCACCGACACCACACCGGGGATGGCTTCGAGCCGCGTGCGCACCAACGACGTCCGCGCGATCACCGTGCGATCGGGCAGCCGCGCCACCAGTTCGTCCGGCGTCCCCTCCGCGAGCACGCGACCGCGGTCGAGCACCACCACGCGGTCGGCGACAGCCGACGACTCCTCGATCAGGTGCGTGGTCAGCAGCACGCCGGTGCCGCGCTCACGCCGTTCCGCGAGGATCTGCCAGAACCTCCTGCGAGCGGGCACGTCCAGGCCCGCGGTCGGTTCGTCCAGCACCAGCAGCCGGGGTTCGGCGACCAGTGCCATGGCGAGCTGCAACCGTTGTTTCTGGCCACCGGACAACTTCGCGGCCCGCCGACCCGCCAGGTCCGTCAGGTCGAGCTCGGCCATGACCGGCCCGGCGGCCGAGCGCGGCACCCCCGCCCGCACCGCGGCACCGGCGACCAGTTCGGCCACCTTCAGCGTGTTCGGGAAGCCGAGCGACTGCTGCACCACACCGAGGTTCCGCCGGGTCGACGCGATCCGCGGATCACCGCCACAAACCCGGACCCGGCCCTCCTTCGCGGCGAGCAGGCCGATCACCAGGTTGACCAACGTCGTCTTGCCGGCGCCGTTCGGCCCGAGCAACGCCACGCACTCCCCCGCGCCGACGTCGAGATCGACGCCGGCCAATGCCTGCGTGGCCCCGTAGTCGAAGCGCGCCCCACGTGTTTCGAGCACCGTTTCCATGGTGCTCAGCGTGCTCGGCGAGAGCCTGGGCCAGTAGTGAGGTGGCGTCACCTCGTCGAGATGACAAATGTCAACCGTGGTCCCGCACTGGGGCGGTTGCTCAGCGCGACCCTCTGACGGCCCACGCCCTGGCGGTCAGCTCGATCGGGCCGCCGGTGTCCAGCCGGGACGCCAGCAGGTCGCGGATCGCGGTCCGCTGGTCCGCTGGCAGCGTGGCCAGGTAGGCGGGTGCCGGACCGGCCCCGGCCAGGAAGGGTTCCCAGAAGTCGGCGAAGTCGCGGAACACCGTGGGCACGACCATGCCGGTCACCTCGACGTCGCGGAGTCCGGCGCCGGTCCACAGGTCGCGCAACGGGTCCTGCCCGCTCACCCCGGCGAAGCGCACACCTTCGTCCTGCTCGGCCGCGGCGGGGTCGACGTCCCGGGCGGCGTCCCAGAAGTGCCGCATCATCCGCATGCCGGCCGCGTAGTCCCACACGTACGACCCGACGAACGAACCGACGCGCGCGAACTCGGAGACGGCGCGGCGCACGTCGGGCACGAAGGTGAGCACGAGCCCGCTCACCACGACGTCGGCTTCGAGCTCGCCCAGTTCGTCCGCGCTGCCGACGTCGAAGGTGGCGCCGTGCACGCGTTGCCTGGCCAGTTCGAGGAAGGCCGGCGACGGATCGATGCCGGTGATCGCGGCCGGCCGCGCGTGGGTCAGCACGGTCTCCGTCAGCGCGCCGGTGCCACAGCCCACGTCGAGCCACGTCCGGCCCGGTGGCACGTCCAGCCACCGCAGGAACTCCACCGCGACCGGCCTGCTCCACCGGCCCACGTACCGCTCGTACGCGTCACCGAGATTCCACATGCCCGAGACGCTAACGCAGCGGCCGGGAGCTCGCCCGGAACTACTTCTTGGAGGCCGCGATCTCGCACTCCTTGGCGTGCTCCAGGCCGAGCGTGATCGACGCCGCGTCGTTGTTGGGGCCGCCGAGCGCGAAGGAGACGGCCTCGGCGCCGGGCTCGTTGGACACCTCGACGTAGCGGACGCCCTTGTCCCGCAGGCACTGCACGACGCGGGTGGCGAAGTCGAGCGCCTCCGGGTTGTTGACGTCCTTCTCCCACGGGGGAAGCGGGTCCTTCGACTCGCACGCCTTCAGCGCCTTGTCGACCTCTTCCTTGACGGGTTGCACGCCGGCCTGGCCGCTGGCCACCTGGCCTTTCTTGTCCAGGCCGAACTGCCCCATGCACCGGTCGTACGCGGCGTACAGGGCGTCGAAGTCCTCCGGCGTCATGTCGAGGCGTTCGCGGGGGCGTTGTTCCTGCGCGGCCGACGTCGGAGCGGCGCTGCTCGGCGTCGTGATCGACGCGACCTGCGGTGGTGCTTCGGTTTTGGAGCAGGCGGCCAGCAACAGAACGAGTGCGAGAGCCGCCTTCTTCAGGTGAGCCATGGGAGTGAACACTGTCCTTTCGTCACGCGGAGAGCGCCTGCGTCGGGGTGAGCCGGGCGGCGCGGATGGAGGGGTAGAGGCCGGCGGCGGCGCCCACGACGAACGCGGCCAGCACTCCGGAAGCCAGGACGGGCAGGGGGATCACGAGCGGCCAGGCGTGCAGGGTGGCGTACCCGGCGACGCCGATGGCGCCCATGGCGGTGCCGGCCAGACCTCCCAGGCCGGACAGCAGGACGGCCTCGGTGAGGAACTGGGCGCGGATGTGGCCGCGGGTGGCGCCGAGCGCGCGCCGCAGGCCGATCTCGCTGCGGCGTTCCAGCACCGAGATCACCATCGTGTTCGCCACGCCGACGCCGCCGACCAGCAACGCGACCCCGGCGAGGCCCAGGAACAGCGCGCTGTAGGAGTTCTGGGTGGCGCGCTTGGCGGCCAGCGCGTCGGACGGCCGGCTCACCTGCACCAGCCCGGGAACCTCGCCGTGCAGCGTGGCCGGCAGCACCGCGCGAACGTCCTCAATGGACTCCTCGCGGGCCTTGACGTACACGACCGTCGGGTGGCCGTCGAAGCCGAGGTCGGCGCGCGCGGACTCCCAGCCGACGAGCACCGAGCGTTCGATGTCGGGGGCGAGGGGCATCGGGCCGAGCACACCGGTCACGGTGAACCACCGCTCCCCCACGAACACGGCGGGCTGGTCCTGGGCGTTCGCGATGCCGAGCCGTTGCGCGGCCACGTTGCCCAGCACCACGGCCGGGAAGTCGGGGCGGGACAGGAACTCACCGCTCCGCACGTATCCGTTGACGACTTCCAGCAGTCCCGGTGTCGCGGCCAGGACGGTGATGTCGGAGCTGTGGCCTGGGTCCAGCAGGTCGTTGCGGCGGACGCGGGCGTGGGTGTTGGCCACGGCCGCGGCGGCGGTCACCGGGCCGATGCGCTGGACCATCGCCACCGACGACTCGGGCAGCAGTACCGGGTTCTCCTGGCGCTGGGCGGGCTGGGCGCGCAGGAGGTTGGTGCCCAGCGCGGTCAGTTCGTCGAGCAGGGCCTGCTGGCTGGAGGCGGGGATGCCGGTGACCACGACGACGGTGGCGATGCCGAGCGCGATGCCCAGTGCCGAGAGGGCGGCGCGGAGCCTGCGGGTGCGGATGCCGAGCGAGCCCAGGGCGAGCAGGTCGACGACGGAGAGCCGGGTCATCGCTCGCCCCCGCTGTCCGCGACGATCCGCCCGTCCCGCAGCTCCACCCGGCGCGGCAGCGATGCGGCGATGTCCCGGTCGTGGGTGATCAGCGCGATGGTGGTGCCTTCCTCGTTCAGCTCCCGCAGCAACTCCAGCACAGCACGCCCGTTCGCCGTGTCGAGCGCCCCGGTCGGTTCGTCGGCGAGCACCAACGCCGGGTTGTTCACCACGGCCCGTGCGATCGCGACGCGTTGTTTCTCCCCTCCCGACAGCTCCTGCGGCCGATGCGAGATCCGATGCCCGAGCCCCACCCGGTGCAGCGCCTCCACGGCCAGCGCCTGCCGGTCCTTGCGCCCCACCCCGGCATACAGCAGCCCGGTGGCCACGTTCTCCACCGCGCTCAGCGCGTCGGACAGGTGGAACTGCTGGAAAACGAACCCCAGCCGGCTGCCGCGCAACGCCGACAACCGCCGGTCCGACAGGGACGACACGTCCCGGCCGTCGATCTCGACCGTGCCCGACGACGGCAGGTCCAGCGTGCCGATCAGGTGCAGCAACGTGGACTTGCCGGAACCGGACGGCCCGACGATCGCGACCAGTTCGCCGGCGGTGATCCGCAGCGAGACGTCGGACAACGCCGTGACGCCGCCGGGATAGTGCTTGCTCACCGAGCGCAGCGCGAGCACCGGGGTCACTGGGCCGTCACCACTTCGAGGCCGTCGGTGATGCCGTCGCCGGAGATCTCGACCTTGTCCTGCGAGTACAGGCCGGTCTGCACGGCCTTCAGCCCACCGCCGGGCAACTGCACGGCGTAGCCGCCCTCCTTCAACGCGATCAGTGCCGCCAGCGGCACGGTCAGCACGCCGGTGCGGCTCTCCGTGGTGATCTTCAACCGGACCGGCGCGGTGTCCAGGTCGCCCACGTCGGGCGGGTTGTCGGGGGTGACCACGACGTCGATCTTCTGGCCACCGCCGTTCTCCGGCGGAGCGGAGTTGGTGACCGCGGTGACCTTGCCGGGCACCTCGCGGTTGTCCGGCCGCACGATCGTCACCGGCAGGCCGGCCTTCAGCGCGCCGGCCTCCGCCACCGGCACCTGGACGGTGACCAGGCGGGTGGTGGGCGTGAGCTCGAACAGTTCTTCCGAAGCGGGGGCGCCGAGCTGCGCCTTCACCGACCCCACGCGCATCGGGTGGTCCAGCACCAGCACGCGGCCGGGAGCCAGGACACCGTTCTGCTCGACGCCGAGCGCCCGTTGCCACTTCTTCACCGCGTCGACCACGCGAGGGGTGAACTCGGCCTTGGCGGCGTCGCCGGGGCGGGTGCCCACCTGGTAGCCGAGCGCGGCGAGGTTGTCCATCACCACGGCGACGTCCGAGCCCTTGAGGCCCGGCGCGTCCAGGGCGCGGAACAGCGGGGTCGCGCCGAAGAACACGACCACCGGCTTGTCGTCCACCCGGTACAGCTCCTTGCCCAGCTCGGTCGTCTGGCCGGCCGCGGGCAGCTTGGTGACGGTGCCGGTGCCTCCTTTGACCGGGCGGGCGGCGCCGAAGCCGAGGTTCGCCTGCAGCACGCGGGTGTTCGCGAGGTCTCCTTTGCGCACGGTCGTCGTCTTCGTCGCTGGTGGCGGCGCCGCGGCAGGCTCGTCCGGTCTGCCGCGCACCAGCAGCACGGCGGCGGTGACGACCACCACGAGCACGGTGGCCGCGATGAGGGCGTTGCGCATGCCGTGGATCTTGATCAGCACTTGTGAGGATCCTGTGACGAACCGGTGATCGCCCCGAGGGCGTCCGTATCCTCTGCGCGTGAGCGCTCTCATCCTGGTCGCGGAGGACGACGAGAACCAGGCCGAGCTCGTCCGGCGCTACCTGGAACAGGACCACCACCGGGTGCTCGTCGTCCACGACGGACGAGACGCGCTGGACGTCGTCCGCGCGCACCGGCCCGAACTAGTGGTGCTGGACCTCATGCTGCCAGGCCTGGGCGGGCTGGACGTCTGCCGTGCTTTGAGAGCGGGCAAGGACCAGCACGACGTTCTGGTGCTGATGCTCACGGCGAGGTCCACCGAGGACGACCTGCTGCACGGGCTCGGGATCGGCGCGGACGACTACATGACCAAGCCGTTCAGCCCGCGCGAGCTGGTGGCGCGGGTGCGGACGTTGCTGCGACGACGTCCCGCCGCACGACCCGCGCCGTTGCTGAAGGTCGGGCCGATCGCGGTCGACCCGATGCGGCACGAGGTGACGGTGCGTGGCGAGCAGGTCGAGTGCACGCCGGGCGAGTTCGGGCTGCTGGAGGTGCTCGCGTCCGAAGTGGACCGGGTGTTCACCCGCGAGCAGTTGCTGGAGCGCATGCACGGCATCGACAGCTTCTTCACCACCCGCACGATCGACACGCACGTCAAGAACCTGCGCCGCAAGATCGAGACCAACGCCCGTTCACCCGAGCACCTGGTCACCGTGTACGGCATCGGGTACAAGCTCACCGCCGGACGCCGTGATGCGTCGTAGCGTCTTCACCCGGCTGCTCGTGGTCGTGGTGCTGATCGCGGTCTGCTCGATCGCCGCGACCGCGTGGCTCGCCACCCAGCTGACGAAGGCGTCGATCGCCCGTGAACAGGGCCGGGAACTGGCCTCCGACAACAAGATCTACGCCACGCTGCTGTCCTACGCCACCAACCACCGCGACTGGTCCGAAGTGGACGGCTGGCTGGACTCGCTGACGAGCGAGCGCTCGCACCGCCGCATCGCGCTGATCACCAAGGACGGCAGGACGATCGTGGACAGGGGCGGCGACGGCGGCCAGCTGCCCGCGACGGCCGCCGCGGTGGTGGATCCGCTGGCGGTCGACCCGGTGCTGGTGCCGGACGCGCCCGCCGACCGGATCGACAAGCGGGTGCTCGGGCCGTTCCGCACGCCGATCGACTTCCGCGACCGCGAGGACCACACCGGAACGCTCATCTGCCTGCGGATGGTCAAGCGCAAGGAGGCGGACGTCGACTGCCGGGACTCGGAACTGCTGTTCGACACCGCCGCCGACTTCTACGCGCTGCTCGGCCTGGAGGACCTGGTCAACGCCTGCCTGGCGCGCAGGTCGCTGCCGCCGGTCGAGCTCGACACCGACTACACGCCCGCGGCGAAGCAGACCACGGGCCTGGCGATCCCGGACGAACCCGCCGTCGCCGGGTGCGTCGCGTCGTCGCGCAAGGAACAGCTCACGCCGTACGTGGCGCCGCCGGTCCTGCTCTACCTGACCAACCCCACCGGCCCGCCGACTGCCGCGATCTCGTTGTCGGGCAACGGCTGGCGGGTCGTGGGCGCCGCGGCGGCGGTGCTGCTGGCCGCGGTCGGGGTGGCGGCGTTCGCGGGCGCCCGGATCACCCGGCCGTTGCGGGCGTTGACGGCCGCGGCGCAGCACCTGTCCGGCGGCAGCGACATCCCGCCGGTGCCGGTACGCGGCCAGGACGAGATCGCGGGCCTGACCAGGGCGTTCAACACGATGGCCGCGAACAGGGCGCAGCTGGAGCAGGCGCGCAAGGCGATGGTCAGCGATGTAGCGCACGAGCTGCGCACGCCGTTGAGCAACATCCGGGGCTGGCTGGAGGCGGCCGAGGACGGGGTGAGCGACCTCGACCCGGCGCTGGTCTCGTTGCTGCTCAAGGAAGCGCTGGTGCTGCAGCACGTCGTCGACGACCTGCAGGACCTCGCCGTGGCCGACGCGGGCTCGTTGCGGCTGACCCGCGAACCGGTGCCGGTCCTGGCCGCGTTCGAGCAGGTCCGCGCGGCGCACGAGGCACGGGCGGCGCAGGCCGGGGTCACGCTGTCGGTGTCCGCCTCTCCTTCGCTCGTCGTGTACGCGGACGCGTTGCGGCTGCGGCAGATCCTCGACAACCTCGTCGCGAACGCCCTGCGGTACGTGCCTTCCGGCGGTTCGGTCGAGGTCAGCGCGGCTCAGGACGACGGCGTGGTGATCTCGGTGGCGGACACCGGTGCCGGCATCGCCGCGGAGGATCTGCCGCACGTGTTCGACCGGTTCTGGCGCGCGGACAAGTCACGTGCGCGCAGCACGGGCGGCAGCGGGCTGGGCCTGGCGATCGTGCGCAAGCTCGTCGAGGCGCACGGCGGATCCGTCGGTGTGATCAGCACAACAGGCCGGGGGACCACGTTCACCCTCCGGTTGCCGGAACTCCCCTGATACTGCCAGCGTTAGTCCGCTGGAGAGGAAACCGGTGATTGTTCCCATGCCCACGAGCGCGCCCCGTCGCACGGGCTCGTTCGTACTGACCGAGGACGTCGCCGTCCGGGTGACCGGACAGGCCCGTACCGCGGCCGCTCTGCTGCGCGAGCACATCTTCGCGCAGACCGGCTACCTGCTCGCGGAGTCGCCCGACGGCATGCTGATGGTGTCGCACGACCCGGCCATGCGCGGCCTCGGCCCCGAGGGTTACGCCTTGCTGGTCAGCAACGACGCGGTGATGCTGCGCGCGGGCACCCAGGCGGGGCTGCGGCACGGCGTGCAGTCGTTCCGCCAGCTGATGACCCGTGACGCCACGGTGCGCGCGGCCGACGTGCGGGACTCCCCCGCGTTCGCCTGGCGCGGGGTGTCGAGCGCCCTGCTGCCGCCGGCCGAGATGCGCAGGGCCATCGACCAGATGGCCGCCTACAAGCTCAACGTGCTGCACGTGTTCCCCGACGGCGACCCCGACGCGCTGCGCGACCTGGTCGAGTACGGCCGCGATCACGGGATCACCGTCGTGCCCGAGCTCAGCCCGGCGACGATCGAACTGCTGGACCTGTTCCCGAGCCGGTGGGTGCACATCGGCAGCGCGAAGCTCACCACGAAGTTCGGCGACCTGCTGCAGCGCCACGGCCGGCTGCCGGTGCGCTGGCACGACGGGAGCAAGGACGCCCTGGGGCCCCACGGCCGGCTCACCGAGGGCGACGACGGCCTGCGCGCCATCGCGACCGCGGGCTGGGTCGGCGGTATCGGCACCACTTCGGCCGTGGCGCCGGCCTAGTGCCGTAACCGGCAGCCTTTGCCCCGTATTTCGGTGTCCAGACGGGTGGATCGCGGTGCCGGCCCCGCGTCCTCATCCTGGTTGGCTGCGGGTGCGGGGCCGGTGCCGCGAGGCGCCCTGCTGGGCGCCGGAAGACGCGGCGAAGGTTGCCGGTTACGGCACTAGTTCTTCACACTCAACGATTTTTCGCAGGTCACGGCGGGCCCGGCGTTCACATGTTTACCGTGGAATTCCCGGTCCGTTTCGGCCACTGCGGTCGACCGGCTTGTCAGGGTATCCGCCGAATGCCGCAATTGACCACGGAAATCGCACCACTCACGGCCTTTTGATCACATTTGTGAACCCTCCGCCGCCTGTCCATTACCTGTTGCACCACCTCGGTGACCTGGCCCGACTCCCTGGAACCGTGCGATTCTTCACGCTGTGCGCCTGCTGCTCGTGGAGGACGACAGGGAGCTGGTGGAGTTGCTCTCCGCCGTGTTCCGCGGTGACGGACATGCCGTCGACACAGCATTCGACGGGCAACGCGGGCTGCATCTCGCGCTGACCAGACCTTATGACGTGGTCGTGATCGATCGCGGATTGCCCGTCATCGACGGCCTGGACCTCCTTTCCCGGTTGCGTTCCCGGTCCGTGTGGACGCAGGCGTTGGTGCTGACGGCGATGGGCACCGTCCACGATCGGATCGACGGCCTCGACGCCGGCGCGGACGACTACCTGACGAAACCGTTCGACCTGGGCGAGCTGCGCGCCCGGCTGCGGGCGCTGTACCGGCGGGCCGCGGAACTGGCCGCCGTGCTGCGGATCGGCGCCGGCCGGCTGGAGCTGGAACAGCACCAGGTGGTGCTGCCCGACGGCGAACGGGTGCAGCTGACCGCCAGGGAGTTCGCCCTGCTGCGCGTGCTCGCCACCCACCCCGACATGGTGCACACGCGGGCCTCGCTGCGGCGAACGGTGTTCCAGGACGCACCCTCACCGTCCATTGTGGACACCTACGTGCACTACCTGCGGTCGAAGGTGGGACGTTCGGTGGTGCGGACGGTCCAGGGGGTCGGTTACCGGTTGGGGGCCCTGTGAGTTCATGGGCGGAGGCCGAGCGCGCGGAGGTCCGGCGGGCGCGGTTGCGGATCAGTGTGCTGGTGGGCCTGGCGATCACCGTGATGATCGCCTTCGTCGGCGCGATCGCGTACGTGGTCATGGTGCAGGCGCAGGAAACCCAGGTGGCGCGCGAACTCCGGTACAACGCCCGGTTCGGCGTGCCGGACGTCGCGCCGCGCTGCGCGTGGGTGTTCGTGCTGAAGAACGGCGTGCTCGACGAGGGCGTGCTGGCCGTCCCCGGCGGGTTCCCGTTGCGCGGTGACCTCGACGCGGTCCAGTCGTCGGGTGTGGCGGTATCGCGCACCGTATCCGCCAACGGCACGCAGTACATGGTGCTCACGACCACGGCCGGGAACTCGACGGCGCAGGCCGTGTTCGACCTGCGGTACCTGCTCGCCGACCGCCACCACCTGCTGCTGGCACTGGGGATCGCCCAGGCCGCCGGTCTGCTGGTGGCGGCGTTGATCGGCCTGGGCGTGAGCCGCCGGACGGTCGGCCCACTGGCGGAGGCACTGGCCAGGCAACGGCGGTTCGTCACGGACGCGAGCCACGAGCTGCGCACTCCCCTCGCGCGGGCGTACCTGCGGGCCCAGCTGCTGTCCGAGGACCTGCCAGAGGACCAGCGGGACGGCCTGGACGCGTTGGCCCGCTCGATCCGCGGCCTGTCGGACGTGGTGGACGACCTGCTGCTGTCGGCCCAGCTGAACCGGGACTCCGCGGCCAGTCCGGTCGACCTCGCCGAGGTGGCGTCGTCGGCGGTGACCGGGGAGACCGAACGGGCGGCCGAACGCCGGATCGCACTCTCCGTCTCCTCGACCGGACCGGTGGTGGTGCGCGGGGTGGAGACCGCGCTGCGGCGGGCGGTGGGCGAGCTGCTGGCCAACGCGGTCCGCCACACGCCGGAGGGCGGGCGGATCTCGGTGCGGGTCGAGTCGCGGGGCGGGTTCGCGGAGCTGGAGGTGGCGGACACCGGCGAAGGATTCGAGCCGGTGGAGGCCCCGCGGTTGTTCGACCGGTTCCACCACGGGCCGGGGGCGGGGCGCTTCGGGCTCGGCCTGGCGTTGGTGCGGGAGATCGTGGCTGGGCACGGGGGCGAGGTGGAGGCGGTCGGGCATCCGGGGCGAGGGGCGCGGTTCACGTTGAGGCTGCCGGTGGCGGAGCGGGGTTCGGGGCCGCTGCGCGAGAGGATCACGTCCGGCTGCCCGTGACCACGTCGGCCGAGGTGCCGAGACCTCCGCGCTGCCGGACACGGATCACCAACCCGCGGCCCGCTGACGCCCCACCAGATCACCACCGCCTGCCCATGACCACGTCGGCCGCCACCCGCACGTCCACGTCCAGCGGCCGATCCGGATCCACCGGCTCGATGGCGTCGGCGAGTGCGTCCAGCAGCTCCGCACAGCGCGGCGCGGTCGGCCTCCTCCCACCCACGTGCACGGCCTGCCGCAGCCCCAACGCGAGCGACCCGCACAACAGCCGCAACAGCTCGGCCAGGTCGTAGGCGCGCAAGGCGGCCTGGGTCCCGAACGGCACGACGTCCTGGTTGTGCAGGTTCGTCGGCAGGCTCTGGGTGCTGGCGGGCAACACGTTCCGCCGGATCTCGGCGACGAACGCCGTCGTGGCCAGCTGCACGCCCTGCAACCCGTGCTGCTGACCGGGTCCGGCGGCGAGCATCGGTGGCAGGCCGGTGTTGCGGGCCGGGTCCACCAGCAGGTCCAGCTGGCGTTCGGCCAGGTTGCCCAGCGACGCCGTCACCATCGCCAGGACGTCGGCGGCGAACGCGGCGGGCTGGCCGAAGAAGTTGCCGCCGTGTGCCACCAGGTCGTCGCCGGGGAAGAACAACGGGTTGTCGCTCACCCCGCCGAGGTCGGCGAGCACCACACCGTCCACGTAGCGCAGCGCGTCCTCGGCCGCGCCGAGCAGTTGTGGCGAGCAGCGGATGCTGTAGGGCTCCTGCAACGGCCGCGATCCGCTCGGCCGCGTGCCTTCGAGCAGCTCGCGCATGTCCGCGGCGACCGCGAAAGCACCGGTGTGACCGAACGCGGAGATCAAAAGCGGATCCAGGAAGCCGGGATCGGCGCCGAGCACGTCCACCAGCAGACACGTCAGATCGGCAACGGCGCGATGCGACGCACGGATCGACGACAGCGCAAGGGCCGTGGCGGCAGAAGTCAGAGAGGTGCCGTTGACCAACGCCAGGGCGTCACGGCCGTCGAGCTCCAACTGCGAAAGTCCCGCAGACGCCAAGGCCTCCGAAGCGGGCATTCGGACGCCGTCGAGGTAAGCATGCCCACGGCCGCGCAAGGCCTGCGCCGCATAGGCGAGCGGGATCAGGTCACCGCTGGCGCCCACCGAGCCGTAGCGCGGAATCGCCGGCACGAAGGTGGTGGCGAACATCGCGGCGAGGCCGTCCACGACGTGCGCGGACACGCCGGACAAACCCTGGGCCAGCGACCAGGTGCGAACCAGCAGCGCGGCGCGGGCGATGTCCAGCGGGAGGTCGGGGCCCTGGCCGGCGCCCAGGTGTGCCAGCGTGTTGTCGCACTGGTCGGCTTCGGTGGCACGGCCCGCGTAGCCGACCAACGCGCCGAAGCCGGTCTTGGCGCCGTACACCGGACGTTCGTCGTCGGCGAGCACGGCGCGTAGGTACGCACGGCCCCGTGCGACGCGATCGGACACCTCGGCTCCCACCACCACGTCCAGCGGTGCGGAAGCACGCAGCAGATGCGCGACGGAGAGCGGTGAACCCAGGTCCACGGACGTGGCTGAAGCGGTCGTGGTCACCGCACGGACGGTAGGCAGCCGATCTCAGAAAGTTCTGAGATCGCGTCGGTAGCTTCCCGAGCATGGCGTACGACTACCTGATCATCGGCGCGGGACCGGCCGGTTTGCAGCTCGCCGCACTGCTGGAGCGGGACGGTCGCGACTACGCCGTCCTCGAGCGCGGCAGCGGGGCCGGCACGTTCTTCACCCGCTACCCGCGGCACCGCAAGCTCATCTCCATCAACAAGGTCCACACCGGGTCCACGGATCCGGAACGGCGCATGCGGATGGACTGGAACTCGCTGCTGCTCGACGACCCCGAGCTGCTGTTCACCCGCTACAGCCCCAAGTACTTCCCGGACGCCGACGACATCGTCCGGTACTTCCGGGACTGCGCGAACGGCCTCAACGTCCAGTACGACATCGATGTCACCACCATCGACCGCGACGACAGCGGGTTCGTCCTAACCGACCACAACGGACAGACGTGGCAGGCGAAGAACCTCATCATGGCCACCGGCGTCTCGCAGCTCCACGTACCGGAGATCCCCGGCATCGAGCACGTCGAACGCTACGACACCTTCGACACCGACCCGGCGGGGTTCACCGACCAGCGGGTGCTCGTGATCGGCAAGGGCAACTCGGGTTTCGAAACCGCCGACGCTCTCGTCGAGCACGCGGCGGTGATCCACGTGGCCGGGCCGCACTCGGTGAAGCTGGCCTGGCAGACCCACTACGTCGGGCATCTCCGCGCGGTCAACAACAACTTCCTCGACACCTACCAGCTCAAGTCCGAGAACGCGGTCATCGACGGCACGATCGAACGCATCGAGCAACGGCCAGAGGGCGGGTTCCGCATCCAGTTCCGGTACGCGCGCACGGTCGAGAAGCTGCGTGAACTGGACTACGACCGAATCATCGCATGCACCGGGTTCCGGTTCGACGCCTCGGTCTTCGCGGAGAACTGCCGCCCGGACCTCGTCATCAAGGACCGGTTCCCACAGCTCACCCCGGCGTTCGAGTCGACGAACATCCCCGGCCTGTACTTCGCGGGCACCATCACGCAGTCCCGTGACTTCAAGAAGTCCACCAGCGGGTTCATCCACGGCTTCCGCTACGGCGCCCGCGCACTGCACCGCGTCCTGAGCGCCCGCAACCACGACACCCCGTGGCCGGGCACGGAGCTGGAGCTGTCCCCGGAGGCGATCAGCGACGCGCTGATCGCCAGGCTCAACACGTCCTCGGCGCTGTGGCAGCAGTTCGCGGTCATGGGTGACGTGGTGACGGTCGACGCGGACACGGCGCGGTACGAGGAAGAAGTGCCGGTGGCGTACGTGGCCGACGGCGGCCTCGGGCCGGCCGAGCACCGGTTCGTGGCGACGCTGGAGTACGGGCCGGACCACGACACCGTAGACCCGTTCGACATCACCATCCCGCGCGTCGCCGAGAACGACGTGGTGAACGCGGCCGACGCCAGCTACCTGCACCCGGTCATCCGCTACCACCGCAACGGCGTGCTCGCCGCGACCCACCACCTCGCGGAGAACCTCGAGAACCAGTGGGACTTCCCGGAGGTGCACCAGCAGCCGCTGGTCGTGTTCGTGAAGGAATGCCTTGCCGGCGCGTGACGCCGAGCCGTTCCCGCGCGCGGTGCTCGACGTGCTCGGCGCCGCCGCGGACCGGCCGGTGTTCGAGCACGGCACCCGCGTGGTGACCGGGTCCGAGCTGCTCGACCTGATCGCCCGGATCGCGAACGGCTTGCGCGGCAACGGTCTCGGCCCCGGTGACGGGGTCGCGTTGCTCCAGGGCGTCACTCCGGAGGCGTTCGCCACGATCCTGGCGGCGCACGTCGTGGGCGCACGGGTGGTGGGCGTGCGGCCGGGGCTGACCGCGGCCCAGGTCGAGCACCTGCTCGGCCTCGACATCAAACTCGTCGTCCGCGAAGTCGACGACCTCGTCAAGGCTGCCCCCGAACCGTTGTACTGCACCGGAAATCCCGATGACGTCGCCCGGCTCATCCACACCAGCGGCAGCACGGGCGCGCCCAAGGCGTGCGCGCAGACCTACGCCTCGATGACCAACGCGTGGACGGCCCGTCCCAGCGCGTGGCCGCCGGCGATCCGGGAGCTGGCCACCCGCCTCGACCGGTACCTGGTGTTCGGATCGCTGTCGAGCCAGGTGATGTTCGAGTACGCGATCCTGACGCTGACCGCCGGCGGCACGATCGTCGTCGCCGACGACCCCGCCGACGCGATCACCCGGTACCAAGCCACCGCGCGCGTGATCACCGTGCCCGGCCTGGCGAAACTCGTTGCCGGCGAACGCCACTCCCCCGCCGACCTGTCGTCGTTGCGGGCGCTGCTGGTCTCGGGCTCGCCGCTGTCCACCGAACGCCACCGGGAAGCCCTCGAAGTGCTGGGACCGGTGCTGTTCCACGGTTACGGCCAGACCGAGACCGGGATGATCTCGATGGCCACACCGTCCGACCCGCCAGGCACGGTCGGAAAGCCGCCGGTGGATGTGGAAATCCGCGACGGCGAGCTGTTCGTCCGCACCCCTGGCCAGGCCGACAAGTACTGGGCGAACCCGGAGGAGTCGGCCGAGGTGTTCGTGGACGGCTGGATCCGCACCCGCGACCTCGGCCACTTCGACGCCGACGGCTTCCTGCACCTGACCGGACGCGCCAGGGACGTCGTGATCGTCAACGCGAACCTGCACTACCTCGGCCCGATCGAGCACCTCATCGCCGAGCATCCGGACGTCGCCGAGGCCTACGCGGTCGCCGCGCCGGACAACGACACCGGCGAGGCCGTGCACGCGTTCGTCGTGCCCAAAGGGGATCGCGTGCCCGAGCTCGCCGAGCTCCGGAAACTGGTGACCGAACGGCTGGGCGCGGCCTGCGCTCCCGTCCGCCTCACCGCGATCTCCGAACCTCCCGTCGCACCCAGCGGCAAACCCGACAAGCGTCAGCTACTCGCGTGAAGGAGAACGTCGTGTCCAGCGAGGTTTCGACCGAGTGTCTCGTGATCGGCGCCGGTCCGGCGGGGCTGCAGGCGTCCTACCTGCTCAAGCAGGACGGCCGGGACCACCTGGTGCTGGAGGCGGGACCGGCGGCGGGCACGTTCTTCACCCGCTTCCCCCGGCACCGTCAGCTGATCTCCATCAACAAGATCTACACCGGCTGGGACGATCCGGAGCTGAACCTGCGCGTCGACTGGAACTCGTTGCTGTCGGACGATCCCGAGCTGCTGTTCACCGGCTACACGCCGCGCTACTTCCCGCAGGCCCACGACATGGTCCGCTACCTCGGCGACTTCGCCGTCAAGAACGACCTCCCGATCCGCTACGACACCAGGGTCGTGTCGGTCAGCAGGCCGGACGACTTCGTGGTGCGCGACCAGCACGGCGTCACCTACCGGGCGAAGCGGATCATCGTGGCGACCGGCGTCTCGAAGCCGTACGTGCCGGAGATCCCAGGTGCCGAGCACGCCGAGCTGTACTACGACGTCTCGGTGGACCCGGCGGAGTTCACCAACAAGAAGGTGCTGATCGTCGGGCGCGGCAACTCGGCGTTCGAGACCGCCGACGCTCTCGTCGAAACGGCGTCGGTCATCCACCTCGCCGGACCCGGTTCGTTGAAACTGGCGTGGCAGACGCACTTCGTCGGCCACCTGCGGGCGGTGAACAACAACTTCCTCGACACCTACCAGCTCAAGTCGCAGAACGCGCTGCTGGACGGGCACATCGCGGGCATCCGCCGCGACGGCGACGGCTACCTGGTCGAGGTCAGCTTCCAGCGGGTCGACGAGGTGATCAAGGAGATCCGGTACGACCGGGTGATCCTCGCGACCGGGTTCCGGTTCGACGCCTCGATCTTCGCGCCGGAGTGCCGGCCACAGCTCACGATCAACTCGCGGTTCCCCGACCAGACCGCGGCGTGGGAGTCGGTGAACGTGCCGGACCTGTTCTTCGCGGGCACGATCACACAGGCGCGGGACTTCAAGAAGTCGACCAGCGGGTTCATCCACGGCTTCCGCTACGGTGTCCGCGCGCTGCACCGGATCGCGGAACAGCGGTACCACGGCGTGGACTGGCCGAGCCGTCAGGTGGCCGCCGGCGACATCACCGAGGCGATCATCGAGCGGGTCAACCGGACTTCCGCGCTGTGGCAGCTGTTCGCGTTCATGGCGGACGCGGTGCTGGTCGGGCCCGACGGCGCGGTGCGGTACGTCGAGGAGGTGCCGGTCGCGCACCTGCACGAAGCCGTGGCACGGGGCGACTTCGGGGACGTCGAGACGTACCTGGCGGTGACGCTGGAGTACGGCGCGGACCACGACAAGGTCAACCCGTTCGACATCACCGCGGGCCGCAACTCGCAGCAGGACACCAGCGGGCTCGACGGCCGCTACCTGCACCCGGTGGTCCGGCGGTTCCGCGCCGGTGAGCTGGTCGACGAGCACCACCTCACCGAGAACCTCGAGAACGAGTGGGACAGCGAGAAGGTGCACAAAGCACCGCTCAGGGCGTACCTCCGGTGAATCCCGTGCTCGCGGAACTCCACGACAAGGCACGTGCGGTGCTCGACCCCGTCCACTACGACTTCTTCGCGGGCGGGGCCGGGGACGAGGTCGTCCTCGCGGAGAACGAGGCCGCGTTCCGGCGCCTGGCCCTGCTGCCGAGGGTGTTGCGGGGCAACGCGACCAGCGACGACTTCCCCGTGCTGATCTCGCCGACCGCGTTCCACAAGCTCGCTCACCCCGACGGTGAGCTGGCGACCGCGCGGGCGGCCGGCGGGACGATCCTGGTGTCCAGCATGGCCTCGACCGTGCCGATCGCCGACGTCGTCGCGGCCGCGACCGGGCCGGTGTGGTTCCAGCTCTATCTCCAACCGGATCCTGAGGTCACGGAAGCCTTGGTGCGCCGGGCGGAACGAGCCGGCTGCGCCGCGTTGGTGGTGACCGTCGACTCGCCGGTGTTCGGCAGGCACCGCAGGGACATCGCGCACGGTTTCCACGACCTGCCCGCTGGTCTGGCTGCGGAGAACATGCGCGACCTGGCCGGCGTCACCGGTCTGCGGAAGATCGAGATGGCGGCCTTCTCCTGGGAGGACGTCGACCGGTTGCGCGGATCGACGTCGCTTCCGGTGTGGGTGAAGGGAGTGCTGCACCCGGACGACGCCGTGCTGGCGGCCGGGCACGGGGTGGCGGGGATCTTCGTGTCCAACCACGGCGGCCGTCAGCTCGATCTCGTACCGGCGGCGCTGGACGCGTTGCCCGCGGTGGTCCACGCCGTGGGCGGGCGGATACCGGTCGTGCTCGACGGCGGTGTCCGAAGTGGAGGCGACATCGCGTTGGCACTCGCGCTGGGCGCTGACGCGGTGGGCCTCGGCAGGCCGGTGCTGTGGGGGCTCGCGGCGGACGGCGAGGCAGGGGTGCGCCGGGTGCTCGACGTGCTGCGCGACGAGTTCCAGCACGTCCTCGCGCTGTGCGGCGGGGAGCTCAGCCGGGACATGGTCGTGGTCCGGTGCTGAGCTGGTTGCCCGCACGGGTGGTCGCGTTGCGCGCCAAGGTGTTCGAGAAGGTCAACGGGGACAACGCCATCACGTTCCCGAACGCCCAGGTCGGCCCGGACCGCTTCCAGGAGCTCTACAGCCATCCCGCCGCGAACGGCCGCAGCAGGGGCGCGGGGCTGTCGGACCTGTTCTGGTACTGGCTCTCCCCCGGCCCCGAGGTGCACCAGGAGCATCTGGAGGCCGGGCCGCGCTACGACGACGTGGCCCGCGCGACCCGTACGTTCCTCGCGGGATCAGCGGAGTCCCTGTCCGCCTTGGCCGGGGACTGCACCACGCGCGTGCTCGACGAGGTGCTGACCGGCCGGGTCACCCACGTCCGGTTGCGCGACCTGATGATGCCGATCTGGGCCGAGTACTTCTACGAGCTGGTGTTCGGCGAACCGTGCCCGCGCGCGGCCCGCGACCTGATCGTCGGGCACGCCACCGACGTCGTGAACTCGTTGAAGTGCACCGGTTTGCGCCATCCGGCCCGGCGAGCCCGCCTCACGCGTTACCTCGAACAACGGCTCGCGGACGTCCGGCACCCGTTGCCCGAGACGTTGTCGAGGACCGCGCAGGTGCACTACCTGCAGGGCACCTACTTCAACACCGCCGTCGTGCAGATGTCCGAGGCGATGGCGCACCTGCTGCTCGCGTTGGCTCAGCATCCCGAGGTGGCGGCCCGAGTCGGGGACGACGACAGGTACTTCGCCCACGTGCTCGACGAGACCTTCCGCCTCTACCCGTTGTTCGGCATCGCGCACCGCATCACCACCGCGGACATCTCGCTCGACGAGCACACGACGTTCCCGGCGGGTTCGGTGCTGTGCTTCAACTATCCCGCCTACCACGCGACCGGGTACGCGAACCCGCACGAGTTCGCCCCGGACCGCTGGGACCGGACAGCGGCACGCGACGAGCACCACATCCCGTTCGGCATCGCCGCCAACCGCCCCTGCCCGGCGTGGCGGCTCTCCCCCATCGCGATGCGCGCGGCCACCAGGGTGGTGCTGCGCCGCGTCACGTTGCATTCGTCGGTCACGCACACCCGATCGTTGCCGAGCCGCGGCCCGTGCCTGCTCGTGCGACACGGCCGGGTGCCGAGCCTGACCCCGATGCGCGCGCGGGACCGCTGGGAGGACGTCTGGCGCAGCGTCGTCCAGCTCGTCCTCGGCACCGCGATGGTGCTGCACGCCCGCCGGCTTCGGTTGGCTGGCCGCTACTTCGACACGCACGACCCGCAGGGTTGCCCGGTCCGTCACTGACCCCAGGAGATCCCCGTGAACCAGATCCACTTCGCGTTGCAGGTCTTCGCCGCACTCGCGGTCGTGCTCGTCGCGACCACGGTCTGCGGGCGCCTCGCCATGCTGGTCAGGCAGCCCAGGGTGGTCGGCGAGATGGTCGCCGGTGTCCTGCTGGGCCCGGCCCTGCTCGGCGCGGTGGCGCCCGGTGTGCAGGCCCAGCTCTTCCCCGCCGACGTCAAGAGCACCCTCTACGTGCTGAGCACCATCGGGTTGACGTTCTACATGTTCCTCGTCGGGTCCTCTTTGGACCACAAGCTGACCACGGGAGCCAACGCCCGCAAGGCAGGTGTGCTCGCCGTGTCCGGCATCGTGCCCACGTTCCTGCTCGGCGCGGGCACGGCGGTGATCTTCTTCGACACACTCAGCCCGGCGGGGTCGAGCCTGTGGGTGTTCATGCTGTTCGTCGGCGGCGCCCTGTCGATCACCGCGTTCCCGATGCTCGCGCGGATCCTGCAGGAGCGCGGCATCGCGAACACCCCGATCGGTGGTCTCACCCTGGTCGCCGCGGCCATCGACGACGCGGTGGCGTGGGCGTTCCTGGCCCTGATCATCGCCGTCGGTACCTCGGGCAACGCTGGTGGCGCGCTGCGCACGATCATCGGAGCGACGATCTTCGCGGTGCTGATGCTCACGCTCGGCCGCAAGTGGCTCGGCAAGCTCGGTGAGCGCGCCGAACGCGACGGCAAGCTCAGCCGCGACATGATGGCGATCATCCTGCTCGTCGTGCTGGTGGCCGGCTGGTTCACCGACTTCATCGGCGTGTTCTCGGTGTTCGGCGGCTTCATCACCGGCCTCGCGATGCCCAAGTCGCCGGTCGTGCGGCACGAGCTCGAAACCAAGCTCACCGACCTCAACTCGATCCTGCTGCTGCCGGTGTTCTTCGCGTTCAGCGGCCTGAACACGCAGGTGTCCGGGTTCGGCGCGGGCGGCAGGCTCTGGTTCCCGCTCGCCGTGATCATGCTGGCGGCGTTCGCCGGCAAGTACCTCGGCTGCGGCCTGGTGGTCCGCGCCCAGGGCTACTCCTGGCGCTACGCCTCCGCGGTCGGCGGCCTGATGAACGCGCGCGGCCTGATGATCCTGATCTTCATCAACATCGGCCTCGCCTACGAAATGGTGACACCGGAGATGTTCGCGATCCTCGTCCTGGTCGCGATCGTCACCACCGCCGCGGCCATGCCGATCTACCGCGCGTCCCTGCCCGACCACCTGGAGGCCCAGGCGGACGTCAGGACCCCCGCACCAGCGCGGTGAGCCGCACGTTCCAGCGCCTTCCCCGCCACAACGATGCCGCCATCCTCGCGGGCGGCGGCTACGTCCGGATCTTCGACGGCTGGCGGCCACCACCGTCGACGGCCCCCACTCCGCTGCTGCGGGCGGGCCCCACCCGCGAGATGCTCGCCAGGGACCCGGACCGCGCCTGGCTGGATAGGCTCGGCTGATGGACACCAGCCGGCAGACCCGTGTGCGCGAGGCGTTCGACGACTTCTTCGCGCCGTCCGAGCCGAAGTCCGGCAGCTGGGTGCTCGACCTGTTCCGGCACACGGCACAGACCGTGCCCGCGTACCGGAAGCTGTTGCGCGAGAACGACATCGACCCGGCCACGATCGTGACGTTCGACGACTTCCAGCGGCTGCCGCTGCTCGACAAGCCGAGCTACCACGAGCGGTATCCGTTGCCGGAGCTGTGCCGTGACGGCACGCTGACCAGCTGCGACATGATCGCGGTGTCGTCCGGGTCGAGCGGGCGGCCGACGATCTGGCCGCGCGGCCTCGAAGACGAGCTGCACGTGGCGCGGCGGTTCGAGCAGGTGCTGGTGGACGGCTTCCACGCGGACGAGCGCAGGACGCTGGCCGTGGTGTGCTTTCCGCTCGGCACGTGGGTCGGCGGGTTGTTCACGCAGGCGTGCACCAGGCATCTCGCGGCCAAGGGTTGCCCGATCACGGTCGTGGCGCCGGGCAACAACAAGGCGGAGATCCTGCGCGTGCTGCCCGAACTGGCGTCGCACTTCGACCAGGTCGTGCTGCTCGGCTATCCGCCGTTCGTCAAGGACGTCATCGACACGCCTGGCGTCGACTGGCCCGCGTACCGCATCAAACTGGTGCTGGCCGGTGAGGTGTTCAGCGAGCAGTGGCGTGATCTGGTGTCGCAACGGGCCGGGGTCGCCGATCCCATCACCGACATCGCTTCCCTCTACGGCACCGCGGATTCCGGGGTGCTGGGCAACGAGACCGCGCTGTCGGTGAGCATTCGCCGGTTCTTCGCGATCCGGCCCGATCTGGCGCGGGAGGTGTTCGGCGACGCACGGCTGCCGACGCTGGTGCAGTACGACCCGGCGAGCCGGTTCTTCGAGGTGCACGACGGCACGCTGGTGTTCACCGCGGACGGCGGAATTCCATTGATCCGTTATCGAATCGCCGACGAGGGCGGGATTCTCGGCTACGACGAACTTCTGGCGTTCTGCGCGGAACACGGCTTCACGCCACCGCCCGGACCGGAGCTGCCGTTCGTCTTCCTCTTCGGACGGTCGCTGTTCACCGTGTCGTTCTTCGGCGCGAACGTCTATCCGGAGAACGTCACCGTCGGCCTGGAACAGCCGGGCGTCAGCGACACCGTGACCGGCAAGTTCGTGATCGAGTCTGTCGAGGACGCCGACCGGGACCGCACGCTGCGGATCACCGTCGAGACCGCACCCGGCCGGACCGCGGACGCGCCGCGGATCGCGCGGGAGATCAGGGATCAACTGCTGCGGCTCAACAGCGAGTTCGCCCACTACGTGCCGGCGGAACGGCAGCTGCCCGAGGTCGTGCTGCGACCCCAGGGCGATCCGGAGTACTTCCCGATCGGCGTGAAACACAGGTACACACGACGGTCGTGAAATGAGCTTTTGCACCACAGAGCAATAGCTTTTGTGGACGTCCTCCTTCTGCCTAAGGTGAGCCCGGCTTAATTCATGGGAGAGGGAGGAATCCTTGAGTTTCGTTCGGCGTATTTTCCTGGCATTGGTTCCCGCCGCGTTGCTCATCGTCGCCGGAATCATGGCTCCGAGCGCACAGGCGGAGGCTCCGGCCGTGCAGGCCGCGGCCGTGGGCGCGGCCTTCGACGCTCAGACGGGGCAGGCGCTCGCCCAGTGGGAGTGCAGCATCGGCCACGTCTGCTTCTGGAACGACTTCCAGGGCAAGGGCAAGCGCTGCATGTGGGAGAACCAGGACGACGACTGGAACAGCGCCCCCGTGGTGTGCTCGTGGGCTTCGAGCAACGAGGTCAAGTCCGTCTACAACCGGGGTACATCCTCGCAGTTCAAGGGCGTCGTCTTCTACCGCAACACCGGTTTCCACGACCGGATCGGTTGCACCAAACAGGGTCAGAAGGGTGACCTGACCGGCACCTACAAGGTGAAGTCGCACCAGTGGACGACGGGCCGCTGCGGCTGATCCCGCGGCAACTGCGGAACCGGGCGTGCGGCAACTGACCGCACGCCCGGTTTTCCTTTTCGAACGAGCGAGGAGGAAATCCTTGACTTTTGTTCGGCGAATTTCTCCGACGTTGACGTCGCTCGCGCTGCTCGGGCTCGTCGGGGTTGCGGCCCCGAGCGCGCAGGCACAGGGGCAACAGGGGCAGCAGGCACAGGGGCAGGCCGCCGTCGGTGCCGCGTACGACACCGAGACCGGCCAGGCGCTCGCCGCCTGGGACTGCAACACCGGCAACGTCTGCTTCTGGAGCGGTTTCGGCGGCACCGGCGGGCGCTGCACGTGGGACGTGGCCGACGCCGACTGGGCGTCCGGCGCCATCAAGTGCTCGCCGGCGACAGCCAAGGAGGTCAGGTCCCTCTACAACCGCGGCACCGCCTCGCCCAGGGGCGTCGTCTTCTACCGCGACACCGGGTTCAACGACCGGATCGGTTGCGCCGAACAAGAGCGGAAGGTCGACCTGCCCGGCACCCACCAGGTGCGCTCGCACCAGTGGACCAGCGGCCCCTGCGGTTGATCGGCCAGTAATGCGAAACCGGACGTGCGGCAATTGGCGGCACGCCCGGTTTTCGTTGCGGAATTCGGCGGAGTGACACGCCGGGTAACGTGTTCCACGGTGACCTGGGCCTGGGGAGGTTGCTGTGTTGCGCATCCATTTTTCCACTGGTGATCTGGAGCGTACGCAGATAGCAGAAAGGGTCGATCCGCTCTGGGAGATGGTGTTCAGCCGGAACCGGCTGACCGAAAGCGACAGCGGGATGCTGTTGCAACCGTGGCTGCACGACATCCGGCGCAACGGCAACGTGCAGGTGATCCGTTCCGGCGTGCGGCTGTTGTCCGTGCTCGCGCCGTTGGGTCCGTACTTTCCGGACTTCCTCACACCGCCGGAGGGTGCGGACGGTCTACCGGCCGCTCTCGCCGCGATCCGGTCGACACCGCGCGCCCGGCTGCGGGACGAGTTCCAGTTGCTCGCCGACGTCACCCCGACTCCCACGTGGACACGTCCGCTGGCGGAGGGGTGCGACGGCGCGCTGGCCGAGCTCACCGAGGCGCTCAAGCGGTATCACGGCGCGGTGATCGAGCCGTACCGCGACCTGATCGACGAGGCGGTCGCGACGGACCGGTTGAATCGGGCGGCGTCGGGGACAGAAGGACTGCTGCGGGGCATGTGGCCGTTGATGAACTGGCGGCCGCCCGTTCTGGAGGTTCAGTACGCCTACGACCGGGACCTGTACCTGAACGGGCGCGGGTTGCGGCTGGTGCCGTCGTACTTCTGCCGGCGAACACCCGTCGCGCTCGCTGATCCGGGGCTGCCGCCGACCGTCGTCTATCCGGTGCACCACGACTGGACCTGGCAGCGGCAGCTCGCAAGTGGACGGCGCGAGCTCGGAGCACTCGCGGCGCTGCTGGGGAACACCCGGTCCGCGGTGCTGGCCGCGGTCGGTGCCGGCGCCACGACCACCGAGCTGGCGGAACGGCTGGGCGCCTCGGCGTCCGCGGTCAGCCGGCACACGACCGTGCTGAGGGAGGCAGGGCTGCTGACGACGGAGAGACAGGGGATTTCGGTGCTGCACCAACGAACGCTGCTCGGATCAGCTTTGCTGGGCAGCAACAACTGAGGCACGGCGGCGCATCCACAGCCCGGCCAGGCACGCGGCGAAAGCCGCTCCCGTGAGCAGGACGTGGATCGCGCCGCCGAACCTCGTCGCGAACGTCAGGTCCGTCCGCAGCGGCACGGAGTCCACCAGCAGGTCGTCGGTGAACATCCCGGTCGATCGCACCACGCTGCCGTCCGGGCGGACCACCGCGCTCACGCCGCTGATCGCCGCGACCACGACCGCACGGCCGTGTTCGATGGCGCGCAGGCGGGCCATCCCGAGCTGTTGGTAGGTCATCTCGCCACGGCCGTACCAGGCGTTGTTGGTCGGCACGACGAGCACTTGTGCACCCAGCGCCGTGCTCTCACGCAGGACGTAGTCGTACGCGACCTCATAACAAATGCCGAGACCCACGCGTGTGCCCGCGATGTTCAGCACGCCGGGTTCGGTGCCGGCGTCGAGATCGGGCTGGTCGGCGAACGGCGTCACGAGCCGGGCCAGCGGGCGCAGCGGGATGTGCTCGGCGAACGGCACGAGCTCCTGCTTCGCGTACGACTCCCCCGCGCCGCGTCCGGGTTCCCAGGCGATGACCGAGTTCTGGCCGTTGCGCAGCGCGCTGACCAGCACAGGCACGCCGAGGTCGTCGACGGCGCGGTCGAGCACCGGGTCGCGGTCGCCGGTCCTGGTCGCGCTCTCCGGCCACACCACGAGGTCCGGCTTCGGGATCGACCCGCCCTGCACCAGCTTCGTCAGTTCCTCGGTCTTGCGCAGGTGGTTGGCGCGCAACGTCTTGGACTCGGTCAACAGGCCGAGGCCGATGTCCGGCGCGTTGCCCTGCACGACCGCCACGGTCCGTGTGCCGTTCTGCGCGTCAACGGCGACAAGCGGGCCAACGGCGAGAGCGGCGGCGAACGGCACCAGTGCCCAGCCTCGACGCCACTCGCGCACGCGGGGCAGCCACGCCGCGAGTCCGAACCCGGTCACCACCACCGCGAACGTCACGAGCGGTGCGCCGCCGATCACCGCGAGGTGCGCGAACGGGCCGTCGACCTGACCGAACGCCACACGGCCCCACGGGAAGCCGTTGAACGGGATCAGCCCGCGCGCGGTCTCCTGCAACACGAACAGCAACGCCGCCCACACCGGCGGTACCGGCAGCCGCGAGACCAACGGGAAGAGCGCGCACACCCCGCAGATGAACAGCGCCATCAACGCCGAGAGCACGAGCCACGGCGCGGGACCGAACTCGTTGCCCAGGAAGTGCTGGATCCACCACAGGTGCGGCAGGAAGAACGCGAGCCCGAACACGAACCCGAGGCCGGCCGAGCGACGCGCGCCCGCGCCGTTCAGCGTCAGCCACAGCACGACGAACGCGGGCACCGCGAGCCACCAGAACGTGCGCGGCGGGAAGCTCAGGGCGAGCGCGGCGCCGGCCAGCGCGGCCGCGCCGTAGCGGGCGAGATCAGTTCTGGACGGCAACGGGCACCCGGCGCAGGACGAAGTACGCGCAACCCACCAGGGCGACCCCGAGTGCGTAGGCGAGGACGAGCTCGGTCACGCGACCGGCGAAGTTGCCCGCGAGCGGCGGCACCAGCAGGGCGAACACCCCGGTCAGAACGGCGACCCCGGTCCGCCACCTCCCCGCCGGCAGGCAGGCGGCCAGCGGCAGCACCGCCCACAGCAGGTACCACGGCTGGATCACCGGCCCCAGCACCACGATCAGGCTCATCATCATTCCCAGCGCAGTCACCTCGGAGATCCCGCCGCGCAGGTGGAGGTTCAACACCACCACGATGCCGCACAGGATCAGCACGAGCCCCGCGATCCGTGCCGAGGAAATCATCGCCTGCCCGGTTTCCTGGCCGAACACCGCACCCGCCAGAAAGCCCGGCCAGTTGGTCGGCGCCATCCAGCTGTTGACCTTCGAGGGCGTCCCCAACGCCTGTACCCAGCCGAAACCGGCCCCGCCGGCCAGTGAAGTCACGACCGACACCCCGACCGCGGTCGCCACCATGGCGAGGCCCGCGGCCGCGAACCGGACCAGGCCTCCGCCCAGCCGCCTGGCCAGCGCGGTGCCCACCACCGCGAGCGCCACCAGCGCGGGCAGCTTCACCTGCGCACCAAGGCCGATGAGCACGACACCGGCCGTGAACTGCCACCACCTGAGGTCGTCGAGTGAGTGCAACGCCACGACGGTGCCAGACAGCATGAGGCCGAGCATCAGTGCGTCGTTGTGGACACCGCCGATGAGATGCCACAGGACCAACGGGTTCAGCACGCCCAGCCACAACGCCGCGCGCTCGGACGTGCCCGTCCGCTGCGCGAGCCTGGGCACCGCCCACACCACCAGCAGCAGCCCCACCACCGCGACCAGCCGGTACAGCACGATGCCCGCCACCGGGTTCCCGCCGGTGACCTCGCTGATCGCCCGTTCGACGGTGCTGAACAGCGGTCCGTACGGCGACGGCGTCTCCCTCCAGTAGACGCCGACCCGCGCCACCGCCTCCGCGCTCGCGCCGACGGCCGGGCTCACGACGTTCGGGTCGAGCCCGCGTGCCGCCACCTCGCCCTGGGCCAGGTAGCTGAAGACGTCCATGCTGAACAACGGCGGCGCGAGGACCAACGGCCCGCACCACAACGCCAGCGTGCGCCGCAACCAGGACGCGTCCGGCCTGGCCCGGCCGAGCATCGCCCAGGCCAGCACGACCAGCCCGGCGCCCGCGATGGCGGCTCCCAGCGCGACCGGCACCGCACTCGTGGCCCACGCTCCCGCCGTGAGGAGCACCGCGCCACCGAAACCCGTCCAACGCAGGACATCAGGGGTTCCGGTGGTGACGGGCGCGGACGTGCGTTGAAGAACGGTCGACGGCATCTGCACGGGTGAGACAGTGCTTTCCGGACGGATCGTCACGCGTCCGACTGCGGTCGCGTCCGTGCGTACGACCAGAGGATGATCTTTTCCATACCTGAGTCGGTCAACGCCCGGCGAAGTCGTGCGTCATCCACACGGTTCCCTTGGCGTCGCGGATCACCACGATGCCGATGCGGGTCGAGGAGTCGCTGAGGATGTTCCTGCGGTGACCGTCGTTCGGCGGCTTCTCGTCGATCATGCCCTGGGTCAGGCCGAGCGCCATCTTGGAGATCGCCTCGACGGTGTCCTTCACCGGACCGCCCATGCCGACGTTCTCCGCGACCGAGCTCCACTTCACGCCCGCCGCCGTGCTGCGCTCACCGAGACCGCTCTCGCCGGGACACTGGTGCGACAACCCACAGCCGTTGCTCATCATCGCCTTGGTGTGCCGTTCGGCCGCCACGACCAACGCCGGGTCCACGGTCAGCGGCGGCAGACCCGACTTGGCCCTGGTCTCGTTGATCAGCGCGAGGACGCGCTCCTCCGGTGTGGCGACACGAACCGGTTCGGGCGTCTGAGTGGTGGTGGTCGTGGTCGTCGTAGTGGTTGTGGTGGTCGTGGACGATGGCGTGCTTGAGGCGGTCTCCGTGACCGACGACGACGTGGTGATCGCTGCCGTGGTGTTGTTGGGAATCGCCACAGCGGCGGGCGGGTCGGACGGGAAGAGCACCATCGTTCCGGCCACGCCGACGAGCGCGGCCACCGCCACCGCGCCCGCCACCGCGAGAACGGGCTTGCCGGTCAGCCCGGTGACCTTGCCGATCAGGCCGGCGGGCTCGGCCGCGTGGGAGCCTCTGGCCGCGGCCTCACCGAGGTGGTAGGCGTGCGCGACCTGTTCCAGCGCGGGGTCGCTGAGGTTCTCGAGCAGTTGCGGCAGGTAGCTCGCCGGCACCGTGAGCAGCGTGGCGCCGGTCAGGATCCGTTCGACCGGCATCGCGTCGTCGATTCCGCGGCCGCATCGCCCGCACTCGTCGACATGACGCAGGAGCCGCTTGCGCCACAACGGGTTCGGCTCGCCGTTCCAGCCCTGTGCGGCCTGGGCCAGCCCCGCGCAGCGCGGTTCGGCCGACAGCGCGCGGACCAGGTGCCGGACCGTCTCCAGGCGGCCCTTCAACCTGCTCACCCGCACGGTGACCGCGTGGGCGTTGAGGTCGAGCGCGTCGGTCACCTCGGCGCGGGTGAGCTGTCCGACGCGTTCCAGCGTCCACAACGCCAGCAGCTCGCGGTCGGCCGGGTCGAGCCAGCGCGCCGCCTCGTCGACCTCACGCCGCTGCTGAGCCATGTGCAGGCGCGATAACGCGACCTCGACGAACTCGGCGTCCGGGTCGGCCCGGTCGTACTCCTCCAACGGCGCGGGCGCGGCGTCACGGCGGCGGTAGTGCTCGCGGACCTGGTTGATCGTCACGGCGACCAGCCACGACCGGAACCGCTCGGGCTCGCGCAGCGCGTCGATGCCGCGGATCACGCGGAACATCGTCTCCTGCACCACGTCGTCGACGTCGGCATCGGCGTTCAGCGCCCGACCGGCGACGTTGTAGACCAGAGGCAGGCTGGCGGTGACGACGGCGTCGAGCGCCTCACGATCACCGGCCCGCGCGGCCTGCACCTGCTCCGCGTCCACCTGCCCCAGCCACTCCCGACCCGTCACTTCCGCACCCTTCGCCGACGACATCCGTACGTCATGGGAGACCGGGCAGTCTCACCTCAGGTCACAGAAACCGGGCGAATTGGTGACCCAGGTCACACCGAGACCACTGCCACGCCGGTGCGGCCTCCATCGACGTCGAGCACGGTGCCGTGCACGAACGCGGACTCGTCCGAGGCCAGGTAGACGGCCGCGGCGGCGATCGCGTCGGGATGCCCGGACCGTCCGGCGGGGGTGCCGTGCATCATCACCTCGCCGGGGTGGTCGGTCGTGGTGTCCCAGTCCGGCGAGACGACGACACCGGGCGAGATGGCGTTGACCCGGACACCCTGTGGCCCGAACTCCGCCGCCCACGCGCGCGTGAGCGTCTCCATCGCGCCCTTGGTGGAGCTGTACAGCGAACTGCTCGCAACGCCGAGCCGGGCGATCCACGAGCCGAGGTTGATGATCACCCCGCCGGCCTCGATCATCCCGGGGACGAGGGCCTGCGTCAGGAAGAACGGCGCCTTCACGTTGACGCCGTAGACGCGGTCGAAGGTCTCCTCGTCGGTCGTCGGGGTGGTCGACGGCGGGTAGATGCCGGCGTTGTTGACGAGGACGTCGACTCGGCCTCCGAGGATCTCGGTGGCGGCCGAGGCGAGCGCGCGGCTGGCGGCGGCGGTGCCGTCGAGGTCGGCGCGGACGAAGTCGGCCCGTCCGCCCCTGTCGCGAATGTGCTCGACCACGGCCGCTCCCCTGGCGTCGTCCCGCCCGGAGACGACGACGTGCGCGCCCTCCGCGGCGAGGGCGACCGCGATCGAACGGCCGATGTTGCTGGTGGAACCGGTGACGAGGGCCGTTTTGGCCTGCAGACGATGTGCCATGCCCTCGAAGTTAGGCACCAAATTTTGGACCAGCAAGTCCAGACCTTCAGCCCTTGAGGTAGTCGATGAGCGTGTCCAGCGCCGCCTCCAGGTGCGCGACGTCGCCGGTCGACCGGAGCACCTGGACGCCGCCCTGGATGCCCGCGATGAACGCGGCCGCGACCCGGTCGGCGTCGACGCTCGCGCGCACCAGCCCCGCGTCCTGCATCTCGGCGATGCCTTCCCGCACGTCGAACTGCCACCGGTCGAGCAGGGTGGTGACCACCTCGTTCGCTCCCGGCGTACCGCCGACCTGGCTCATCAGGGCGGCCAGCGGGCAGTTGCGGCCCTGCGTGCGGTAGCGGGCGACCACCGCGTCCCGCCACCGGTCCCAGGCCGCCCACGACGTCAGCGCGCCGAGGTGCGGTTGCTGGTCGTCGAGCACGCGGCCCGCCTCGTAGCGCGCGACGGCGAGGAAGAGCTCCTCCTTGCCGTCCGGGAAGTAGTGGAAGATCTGGCCCTTGCTGGTGCCGGTGATCGCGCGGATGTCGTCCAGCGTCACGCCCGCCGGGTCGTCGCTGCGCAGATACGCCGCGGCACCCTCGATGATGCGCTGCCTGGTCGCGCGTCCCTTCGCCGTGATCGCCATGGCTCGATTTTAGGGTTTCTGGACCGGCTGGTCCACCATGGTTGACTGGCCCCATGCTTCCTTGGGAGGGCCCACTGGCCGGCCGGCTCGACCGGCACACCGTCGTTTCCGACCTGCTGCGCGGCAACCCGCTCGGCGATCCGCACGAGCGCCCGTTGTGGGTGTACGTGCCGCCGGGCTACGACTCCGGTACCGAGCGATATCCGGCGGTCTACGTCATCCAGGGCTACACCGGGCACGTGTCCATGTGGGCCAACCGGATGCCGTTCCGCCGGCCGTTCGTCGAGACGGCCGACGCGGTGTTCGCCGACGGCGCGCCGGGCTGCGTCGTGGTGTTCGTCGACGCGTGGACGTCGTACGGCGGTTCGCAGTTCGTGGACTCGCCCGGCACCGGCCGCTATCACTCGTACCTGTGCGACGAGATCGTGCCGTGGGTGGACGAGCACTACCGGACGATCCCGGACCGCGAGTCGCGGGCCATCGCGGGCAAGTCGTCGGGCGGGTTCGGGGCGATGATCACGCCGATGCTGCGTCCGGACCTGTTCGGCGCACTGGCCACGCACGCGGGCGACTCGCTCTACGAGCTCTGCTACCTCGCGGACTTCGGCAAGGCGGTGCGGGGTTTACGCGGGCACGACCACGACATCCAGAAGTGGTGGGCGGACTTCCAGAGCCGGCCGTCGTTCACCAAGCCGGAGGACGTGGTGCTGCTCGGCACCTTGGGTGTCGCGGCGTGCTTCTCGGCGGCCGGGGACGGTACTCCCGAGCTGCCGTTCGACCCGGTGACCGCGGTGGTGCGACCGGAGGTGTGGCAGCGCTGGCTCGACTGGGACCCGGTGCGGATGGTGCCCGTCCACGCCGAGGCGGTCCGGTCGCTGCGGGCGGTGTGGATCGACGCCGGGCGCAGCGACGAGTACTACCTGGACCTGGGTGCCGAAGCGTTCCGCGCCCAGCTGGCCGAAGCCGGGTTACCGGACGAGCGCGTGCACTTCGAGCTCTTCGACGCGGGCCACGGCGGCATCGACTACCGCTATCCGCTCTCCCTGGCCTGGCTCGCGGATAAGCTCGCCCGATGATCGAGACCGTCACGCTGCGGCCCGTGGAAGAGGCCGACTTCGACATCCTCTTCGAGTTCATGCGCGACCCGGAGTCGGTGCGGATGGCCGCGTTCACGGCGGAGGACCCGGACGACCGCGAGGCGTTCGACGCGCACCTGCGCAGGAACCTGGCCCGCCCGGACACCACCAATCGCGTGATCGTCGGCGACGGGCGGGTGGTCGGCAGCATCGCCAGCTTCGTGATCGAGGGCGACACCGAGATCACGTACTGGATCGACCGCGCGGTGTGGGGTCAGGGTGTCGCGGGCCGGGCGGTGGCGCTGTTGCTGGAACTCGTGCCCACTCGGCCGTTGCACGCCCGCGCCGCTTCCGACAACACGGGCTCGCTGACAGTGCTGACCAAGGCCGGCTTCGAGATCGTCGGCACCGACGTCGGCTACGCGTCAGCGCGGAAAGCGGAGATCGAGGAGACGATCCTGGTCCTCAACTGACGAACTTCTCCGTCCCCAGCACGCCGAGCAGCTGGATCTTGTCGAACGCCTCCGTGCGCGGCGGCGCGGTGAGCACCAGCAGCATCTGCGACTGGTCCTCGGTGAACAACGCCTGGCAGTCCACCTCGATCTCGCCGAGCTGCGGGTGCACCAGCACCTTGTGGTCCTCGAACCGCTTCGCGACCTCGTGCCGCTCCCACAGCTCCGCGAACTCGGCGCTTTCCTTGCACAGCACGCGAACGAGCTCACCAGCGCGTGACTTCGGGCCCATCGCGGCGTAGGCGGCGCGCAGGTTCGCCACCTGCGCGCGGCCCTGCCGGTCGCGGTCGTGCTCGGGGTAGATCAGCCGCTCGTCCGGGTTGGTGAACCAGCGGTAGATCCCGCTGCGGGCGAGGCCGGTGAAGTGCGAGCTGTCGCCGTAGAGGGCCTCGGCGAACCTGTTCTGCAGCAACACCTCGCCGAGGTTGGAGAGGATCAGCGCGGGCGTGTCGTCGAGCCGGTCCAGCACCCGTTGCAACGCGGGCGCCACGTGCGTGCCACCGACGTGGTGCGCCGGGGCGTTGCGCCCGGCGACGCGGAACAGGTAGTCGCGTTCGCTGTCGCTGAGCCGCAACGCACGGGCCAGCGAGGCCAGCATCTGCTCGCTCGGCTGCGGACCCCGCCGCTGCTCCAGCCGCGTGTAGTAGTCGGTGGACATCGCCGCCAGCGACGCGACCTCCTCCCGCCGCAACCCCGGTGCCCGCCTGCGCGCACCGGCCGGCAGCCCGACGTCCTCCGGCCGCAACGCCTCCCGGCGGCGACGCAGGAAGGCAGCGAGTTCCACACGATCCATGAAGCCAGTATGGAGGTGATTCGAACGCGAACCAGGGATCGCCGATCCCCCGACAACGGATCTCTGCCGCGAGGTCCGCCGCTGCCAGAAGCTCGGTGCATGGACATCACCGGAAACACCGTCTTCATCCCCGGCGCCACCAGCGGCATCGGCCTGGCGCTCGCCCTCGCCCTGCGCGAGCGCGGCAACACCGTGATCGTCGGCGGCCGGCGCACCGAACTGCTCGACAGGATCGCCGCCGAGCACCCCGGCGTCGAGACCGTCCGCATCGACACGACCGACGCCGACAGCGTCCAGGCCGCGGCCAAGGACGTCATCTCCCGCTTCCCAGCGTTGAACGTGCTGATCACCATGGCGGGCGTCATGCGGGTGGAGGACTGGCACAGCCCGGCGTTCCTCGAGTCGGCGGAGAGCATCATCACGACCAACGTCCTGGGCCCGATCCGCCTGATCGCGGCGTTCGTCGAGCACTTCCAGTCCCGCCCGGAGGCCACGATCATGACCGTCTCCTCGGGTCTCGCCTTCGCGCCGTTGAAGGTGACGCCGAGCTACAACGCCTCCAAGGCCGCGATCCACATGCTCAGCGAGACGCTGCGCCTGCAACTGGCCGACACGTCCGTGCGCGTCGTCGAGCTCGAACCGCCGTCGGTGCAGACCGACCTCCTGCCCGGCCAGGCCGACAACGAGCACGCCATGCCGCTCGACGAGTACGTCGCCGAGGTCATGAACATCGTCGAGACCCAGCCCGACGTGCGGGAGATCCAGGTCGAGCGGGTGAAGTTCCTGCGCTACGGCGAGGCCCGCGGTGACTACGACCAGGTCGTCGCGGCGATCAACGACACCGACCCGCACGGCAAGTGAAATCCGAGGTGTGAGGACGTGACAGCGGCGGGTACCTGTTCCCCAGCTTTCGGGGAAGGAACACCATGCCGCGCCGTCTCGTCGTCCTGCCGCTCGCCCTGCTCGCCACCGCGGCCGGGCTCGACCTGCTGCACCTGCTCACCGGCAACGCCCTGATCGCCGCCGCCGCGTGGCACCTGATCGCCGCGGGCCTGCTGCTGGGCATCGCGGTGGCGGCCACCGACTGGCTCGACCGGATCTTCGCCGAGCCGGCCGCGCGCTCACCCGGACGCGATCTCGGGATCGCCCTGGTGCTGGTGCTGTTCGGGGTCAGCTGGGCGTTGCGGCTGGGGCAGACGAACTGGGAACCGACCTGGACGGCGGTGCTCGCCGGGTGGGCCGGCCTGGCGGGCCTGCTCGCGACCTCGCTCACCGCGCGCCGCTCTCCCGGCAGGGCCTCGGTAGCGTGAGCTCATGCCACAGATCACCGTCGAGTACTCCGCCGAAGTGAGCGAGGCGTTCGACCGCCGCGCCTTCGCCCTCGCCCTGCACCAGACCCTGTCCCCGCTGGTCAGCTCGGACGTCGCCGCGTTCAAGACGCGGACGCGGCAGATCGAGGAGAGCGTGATCGGCGACGGCTCGCCGGCGGCGATGATCCACATCCGGATCGGGCTGCTGTCGGGGCGGCCGGTCGAGCTCAAGCAGGAGGTCGGCCGGGTGAGCATCGGGCTCGCGCGGGAACACCTCAAGCCGGTCGAGGGGCTGACGGTCCAGGTGACGCTCGAGGTGTACGACCTGGATCGCGACCAGTACCAGAAAGTCGTGGTCTGAACGGAACAAAGCTCGTCACGGACGAGTTCGCCGCGTTGAGTGGAAGTAGCAGAACCACTTCGCGGAGGAGCTCACCGATGAGGACTCTGGTAACCGGCGGCACCGTGATCAGCATGGACGCCGCGGTCGGCGATCTCGCCCGCGGCGACGTGCTGATCACCGACGGGGTGATCACGGAGGTCGCCGAGCGGATCGACGCGCCGGACGCCGAGGTGATCGACGCGGCCGGCCGGGTCGTCCTGCCCGGTTTCGTCGACACCCATCGGCACACCTGGCAGACCGCGATGCGCGGCGTCGGCGCGGACTGGACGTTCCCCGAGTACATGGCGGCCATGCACGGCGAGATCAGGCCGCACTACCGTCCCGAGGACGTTTATCTCGGCAACCTGCTCGGGCGGCTGGAGGCGTTGCACTCCGGCATCACGACGGTGCTCGACTGGTTCCACTGCGCCGACAGCCCTGGGCACGCCGACGCCGCCATCGCCGGCCTGAAAGACGCACCCGGCCGATCGATCTTCTGTTACGCGGCCGGATTCATGGTCACCGACGGCTCGGTCGAGAACGAGATCCGGCGGGTCCGCGACGAACTCTCCTCCGACGGCCTGGTCACCATGGCGTTCGGGCTGCGCGGACACCAGATGACCACAATGGACACTTGTGTGGCCGACCTCAAGCTGGCGGACGAGCTCGGGCTGCGCTCCAGCGTGCACTTCGTGTCCGACGGGACGAGCCGGCCGGTCGCCGAGATGCACGCCGCGGGTCTGCTGCGGGACACCCTGACTGTCGTGCACGCCAACGGGATCAGCGACGACGAGCTGCGGATGCTCGCCGACGCCGGAGCCTCGGTGTCGGTCAGCCCGGACGTCGAGCTGAAGATGGGCTTCGGCTGGCCGATGACCGGCCGGATGCTGGCCGCGGGCCTGCGTCCGACGTTCTCGATCGACGACTGCCCATCGGCCGGCGGCGACATGTTCGCGACCATGCGGACCGCGTTCGTCGTGCAGCGCGGGCTCGACGGTGGCCTGAACTCCCGCGACCTTCTGGAGTTCGCCACCATCGACGGCGCGAAAGCGTGCGGTCTCAACGCGGGCAGCCTCGCGCCGGGCAAGGTCGCGGACATCGTCCTGCTGCGCAAGGACGATCCGAGCGTGTTCCCGTTCAACAACCCTGCCGGCACGATCGTGGCCGCCGGGCATCCTGGCCTGGTCGACACCGTGCTCGTCGGTGGTCGCGTGGTCAAGCGCGACGGCGCGCTGGTGGGCGTGGACCTGCCCGCCCTGCAGGCCCGGCTGCTGGAGTCACGGGACCGGATCGCGGCCGGCGCGGGCATCACCGTCTGATCCCGCGAGACCGATCGCCCATCGTTCCTCCCGTCATGCCCCCTGGGCGGCGATGGCCGTTCCTGCTCAAGGAAACCCAGCCGAGCCTGCGCGAGCTCACGCCCCGGGAGCTCGAGATCCTCCGGCTGGTGGCCACCGGCAGGTCCAACGCCGAGATCGCCACCGCGCTGACGATCAGCGAGGCCACGATGAAGACCCACGTCAACCGCACCACGACCAAGCTCGCGCTCACCAGCAGGCGGTCACGATCGCCTATGAGTCCGGTCCAGTCACACCGTCGAAGCTGAGCAGGTAGCTTGCCCGCGTGGAAATCACTGACGACCGCGCCTTCCCCGCCGCGCTGGCCGCGCTCAGCGGCATCGACTTTCCCTGGGACTACGACGAGAAGACCGAGGAGCCGGCGCCGACCAACATCGACTACGAGCCCTACGACGAGTTCGACTCCGCCGAGGACACGACCGACTGGATCCGGTCCTGGACCGGCAACAAGGAGCTCGACGGCGCCGAGTTCCGGGTGTTCGGGCAGGACGGCACCGGCGGGCTGGCCGCGTTGTGGCTGGTGCGGCCGGGACCGCTGACCGCGCAGCCGGTGGCGTTCTTCGGTTCCGAGGGCGAGGTCGGCGTCGTCGCGTCGAGCCTCGGGGAGTTCCTGTGGCTGCTGGCCGGCGGGGTCGGGCCGCAGGAGGCCGTCGAGTTCGGGGCGGACAGCGGAGTCGCGCACGAGGAGCTGCGGGCCGTCGCTTCGAAGTACTCGGGGATCGAGCCGCGCACGCCGGCCGACGTGCTGGGGGCGGCGCGGGCGGAGTTCCCGGACTTCGCCGAGACCGTTCAGTCCTGGTGCCGTTGACGCCTGTCCGGCGAACCGGTCCGCGTTCCGGTTCGCCGGTGGTCTATACCACTTTGGAGGTGCCGTCTACGCTGGAATGAACCTGTTGTGCCGCAAGGCAAACAGGACCTCGTCCTCCGGAGGCCTGCCCCTCATGAGAAAGCTGCTGGCGGCCGCACTTCTGCTCAGTGCCGCCGTCGTCCCCACCGGTTCCGCCGCCGCGGCCGACCCGATCTACCGGGACCCGACGCAACCGATACCCACCCGCGTCGCGGACCTGCTCGGCCGGATGTCGCTCGACGACAAGGTCGGGCAGATGACGCAGGCCGAGCGCACCGCGGTGAGCAACGCCGACCTGACCAACTTCCGGATCGGCTCGCTGCTGTCCGGCGGCGGTTCCGCGCCGTCGCCCAACAACGCCACGTCGTGGGCGAACATGTACGACAACTTCCAGCAGGCGGCACTGGTCACGCCGCTGGGCATTCCCATGATCTACGGCGTGGATGCCGTGCACGGGCACAACAACGTCGTCGGCGCCACGATCTTCCCGCACAACATCGGCCTCGGCGCCACCCGTGACCCGGCGCTGGTGCAACGGATCGGCCGCGCCACCGCGGAGGAGGTGTCGGGCACCGGCATCGACTGGGACTTCGCGCCGTGCCTGTGCGTCGCGCGCAACGATCGTTGGGGCCGCACCTACGAATCGTTCGGTGAGACGCCGGAGAACGCTACGTCGATGACGACGCTGATCACCGGCCTGCAGGGCACTCGCCTGTCCGACGCGGGCTCGGTGCTCGCGACCGCCAAGCACTACATCGGCGACGGCGGCACGACCGACGGCGACGACCAGGGCAACACCCAACTCACCGAAGCCGAACTGCGGTCCATCCACCTGCCCCCGTTCCGCGAGGCGGTCGCGCGCGGCGTCGGCTCGGTGATGATCAGCTACAGCAGCTGGAACGGCACCAAACTGCACGGCCACAAGTACCTGATCACCGACGTGCTGAAGAACGAGCTGGGCTTCGGCGGCCTGGTCGTGTCGGACTGGAACGCCATCGACCAGATCGACGGCCAACCGGGCTTCACCGCTGCCGAGGTGCGCGCGTCCGTCAACGCCGGCCTGGACATGATCATGGTGCCGACCGAGTGGCGCTCGTTCATCACGCTGCTCAAGGCCGAGGTGCAGGCGGGCCGGGTGCCGATGTCACGCATCGACGACGCCAACCGCCGCATCCTGACCAAGAAGTTCGAGCTGGGCCTGTTCGAGAAGCCGCTGACCGACCGCTCCTACACGCCTTCGGTCGGCAACGCCGCGCACCGCGCGGTCGCGCGTGAGGCCGTGCGCAAGTCGCAGGTGCTGCTGAAGAACCAGAACGGCGTGCTGCCGTTGCCGAAGACCTCCTCGAAGCTCTTCGTGGCGGGCAAGAGCGCGGACAACATCGGCTACCAGAGCGGCGGCTGGACCATCTCCTGGCAGGGCGGCAGCGGACCGGTGACGCCGGGAACCACGGTGCTGCAAGGCATCCGCTCGGCCGTGTCGTCCTCGACCACCGTCACCTACCACCGCAACGGCACGGGCATCGACGGCACCTACCAGGCCGCGGTCGCCGTGATCGGCGAAACCCCGTACGCCGAGGGCAACGGCGACAAACCCGGCGGCATGGGTCTGGACGCCGAGGACCTCGCGACCCTGAACACGTTGCGCGCGTCCGGCGTCCCGGTCGTGGTGGTGCTCGTGTCCGGACGACCACTGGACATCGCCGCCCAGCTCCCGGGCTGGCACGCTCTGGTGGCGGCCTGGCTGCCGGGCACCGAGGGCAACGGCGTCGCGGACGTCCTGTTCGGCGACTACAAACCGACAGGCACGCTGCCGTTCACGTGGATGCAGAGCGCCTCGCAGCAGCCGATCAACGTCGGTGACGGCAAAGCACCGCTGTTCGCCTACGGCACCGGCTTGCAGTTCCCCGCCACCCAGAACGCCTACGCGCTGATCGGCGCCTCCTACTACGACGAACAACGCGGCACACAGGTCGAGCGGTGCACGGACTCGGGTTGCGGCCAGAACGTCGGCTACCTGACGCCCGGCGACTACGTGGCCTACGCGGACGTCGACTTCGGCGCCACGCCACCGACCTCGGTGACCACGCGGCTGGCGTCCGGGTCGACCGCGGGTGGGACGTTGCAGTACCGGCTGGACAGCCCGACCGGTCCCCTTGTCGCGACGGTGTCCGCGGCGAGCACCGGCGGATGGCAGACGTGGACGAGTCGTACTGCGGCGGCGTCGGGCGCGACCGGCGTGCACCGGCTGTGCCTCGTGGCGACCGGGGGCACGGGCGGTGACCTGGCGAACGTGAACTGGTTCCAGTTCGGTCGCTAGCCGATCACTCGCTCGGAGAACTCCCACAGCGCTTCGGCGGCTTCCTCGGTCACCACCGGATGCAGCTTCTCCGCTCTGGGCACCGCGCCGCGACCTGGTCCGATCAGGGTCGCGGGCGGTGCCTCTTTCGCCGTCGCCGCGTACAGGATCGGCCGGGCGCCCTCCTCGGCCGAGCGGCCGAGGATCCGGCTCATGGCCGTGCCGACGACCGCCTGGAGGCGCGAACTGTTCTTGGCCTGCATGGAAGTTCTGGCCATGCCGGGGTGGGCCAGGTAGCTGCCGACGTGCTGGGCGCGGCGATGCAGTTCCAGTCCGAAAAGGACATTGGCCAACTTCGAGTCGGCATACGCGCGGGTGTGCGAGTAACGCTTCCTGGTGACGCCGAACTGGCCGTACTTGTACATGTACGACGAGACGGTCACCACCCGGTCCAGCTTTGGGAGCAGCAGTCGGGTGAGCGCGAAGTGGCCGAGGTGGTTGGTGGCGAAGTGGCTTTCGTGGCCTTGCGGGCTGAGGACGTGTGGTTGTCCGGCAATGCCCGCGTTGTTGACCAGGAGGTCGACCTCGTCCATTCCGGCGGCGAACCTGCGCACCGAGTCGAGGTCCATCAGGTCGAGTTGGCGCACCTCGGCGGGAAAGTCGACGTTCACCTTCGCCGGGTTGCGGACGGCCATGATCACCTGGGCGCCGAGTTCGGCCAGTCCGGCGGCTACGACCAGGCCCAGGCCGCTGCCGGCGCCGGTCACGATGGCGGTGCGGCCGGTCTGATCCGCGAGGTAATCGGATTTCCTATCCACTTATCCGACGCTACCAGGTAACGTCTGGGTGCGGGCGATCGATTCCTCGTCGTGGCTGGAAGACGACTGGCGGTGCTGTTCGCGGGCGCGGAGTACGCGAGCGAGGAGTACGTCGCCCTGCCGTTCGCAGCGGAGCGGATCGGACGGCTGGCCGCAGCGCTTGAGCGGTTCGGGTACGAGTGCCGGACGCTGGTGAACCTCACCGCCCGCCAGATCGAACATACGGTGCTGGAGACGATCTCGGCCACCGACCCCGGCGATGTCTTGATCATTCACCTGCTCGGGCATGCCACAGTCCAGCCGGAGGGCCGGGCCTGGATGGTCGGCGCGGACGGACGACCAGCCCTCACCTCCCTCCAAGACTGGTTCCGGCATGGTGCGACATCGGATCATGTCGAAGTGCTGCTCACGCTGGACCTCGCAGTGGACGGGACTGCCGCCCCCGCCCCGGAACTGCCGGATCCACTTTCGTGGGTGATGGGCGCGACCGAGGAGCGAAGGACGTTCCACGGCGACTTCACCTCAGCGATGGCAGACGTCCTCGACCTGTTCGCTGACGATGCGACCGGTCTGAACCCCAGCGCAGCCAACATTCCGTTGCGCCAGGTGATAGATGCGATCGACCTGAGGATGAGTCGCAGCCGTTCAGTCCCCGTCCGATGGTCCGCGGAAATCCCTACCAGCGATCTCTCGTTCTTCCCGAATCCTCACTTCGCACCGGCACAGCCGTTCCACGGTGAGCGTGCGTGGTCGGTGTCAGTGCTTCAACGGGACAGTGGACCGATCTTCGCGGTCGGCGTCACCAACGGAATCGTTCTGTGCAATGTGGACGGTGTACCCATCGACCACTCGGTCACGTCCGCGGTCCTGGCGGTGGCGGGCATTCCGGACAGAAACGTGATGCTGTGCGGCGGTATCGATGGCAGCGTAACGATGCGCTCGTGGCCTGAGCTCTCTGTAGCGGCGCAACTGGACCCGCACGACGCACAGGTCAACAGCGTCGCCGTGACGACCACGTCTGGCCGAGTTCTCGCGGCATCTGCCAGTGACGACTTGACGGTGCGGGTGTACGAGCTGAGTCCCACGATCAGGTTGCTTCATGTGCTCGCGCCAGGAGCAGGCGCGGTTAACACGGTTTCGTTCACCGATGACGATCGGCCGGCGGTTGCCTGCGGCACAAGCGACGGTGTGCTGGTGATGTACGACGTCAACACTGGTGCGGAGGTATGGCGAAACAAGGTCGCCGGGGCGATCCACAGCCTCGCGGCCGGAGCCGTCGGTCGGCCGTCGCTGCTGTGCGCCCAGGACAACGGCTCGCTGCTCATGTGGAACCGCGTGACCAAACAACTCATCACGGCCATACCCGGCAACTCCGGCGCGCTGAGAACCGTGGCACTGGTTGACGACGGCCGGACCGCCATCGTGGGTGGGGACAGCGGCGAGATCGCGGTCGTCGACCTGATCGCTGGAAACGTCCCTCACTCGATCGACCTCGGCGCCGGGGTGATCTGGTCGGTCGCGGTGTACGAGTCCGCACAGGGACCCGCGGTGGTGGCCGCCACGGACAACGGGATCCGGACCGTGCCGCTGGAGTCCACCACCCCACCGTCCGCGCCCAGGAGCTATGCGGGGTTTGTCGCGGACGTCGCTACCGGGGTGGACCAGCTGGGCATCACGGGCGAGGTCAACACGTTGTGCGACCTCGTGCTGGCCAAGGAGATCAAGCCACCGCTGTCGATCGGCCTGTTCGGCGACTGGGGCACCGGCAAGTCGTTCTTCATGAACAAGATGCGCGACCGCATCGAGCTGCTGGCCGCTGAGTCGCAGACCGCGGGGCTGGAGGGGCGCGAGTCGGCGTTGTGCGCGCATGTCTGCCAGATCGAGTTCAACGCCTGGCACTACATCGACGTCGATCTGTGGGCGAGTCTGGCCGCCACGATCTTCGATCGGCTCGCCGCGTCCGAGACGTCCACCGTGCTGGCGGACCTGCCGTCGGTGCGGCGGCTGCGCGACGACCTCGTGCGCAAGCGCCGGCAGACGCGTGACCTGCTCGACGACGCCAACGAGAAGTTGCAGCAGGAGACGCCTATCGGCGTTCGCGACGTGCTCACGACCGAGACGGTCCGCGAGGTCGCGGGGGACGCGGCGAAGCAGGTCGACAAGGCGTTGACCGCGCTGGGAGTTCCCGAGAGCAAGCGCGCCCAGACCGACCTGCGCGAGGTCGCGGAGACAACCGGAACACTGTGGCGGAACCTGGTGTACCTGTTCAAGCGGACGAAGTGGCCGTTGAGGGTGCTGATCGTGCTGGGAGTCGTGCTGGCCGTCGCGGCGCCGCCGATCATCGGTGCGGTGCTCGGAGACTCCCGTGCCGCGCTCACCGCGACCATCGCCTCCTACGTGCTCTACGGGTTGGGGGCGCTCACGTTCGTCAAGCCGTACCTGGACAAGGCGGCGCGGGCGGTCGGGCGGGTCAAGGAGCTGGTGGACAGCGTCGACGAACGGCTGCGGGCGCCGGTGGAGGCGCGCCGGGACACGTTGAAGCAACGCATGGTCGAGATCGACCAGGAGATCCTCGGGCTGGACAGCCGCATCCAGGCGTTGCGCCAGGGCAACAGCATCAGCGCGTTCGCCCTCGAACGCAAGGAGGCCGACCACTACCGGCGGCACGAGGGCATGGTCGCGACCCTGCGGCGCGACCTCGAGGAGATGAGCCGGCGCCTCACCGCCACGAGCACCCGGGGACGGTCGGCTGATCTCGAACGGATCGTGCTCTACATCGACGACCTCGACCGGTGCCCGCCGAAGCGGGTGGTGGAGGTGTTGCAGGCCATCCATCTGCTGCTGGCGTTCCCGTTGTTCGTGGTGGTCGTCGGGGTGGACTCGCGGTGGCTGTTGCGGTCGCTCGACATGTTCCTCCGCGAGAAGGAAGGCCAGGAGGACCCGCGCACGGCCTCCACACCGCAGAACTACCTGGAGAAGATCTTCCAGATCTCCCAGTGCCTGCGGCGGATGTCGCCCACCGGGTACGCCGACCTGATCAGCGCCAACGTCGGCCAGCTCGAAGTCGAGCAACAGCCGGTCGAGGTGGTGGCGTCGGACCAGGCCGTGGCCACCGAACAGGCCACTGTGGACGAAGAACCACGGCAGGTCGAGCCCGTCCAGGCGTCGGCGCCGCGGCGGTCCGCTCCCCCGGCGATCGTCGCCCGCGAGGTCAGGACCTATCGCGACGGCGGACGGATCATGCACCTGCGGTTCAACTCCGCGATGCTGGAATCCGTTGCCTCGACCGGAGTCTTCACCCGTCGATCTCTGCTGGACGCGGATCCGCACGAAGACACCGAAACGCTGGTCGAGAACGAGACACCGTCCGCCGTGATTCCTACCCAGGGCAAGCTGTTGCTGTGGCTCGGTCCGTCCGGCGCGGTGCTCATCGACACGGAGACCAAGGAGCGCCGCGAGGTCAAGCCGGCGACGGGGAAATTCGTCAACGGGGTCGTCTCGCCACAAACAGGCGAGGCGATCCTGGCGACCGCCCAACATCCCGGCCAGTACCTGTGGAATCTGTCGGCCGACTCGGGCGAGCGGCTGGCAGAAGAGCGAATGCGGCCGCTCGCACTCTCGCGTTCGTGGCAGATCGACGGGGGCGCCGAGCGAAACGTCCGAGTGATCGACAGGCGCACCGAGCAACTCTTCGTCAATGTCGAGATCCCGAGCCGAGCCACCACGGCGCTGATCGATCCGGCCGAGCAGTGGATGGCGGTGCTCGACTCGGAACGAAGGCTGCACCTCCGCGGCCTGACCGACAGCGATGCGACCACGGAGCAGGTCGCGGAGGGCGTGACGTTCCTGCGGTTCGGTCCGGGCGGCGTGATCGCGACCGTCGGCGGCGGCAAGGTGTCGGTGTGGGACTGCGCCACCCGTACGCTGCGCGTCGAGGTGCCGGCCACCGGAGAGATCACCTCCATCGCCTTCTCGTCCGACGGCGGCAGGCTCGCCACGGGCAACAAGGAAGGCGAGATCAGAACCTGGGTCATCCACAACCGCAAGCCCGTGGTGGACCTCTCGGCGAGCGCGCTGCGGCTCACCGAGGCGGAGCGGGCCATGATCGTCGCGGTGCGGCCGTTCATCGAGACACCGCGGTCGGCCAAGCGCCTGATCAACACCTACCGGTTGTTGCGGGCCGCGCTGTCCGAGGCCGACCTGGCCGCGTTGCGCGAGGACGGGCATCGGGCGGTGTTGCTGCTGCTCGGCGTGCTGCTGGGTGAGCCGGAGGAGGCGACCGCGCTGATGCGGGACCTGGTCGGCGACCGCTCGCTGCCGCCGACCTTCACCGCGCTCATCCGCCGGCACGGCACGCCTCGGCGGGACGGCACGAGGAATCGTCGCAGGGCTGTCCCGTCGGGGCTCGAGGCCAAGGTCGCCGAGATCATCAAGGCCACCGGGACCACGAACGACGCCATCGAGTACCGGCGGTGGGCGCACGTCGTCGCCCGTTATTCGTTCCGCACGCTGGATCTCTGACCACCCAGCGGAACAACCGTCCACTTGTGCGGGCGCGCGCCGGCAACGGATGGTTACTGTCCGCCTGTGTCATCCGACAAGCACGAGGCGCAGGACCCGAGCGGGTTCATCGTCATCACCGTCGATCGTTCGCGGCTGGTGACGAACGTGCGGATCCGCCCGCACTGGACCGAGCACATCAAGCCGGAGGCCTTCCCTGCCGCGCTGTACAACACCTACGTGACCGCGGTGCAGCGTGCGCTCGCGGCCGACACCGGCAACACCCCGGCGAGTCCGCCGAGCAGTCCCGCGGCGACTGCGGAGGACCTCACCGGACTGCCGCCGGAGGAGCAGATCGCCAGGATGAAGTCGTGGCTCGACGACCTCGACGACGAGCGCGAGGCGGTGCTGCGCTCGGCCCGGCAGGCACCGCGGCTCGTCGACACGGAGGTCCGGAGCCCGCTCGGCTATCTCACGCTGCGGATGCGCGCGGGCGGCCCGATCGCGATCACCGCCGATCCGCACGTCCTGCGCAACCCGTCGGAAACCGTGCTGTCCGACGAGATCCTGCAGATGTTCGTCCAGGCAGGACTCGGGACGGCGGCTCCCCAACGCCCGCGCACCACCAGGCCGCACGAGGCGGACGACGACTACTTCGAGGCCGTGCACGTGTTCGACGACAGGGACTGACATGAGCACCAGCAAGACCGGCTACCAGGTCGTCACCCGGAACCTCAGGGACGAGGCCAAGTTCTGGCAGGACCGCGCGGACAGGACCTTCGCGGTGATCCGGGCCGTGCAGAGCATGACGTTGAGCCGCAGCGCGTTCGCCGTCGCGGACTTCAGCCTGCTGTCGGTGCCCAACGCCGATCTCGAGTCGCGCTTCTACGAGGACTTCCGCGCCTTCATCGAGAAGACCCTGCAGGGCGCCTACACCGAGTTCGTCCAGGTCGACAAGGCGTTGCGCGACATCGCGGACGAGTACGACCGGGTCGAGGACACGACCAAGCTCGACATCGGCAAGTTCTACCACGCCTGAGGAACGATGACGCCCACCATCAGCACCGAGGACATGACGTCCATTCTGGACCGCAGCTACGACGGACTGGAGGAGCTGCTCCAGAAGTGCACCGAGAAGTTCAACGCCGCCATCCATCACGTCAACGAGTGGCGGTACGTGCTCACTCCCGTGATGGACCGGATCCACGGATACCTCGAACTGGTCCGGGAAGGCCTGCGCAAGCTGGAGGCACTCGCGCAGACCGCATGGCGCCACCACGTGCCCGTCGCGTCGCTGATCGTGCAGTCGTTCAACTGGATCAGCGACGTGAAGAACCCCGTGGTGGGCTTCAACCACCCGAAGACGAACCTGGCCTACGAGTGGGAGGGCAAGGCCGCCACCGCCTACTGGGACAAGGTGACGGCGCAGAACGACGCGAGCGCGGTCGTGGCGGCCAAGGCCGACGAGGTCAGCAAGTTCCTCATGGACATCGCCACGGCCAACGTCGGCTACATGACCACCCTGGTCAGGATGGCGACGAAGTTCCTGGCGAAGTTCGTCGAGGTCGCCTGCGAGACGGTGGGAGTGGTGACGATCCCGAACGCGATCGAGAAGCTCGCCGGCGGGATCGGCGCCCTCACCGAGGAGTACCTGGGGCTGATGGCGGACAGCGCCAAGAGGATCGTCGAGGGCTGCGCCCGGCTGCGGACGCTCAGCAGTCTCATGAGCGACGTCAAGCTGCCCGGCGGGCAGTGGCCGCAGGCGGTCACCGGCTGAGCTTGGTCTCGCGCCGCAGCACCGGCGTCACCCACGCCAGCACGACGCCCACCAGCAGCACCGCCAGACCGGCCACGAGTCCGGCCCGCGGATCGCCCGCCGCGACCGACAACGCACCCGCGAGGGCCGCGCCGAGTGGCTGGCCGAGGCCCCACGCGATCATCCGGCCGGTGGTGTTCACCCGCGACTGGAGTTCCGCCGGGCACACCTGCTGGCGGTAGGTGATCCCGTTGATGACCACGGCGGAACTGGCCGCGCCCCAGTACCCGATCGCCAGGCACGTGACGATCCAGTGCGGGCTCATGAGCACGAACAGGCCGCCCAGCACGGACAACGGCAACGCGGCGAGCGCCAGCCGAGCCCCGCCCCAGCGCTCGGTCAGTGTCGGCAGCACCCTGGACGCGATGATCGCGCCCACGCCCCAGCTGCTGAACAACGCCGCGAGCCGCACGTCACCGCGCGGCGCGACGCCCAGCACGCGGTCGGCGAACGGCACGAGCACGGCCATCCAGCCTCCGATCGCGACCGAGTGCGTGGCGCCGACCAGCGTGAGGGTGCGGATGATCGGTTCGCGCCAGAGGAAGCGCAGTCCTTCCCGCACGTCCGCGACGATCTCGCCGGCGCCGCGCACCGGGCGTGGGTTCGCCATGCTGCTGGCGATGCCGCGCAACAACAACGCCGATCCCACGGCGGTCAGCGCGTTCACCGCCAGAAGTGCCGCCGGGGCGATGACCGCCACCAACAGACCGGTGAGACCCGGCACCACGAGTTCGATGACGGTCGTGCGCCCGTAGAGCGTCGAATAGGCGACCGTCAGCCGGTCCTTGCCTACCAGCGCGGGCAGGGCGCCGAAGTTGGCCGCGTCGAAGAACACGAACGCCGTCTGCGTGGCGAACGCCACCAGCACGACGTGCGGGGCGCTCAAGCCACCGGCCAGCCACGCCAGCGGAACGCTGAGCAGCACCCCGGCGACGGCGAAGTCCAGCGCCACCATCATCTTCCGGCGGTCCAGCCGATCCGCGAGCGCGCCCGCCAGCAGGCCGAACACCAGGTACGGCAACGCTTCCGCGGCCGTGACCGCCGACGTCCACCCCGCGGAGCCGGTCAGCTGGTAGACGAGGACCGGCAGTGCCACCGCGGACACCACGGCGCCCGCGACCGACAACACGCGTGCCGACAGGTAACGGCTGAAGTCGCGGTCGGCTGCGTCGAGGTCCCCCGTGCTCGCCACTCCCGGAGAATACGGCGTGCGGTCATCCGATCACCACCTGACACCGTTGGGCCGTACGGGTAGGGCCGAAAGGCTCGTCAAAGTAACGCCCGATCGGCGTAGCGTCGGCTGGTCTTGCGTCGACCACGCACGCCCCGGAGGAACGCAATGAAGCGGTCCACGATTCTCCTGTCCGCGTTGGCTCTCGTCCTCGGCGGTGCGGCGGCGTCGCCCGCCCAGGCCGCCCCGCCCCAGGACCCCCTCGACGTCTACGTCGCCCAGGTGACCCCTCAGCAGGCCGGTGACCTGTCCAGACAGGGCTTCGACGTCGCCGGCACCAGAACGGCCGGCGACAAGGTCGAGGTCGAACTCGTGCTCGACAGCGCCCAGCGGAAACAACTCTCCGAACGCGGCGTCGACGCGCAGCTCAAGAAGACCAAGGATGGCAAGACCACCAGACAGCTCGCCGCCGAACAGGCCGCGAACGGCTTCACGGTGTGGCGGTCCTACGACGAACCGGGCGGGTTCCGCGACCAGCTGTACACGTTGGCGCGCAACAACCAGAACCTCGTCAAGCTCGAGGTGCTCGGCAAGACCGGGCAGGGCCGCGAGATCATCGCGCTGAAGGTCACGCAGGGCGCCAACGGCCTCAAGGACGGCGCCCGTCCCGCCGTGCTCTACTCGTCGACGCAGCACGCGCGCGAGTGGATCAGCACCGAGGTGAACCGCAGGCTGCTCAACCACTACGTGAACCGATTCAAGGCCGGCGACAACGAGATCAAGAACCTCCTCAAGAACACCGAGCTGTGGTTCATCCTCGTCGCCAACCCGGATGGCTACCAGTACACGTTCGACGCGGAACGGTTGTGGCGCAAGAACCTGCGCGACAACGACGGCAACGGCCAGATCACCGTCGGTGACGGCGTGGACCCGAACCGCAACTTCGACGAGCACTTCAACTACGACAACGAGGGCTCGTCCACCGCGACCGCCAGCGAGACCTACCGCGGACCGAGCGCGGCGTCCGAGCCCGAGACCAAGGCCATGCAGGGGCTGCTGGACCGGATCAAGCCGAAGTTCCAGTCCAACTGGCACTCCTACGGGCCGTACATCCTCTACCCGCAGGGCTGGCAGACCGGATCGCCGGAGGCCGACAACCCGATCTACGTCGCGCTGGCCGGCACCGACGCCAAGCCCGCGATCCCAGGATTCGACCCCGGTATCAGCTCCGACGAGCTGTACGTGACGAACGGCGAGACCACCGACTACGCCGACAGCCGCAACGGCACCGTGGCGTTCACGCCTGAGCTCGGCGAGGGCTGCGACGGCTGTGGCTTCGTCTTCCCGGACGACGAGGCGCTCGTCGAGGCCGAGTTCCAGAAGTCGCTGCCGTTCTCGCTGTCGCTCGCGAAGTCCGCGCCGGACCCGGCGAACCCCAAGTCGAGCGTCGGCATCGGCGTCAAGCCGTTCTACCTCGACCAGACCGAGCTCGACCAGGAGAACACGCCACTGTCCATGTTGGACTTCACCTTCGACGTGTCGTACGGCGACCCGCAGGAAGTCCGCGTGCTGGCGAAGAAGTCGCTCGGTGCCGTCACCGCCAAGTGGCAGATCGGCACCGGCCCGGTGCGGAGCGCGCCGACGTCCGAGTGGACCGGCGGCGAGCGCTACAGCGCCGGCAACGCGAACTACTACCACGTCATGCGCGGCACGGTGACCGGCACGAACCCCGGCGACCAGGTCAAGGTGTGGTTCGAAGGCGGTGGGCAGACGAGCGGCTCCTTCACCTACACCGCCGTCTCGGAGTCCGGTGACAAGGTGCTCGTGCTGGCCGCCGAGGACTACACCGGTGTCTCACCGGCGAAGCCCGGTGTGACCGCGCCGCAGTACCTGTCGTACTACACCGACGCGCTCGCCGCGAACGGGGTCGCGCACGACGTGTACGACGTGGATGCCAACGGCCGCAAGGCACCCGACGCGCTCGGTGTGCTGAGCCACTACAAGGCCGTCATCTGGTACACCGGCGACGACGTCGTCACGCGTGAACCCGGCTGGGGCGCCGGTAACGCCTCCAGCCTCGCGCAGACCGAACTGCTGGAGATCCGCGACTACCTCAACGAGGGCGGCAAGGTGCTCTACACCGGGCAGTTCGCCGGGCACCAGTACACCGGCGCGCTCGGCACCCAGCTCTACGACCCGTTCGAGAACAAGCCGTGCAACACATTGCCAGACAAGGATCTGCGATGCCGTCCGCTCGACGGCTCCGGGGACGGCGTGAACGACGTCCTCACCTACTGGTTCGGCGCGGCGGTCGTCAACAGCGGAGCGGGCCAGGACCCGGACACCGGTGACACGTTCCCGGTCAGCGGCGTCGCGAACCCGCTCACCGGCGTCACCCTGACCCTGAACGGGTCCGGCAGCGCCGACAACCAGGCCAACACCGCCTCGTTCATCACGACGAGCGGCCTGCTGCCGGTGAACGAGTACCCGCAGTTCGCCAGCGATGTCGCGGCCGCGTGGGATCGCCCCGGCGGCCCGTTCAAGCCGCACTTCGGCGACTACTACGTCTACTCGCAGATCAGTGACGTGTCGTACAAGCGACTGACCCGCACGATCAACGTTCCAGCGGGTGGCGCGCAGATGTCGTTCTGGACGTCGTACGACACCGAGGCCGCGTGGGACCACCTGTTCGTCGAGGCCCGCACGGCCGGCGGCACCAACTGGACGACGCTGCCCGACCTCAACGGGCACACGACGACCGCGACCGGGGACAGCTGTCCGGAGGGCTGGCGCGACCTGCACCCGCAGCTCGACCACTACCAGACGATCAACCCCGACGGCACCTGCGCGCCGACCGGGTCGACCGGCTCCTGGAACGCGGCGTCCGGCTCGTCCGGCGGCTGGCAGCAGTGGAACGTCGACCTGTCCGCCTACGCGAACAGCCAGGTCGAGATCTCCATCGCCTACGCCAGTGACTGGGCCACGCAGGGGCTGGGCGTGTTCGTCGACGACATCGCCGTCACGACCGGCGAGGGCAGCACGTCGTTCGAGTCCGGTATGGACGGTTGGGCCATCACCGGCCCGCCGCCGGGCAGCGGGGTGAACAGCAACAACTTCATCCGGACCACCGCCGCCGGGTTCCCGGAGGGCGCCGTGGTGAGGACCGCCGACACCCTGTACTTCGGGTTCGGCCTCGAAGGCATCTCCGACGCGGCCACCCGCAACACGGTGATGGACAGATCGATCGACTACCTGCTCGGCAGCTGATCAGCTGGGCGGCGCGGTCTGCCGGACCGCGCCGCCCGTTCGTACCACGCAGAACGTCCTGAGCAGGCCTAACATGGAGGCATGGGTACCACGACCCTCGAACTCAACGAGGAAGAGCTGATCCTGCTCCGGCACGCGCTGCGCCACTACCTGTCGGAGTTCGGTCATGAGGAGGCCGACATCCTGCGGAAGGCTCGCGCGCTGCTGGGCAAGCTGCCCGTGCCGGCCAAGTAACCGGCAGGGTCCAGAACGTCGCCGCGGACCGGCGACCGATCCCGCATGGCCTTGATCGCGCACCAGACCAGGAACGCCAGGCCCAGCCACACGTAGGCGTTGCCGATCAGGTGCTGCCACCAGGCCCACGCGAGTTCCTTGTCGCCCGTCGCCGGGAGCAGCCAGTGCGGGCCGACGGCGAACACCGCGCCCACCGCGATCCGCACCCAGCCGTGCAGGAGCAGCAGGGCGGGAGCGATCCACACCCAGTGGTGCGACCAGGACACCGGCGAGATCAGCAACCCCGCGGCGGCGACGGCCACCAGTGCCGTGAGGTCGTCGCGCAACCGTGGCAGCACCAGCACGGTCACCGCCAGCACGAGCACGCAGAGCACCAGCCACACCGACTCGGGCGCGCCCAGCCGGAACAGCAGGCCGCGCAACGACTGGTTCGCGGTGTAGGCGAGGCCGCCGACGCGTTGCGGGTCGAGCATCGCCTCGAACCAGAACTGCTTCGACTGGCCCGGTGCGAGCACCCAGCCGATCAGGCCGGCGCCGGCGAACGTGCCGACGGCGGTCAGCGCGGGCCTCCACCGCTTGCGGGACAGGAAGAACAGCACGAAGATCGCCGGCGTCAGCTTGATCGCGGCGGCGATTCCGACCAGCATTCCCCGTGGCCACGGCGTGCGCGGCAGCAGGCAGTCGGCGGCGACGAAACCGATCAGGATCATGTTGATCTGACCGAGATCCAGGCCGCCGCGCAGGGGTTCGAGCAGCAGGCACAGCGAGGCGAGGCCAAGGCCCACCTGGACGCGCTGGGCCGCCGCGGTACACGCCGCCGTGAACAACGCGATGCCGGCCGCCGTGAAGAGCACGGCGATGACCGGCAACGGTAATGGGGTGAGCCCGCTGAACAACATCGCCGCGAACGGCGGATACGTGAACGGCAGACCGAGGGGTGCCGTGAAGTCAGCGGTGTAGAGGTCCGTGCCGGCCCGCCACGCCTCGCCGCCCGCCAGATAGACGCGCAGGTCGAGAAGGCCGGAACTGAGGCTCCGCACGCAGATCCAGGTCAACGTCACGGCCGCGGCCGCACCCCAGACCTTGCGGAGATCGACACGGGACACTTGAGCCAGCACAGGAAGACCTTTCGCCCACCAGAAGTCCGATGTGGACGAGCCTGCTGTGCGAGCGGGTGCGGGCGGATCAGCTCAGGAGTCGGAAGATCATGGCCGAACAGCTGCCAACCTCGGCCGGGGTCAGCCTTTCGGCCGAGGTCAGCCGGCCACCACGTGCGCGCGGAACGCCCACGCCACGATCTCGACGCGGTTGCGCGCACCCACCTTGGCCTGCACCGATGCCAGGTGGGCCTTGATCGACGACACCGAGAGCCGCAGCGCGGTGGCGATCTCGTTGTTGCTCAGGCCCTGCGCGACGTGCCGCACGACGTCCAGTTCGCGCGGGGTCAGCACCTCGGTCTCGGCGGTCGCGACCGGCGGCACCGAACGCCGCAGCACCCGCAACACGACCTGCGGCGACACCAGCACGTCCCCACGTGCCGCGGACCTGATCGCCTCGACCAGCAGCCCGGGACTGGCGTCCTTGGTGAGGAACCCGCACGCGCCGAGGTCCAGCGCACGGTTCAGGACGTCGTCGCTGTCGAACGTCGTGACCACCACGACTCGGGTGTGCGGTGCGAGCTGCCGGGTGACCTCCAGACCGTCCAGGCCCGGCATCCGCACGTCGACCAGACACACCTGGGGCATCAGCTCCTTGGCCCGCGCGACGGCGCTGAGCCCGTCCGCGACATCCGCGACCACGCGAACGTCCGGCTGCGCCTCCAGAATCAACCGAAACCCGGCACGCACCATGTCCTGGTCCTCGGCAACAAGCACAGTGATCACGCCCGCACCTCCAGAACCAACCAGAACCCAGCACACACCACGCCCTGATCCTCGGCAACAAGCACCGAGATCACGCCCGCACCTCCAGCGGCAGCTCGGCGGTGACCAGCCAGCCCTCACCGGTGGCGCCCGCGAAGAACCGCCCGCCCAGCTCGTGCACCCGTTCCCGCATGCCCACCAGCCCGAACCCGCCCGAGTGCGCGGGTCTGGTCGTGCCGTTGTCCACAATGGACAGCAACACCGCGGTGGCCGTGAGCCGCACGTCCACCTCCACGTTCGTCGCGTCGAGAGCGTGCTTGCGGGTGTTCGTCAACGCTTCCTGCACCAGCCTGAGCACCGAGCGCCCCAGCTCCGGCCGCACGTCGTCGGTCAGCTCGATGCTCGTGCGCACCGGCAGACCCGACTTCTCCACGAGCTGGTGCAGGTCGGCGGTCAGATCGCTGGTGGCGGTCGCGGCACCGTTGTCCCGCAACGTCCGGACCATCGCCCGCATCGCGCCCAACGCGTCCGTGCCGCCGTCGACGATGCCCGGCAGCATCTCGTACGCCCTGGCCCTGTCCTGCTCTCCGACCACCAGCGCGGCCTGTGCCTGCACGAGCATTCCGGTGACGTGGTGTGCCACGACGTCGTGCAGCTCCCGCGCCATGTCCAGGCGTTCGTCGCGCCGCGCACGTTCCTCCGCCGCGACCGCGAGTGCCTCCCTCGACCGGTCCCGCATCCGGATCAACAACCCGCCACCGACGGCGATCAACCCGACCATGAAGAAGAGCAGCGCGGTGTCGGTACGGCTGAGCAGGGAGTTCGACCGGAAGACGATGGCGTGCAGACTGACCAGCGCCAACGCCGCCACAGCCACCGCTGCTCGCAGCATCGGTGCCTTCCAGGCGAGCAGGAAGGCCAGCAACAGAACTGCTGCGGCCTCGGCGATCCTCACCGGTGGGACGAGGAGGATCCGCGGCGCCCTGACGCCGGCACCGCTCAACCCCAAAGCCCGGTTGAACCCGCTGATCCGGACGGTGATCGTGAAGAGTGCGGCGCACACCACGGCCGTCGCGACGAACATCGTTCCCACCTGCCGCTTACGGCGAAGTTCCCCCACACCGGCGATCGTAGGAGGTGGGCCGATCATCCGGCCTCCTCCGTCCGACCGAGCCGGATGGCCATCTGGTCAGCCGGCCGCTCCGATCGCCTCGTCGAGAATGCCCAGTCCCAGCGCCAGCTCCTCTTCGGACGCGGTGAGCGGCGGCGCGATCCGGAACACCCCGCCCATCCCGGGGATCTGCACGATGTTCATGTGCAGCCCCAGGTCCAGGCACTTCTGCGTGATCGGCGCGCTCAGCGACTCGTCCGCGATCTCCAGCCCCACCAGCAGACCGCGCCCCCGCACGTCGGACACCAGCGAGTGCCGCGCGGCGAGGTCGTCCAGGCCGTTGCGCAGGAACGCGCCGAGCTTGGCCGCCTGTTCGTCCAGCCGTTCCTCGACCAGCACGTCCAGCACGGTGTTGCCGACGGCGGCGACCAACGGGTCCGACACGTGCGTCGTGAAGAACAGGTAGTCGCGGGCGTGCGCCTCCTCCTCGATCTCCGCCGAGGTGATCACGGCGGCCAGTGGCAACCCGGCGCCCAGGGTCTTCGACAACGTCAGGATGTCCGGCACCACGCCGTCACGTTCGAACGCGTACCAGTTGCCCGTGCGGCACAGGCCGGTCTGGGCTTCGTCCAGGATCAGCAACATCCCGCGCTCACGGCACTTCTGCTGTAGCGCGGCGAAGTAGCCAAGCGGTGGCTCGAGAATCCCGCCAGAGCTCAGGATCGGCTCGACGATGCACACGGCCAGCGAGCCGACGGACTGCGCGTCGATCAGGTCGAACGCCAGGTCCAGCTGCGCCTGCCAGTCACCGGACGGCGCGGGGATCGCGAAGTTGCCCGGCGTCGCGGGCCCGTACCCCTTGCGGCCCGCGCTGTAGGTCGCCGCTGCGGCCGCCGCGGTCATGCCGTGCCACGAGCGGGCGAACGCGACCACCTCGTGCTTGCCGGTGACGAGCTTGGCCATGCGCAGCGCGGCCTCGTTCGACTCGGCGCCGGTGGTGAGCAGCTGCACCTTCGACAACGACGGCGGCAGAGTCTCGGCCAGGCGACGGGCCAGGTCCACGACCGGGCGGCTCAGCATGCCGCTGAACAGGTGATCCAGGTTCGCGATCTGACGTTGCACGGTCTCGACGATGCGCGGGTGCGAGTGGCCGAGGATGGCGCTCATCTGCCCGGACGTGAAGTCCAGGATGCGACGGCCGTCCTCGGTGAACAGGAAGCTCCCCGACGCGCTGTCGATGATCTCGCGCGTGAACGTTCCGCCGTAGCGGACCAGGTGGCGGTCGACGTCGTCCCAGAAGGTGTCCATGCCTCTGGACGCTACGAGTGGACGAGCATCGGGTCCATCTCACATTTCCGCGCTCGCTGTTCGGAAATGCCGTACAAGACGACACTGCACAGCATGACCCTGAACCCGTGGCGCCTGCGTCTGCTCAGCCAGCTCGACGCGCTGGGCACCGTGCGGGCCGTGGCACAGGCCGCGAACCTGAGTCCGTCGAGCGTGTCGCAGCAGCTCGCGGTGCTGGAGAACGAGACGCGCACCCAGTTGCTCGAACGGACCGGGCGGCGGGTGCGGCTCACGTCGGCCGGCCTGATCCTGGCGCGGCGGGCGCGCTCGATCCTCGACCAGATGGACTCCGTCGAGGCCGAGCTGCGCGAGCTCAGCCAGGAGCCGTCAGGCCGGGTGCGGCTCGGCGCGTTCCAGAGCTCGATCCACACGCTCGCCGTGCCCGCGATCGGCCACCTCGCCCACCCGCACCTCGACGTCGAACTGGTCGAGCTCGAACCGCACGCCAGCATGCCCGCGCTGCTGGCAGGCGAGGTCGACGTGATCATCACGACCACCGACTTCGTCGAGCTGCCGGTGCCGAGCGACATCGACGTCGTGCCGCTGGGCGCGGACCCGATCGTGCTGGTCACGCCGCCCGGCCAGCCGAAGAACGACCTCGCGGCGTGCAAGGACGAGCCGTGGGCGTTCGACATCCCCGGCTCGTACATGGCGAACCTCGCCACGCGGCTGTGCCGGCAGGCTGGGTTCGAGCCGCGGGTGGTCGGCCGGTTCACCAACTATATGCTGACGCTGAAGCACGTCGAGGCAGGTCTGGCGGTCGCGGTGCTGCCCGCGCTGGCCGTCGACCGGCGGTTCGACGTGATGACGCGGGAGCTGCCGGTGACGCGGAGGATCACCGCGGCGGTGCGGCGGGACTCGCGCGCCGCGATCACCGCGGTCCTCGACGCCCTGCATACTCGTGCCCAGTCCGACGAAAGGTGATCATGGGCAAGCGCGTCACGATCAACGACGTCGCGCGGACCGCCGGGGTCTCGCGGCAGACCGTGTCGCGGGCCCTCAACCACAAGGGCGAGATCGACGCCGGCACCAAGCAGCGGGTGCTGGACGCCGCGCGCGAGCTGGGTTACCGGCCCAGCCGGTTCGCCCGCGGGCTCGTGCGGCAGGACAGCACCACGATCGGCCTCGTGATCCCTGACCTGTTGAACCCGTTCTTCACCGAGGTCGCGCACGGTGCGTTGGAGGCCGCGCGCGCACGTGACTGGCACGTCATCGTGTACGACACGGCGGACAGCATCGACGAGGAACGCCGCACGATCGAGGTCGTCGTGTCGCAGGTGGACGCCGTGGTGGGCTACTTCAGCCTCGACGAGACCGAGCTCGACCAGCACCTCAGCGGCATCCCCGTGGTGCTGATAGGTCGTGACCACCAGACACCGCGCTTCAGCTCGATCCGCATCGACGGCGAGAAGGGCGTGCACGAAGCCGTCGACCACCTCGTCGCCGCGGGTCATCGCAGGATCGGCATGCTCGACCACGCGAGCCGCACGAAGCCCAGCCCGCGCCGCGACTGGTTCGCCGGCGCGATGACCAGGCACGGGCTCGAAGCCGCAGCGGTCGGCCACACCGCACAGTCGGTCGACGGCGGTGCCGAGGCGTTGACCGAACTCCTGGCGGGGCATCCCGACCTCACCGCCGTGTTCACCTACAACGACGTGGTCGCGATCGGTGCCCTGAGGGCCGCGCGGCGACTGGGCCTGGCCGTGCCGAGGGACCTCGCGGTGGTCGGGTTCGACGGGCTCCAGCTCGGCACCGTCGTCGACCCGGCGCTGACGAGCGTCGCGCTCGACACCACCCGGATCGGCGCGCTCGCGATCGAACAGGCGGGCAGGCTGCTGGTCGGCGACGCTCCGCTGCCGCCCGAGGAACTGCAGGTCAACGCGGTTCTGCTGGTCCGCGACTCGGCCTGAGCCTTGACACTCCCCCTCGATCGGCTTCATGCTTCGGCCCGTGCCGTGAACGTTCACGGGAGCGTTCACGGACGTTTCGGAGGGCCCGCTGCCGTTGAGGCACAGAAGGGTTGAACAACTTGTCCTACATCGAGGAAATCGGTCCTGGCACGGGCGCGCTGCCGCCGCGTGCCTTCTTCATCTCCGACGCGCCTTCGTTGTCGCTCAACGGGACCTGGGACTTCCGTCTCGACGACGGTGACTGGGGCACCATCACCGTGCCGGGGCACTGGCAACTGCAGGGCCACGGTTCGCCCGCCTACACGAACGTGAAGTACCCGTTCCCGGTCGAGCCGCCCTTCGTGCCGTCCGAGAACCCGACGGGTGACTACCGGCTGGTGTTCGACCTGCCGGAGAACTGGCCGGACGAGCCGGCGGCGCTGCGCTTCGACGGCATCGACTCGTGCGGGCGGATCTGGCTCAACGACACCGAACTGGGCATCACCCGCGGCAGCAGGTTGCCGGCGGAGTTCGAGGTGGGCCACCTGCTCCGCCCGTCCGGAAACGTGCTGACCGTCCGGGTGCACCAGTGGTCGGCCGGCAGCTACCTCGAAGACCAGGACATGTGGTGGATGTCCGGGATCTTCCGCGCGGTCACGCTGTTGTCCCGGCCGCGCGGCGGTGTCGCGGACTACCAGGTGCACGCCTCCTACGACCACGTTTCGGGGCTCGGCACCCTGGAGGTGGCGGGCGCGATGATCACCGTGCCGGAGCTGGACGTGCACGATCTGCCGCCGGGCCAGTCCTTCTCGGCGCCCGTCGAACCGTGGAGTGCCGAGAGCCCGAGGCTGTACGACGGTTTCGTGCACACCGACGCCGAACGGGTGCCGGTGCGGATCGGGTTCCGGACCGTCGCGATCGAGGACGGCGTGCTCACGATCAACGGCTCGCGGGTCGTCTTCCGCGGCGTGAACCGGCACGAGCACCACCCTCGGTTCGGCCGTGCGGTGCCCCGCGAGACCGCGCTCGCGGACGTGCTGTTGATGAAGAAGCACAACGTGAACGCCGTGCGCACCAGCCACTACCCGCCGGACCCGTACTTCCTGGAGCTGTGCGACGAGTACGGCCTGTGGGTGATCGACGAATGCGACCTGGAGACGCACGGGTTCGGCGAGCTGGGCTGGGCCGGCAATCCCAGTGAGGACCCGCGCTGGGCGGAGTCCTATGTGGACCGCATGCGCCGGATGGTGGAGCGGGACAAGAACCACCCGTCGATCGTGCTGTGGTCGCTCGGCAACGAGTCCCACACCGGCCGCAACCTCGCCGCGATGGCCGAGTGGACCCGTGACCGCGACCCGTCCCGCCCGGTGCACTACGAAGGTGACTTCGACTGCGAGTACGTCGACGTGTACAGCCGCATGTACGCCTCGCACGAGGAAGTCGACCAGATCGGGCAGGAGAAGCGGCACGGAATTCCGTTCGTGCTCTGCGAGTTCGCGCACGCGATGGGCAACGGGCCGGGCGGGATGCTCGAGTACCGCGAGCTGTTCGAGCGGTACCGGACCGTGCAGGGCGGGTTCATCTGGGAGTGGATCGACCACGGCCTGGAGCGCGACGGGCACTTCGCTTACGGCGGCGACTTCGGCGAGCCGTTGCACGACGGCAACTTCGTGATCGACGGCCTGGTGTTCCCCGACCGCACGCCCTCGCCGGGCCTGCTGGAGTTCGCCAAGGTCTTCGAGCCGGTGCGGATCACCGGAACGGGTTCCGGCATCCGGATCACCAGCTACTACGACCACGGTTCGCTCGACCACCTGCGGTTCGACTGGGTGTACGAGGTCGACGGGGAAGAAGTCTCGTCGGGCTCTCTCGACGTGCCGGCGGTGGCCGCTGGGACGCACGCGGACGTCCCGCTGCCTGAACTGCCTGCTGCAACGGGTGAGGGCTGGCTGACCGTTCGCGCTTCCCTGGCCGAGGCCACGAGTTGGGCGAATGCCGGTCACGTCGTCGCCTGGGGCCAGCTCTCCATCGCCGAAGCCGATCCGGTCACCCCGATCGGCCCGGTGGAGCTCGTCGGCGTGGGTGACGTGCTGTGGCTCGGCCCCGGCGAGTTCGACCCGGCGACCGGCCTGCTCACCCGGCTCGGCGAGCATCCGGTCGACGGCCCGCGCCTCGACCTCTGGCGGGCCCCGACCGACAACGACCGGGGCTCGGACCACCCCGAGGAACGCGCCTGGCGTGAAGCGGGCCTGCACCGTCTGCAACACCGCGTCATCGAGGTCGACGTCCAGGAGACCGCCCTGGTCGTCCGGACGCGGGTGGCGCCGCCCAGCCTGGGCTTCGGCATGCTCGCGGACTACCACTGGACCGCCGACGGCGACCGCCTGCGGTTGCGGCTCACCGTCACCCCGGACGGCGACTGGCCGTGCACGCTTCCCCGCCTCGGTCTGCGGCTGACTCTGCCTGGGGCGTTCGACAGCGTCGAATGGTTCGGCGCCGGGCCCGGCGAGGCGTACGCGGACAGCCGTCAGGCGGCCAGGATCGGCCGTTTCGCGTCCACTGTGGACGCGCTGCAGACCCCGTACGTCTTCCCGCAGGAGAACGGCAACCGCGCGGACGCCCGCTGGCTGCGGATCGGTGATCTGAAGATCGAGGGCGAGCCGGTGTTCGACTTCACCGCCCGCCGCTGGACCAGCGAGGACCTCGACGCCGCGCGGCACACCGTCGATCTCAAGCCGCGTGAGCACGTGTACCTGAACCTCGACCTCGCCCAGCACGGCCTCGGCACGGCGTCGTGCGGACCGGGCGTGCTGCCGCAGCACCGGCTGCACGCCAGGAACGCGACGTTCTCGGTGACCTTCGCGACGGCCTGACCGTTCCACGATGTGGACCTAGTTGAAACGTCACCTAAACTCGGAAGGAGACTTGATCGAGGAGGTTCCGTGCCGCGGAAGTCAGAGCCGTTGCGGAAGCTGGGTTTTCTCACCATCGGGCTGTTCGACGAGCACAATCCCGGCGCCGGCCATCGGACGACGCTGGACATCATCGCGCTCGGTGAGGAACTCGGGTTCGACAGCGCGTGGGTGCGGCACCGGCATCTGCAGTTCGGGATCTCCTCGCCGATCGCGATCCTGGCCGCCGCCTCCCAGCGGACCAGCCGGATCAGCCTCGGCACCGCGGTCATCCCGCTGGGCTGGGAGAACCCGCTGCGGCTCGCGGAGGACCTGGCGACCGTCGACGTGCTGTCCGGCGGTCGCCTGAATCCGGGCGTCAGCGTCGGGCCGCCGATGCGGTACGACGAGGTCAAGCACGCGCTCTACCCGCAGACCGCGGACGTCGAGGACTTCAGCTACGACCGGCTGCAACGGCTGCTGGACTTCGTGCGCGGCGAGAAGGCCACGGACTTCAGCGGCACCGAGGGCATCGAGGTGTTCTCGGACCGCGTGCAGCCGCACTCGCCCGGCCTGAGCGAGCGGATGTGGTACGGCGGCGGAAGCCTGCGGTCAGCGAAGTGGGCCGGCGAACACGGGCTGAACCTGTTGTGCAGCAACGTGGTCCAGGCCGAGCAGTCGGAGGACTTCGCCGAGATCCAGCAGTCGCACATCCGGACGTTCCGCGAGCACGGCGGTGGCCGGGTCTCGCAGGGTCTGGTGGTGATCCCCACGGACTCGGCCACGACGGAGCAGCGCGCGAAGTACCAGGACTACGTGGACCAGCGCACGGCCCGCACCGGAGCACCGGTGGGGCCGCGCCGGTTCATGTTCGCCCGCGACCTGATCGGCACGTCCGCGGAGATCGCCGAGCAGCTGTACGCGCACCTCGCCTTCCAGGAGGTCGACGAGGTGGCGTTCGCGCTGCCGTTCAGCTTCGACCACGAGGACTACGTGCAGATCCTCACCGACATCGCGACGAAGCTGGGTCCGGAACTGGGCTGGCAACCGGCCTAGCCGATGCTGGCGCCGACCGCCGCCAGTGCTTTCGTGACCGGCTGGAAGAACGTCACACCGCCGCGCCGGCAGTCACCGCTGCCGCCGGAGGTGAGGCCGATCGCGTCGCCGTTGCGGGCGAACAGCGGACCGCCGCTGTCGCCGCCCTCGGCGCACACGGTCGTCTGGATCAGGCCGGTCACCGCGCCCTCCGGGTAGTTCACCGTGGCGTTGAGGCCCGTGACGCGACCGGACTTCAGGCCGGTCGTGCTGCCCATCCGCTGCACCTGCCGGCCGACCTGGGCCTCGGCGGCTCGCCGGATCTGGACCTTGTTGCCGTTGCCGGTGTCGACCTCGCTGGGCGCGTCGGTGTTGCGGTTGTTGTAGGTCAGCAGGGCGAAGTCGCCGTTGCCGGGGAAGGTGGACCTCACCACGGTCGCCGCCGCCCTTCCGCCGGCGGCCAGGGAGAACTGCCTGCCTGCGGCCGTGCAGTGGCCCGCGGTGAGGATCGCGGGGCGGTTGTCGTTCGTGACGACGTTGAAGCCCAGCGAACACCTGCTGTTGCCCGCGAAGATGGCGTCGCCGCCCTCCGCGAACAACTGGAAGGTGCCCTCCGTGCGTTCGAGCTTCACCTTGGAGCCCATCGACTTCACCGTGGACACGAGGTTGTCCCAGCGCGCTCCGGTCACGGTGCTGTCGGCGGTGACGAGGACCTCGTTCGTGGCCGGGTCGACGGCCCACGCGGTGCCGGGCGTGGAAGCCTTCTGCCGCAACGTTTCGGTGGCCTGCGCGGGAGTCGCACGGTCGTTCTGAGCCGCCTGGCTCGCGGTGAACGTCGTCGCGGTGATCACGACCGCGACAAGACCGATGCCGGCCGCGATCGCCTTGGCCCTGCGACCGTCGTTGTGGTGCTTGCCCATGTGGTGCCCTCTCGTGAAGTCCGCGAATGGTCCAACAGTGGATTTCGTTGTGCGACAGCGACAAGTTGCCGATCGTCTCGACCTCGTAGACGGTCGGCCTGGGTGGTGCCCCGATCGTTTCGAGGCGGCGGAACCGGTGAACGACCGGTGATCAAGGCCGCGTACTCCCCCGTTGAGCGGCTCCGCTGTGCAGCGGGCCGGACGAGAGGAAGCGGACATGCCGGAGAACAACGTGAAGCGCGGCGCACTGGTGGCGGTACTGGCGGCGGCGGTGAGTTTCGGAGCAGTCGGAACGGCTCTCGCCAGTCCTTCGACAAGTGCGGCCCCAACAACAAGTACAGCCCCTTCGACGAGCGCGAGTCCGTCGGCGGGCGCGAACCAGGGAAAGTGCAACGCCCAGCAGAAGCAGCAGACGAACAACGCCGCGAACAACGCCCGCAACCAGGCCGGCCGGGCGCAGCGTGCGGCCAAGCGGGCGGCGAACAACGCCAAGCGCGCCCAGCAGCGGGCGAACAACGCCGCCAGGGCGGCTCAGGCCGCCGCGGCGAAGGCCCAGCAGACCAATCAGCAAGCCGACAAGAACAAGGCGAACCAGGCAGCGGCCGCGGCGCAGAAAGCCAAGCAGCAGGCCACCGCGCAGGCCAACCGCGCCGCGCAGGCGAAGAAGGTCGCGGCCCAGCAGAACAACAGGTCCAACCAGGCTGCCGCCGCCGCGCGCAAGTGCGCCGCCTGACCGCGTTCGGCTGACGCACCGGTGAGTCGGCCGAACGCACCGGAAAGGAGCTCGGGCTCGGCGGTCCTGAGCTCCTTTCCCGGGCACACCTTTTCTGGGCGTAAAAGGCTTTCACGCGGCAGGCAGGAGGCCGGCGTCATGGGCGACGATCGCGGCCTGAGTGCGGTTGGCGCAGCCCAGTTTGGCGAGGATGCGGCTGACGTAGGTCTTGACCGTGCCCTCCCCCATGTACAACAGCCGGGCCGCTTCGGCGTTCGAGGCGCCGACACCGAGCATCACGAGGACTTCGCGTTCGCGGTCGTTCAACGTGTCCACGAGCCGTTGTGCCTTCACGGAACGGCCGTCGCTCAGGTGCGTGGCGATCAGGTCCTTGGTGATCCGCGGCGAGAGGATGGCGCCACCGTGGGCAGCCGCGCGCACGGCGTGGATCAGCTCCTGCGGTCCGCTGTCCTTCAACAGGAATCCGGCGGCACCGGCCCGCAGCGCACGGGTGATGTACTCCTGCTCGCCGAACGTCGTCAGCATCACGACCTTGACGTGGGGCGCGCGGTGCGCGAGCTGTTCGGCGGCGGTCAGACCGTCGGTGCCGGGCATGCGGATGTCCACGAGCGCCACGTCGACGGGTTGCGTGCAGGCCAGCCGCACCGCCTCGGCGCCGTCGCCCGCCTCCGCGGTCACCTCGATGTCGTCCGCGTGCCGCAGCACCAGCCTGACACCTTCGCGCAGCAGCTGTTCGTCGTCGACCAGCATCACCTTGATCACGTTCACGCTCCCGGCAACATGAAACGGGACTTCTGGACCAGCAGATCCCTGCGGAAGCAGTAGCGCTCGACCATGGCGGTCCCGTTCTCTTCGAAGTAGGTGTACGAGCAGTCGGTGTTCTTGGGCGGCGCCGGCTCGACGCCGCGTGACGCCATGCGTGCGATCTGGCTCTCCCACCCGACGGTCTGGGCGACCTGCGCGCGCGTGCTGCCGAGCTTGAGCACCTCGAACGGAGTCCGCGTGTCCACGCCGGGAAGCTGGAACATCGCCGTGTTGAACGTGACGACGAGGATCGCGACCGCGCCGATCAGCCCCGTGGCCAGCACCGCGGACATGCCCGCGCGGGCGAAGCCGTCCTCCGGCTCGGCCTGGGCGACCGCCGCGAGCGCGACCGGGGCGGTCACCGCGAGGGAGAGCTCGGCGGCGATCCGGAATCCCTGTCCCGCCAACGGTCCCGCGGTGAACGTCCCGCCGAGCAACCGGACGCGTTCCTGCACGCCGGCGAGCCCGAGCCCGGTGCCCGGCGTCGGGGCTCCCGCGCGTCCGTCGTCCGCCACGCTGACCCGGACGCGGTCGGTTCCGTGCTCCACCACGACTTCCGTCCGGGAACCGGGCGCGTGCCGGCAGACGTTCGTCAGTCCCTCCCGCACGATCCGGTGCACCGCCTGCCGGACCGGTCTGGCCACATCGGACAGATCGTCGCCGGTCCAGTGCAGCGTCACCGGGAGGCCGCCCGCCTGGGCCTGGTGCACCAGCTGGAAGATGTCCGCCCTGGTGCCGGTGTGGTCGGCCGGTCGGGTGGCCGCGGGTTCGGGCTGGCGGAGGATGCCGAGGGTGGCCCGCAGCTCGTCCATCGCGGTGCGCACGGTCGTCCGGATGAGCCGCGCCGGCTCGCTCACGTGCCGGGTGGCGTCCATTTCCAGACTGCCCGCGTACAACGAGATCAGGCTGAGCCGGTGCCCGAGCAGGTCGTGCATCTCCTGTGCGATGCGGGACCGTTCCTGCAGCCTGGCGGTGGATCCGGCGTAACGCGACTGCTCGCGCAGCGCCCCGATGAGCTGTTCACGTTGCGCGAGAAGGGTTTGCACGACGACCGGGCCCGCGACCGTGACGAGCGCGGCGATGCCGAACTCGATGATCACGACCCTCCACTGGTAGCCGGACCCGATCAGCCCGATCGTGAACGGCAACGCCGCCGCCACCGTCACCACGACCGCCCGCCACCGGGTCCGCTGAACCCGTGCGGCAACGCTGTAGGAGGCCAGCGCCAGCGCGATCCCGGTCGCGGGATACCAGCCGAAGAGCGCCGCCGCGACGAGCAGCGCCACCACGGGCAACCGGCGCCGGAGCGCGGCGGGGACCACCGCGGCGCCGGCCACCAGCGCCCCGACGCCTGGCACGTCGCACGAGGCCGGTCCCCACGCTACCGACACGTACTGGGTGGCTGTGAAGGTGACGGCGGCGACGAACGCCATGAGAGCGAGCTCACGCCCCAGCGCCACGACCCGCGGGGTCGGCGTCCCGGACTGAGATCCACTCATGACTGGGAGTACGTACCGCGCCACGTCCCGGTTTAGGCCGGTGCTTTCTGAACCGACGCCAGGCAGTAGGTCGTGGGCGGCTCCGGGTAGACGACCGAGACGACGTCGTCGCCGTCCGGGCACTCGGCCCCGTCCCCCGCCGCCGCGATGACCTTGGCCACCTTGATCGTCTCCTCGCCCGTGCACGCCGACGGCCCCCAGCTGTCGTCGTTGTCGGCCGGCTGGTAGCACGAGCCCTCGACGAGGTTGGGCAGCAGGCACAGCTTGCCGCCCCCGGAACTGGGCACGACCTGGACGTACTCGTCGTCGCTGGCCGGGCAGTTCCCGCCGGAGTCGGCCAGCACCCGGCCGACCTTGAACCGCGCGTTCCCGGCGGTGCAGCCGGTGCTCACCACCTCGGTGCCGTTGGTGACCGCGACGCACTCACCCGCCTTCGCGGTCGGGCCGCCGGTGAAGTTCACATAGGCCACGGCTCCGGTGGCGGCTACCGCCAGGGCCACGATGACCAGAAGTGGTTTCCTCATGCTGAGGAGTACGGGCTCGGTGTGGTGGCGCGGTGACGGCGATGGTCTTGGCGATTGAGACGATGTGGGACTTGCGTTTGCCGGCGGGACGTGCTGAGAGCCGCTCGTCGGGTACCTCACGGTGTCCTCTTAGGACACGCTGCGCGAAGATGTGCGCATGAACTCGTTGTTGCTCGCCGCCGCGTTCGCCATGGTCGTCCGGTCGCTGGCGGCGTCCCGGCTCGACCGGTGGAGCCTGGGCGCGCCGATCGTGATGGTGCTGGCCGGGGTCGTGGTCGGGCTGCTCAACCCGAACTCCATCGCCGAGGGCCTGAACACGGAGTCGATGCAGCACGCGGCGGAGATCATTCTCGCGGTGCTGCTGTTCGTCGATGCCACCGAGGTGCGCGCGGGGCGGTTGTGGGGCGCGTATCCGGGGCTGGTGGCCAGGGTGCTGCTCGTGGCGATGCCGATCAGTTTGGCGTCGGCGGCGGTGCTGGGATGGTGGTTGTACCCCAGCTTCTCGTGGGCGGTGTTGTTGCTGGTCGCGTGCGTGACGGTGCCGACCGACTTCGCGCCTGCCGAGCGAGTGGTGCGGGATCCGGCGTTGTCGGCGCGGGTGCGCAGCACGTTGAACATCGAGAGCGGCTACAACGACGGGATCGTGTCGCCGCTGTTCCTCTTCGCGCTGATCCTGGCTGGGGACGCCACGCAGGAGCGGACGCCGCTCGAGGCGCTGGGCACGGTGCTGCCGTTCGCGGTCAAGGCGCTCGTCGCGGGTGTGGTGATCGGGGTGTTGCTCGGGTGGTTGATGGACCGGGCGCACCTGGCCGGGTGGGTCACCGACCAGTCGGCGCGGGTGGTGGTGTTGCTGGCGCCGTTGCTGACCTACACGGCGACTGTGGCGATCGACGGCAACGGGTTCGTTGCCTCGTTCGTGTGCGGCATCGCGTTCCGGTACGTGCATCGGCTGCTCAAGGCACGCCGAGTGCGCGCCGGGCGGGCTGAGGCGCGCACCGACGCGTTGAACACCGACCTGCATCTGCTGGAGGACGTCACCGGGTTGCTGACGATGACCATGTGGTTCGTCGTGGGGATCGCCTCCGTCCTCATCTTCAGCCTGGGCGTTTCGTGGCAGGAGGTGCTGTTCTGCGTGGCGGTGCTCACCGTGATCCGCCTCTTGCCGGTGTTGCTCGCCTTCACGCGGTCGAGGTTGTCCGGGCGGGAGCGGGTGCTGGTCGGGGCGCTGGGGCCGCGCGGCACGACGACGATCGTGTTCGGGTTGCTCGCGTTCAACAAGCTGCCGACGGGAAGCGCCGCCGACACGATCCTGACGATCACCGTGCTCTGCGTGCTGGGCAGCGTGGCGTTGCACGGCATCGGAGCCGGGCCGGTGGCGCTGCGGCTGGCCAAGCGGCGTTAGAGCTGCTTGCTGAAGTGGAACGCCGGGATGACGTAACCGGAGCTCAGGTAGAGCCGGTGGGCGTCGTGTCGCGGCGTGCCCGAGTCCAGGTGGACCGACGGGCAGCCGAGGCGGCGGGCTTCCTCGTCGACCCACTTCAGCAGCGCGCCCGCATGACCCTGCCGGCGGCCGGACGGGAGCGTGCTCAGGTCGTCGATGTACAGGTGGGGGCCCGCGTAGAGGTTGGTCATGTGGCGGAACCCGGCCACGGCCACGACGGCACCGTCGACGAACGACGCGACGATGCGGTAGCCCTCCTTGCGTTGCAGGCGCACCACCTCGACGAACTCCTCCACGGAGGTGAGGTGCGGGCGGAGGGCGCGCAGGGCGTCGTAGGCCAGCGCGGTGTCGGCGTCGTCCAGTTCGGCCAGGGTGTGTTCAGTGGTCACGCCGATCATCGTCGCGCGACAAGTGGCCTCCCAGAAGGACCATTCAGGACGAAGTTCGAGATGCCACTCCACCGGACAGGCGAGCGAGGGCCCTGGCGGTCCAGGGCCCTCGCCGTCACCTCCTCGGACTCAGGGAGTCAGGTTGAGGGTCCAGGTGTCGATCTTGCCGACGTCCTGCGCGGCCAGGTCACGAACGCGGAGCTTCCACGTGCCGTTGGCGGCCTCGCCGGCCAGGTTGACGGTGTAGGTCTGGTTGATGTTGTCCGCCGAACCTCCCGAGCGGTTGTGCAGGGTGTACGACGAACCGTCCGGCGCGATCAGAGCCACCGTCAGGTCACCGATGTAGGTGTGCTGGATGGTGACCGCCACGGTGGCCGCGGTGGACGGCGTCGCGGAGCAACCGGAGATCACGACGTCGCTGTCGACCGCGGCACCCGCGTCCGGGATGGCGACGTCGTTCGGGTTGGTGCCGGTGCAGCCGCCACCGCCGCCGGTCACGGTCAGCGAGTAGGTCGCGGTGCGGGTCACCGAACCGGCCGCGGTGATCGTGACCGCGTAGGTGCCCGCGGGCGTCGACGCCGTGGTGTTGATCGTCAACGTCGAGCTGCCGCCGGTGGTCACCGATGCCGGGCTGAACGAAGCCGTTGCGCCGGAAGGCAGACCGGACGCGGAGAGCTGCACGGTCTGCGCGTCACCGCTCACCGTCTGGGTCTGCACGGTGGCCGACACGGACGAACCCGCCGCCACCGAACCGGACGTCGGCGAGACCGCCACGGAGAAGTCGGCACCGGGGGTGCCGGTACCGACCGCCGACATCCACAGGGTGTAGGCGATGCCGTCGACCGCGCGGTTGAGGTGCGTGTCGCTGATGTTGGCCGTGGTGTCGCAGGCGCGGTGGTAGCACGGGTCGAACGCAGTGCCGGCCGTGCCGTCCCACTTCGTCGCCTGGGCGGACGTCTTGGTGGCACTGGCGCCCATGGCGTACCCGGAGGCCGGGATGCTCGCGTTGGTGAAGGACGCGTCGTCGGAACGGTTGCGGCCCTCGGTGTTCTCCTCCGGCCGCAGGCCCAGCGAGTCCCAGTAGGCCTTCATGTGCCGCGACTGGGGGGAGTTGATGTTGTTGATGAAGTAGCCGCCGTTGACCGAGGCGATCATGTCGAAGTTGTGGTAGGTCTTGATCTTCTGGCGTTCGGCCGTCGGTAGCTGCGAGACGTAGAAGCGCGAGCCGAGCAGGCCCTGCTCCTCGTCGGTCCACCAGGCGAAGCGGACCTTGTTCACCATGGCCGGGTTCGTCCTGGCGAGCACGAGCGCGGTCTCCAGCAGCGACGCGGAGCCCGAACCGTTGTCGTTGATGCCGGGACCGGCCGACACCGAGTCCAGGTGAGCGCCGAACATGTAGACGTTGTTCGCGTCGCCGCCTGGCCATTCCGCGATCACGTTCGGCCCGGCGCCAGTCGTGCAGCCGGAGGTGCAGGCCTGCTCGGTCACCGAGTAGCCGGCCGTGGTGAGCTTGTCCTTCACGTACGCCACCGACGCGCGGTAGCCGGCCGACGTGGACCGGCGGTTGCCGCCGTTCTGCGTGGCGATGGTGTTGAACTGGGTGAGGTGCGCCTTGACCGCGGCGACGTCGATGTCGGGGATCTGGGGCGCGGTGCCGCCGCTGACGGTCAACGAGTAGGTCGCGGTCCTGGTGGTGCTGCCCGCGGCCCGCACGGTCACCGGGTAGGTGCCGTTGGGCGTGGACGCGGTGGTGGCGATCGTCAGCGTCGAGTTCGTGCCGGTCGTGACGGAGGCCGGGTTGAACGACGCGGTCGCGCCGGAGGGCAGGCCGCTCGCGGTGAGCTCGACGGTCTGCGCCTGGCCGCTGGTGGTCTGGGTCTGCACGGTCGTCGTCGCCGACGAGCCCGCCGTGACCGAGCCGGACGTCGGCGAGGTGGCGACGGAGAAGTCGTTGGCCGGGGTGGGCGCGAGGTTCAGCGACCAGGAGTCGATCCGGCCGACGTCGTTGGCCGCGTTGTCGTTGACCCGCAGCTTCCAGGTGCCGTTCGAGGTCTCGCTCGACAGGTCGACGGTGTAGGTCTGGTCGATGTTGTCCGCCGAACCGCCGCTGCGGTTGTGCAGGACGTACACCGAGCCGTCCGGAGCGATCAGGTCGACCTTCAGGTCACCGATGTAGGTGTGCACGATCTTCACCGGCACGGCGGTGGTCGCCGACGGTACCGACGGGCAGTCGGTGATCGTGATCGACGACTCCACGGTGGTGTTGTCGCCGATCGCCACGTCGCTGTCGTTGGTGCCGGAGCAACCGGCGAGCGGGGCGGCGGCCGCGGGGATGGCCAGCGCCGCCGCGACCACGACGGTGGTGAGCGCGGTGGACAGCACGGATCTTCTTCGCACTGTGGGGCTCCTTCGCAGGGTTTGCAGGGTTTCGCAGGGTCAGGCGAACGTATCCGCGCCGCCCTGCCCCGACATCAGGCCGTTCGGATGGTTGTCGCCGCCATTTACATCAAGCTGGTTTGATGTATCGTGGAGGCATGGTCGCCCCGGAGTTCGTGCGGATGGCCGCCCATCCGCTCAGGTGGCAGCTGCTGACCGAACTGGCCGGCAGCGACCACCGCGTGCGCGAACTGACCGAACGCGTCGGCGAACCGCAGAACCTGGTCTCCTACCACCTGCGGTTGCTGCGCGACGGCGGTCTGGTGAGCTCGCGGCGCAGCACGTTCGACGGCCGCGACACCTACTACCACCTCGACCTCGACCGTTGCTCCGGGCTGCTGACCGGCGCTGGCGCCGCCCTGCATCCTTCACTGGCGCTGCGGCCGCCAGATCCGTTGTCTCCCAGCGGAGTCCGGGTGCTGTTCGCGTGCACCGGGAACAGCGCGCGTTCGCCGATCGCCGAGGCACTGCTGCGGCAGCGCGCCCCCGGGATCGAGGTCGTCAGTGCGGGCAGCCACCCCAAGCCGTTGCAGCCGAACACCGTCCGGGTGCTGCTGGAGGAGTTCGGCATCGACATCTCCGGCCGCGAGCCGCGGCACCTCGACTCCGTGCGGCCGGGGTTCGACCACGTGATCACGTTGTGCGACAAGGTTCGCGAGGTCTGCCCGGAGTTCGAGGGCACGCCGATCCACTGGAGCATCCCCGAACCCACCGGCTACCCGGAGTTCGTGAGCACCGCAACCGAAATCGACACCCGCATCCGGCATCTGCTGCCGGTGCTGGCCAGGAGAGGTGAACGATGACAGAGCAACTCGCCAGTGTCCGTTACCTCGTCGACGACGTCCGGGCGGCCGTCGACTTCTACACCGTCCACTTCGGATTCACCGTGCGCACCGACGCCGTGCCCGCGTTCGCCGACGTCGTGCGCGGGCCGCTGCGCCTGCTGCTGTCCGGACCGGCCAGTTCCGGCGCCCGCGCGACCCCGGAGGACTCCCGAGCCGCCGGACGCAACCGCATCCACCTCGTCGTGGACGACCTCGACGCCGAGATCGCCCGGCTGCGCACCGCGGGAGTGGAGTTCGCGAGCGACCTCGTCAGCGGTCCTGGTGGCCGGCAGATCCTGCTCACCGATCCCGCCGGCAACCTCGTCGAACTCTTCCAGCCCGCCTGAGCCTCAGCGCGGCCAGCGCTCGTGGTGGTCGTCGATGCGGAACTCGTGCGAGTGCGTCCACACGCCGCCGGCCAGCACCGCGTCGTGCAGATGTTCGTGGTGCGATTCGAGGTCGTGATGGTGGTGTTCGACGACTTCCGGGTCGTGCGTGGGCCAGAGCTTCACCGCGACGACCGCGCCCGCCGCGGTGATCGCGCCGAGCACGACGAAGGCGGTGGTCATGTTCGCGGCGGTGGCGACCCAGCCCGCCAGCGGGTAGCAGAGCAGCCAGCAGGCGTGGGACAGCGCGAAGTCCGCGGCGAACAACGCGGGCCGGTCCACGGGGTCGCACGACCGGCGCAGGAGGCGGGCGCCCGGCGTGAGGGCGAACGAGCACCCGGCGCCGATCAGCCCCCACACCAGCAACAACGCCTGCCAGTCGGCGGCGAACAGCGCGCCGGCCAGCAACAACGCGACCAGCGCGACGGCGGCTCGCAGCACCACCGCGCGGTCCGCGAACCGTTCGAGCAGCCTGGGCAGCGCGAAAGCCGCCGCGAGCGACCCGGCGCCGTTGACCGCGAGTGCGATGGCGACGTCCGACGCGTCCCGCCCGAGCACGTCCCGCACGTACGCGACCGTGTTCACGAACACCATCGAGCCGGCGGCCGCCGCGGCGAGGTGCACGGCGAGAAGCCCGCGCAGCCGTGGTGTGGCCAGGTAGATCCGGATGCCGCGCGTCGTCGTGTCGTACCACTTGCGGGGTACCGGTTTCGGCTGCGGCACGACCGCGGAGAGCACGAGCAGGGCCGAGGCGGCGAACCCGATCGCGGTGCCCAGGAACAACTGCTGGAAGCTCACCAAAGCCAGTGCCGCCGCAGCCAATGCGGGACTGAGGAGGCTTTCCAGGTCGTACGCCATCCGCGACAACGTGATGGCACGGGTGTATTCGCGTTCGTCCGGCAGCACTTCTGGAATCGTCGCCTGGAACAACGGCGTGAAAGCCGCGGACGCCGCCTGCAACACGAAGATGAGGACGTAGACCTGCCACACCTCGCTCACCCACGGCAGCACCGCAGCCACGCCGACCCTGACGACGTCCAGCGCGACCAGCACAACCCGTCGCGGCAACGCCCCGAGCAGCGCCGTCGCGATCGGCGCCACCCCGACATAGGCGATCATCTTGATCGCCAGCGCGGTCCCGAGCACCGCCCCCGCGTCGGCTCCGGCGATGTCGAAGGCGAGCAGGCCCAGCGCGACCGTCGCCAAACCGGTTCCGGTCAGCGCGACGACCTGGGCGCCGAAAAGATTCCGGTAGGCCGAATTGCGCAGGACGGAAATCACGCCCGCACTATATGCACGCGGATGGGTTTGCGTCGACGGTGCAACAGCAGATCTATTGCAACAACCAGATCCTGGCTTCAATCAAGAATGGACGCTTTCCCAATTCGGAGCGCCCGGAGCGGGTGTGACACCATCACGCCATGATCGACCTGTTGCCAACGGTGCTGACCGTCCTCGCACTGGCCGGCGCCGCCTGGGCGGTGGCGCTGATCGTGCTGAACACACCGGTGCTGCCGGTGACCAAGCCGAAGCTCGGCCTGGGCGCGGTGCTGGCCCTGCTCGAGGCCGGGCTCCTGGTCCAGGCGGTGATCGGGATCGTGAAGATGACCGGCCTCGACCGTGAGATCGACAGGTTCTCGTTCGTCGGCTACCTCGTCGGCCCCGTGGTGATCCTCCCGCTCGCCCTCGTGTGGGCGGCGTCCGAACGCACCCGCTGGAGCGGCGGCGTGCTGGCGATCGCGTGCCTGAGCGTGCCGGTGATGATCGTGCGGCTCGGCCAGATCTGGGCCGGACATGCGTGACGCGGCCACCCGGCAGGGCCCGGGCCGTCTGCTGATCACCGTTTACGGGATCTTCGCGATCGCCGCGACCTCGCGGTCCGCCGTGCAGCTCATCACCCGGTTCGACCAGGCGCCGGTCGCGTACCTGCTGTCCGCGTTCGCCGCGGTCGTGTACGTGCTGGCGACCATCACGCTCGCGCTCAACGCACGCCGGGTGGCGTACGTGGCGTGCGCCGTCGAACTCGCCGGGGTCGTGACGGTCGGGGCCATCAGCCTGCTTGTGCCGCAGGAGTTTCCGGACGCCACCGTGTGGTCGGTGTTCGGCGTCGGTTACGGCTTCATCCCGCTGGTGCTGCCCGTGCTCGGCCTGTTGTGGTTGAGGAAGACGGCATCCTGATGCTTGTAGCGGGCCAGTGGTGAGTCCGGCACCGGACTCACCACGGCCTGTCCCGACAGGCCCTAGCGGAACACCACCGTCCCGTTCCCGTTGGGCAGCACGCGGTGCTCGCAGTGCCACCGAACGGCGCGGGACAACGCCAGCGCCTCGGCATCGCGGCCCACGGCGGTGAGCGCCCGCGGGTCGAAGGTGTGGTCGACCCGCAGCACCTCCTGCTCGATGATCGGCCCCTCGTCCAGGTCCGGGGTGACGTAGTGCGCCGTTGCCCCGACGTACTTCACGCCGCGGTCGTAGGCCTGGTGGTACGGCTTGGCACCCTTGAAGCCCGGCAGGAACGAGTGGTGGATGTTGATCACCCGGCCGGACAGCTTGGCGCACAGGTCGTTGGACAGCACCTGCATGTAGCGGGCCAGCACGACCAGGTCGGCCTGGTACTCCTCGACGAGGTCCAGCAGCCGTTGCTCGGCGGCCGGCTTGTTGCCGGCGGTGTTCGGCACGTGCACGAAGTCGAGCCCGGCCGCCTCCGCCATCGGACGCAGGTCCTCGTGGTTCGAGACCACCGCGACGATCTCGCCGCCGAGACTGCCCGCGCGCCACCGGAAGAGCAGGTCGTTCAGGCAGTGCCCGGCCTTGGAGACCATGACGAGGATGCGCGCGCGGCTCTCGTCCCACAGGCCGTACTTCATCGAGAACTCGCGGGCCACCGGGTCGAACTCGCGGACGAGGTCGTCCACGCCGACCTCGTCGGAGGCGCAGGAGAACGCGGTGCGCAGGAACAACCTGCCGCGGGCGTCGTCGTCGAACTGCTGGTGCTCCACGATGTCGCAGCCGTGGTCGACCAGGAACGACGTCACGGCGTGGACGATGCCCGCACGCTCCGGGCAGTCCAGGGTCAGGGTGAAGTGCCGCATCACGCCACCGCCCGGTACTCGGCGCACGCGTCGCTCAGCCAGGCCGCGAGGTACTCGGCGAACGACGACCGCACCAGCAGCGTGACGCGGTCCTCACCGGTCACCAGCAGGACGATCCCGGTCCGCGCGAGCAACGTCTGCACGCAAGTGCCGACGGGAGCCGAAGACGGGTGCAGGTCCACGGAACATCCGTGAGCGAGCACGTCCCGGACGTGCGGCCCCTCCAGGACCACCGTCGTGCGCTGAGCCGAAGTGTCCACAACGGACCCTCTGAAGTCTCCGAGCGCGCCACGCAACACCTCCTCGATCGAGACCTGCAGGCCGGGCGACGCCACGACCAGGAACTCGTCCGGCCCGAGCCACAACGCTTCGACCGCGCCGAACTGTCCAACACCTGTGGTGAAGGTGCACGGAACCGAAGGGAACACGACTCCCAGGGCCGCCCCCATCGCCGCGACGGCCTCCGGGGCCGACACGCGCACGGTCAGCTGGGTCCGGAACGGCACCTCCGCCACCTCCAGCGCGGGCGTGAGCGCTGCCAGCCGATCGGTCCAGGCGGCCAGCGGGCTGGTCAGGTCAGCCGTCACGACGGGCTCCTTCCTTGTCGTAGAGCACGGATTCGGTGACGGTGACCGGCACGAGCGCGTCCTCGACGGGCACGTACAGGGTCTCGCCGATGCGTTCGTGACCCGACCGCACCAGGGCGAGGGCGAACGTGCGGCCGAGCGCCGCGCTGGGGTAGCTGGACGTGACGTGGCCGAGCATCCGCACCGGTGGTTCGGGCAGGCGGTCGGTCTCGACGATCTGCGACCCCTCCGGCAGCAGCACGTCAGGGTCCACCGGCAGCAGGCCGACGAGCTGCTTGCGGTCCGTGCGGTCGTTCTCCGCGCGGGAGAACGAGCGCTTGCCGATGAAGTCGGGCTTCTTCTTCGACACCGCCCACGACATCCCGAGATCCTGCGGCGTCACCGTCGCGTCGGTCTCCTGGCCGATGATCGGGTAGCCCTTCTCGGCCCGCAGCACGTGCATGGTTTCGGTGCCGTACGGGGTGATCCCGTACTTCTCCCCCGCCGCCATCAGCGCTTCCCAGACGGCGAGGCCGTGCCAGGCGGTCACGTTGATCTCGTAGGCCAGCTCGCCGGAGAAGCTGATCCGGCAGACCCGCGCCGGAACGCCGGCCACCTCGGTGTCGTGCCACGTCATGAACTCGAACGCCTCGTTGCTGACGTCGAGACCGGGCGCCACCTCCCCGAGCACGGCCCGGGATTTGGGGCCCACCAACGGGATCGTGACCCAGTGCTCGGTGACCGAGGCGCAGTGCACGTCGAGGTGCGGCCACTCCGTCTGCAGCCACTCCTCCATCCAGTCGAGGATCTTGGCGGCGTTGCCGGTGGTCGTGGTGACGAGGTAGCGCTGCTCGCCGACCCGGATCACGGTGCCGTCGTCGATCACCATCCCGTCGACGCCGCACATGACGCCGTACCGGATCTTGCCGACCTTCAGATTGCTCATCATGTTCGTGTAGAGCATGTCCAGGAACTTGCCGGCGTCACGGCCCTGCACGTCGATCTTGCCCAGCGTCGAGCCGTCCATCATGCCGACGCTCTCGCGCGTGGCCCGGCATTCCCGCAGCACGGCCGCGTGCAGGTCCTCGCCGGGCCGCGGGTAGTACCAGGGTCGCTTCCACTGGCCGACGTTCTCGAACAACGCCCCGTGCGCCACATGCCACGGGTGGATCGCCGTGACGCGCACCGGATCGTGCAGCTCACCGCGGTCACGTCCAGCCAGCGCCGCGAACGACACCGAGGTGTACGGCGGGCGGAACGTGGTGGGCCGCTGGTCCTCCAGTTCGACACCCAGCGCCTCGGCGACGATGCCCGCCGCGATCATGCCGGACGTCTTGCCCTGGTCGTGGGCCGTGCCGATGGTCGTGTACCGCTTGATGTGCTCCAACGAACGCAGCCCCGCACCGGTCGCGCGGAGCACATCCGTGACGGTCGCATCGCGTTGCAGGTCGACGAAACTCGCGTCCTCATCGCCAGGAACCCGCCACAGCACCAGACCGGACCGTGCCGTGCACCGCGAGTCCGACACCGGCAGCGGCACCTGACCACCCGGCGCGAACCCGGCCGCACCGGCGGCCTCGGCACCGGCGTCCCGCCCCTGCCGGGCGCACCCGTTCAGATCCAGCTCACCGGTCGCGGATCCCGCGACCCGGACGGTGGAGAGTTCCTCGCCCGGCACGAAAGCACCGAGTTCCGCTTCGTAGCGCAGCTTTCCGCGAGCCTGGCTGAAGAGACTGACGACGGGGTTCCACCCACCCGACACCAGCAGCGCGTCGCAGTCGATCTTCGAGCCGCCGACGTGCACCGCGCTGACTCGGCCGGTGCCTTCGGTGCCGGTGACCACCTGGCCGGCCCGGACCTCGATGCCCCGCGCCGCGCACTCGGTGGCGAGCCTGGCGGGCGCCTCCGGCCGGGCGTCGGCGATCAGCGCGATGTCCACCCCGGACTCGGCGAGGTCGATCGCCGCGCAGTACGCGCTGTCGTTGGTGGTGAACACCACGGCCTGGGAGCCGGGCAGGACGCCGTAGCGGTGCAGGAACGTGCGGGCGGAAGAAGCCAGCATGATGCCGGGGCGGTCGTTGTCGGCGAACACCACGGGCCGTTCGTGCGCACCGGTCGCGAGCACCGTCTGCTTGGTCCGGATCCGCCAGACCCGTTGCCGTGCAACCGAAGCGGGCGCGGCGAAGCCGAGGTGGTCGGTCCGCTTCTGCAACGCCAGCACGAACCCGTCCTGGTACATGCCGAACGCGGTCGTGCGCTCCAGCACCAGCACACCGGGCGTGCTCCTGAGCTCCGCGACGATGTCGGCGACCCACTCGGCGGCCGGCCGGTCGTCGAGGTACTCCTCCACGCCCAGCAACGCGCCGCCGGCCTGGTTCTGTTCGTCCACCAGGACAACCCGTGCGCCACTGCGGGCGGCGGTCAACGCCGCCACCAGACCAGCAGGGCCGGCGCCGACCACGAGCACGTCGCAGTGCTCGTGCTTGGCGTCGTACCGAGCCGGGTCCGGTTCGGCCGCCAGCCGGCCCTGCCCCGCGAGCCCACGCGCTTCCAGACCGTCGTACAGCTCGACGGTCGTGGCGAGCAGCATCGGCTCGGAGAAGGGCGCCTCGATCTGCACCAGCGACGTCGGGTCCTCGGATCCCGCCGCGACGACACCACGCGGCCGGCCGAGCTTCACGCTGCTGCCGATCTCGTGCACGCCATTGGCGAGCAGGGCCGACGCGAGCGTGTCGCCGGGGTGGCCGGTCAGCTTCCGGCCGTTGAAGGTGAAGTGCAGCAGGGTGTTCCGGTCGATCGCGCCACCGGTGGGAGTCCGGAACGTCACGAGGCCACCTCCGGCATCGGCTCGCCCGCGCGGTAGACGGCGAGCAGGTCGTGGGAACGGGTGTCACGCACGGCGTTGAACCACCGCCGGCACCCGGCACTGTGGCTCCAGCGCTCGGCGAACGGGCCGCTCGGGTTGTCCCGGAAGAACACGTACTGCGCCCACTCCTCGTCGGTCAGCGCCGACGGGTCCTCGGGGTACGCGACGTGGGCCTGGCCGCCGTAGTGGAACTCCGCTTCCTCGCGCGGCCCGCACCACGGACACGGGATGAGTTGCATGTCTGCTCCTACTAGTGCGCGACGGCGGCGGCGCCGTGCTCGTCGACGAGAGCGCCCGTGGTGAAGCGCTCGAGGGTGAACGGCTCGTTGTAGGGGTGCGGCTTGTCGTGGGCGATGGTGTGCGCGAAGCAGTCACCGACACCGGGCGTGGCCTTGAACCCGCCGGTTCCCCAACCGCAGTTCAGGTACAGCCCGCCGACCGGCGTGAGACCGACGATCGGCGACGCGTCCGGGCTGACGTCGACGATGCCCGCCCACGTCCGCAGCAGGTGGGCCCGCGCGAAGACCGGGAAGAGCTCCAGCGCCGCCGACATCTGCTGCTCGATGATGTGGAACGAACCCCGCTGGCCGTAACCGTTGTAGCTGTCGATTCCGGCGCCCATCACCAGTTCTCCCTTGTGTGCCTGGGAGACGTAGACGTGCACGGCGTTCGACATCACGACGGTCGGGTGCACAGGCTCCAGCAGCTCGGACACCAAGGCCTGCAACGGGTGCGAGGCCAGCGGCAACCTGAGCCCCACCATCCTGGCGAGCACCGAACTGTGCCCGGCCGCGCACAACGCGACCTTGCCGGCGGCGATCCGGCCGCGCGAGGTCTCGACGGCGGTGATCCGGTCACCCGTCGTTTCGAGCCCGGTGACCTCGCAGTTCTGGATGAGGTCGACGCCCATCGCGTGCGCGGCCCGCGCGTAGCCCCAGGCCACGTAGTCGTGCTTGGCGATGCCCGCACGCGGCTGGTAGGTCGCGCCCAGCACCGGGTAGCGCACGTCCGGCGAGGTGTTGACGATCGGGCAGATCTCCTTGACCCCGGCGGGATCCACCCACTCCGCGTCGATGCCGTTGAGCCGGTTCGCGTTGACCCTGCGGATGCTGTCGCGCACGTCCTGCAAGCTGTGCGCGAGGTTCAGCACACCGCGCTGGTCGAACAGGATCGGGTAGCCGAGGTCCTCCTCCAGGCCTTCCCAGAGCTTCAGCGAGTGCTCGTAGATGCCGGAGCTCTCGTCCCACAGGTAGTTCGACCGGATGATCGTGGTGTTGCGGGCCATGTTGCCGCCGGCGAGCCAGCCCTTCTCCAGCACCGCGACGTTGGTGATGCCGTGGACCTTGGCCAGGTAGTAGGCGGTGGCGAGGCCGTGCCCTCCGCCGCCCACGATCACGACGTCGTAGGAGGCCTTCGGTTCCGGGTTGTCCCAGAGGAAGTCCGGGTGCTCGGGCAGATGTGCTCCGGGCGGGCTGGTCATTGCGACGCCTCCAGCGAAATCATCTGGTCGACTACTGGTATATCAGTCTGTGCAGTACAGTAGGTCACATGAACGCACGGGTCAACGACGAGCCCGCCGCCATCTCACTCACCGAGCAGGCGTACGCCGTGCTGCGCGATCGCCTGGTGATGCTGGAGATCAAGCCGGGCGAGCCCATCAACGAGGACCGGCTGCGCACCGAGCTCGGCGTCGGCCGCACCCCCATCCGCGAAGCCCTGAAGCGCCTGGAGCAGGAACGGCTCGTCATCGCCTTCCCGCGCCGCGGCACGTTCGCCACCGACGTGAACATCTCCGACCTCTCCCACATCTCCGAGGTGCGGCGGACCCTGGAGCCCCTGGCCTGCACCGCCGCCGCCGAACGGTCCACAGCAGAAGATCGCGCCACGCTGACCGAGCTGCGGTCCCAGCTGGAGAACGCTGCCCGGCCCGGCGACAACACGGAACTCCTGCGCACCGACGTCGGCGTGCACCGCGCGATCTACGGGTGCGTGCACAACCCGTTCCTCGAAGACACGCTGATCTCCTACGACAACCTGGCGACCCGCATCTGGTGCGTCTTCCTGCCGCGACTGTCCGGAATGGCCGGTCACGTCGACGAGCACGTCCCGCTGCTGACCGCGATCATCGAAGGTGACGCCGACAAGGCCTCTGAGCTCGCTTCCCAGCACGTCGTCGGCTTCGAACGCGCGATCCGCGCGCTGATCTGAGAAAGTCAAAGCTGCGCCGACAAGGCCTCTGAGCTCGCTTCCCAGCACGTCATCGGCTTCGAACGCGCGATCCGCGCGCTGATCTGAGAAAGTCAAAGCTGCGCCGACAAGGCCTCCGAACTCGCTTCCCAGCACGTCGTCGGCTTCGAACGCGCGATCCGCGCGCTGATCTGAGGAAGTAAAGGCTGCGCGATCCGCGCGCTGATCTGAGCCCGTCACGGCCGCACCAGCCGGATGACGACGGCCTTGGAGACCGGGGTGTTCGAGCCGTCAGCCACCGAACGCAGTGGCACCAACGCGTTCGCTTCCGGGTAGTACGCCGCCGCGCAGCCCTTCGGCGTCGGGAACTCGACGACGCGAAACCCTCGCGCCCAGCGTTCCTCACCGGCGAACTCGGACACGACATCCACCAGGTCGCCGTCGGCGAACCCGGCTGCCGCGATGAGTGGTCGGTCTTCTCCTCCAGTTCGGACAACGAGTGCTGCGCGAAGAAGTCCGCGCCGATCCGCCGGGTCGTGGCCTCCTCGGCGACGGCCTTCGCGCCGTTCTCGCAGAACTCCGCCACCTTGCGGTGACCCTGCGGATCCGGCCACGCGCAGCCGGGACAGTCGAAACCGCCGTGCTGGTTGACCAGGGGCAGGGTCCGCACGGAGCGGACCACACCCATCTGCTGCCAGCTGCGGTGCAACGAGACGGCGACGCCGGTGACACCCGCCGCCGACCGCTCAGGTCTTTTCATCGACGACTTCCCGTGCCACGACCTGTCCGTTGCCGTTGCTCTCGGCCTTCACCGGGGTCGGGGCGACCTGCAGGCAGAAGTCGCCGTCGTACTCCTCGTTGCCCACGGCCACGGCCTGCTCGACGATCTCGGCGCAGTGCTTCTCGCGCAACACCATCGGGTCGCTGCGCAGGTCCTTCGCCAGCGCCACGCACAGCACGACCATGACGAGCGCGAACGGTGCCGCGGCGATGATCGTGAGGTTCTGCAGTCCGGTCAGCGCGGTCGCACCGCCGCCACCGACCAGCAACATCACCGCGGCCACGCCACCGGTCGCCACGCCCCAGAACACCACCAGCCGCCGGTGCGGTTCGATGGCGCCGCGCTGCGACAACGTGCCCATCACCAGCGAAGCCGCGTCCGCACCGGAGACGAAGAAGATCGCCACGAGGACCATCACGACCACTCCGGCGACTCCCGCCAGCGGGAACTGGTCGAGCACGCCGAACAGCTGCGACTCCGGGTTCGCCGCGCCGGCCAGGTCCGTGCCACCGCGCTGCAAGGTGATCGCGGTGCCACCCATGATCGTGAACCAGATCAGGCTGACCACCGACGGCACCAGGATCACGCCGCTGACGAACTGCTTGATCGTGCGGCCCCGGCTGATCCGCGCGATGAACATCCCGACGAACGGGGTCCACGAGATCCACCAGGCCCAGTAGAAGATCGTCCACGACGACAGCCAGCTCTCCATGGCGGCGCCGCCGGACGCGCCGGAGCGGGAGATCATGTCGCCCATCTCCCGGAAGTAGTCACCGATCGCCGCGGGCACCAGGTTGAGGATCAGCACCGTCGGCCCGACGACGAACACGAACACCGCGAGCACGGTCGCCAGCACCATGTTGATGTTCGACAACCACTGGATGCCCTTGGCCACGCCCGACACCGCCGACGCCACGAACGCCACCGTCAGCACGGCGATGATCCCGATCAGCACGCCCACACCGGGGTTGTCCGCGACGAACCCGCCGGCCTTCAGCCCGCTGCCGATCTGCAGCGCGCCGAGCCCGAGCGACGCGGCCGACCCGAACAACGTCGCGAAGATCGCCAGCACGTCGATCAGCCGGCCGAGCGGTCCCTCGGACACCCGGTCACCGAACAGCGGCGCGAACGCGGCGCTGATCAGCTGCTTGCGGCCGCGCCGGAACGTGCCGTACGCGATCGCGAGACCGACCACCGCGTAGATCGACCACGGGTGGATCGCCCAGTGGAAGAGCGAGGTCGCCATCGCCGTCTCGACCGCCGCGTCGGTACCGCCCTCGACCGTGCCGGGCGGTGGTTTCACGAAGTGCGACAACGGTTCCGCGACGCCGTAGAACATCAGGCCGATGCCCATGCCCGCGCTGAACATCATCGCGACCCACGAGACCGTCCGGAACTCCGGCCGCTCGCCGTCGTGACCGAGCGGGATCCGGCCGTAGCGGCTGAAGGCCAGCCACAGCGCGAAGATCACGAACCCGGTGGCCGCCGTCAGGAACGCCCAGCCGGTGTTGCGGATGACCCAGCCGAGCACAGCCGTCGACACGCTGCCGAGGCTTTCCGTGCCGATGATGCCCCAGGCGAGGAACGCCGAGGCGACGGCGGCGGACACGACGAACACGACTTTGTCCGTGCCCGTCTTCTCCGTGGTGGGTAAGAACTTCAGTTCGGGCATGGCTAGCTACCACCTCTTCGTCGATGTGGCTTCCTGTACCCAGCGGTGGAACTCCCCGATGTGGTGTTCGGAGGGAACCAGCACACCCCCTTGCGCGTAGGCCCGCGACGACATCGCGGGCTGGCACCGTTCGCAGGCCTCGAAGTCCTGCTCGTTGACGCGGTGGAAGAGCTCGACGGACCGCGAGACGTCCTTGCCGGTCGCGACGACGTCCTTGGCGTAGAGCCAGTCGCACTCGACGATCGTGCGGTCGGCGGCCATCGGGAACATCCGGTGGATGATCACGTGGTCGGGCACGAGGTTGATGAACACCTGCGGCCGCACGGTGATCGCGTAGTACCGGCGGTCCTGCTCGGAGTCGACCCCGTCGAGCCGGTCGAAGCCCTCGCTGCCATCGATCGTGAAGCCCTTGATCTCCTCGCCGAACACCGCCCCGTGCCCGACGTAGTACTGCGCCGCGTACCCGTCCGCGAACTCCGGCAGGACCTCGGTCAGCTCGGGGTGGATGGTCGCGCAGTGGTAGCACTCCATGAAGTTCTCGATGATGAGCTTCCAGTTGGCCTTGACGTCGTAGGTGATCCGCCGGCCGAGTTCGAGCTCGCTGACCTGGTAGTTGCCGATCGCGTCGAGGTTGCCGAGCCGCTCCCGCACGTCCTGCTGGACGGTTTCCTCGAACGACGCCGGTTCGTCGGCCAGCGACAGCCACGCGTAGCCGAGCCACTCTCGCAGGTGGACCTTCTTGAGGCCGTACTCGACGCGGTCGATGTCCGGCATCGAGGTGAGGTTGGGCGCGGCGACCAGCTTGCCGTCGAGCCCGTAGGTCCAGGCGTGGTACGGGCACTGGAAGTTGCGCTTGACCGTGCCGGTCTCCTCGGTGCACAGCTTCGCGCCGCGGTGCCGGCAGATGTTGAGGAACGCGCGCAGCGAGCCGTCGCGCGACCGGGTCACGAGCACGCTCTCGCGGCCGATCTGGACGGTTCTGAAGTTGCCCGCGTCCGGCAGGTCGGCGCTGCGGACGGCGCAGAACCACATCTGCTCGAAGATGTTCTCCTGCTCCAGCTCGAAGTTCGCCGGATCGGTGTAGGTGTGGCCGGGCAGGGTGGGGATCAGGCTGGAGGGGAGTTCGGTCGCGGTCATGGTCACTCCGTGAAGAAGAGAGATGTCAGAGGAGGAGAGATCGCGCGTCTGTGCCGGCGCAGATGACCAGCAACGGTGCGGCGTGGGTGCTCGACCGCGTCAGGACGCGGGCACCCGTTCCGGACGGCTCGACGTGCCAGTCGATCACCGTCTCCTCGAAGCGCAGGTCGGCGCCCGCGCGGAAGGCCTCGTCCGAACTGGGCAGCTCGGCCTGGGTCCGGCTGTCCAGCCCGAGCACGCGCAGCCCCCGCGAGGCGAGCCGGTGCGCGGCCGCCCCGCCGAGGCTGCCGAGCCCGATGACGATCGCGTCGTGCGTCATGACCGGATCCGGTCCATCTTGGGGTCGAACAACGGCTCGGACGCCACCACGGCCTGGACCCGTTCGCCGAAGTACTCGATCTCGACCGAAGTTCCTTCCACCGCGACGTCAGCGGGCAGCCAGGCGTAGGCGATGTTCTTGCCGATCGAGTAACCCCGCACCGCACTGGTGACATAGCCGACCGCCGCACCGCCCGCGAACACCGGTTCCGAACCCATCACGACCTGGTGGTCGTCGTCGATGGTCAGACAGGTGAGCTTGCGCGCCACGGTCTCCTCGGACTTGCCCTCCAACGCCGGGCGGCCGTGGAAGTAGCCCTTGTTCATCCGGACCGCGAAACCCAGCCCCGCCTCGTACGGGTCGTGCTCGGTGGTCACGTCGGCACCCCACGAGCGGTAGCCCTTCTCCAGCCGCATGCTGGTGAAGGCGCTGCGGCCGGCGGCGATGACGCCGTGTTCCTGACCGGCCTCCCACAGCGTGTCCCACAGGCGGGCGCCCATGTCGGCGGTGGTGTAGAGCTCCCAGCCCAGTTCGCCGACGTACGACAGGCGCATGGCCGTGACCGGCACCTCGCCGATGAAGGCTTCCTTGGCCTTGAAGTACCCCATGGCCTCGTGCGAGAAGTCCGTGGAAGTCAACGGTTGCAGGAGCTTGCGGGCCAGAGGTCCCCACAGGCCGACGCAGCACGTGCCCGGCGTGATGTCGGTGATGTGCACGCCGCCGTTGGGTGGCATGCGTCTGCGCAGCCAGTCGAGGTCGAGCGGGCCGTTCGCGCCGACCTGGAACCGGTTCTCGCCGAGCCGGGCGATGGTCAGGTCGCTGCGCACTCCCCCGTCCTCGTTGAGCAGCAACGTGTACACCACCGCGCCCGGCTTGCGGTCGAGCTGGTTGGTGGTCATGGTCTGCAGGAACGTCAGCGCTTCCGGGCCGCTGACCTCCAGCCGTTTCAACGCGGTCATGTCGAACATCGCGACCCGCTTGCGGGCGACGAGCGCCTCGGCACCGGCGATCGGCGACCAGAACCGCGACGCCCACTCGTTGCGTTCCGGGATCTCCGCGACCTCGGGCAGGGTCGCGTTGGCCTCGTACCAGTGCGGCCGCTCCCAGCCAGACGCCTCCAGGAACACCGCGCCGAGTTCCTGTTGCCGCTCGTAGAACGGGCTCCTGCGCAACGGCCGGGGCTCCTCGGCGGGCTGCAACGGGTGCAGGATGTCGTAGACCTCGACGAACGCCCGGCAGCTGCGCTGGTGCACGTAACCCGGTGAGCGTTGCGCGTCCTCGAACCGGTTGAGGTCGCAGCCGTGCAGGTCGATGTTCGGCTGCCCGTCGACCAGCCACTCGGCCATCGCCTTGGCGACACCGGCGGAGTGCGTGATCCACACGGCCTCGGCCACCCAGAACCCCTGCAGGCCGGGGTGTTCGCCGAGCAGCGGGTTGCCGTCCGGGGTGAAGGAGAACAGGCCGTTGATCCCCTCCTCGACCTTCGAGTCGCCGAGGACCGGCAGCAGGTCGACGGCGGCGTCCCAGGAGGTCTCGAAGTCCTCCGGGGTGAACGCGACCTCGGACGGCATGGTCGGTGCCACGTCGTGGTCGAGGATGTCGTCGGCCGAGATCGGCATCGGCCGGTGCCCGTACGCGCCGATGCCGATGCGGTCGACGTGCTCGCGGAAGTACAGGTCCGCGTCCTGGTGGCGCAGCAACGGCTTCGACATCTCGCCGAGCTCGCTGTTGACGCCCTTGAGGGCCGGCAGCGGAGCGGTCTTCGCGTACTGGTGCGCCATCGGGACCAGCGGGATGTCGAGGTCGACCATCCGCCCGATCCGCGGGCCCCACATGCCGACGCACGACACCACGATGTCGGCGGCGAACGTGTCGTGCTCGGTGACGACGGCCTTCACCCGGCGCCCGGAGCGTTCGATGCCGGTGACCTTGTGGTGCGCCAGGAACTTCGCGCCGCGCTCCATCGCCCGGCGTGCCTGCGCCTCGGCCGCGCGCAACGGCTTGGCGAGACCGTCGCTCGGGATGTGGAACCCGCCGAGGATCTTCGCCGGGTCGAGCAACGGGTGCAGCCGCGCGCACTCCTCCGGGTCGCGCAGGAAGCTCTCGACGCCCCACGACGTCGCCCAGCCGTGCCGCCGCTGGATGTCCGTCCAGCGTTCCGGGGTGGTGGCGACCTCCAGTCCGCCGAGCTGCTGGAAGCACCACTTGTCGTCCATCGTCAGCGCCGTGTACTTCTCGACGGTGTACTTGGCGAACGAGGTCATGGTCTTGCAGCCGGTCGTCTGGAAGACCAGGCCCGGCGCGTGCGAGCTCGACCCGCCGGTCGCGAACAGCGGTCCCTGTTCGAGCACGGTGATGTCGGTCCACCCGCGGGCGGTCAGCTCGTCGGCCAGCGCGCACCCGACGATGCCCGCTCCGATGAGCACAACGCGTGGTTGCGTTGCCATGGAAGTCTCTCCTGCCGTCTGTGGTGGGCGTGGCGTCAGATCCGGGGCGCCTCGGCGCCGATCGTCGTGGTGGGACCGTGTCCGGTGTGGACGATCGTGTCCGGGGGCAGGGTCAGCAGGCGCTCGCGGATCGAGGTGACGATCGTCGGGAAGTCCGAGTACGAGCGTCCGGTCGCGCCCGGCCCACCCTCGAACAGGGTGTCCCCGCTGAAGACCGCGCCGAGTTCCGGTGCGTACAGGCAGATCGAGCCGTAGGTGTGTCCCGGCGTGCTCAGCACTTCGAGGGTGGTGCCCGCGACCTCGACCGTCGCACCGTCCGTCAGCCAGACGTCCGGCTCGCGGTCCGGGTACACCACCGTCCACAGTGCACGATCCGCCGAATGGATCTGGATCGGCGCGCCGGTCTTGTCCGCCACCTCGGCGACGGAGTTGATGTGGTCGTCGTGGCCGTGGGTGCAGACCAGCGCGGTCACCACCCGGCCGCCGATCGCTTCGAGAACGGCGTCCGCGTCGTGGGCGGGGTCGATGACCAGGACCTCGTAGTCGTCGCCGACCAGCCAGACGTTGTTGTCGACCTCCCAGGTCCCGCCGTCCAGGCTGAACGTCCCGGACGTGACGACGTGCTCGATCCGCGCGCTCACAGCACGACCACCGAGCGCAGCACGCGACCGTGGTGCATGTCCTCGAACGCCTGCTCGACGTCTCCGAGCCCGATCGTCTCCGACACGAACGCGCCGAGGTCGAGCCGGCCCTGCAGGTAGAGGTCGATGAGCATCGGGAAGTCGCGGCTGGGCAGGCAGTCGCCGTACCAGGACGACTTCACCGCACCACCGCGCGAGAACACGTCGATGAGCGGCAGTTCGAGCTGCATGTCCGGGGTCGGCACGCCCACCAGCACCGCGGTACCGGCGTGGTCGCGGGCGTAGAACGCCTGCTTGAACGTCTCGGGGCGGCCGACCGCGTCGATCACGACGTCGGCGCCGTTGCCCTCGGTGAACTCCCGGATCGCCTCCACGACGTCCTGCTCGCGGGCGTCGATCGTGTGCGTGGCACCGAACCGCTGTGCCCACTCCAGCTTCGTGTGGTCCAGGTCGACGGCGATGATCGTGCGCGCTCCGGCCAGCCGGGCACCCGCGATCGCCGCGTCCCCGACACCGCCGCAGCCGAGCACGGCCACGCTGTCGCCGCGGGTGACGCCGCCGGTGTTGATCGCGGCGCCGATGCCCGCCATCACGCCGCAGCCGAGCAGGCCCGCGACCTCCGCCGGTGCCTTCGGGTTCACCTTCGTGCACTGTCCGCTGTGGACGAGCGTCTTCTCCGCGAACGCGCCGATGCCCAGCGCCGGCGACAGCGGCGTGCCGTCGGCCAGGGTCATGGGCTGGGAGGCGTTGTGGGTGTTGAAGCAGTACTGCGGCCGGCCGCGCAGGCACGAGCGGCACGAACCGCACACCGCGCGCCAGTTCAGGATGACGAAGTCACCGGGTGCCAGGTCGGTCACGCCCACGCCGACCGCCTCGACGACGCCCGCCGCCTCGTGCCCGAGCAGGAACGGGAACTCGTCGTTGATCCCGCCCTCCCGGTAGTGCAGGTCGGTGTGGCAGACCCCGCAGGCCTGCACCTTCACCAGCGCCTCGCCGGGGCCGGGGTCCGGCACGAGGATGGTCTCGACCGAGACCTTGGCTCCACGCCCCGCCGCCACGACACCGTTCACCGCATGTGCCACTTGAATCGCTCCTGTCAGAGGTGGGGGTAGAGGGGGTGCTTGTCGGCCAGCTTCGCGACGCGCGCGGCGAGCTCGTCCTCGTCGAAGGACGGCTGCAACGCGGCGGCGATGACGTCGGCGACCTCGGTGAAGTCGTCGGCGGTGAAGCCGCGGGTGGCCAGCGCGGGCGTGCCGATCCGCAGGCCGGAGGTGACCATCGGCGGGCGCGGGTCGAACGGCACGGCGTTGCGGTTGACGGTGATGCCGATGCGGTGCAACCGGTCCTCGGCCTGCTGGCCGTCCAATGAGGACTCGACGAGGTCGACCAGCACGAGGTGCACGTCGGTGCCGCCGGACAACACCTTCACTCCGGCGGCGGCGCAGTCGGGCTGCGCGAGCCGGGCAGCCAGGATCGACGCACCTTCGAGCACGCGCTGCTGGCGTTCGCGGAACTCCTCGCCCGCGGCCACCTTGAACGCCACCGCCTTGGCCGCGATCACGTGCTGCAGCGGCCCGCCCTGCTGGCCGGGGAACACCGTGGAGTCGACCTTCTTGGCCAGCTCCTTCGTACTGAGGATGACGCCGCCCCGCGGACCGCCGAGCGTCTTGTGGGTCGTGGTCGTGACCAGGTCCGCGAACGGCACCGGGCTGGGGTGCAGGCCAGCGGCGACCAGACCGGCGAAGTGCGCCATGTCGACCATCAGCTTCGCGTCCACCAGGTCGGCGATCCGGCGGAACTCGGCGAAGTCGAGCTGGCGCGGGTAGGCGGACCAGCCGGCGATGATCAGCTTGGGCCTGGACTCCAGTGCGAGCCGTTCGACCTCGGCCATGTCGACCCGGCCCGACGAGCGGTCGACGTGGTAGGCCACGACGTTGTACAGCCGGCCGGAGAAGTTGATCCGCATGCCGTGCGTCAGGTGGCCGCCGTGCGCCAGGTCCAGGCCCATGATCGTGTCGCCGGGCTGGAGCACCGCCGCCATCGCCGCGGCGTTGGCCTGCGCGCCGGAGTGCGGCTGGACGTTCGCGTGTTCAGCGCCGAAGAGGGCCTTCACCCGCTCGATCGCCAACGCCTCGATGACGTCGACGTGCTCGCACCCGCCGTAGTAGCGGCGTCCCGGATAGCCCTCGGCGTACTTGTTGGTCAGCACCGATCCCTGCGCCTGCAGCACTCCCACCGGCGCGAAGTTCTCGGAGGCGATCATCTCCAGCGTCGACTGCTGGCGGTGGAGCTCGGCGCGGATCTCGGCGGCGACCTCGGGGTCGAGCTCGTCGAGATGCTGATCCAGGACTGCGTTGGCGACTGGGGTGGAAACGGAGAGTGACAACGGGCCGACCCTTCCGAGCGAGTTCCGTAATACGCAACGAGGTTCGCATTATGCAACTGCAGCGCGCATCACGGTGAGACCAGTTCGAGCCGTTGTCAAGGCCTTGTCGCACGGACGGACGTATCCGAAACGGCGACGAGCCCCCGGCCGCGGCCGGGGGCTCGTCGTTCGTGAATCCGTTTCACAGCACGGGATGCCCCATGCGCACGGAGAGGTCGCGCGACGCCACGCGCAGTTCCTGGACGATTTCGGGCATGCGCTTCCGCGACAGCCGGTAGGCCGGTCCGGCGGCACTGATCGCCGCCACGACGTCGCCGCGCGAGCCGAAGACGGGGACCGCGACCGCGTGCAGACCGGCCTCCAGCTCCTCCATGCACGTGGCGAACCCGTCCTCGGCCGTGCGGCGCAGCACGTAGCGCAGCTTCACCGGGTCGGTGATCGTGCGCGGGGCACAGGACTCCAGGTCGCGGGCGAGCACGCGTTCCTGGTCTTCCTCCGACGCGGCGGCGAGCAGGACCTTGCCGCTCGATGTGGCGTGCAACGGCGTGCGCTGACCGACCCAGTTCTGCGCGGCCACCGCGGAACTCCCCCGCGCCTGGCTCACGTTGAGGGCGACACCGCTGTCGAGCACGGCGATGTTCACGGTCTCGCCCAGCCGGTCCGCGAGCTCCGAGCAGACCGGGCCGCCCACCCGGACGTAGTCGAGCTGACCGGTCACGGCGCCCGCGAACCGGAGCATGCCGATGCCGATCCGAAAGGGGCCGCGTTCGCCGTCCTGCTCCACGAGTTCACGGGCCTGAAGTGTGTAAACGAGTCTGGACGCGGAGGACTTGTGCACACCGAGCTCGGCGGCGATCTCGGTGATCCCCGCTTCGCCGTTGCGGGCCAGCAGTTCCAGAACGGTCACCGCCCGATCGACCGATTGCACGAGCGCAGGGTCGCGCCCCTCCCCGTTGTTGCTCATGACGCAACGGTAACCGATTGGAGCAACACCCTTGATCAGCCAAAACGCTGCTTGACGCTCCCTGGGGTCCTGAGCCATTCTGCTGTTGCGTATCGCACACCATGTTCCGTAATACGCAACGGAGGGTTCGAGATGATCACCGCTTGCGCCGTGGACGACCTGCCCGTGGGCGAGTCCATGGTTCTTCCCGGCGACGTGGCCATCGCTGTCTTCAACGCGGACGGCGAGTTCTACGCGATCGACGACACCTGCAGCCACCAGGACGCCTCGCTGTCCGAGGGCTGGCTGGAGGGCTGCTTCGTCGAATGCCCGCTGCACGCCGCGCTCTTCGACCTCCGCACCGGCATGCCGACGTGCCTGCCGGCCAAGAAGGCGGTGCGCACGTATCCGGTCGTGGTGCAGGACGGCGTGATCTACGTGGACACGGGCAGCCGCGAGGCCGTGGCATGAGAACGGTCGCCGTCGTCGGCGCCTCGCTCGCCGGGCTGCGTTCCGTCGAGGAGTTGCGCGGGCAGGGCTTCGACGGGCGGATCGTGGTGATCGGCGAGGAAGTGCACGCGCCGTACGACCGGCCGCCGCTGTCCAAGGCGTTCCTCTCCGGCACGTTGCCGGCCGAGGAGCTCGCGCTGTCCGACGAGGACTTCGGCGCGGAATGGCGGCTCGGCGTCCGCGCCGAACGGGTCGACCCCTCTTCGGGCTCGCTTCACCTGTCGACCGGCGAAGTGCTGCACACCGACGGCCTGGTGATCGCCACCGGCGGCCGCCCCCGCACGTTGCAGGGGACCGAAACCCTGGCCGGCGTCCACACCCTGCGCACTCTCGACGATGCCCTTGCACTGCGGGCAGATCTGCGTCCGGGCGCCCGCGTCGTGATCGTCGGCGCTGGCTGGATCGGCGCCGAAGTGGCGTCCACCTGCCGCTCGCTCGGCCACGACGTGACGGTCGTCGAGGCCGCCTCGGTCCCGATGGAACGCGCGCTCGGGCCGGTGCTCGGCACGCTCTGCGCCGAGCTGCACGCGGATCACGGCGTCGACCTCCGCCTGGGCGTCGGCGTGGAATCCTTCGCGCACAACGGGACGCGCGTCACCGGCGTCGTCCTGCGCGACGGCTCCCACCTGCCAGCCGACGTCGTGGTGGCGGGAATCGGCATGGCACCCGCCACCGACTGGCTGCACGGCTCGGGTTTGAGCGTGGACAACGGCGTCCTGTGCGACACCGGCTGCGTCACGTCCATCCCGTCCGTCGTCGCCGTGGGCGATGTGGCCCGGTATCGCACCGCTTCCGGCGATCACGTCCGGCACGAGCACTGGACGAACGCCTCGGAACAGCCGGTCGTGGCCGTCCGCAACCTCCTCGCCGGCACGACCCTGGAGACCTTCCGGCCGTCCGGCTACGTCTGGTCCGACCAGTACGGCGTCCGCCTGCAGCTCGTGGGCGACACCACCGGCGCGGACGAGATCGCTGTCATCGACGGGTCACCGGACGACCGCAAGTTCGTCGCCGAGTTCCGCCGGGCCGGGCTGGCCGTCGGGGTGCTCGCCATGAACAACGCCAAGCTGTTCGGCCGCCTGCGTCGTCAGCTCGTCACCGCGTGAGGACGTCCAGCATCTCCGCGAGCCGCTTCTCCAGGTGCGGCCGGACGTCGTAGCCCGTGAAGATCCACGGCGAGCGCTTCTCCATGCCCGCCAGCACCATCTCACCGACCTCGTCGATGCCGGGCCCGCCGCGGAGGAACGCCTCGACAGCGGGCACCAGGTCGTCCCGCAGCGCCACGCCGGCGTTCGACGCCCGGGTGTTCCTGACGATGCCGGTGTCGACCGGGCCGGGACACAGCACGCTGACCTCGACGCCGTGCCTGGCCACGTTCAGCCGCAACGACTCGGACAGGCCGACCACCGCGAACTTGGCCGTCGTGTACAGCACGTTCGGGTCGGTCACGAGCCCCGCGGCGGACGCGGTGTTCACGACATGGCCCGAGCCGCGTTCGATCATGCGTGGCAGAAACGTCTGGATCCCGTTGATCACGCCGGTGAGGTTCACGGCAAGGGCCTGATCCCACTTGTCGTAGCTCAGCTCCTCCGCGGTCGAGTGCGGCACGATGCCGGCGTTGTTGAACAACATCTCGACCGGTCCCAGCACCTGTTCGGCCCGTCGAGCCGCTTCGGCGAACGCCTCCCGATCGCGCACATCGAGCCGATACACCTCAACCGACGTCGTCCTCTCCAGTTCCGTCGCGCTGCGCACCAACGCGTCCTCGTCGATGTCAGCCAGCGCGAGTCTCACGCCGCGCTTGGCCAACGACCTGGCGATGCCCAGGCCGATTCCTCGCGCGCCACCGGTGATGAAAGCGACCGATCCCTTCATTCTCATCCCTCTCTATGTTGATCTGATGACACTATGTTGGTCAACACAGTAGCCTGCTCAGCATGGGAGCTGGCGCTGAGATGACGCTCGACAAGGTGCTGACCACCGGCGGCCGCGCCACGCTCGGCGTGTTCGTCGGCCTGCAGGTGCTGGACAGCGTCGACAACGTGATGTTCGTGGTCTTCGCGCCGGAGATCCGGGACTCGCTGGGTCTCAGCACCGCGGCGATCGGCGTGGTCGGCGCCCTGGCGGGGGTGATGGTGGCCCTCGCCGCGCTGCCGCTCGGCCTGCTGGGAGACCGGCATCGCCGCACCACCATCGCCGGGGTGTGCACGCTGATCTGGGCGGCCGCGGCCGGGCTGCTCGGCCTCGTCCAGAACCTCTGGCAGGCCGTCGCGGTCCGGGTGATCGCCGGCATCGGCAAGGCCAACGAGGGTCCGATCCAGGCATCGCTCCTGGTCGACGCCTATCCGCCGGACGGGCGCGGCCGGGTGCTCGGACTGCACCGCGGCGGGCAGCCGCTGGGCATCGTGACCGGTCCCCTGCTGGCGGCGGCGTTCGCGGCGGTGATCCCCGAGGAGCACGAACCGTGGCGGTGGGCGTTCGCTCTCCTCGCCGTACCGGCACTTCTGCTCGGCCTGGCCGCCCTGCGCCTGCCGGAACCGGTCCGGGCGCACTCCACGTCGACCCCGCGCGGCGCGTTCCAGCGGATCACGAAGATCAGCACGCTGATGCGGGTGATGATCGCGCTCGGCGTGTTCGGCATGTGCGTGACGACGGTGCCGATCTACCTGAACCTGATCCTCGAGGACCATCTCGGCCAAAGTGCGGCGTCGCGTGGCCTGATCACGTCAATCTGCGCGGTCGGCGGACTGCTGGGCGCGGCACTCGGCGGAGCGTTGAGCGACAGGTTGTTCCGGCGCGGCCCGAAGTGGTGCCTGCGCCTCGCGGCCGTTGCTCTTTCCGTGCTGGGCATCGGGTTCGCGGTGCAGGCGTACGCGCCGGACGTCACGACCTACGTGATCATCGGGATGGTGGTCCAGGGTCTGACGTTCGCGGGCATCGTGCCGTTGAGCCTGGTCGTGGCGTCGGTGACGCCGAAGGAGTTCCGCGCGACGGCGTTCGCGCTGGCCGGTGTCCTCACCGCGCTGGTCGGCGGGCTCGGCGGCGCGTTGCTCACCGGCGTGGCGGAGAAGTTCTGGGGCGTCCAGACCGCGGTCGCCGTCGTCGCCCCGGCGGCCTCGGTCGTCGCTGGTCTCGTCCTGCTCACGAGCACCCGGCACCTGCTCCGCGACATCGCGCGAGCGGAAGATCTACCATGATCGCCGTGAACTCCCCAGGGCCGCGCCGGATCGACGAGATCGGCGAGGAGAGCCGCCGCCGCATCCTGGACGCCGCCGAGGAACTCTTCGCCGAGCGCGGCTTCGACCGCACGTCCTTTGTGGACATCGCGAAGCGGTCCGGGATCAGTCGCGGCTCGATCCCGTGGCACTTCAAGAACAAGGACGGCCTGGTGATGGCCGTCGTCGAGCGCGCGGTCGAACGGATCTGGCCGGCCGAGCGCTACGAGTCGGTGCCGTCGCTCAGCGAGGTGTTCGCGGAGACCGCCGAACTGCTCCGCAGCGGCAACTCGGCGCTGGTGTTCATGATCCTGGTCGAGGCGCTGGGCGACCGTGGCGTCGTGCACGAGCAGTACCGGGAGTTCTTCGCCCGGCGCCGCGAGGGCATCGAGGTCCTGCTGCGACTGCGGCGCCCGGCCGGCGCCGACCCCGAGATCGCGGCCGAGCAGGAACGCGCCGCGGCCGTGGCGCTCAACGGCGCGCTCCTCGGCATCCACCTGCAGGCCCTCGTCGATCCCGCGAACGTGGATCTCGACGCCGCACTGGTGTCGATCGCGACCATGTTCGACAGAAACCTCGCCGACGTGTGGCGCACTGACAGCTGACGACCGTGCTACCCCGGTAGCACAGGAAGTGTGCGCCTCGGTACGACGACTCGGGAACGCCGTTTTCCTAACGTTCAGGCAATGGGGTACATGAAACTCAGTGAGGTCCGGCAGTTCCTCGCCACGGGTGTCACGACACTCTTCGCCGCGAACCAACTCGTCAAGACACCGCCATCGGCACAATGGCGGCATGTCCGGCTGGGGTTCACCTGTGCGGTGGCGGCGTTCGTCGTCCTCCTGGACGTGATCGTCCCACCTGGACGCAGGGGCTGGGACTACCCGATTTCGGGGTGGTGGTTCACCGGGATCGCCGCGGCGGCCGTGCTCCTGACGCTCACGCGTCCCATGTGGGCGTGGCGGCTGTCGGTCGCGCTGGTGGTGCTGGAGCCGGTGATCAACTGGAGCTGGAACGACGAGTGGCTCTTGCCCTGGTCGCCAGGGTTGTTCCTCGCGACCACGGTGGTACTGCTGGTCGTCGCGCTGAACTATCGCCAGACCGTTCTGGCGTGGGTGTTCTTCTACACCATGCTCGCCGTGTGGCTGCCGCATTACATCTACTGGCAGTACACGCTCATGGCCAGCGCCATCGTGGGCGGGGCGCTCGTGCTCGGCAACGCGATGCGGTTGCGGCGCATCGCGGAAGCCGACAGCGCCGAACAACAGACACGAGTGGCCACGTTGGGCGAGCGCGCGGTCATCGCGCGCGAGCTGCACGACGTCGTGGCGCATCACATGTCCGTACTCGCACTACGGGCGGGAAGCGCGCGATACCGGTTCGCCGACCTGCCACCGGAACTGCTCACCGAATTCTCGGAAATGCAGGACACCGCACGCGAAGGCCTGACCGAGATGCGTCGGCTGCTGGGGGTGCTGCGCAACGAGGACGGCCACGTGGAGACGGCTCCGCAACCACGCGTGGAGGAGATCGCCGAGCTCGTCGACCGTCTGCGCGGCGCGGGAGTCGAGGTGTCGTTGCAAATCTCGGGAGACGTGCAGAACGTGCCGACCGGAGTGGCGCTGTCCGCGTTCCGGATCGCCCAGGAAGCACTGAGCAACGCCTTGCGCCACGCCCCCGGATCCACTGTGGACGTACAGATCTCGGCGGACTCGACAGAACTGCGGCTGACCGTCACCAACAGCGCCGCGACAGAACCACCGTCGCCACCGGACGATCGGACCAAGCACGGCCTGCTGGGCATGCGCGAACGGGTTGCCGCCCTGCGCGGTGAGTTCCGCGCGGGTCCGGCTGAACGGGGTGGTTTCGTCGTGGCGGTCACGTTGCCGCTCAACGGGAACGAGGGTTCGACCGGGTGAACATCAGGGTGCTGATCGTCGATGACCAGACAATGGTCCGGCAGAGCTTCCGCGCGGTGCTCGCCGCACAGCCCGACATCACGGTCGTCGGCGAGGCGGGCAACGGCGCCGACGCCGTGCACGCGGCCATCCGCGACCGTCCTGACGTCGTGCTGATGGACGTCCGCATGCCGATCATGGACGGTCTGGAAGCAGCCAAGCAGATCCTCGGCAACCCAGACCTCGCCGACACCGTTCGGGTGCTCATGCTGACCACGTTCGACGTCGACGAGTACGTCTACGGCGCGCTGCGGATGGGCGCCAGCGGGTTCCTGCTCAAGGACGCGCCGCTGGAGGACCTGGTCAACGCCGTGCGGGTGATCGCGGCGGGCAACGCGCTGTTCGCACCCGCCGTCACCCGCCGGCTGGTCGCGGAGTTCGCCGCGCGCAGGCCGGAGACGGTCAAGCCGGAGCGCGCGGACCGGCTCACCGCGCAGGAGTTGAAGGTGCTGCGGCTGGTCGCGCGCGGGATGTCGAACAGCGAGATCGCGGCCGCGCTCGTGATCGTCGAGCAGACCGCGAAGACCCACGTCAGCCGGGTGTTCGCGAAGCTGGGAGTGCGTGACCGAGCCCAGGCGATCGTGGCCGCCTACGAGATGGGCATCGTGGTCCCCGGCGAGTAAAATCAGAACGATTTCAGTTTTGAACTCGTTCTGGTTATGGTGGACGCATGACGACCGGACGGCGTGATCGGAAGAAGGCGACGACCCGCAAGGCACTCGCTGACGCCGCACTGCGGCTCTTCCTCGAACGCGGCTACGACAACGTGACGGTCAAGGAGATCGCCGAAGCGGCCGACACCGCGATCGCGACGTTGTTCGCACACTTCCCGGCCGGCAAGGAAGCGCTGATTCTCGACGACAGCGGCGAACGCGAGGCCTCCCTGACCGCGGCGGTCCGCGAACGTCCCGAAGGCGTGTCCGTCCTGGACGCCCTGTACGCGTTCTTCGCGGACAGGGCGCCCTTCCGGGAGGATCTGCCCGCGGAGTACCGGCGCCGCATGGACCTGGTCATGAGCACACCGGCGCTCTGGGCCTACGCCCGCACGTGCTGGATCGCCTGCCAAGACACCCTCGCGACACTCCTCGCCGAGGCCTCCGGACTCGCGGAACCCGACGACTCGCTGCACGTCCTGGCTCGCTACGTGCTGGAAACCCCCGATCTCGCCTCCACCCGGCCGGACCGCACCGCTGCCCTGGCCGAGGCGTTCTCCCATCTCAAGCAAGGATGGCCCGACCTGTGAACGTTCTCGTGACCGGCGGCAACGCGGGCATCGGCTACTTCACCGCCGAACAACTGGCGCAAGCAGGCGCCACCGTGATCCTCGGCAGCCGCTCCAGCACCAAGGCCGAGACAGCGGCGGACGCGATCCGGACGCGCGTTCCCGGTGCCGACATCCGCCACCTGCCGCTGGACCTCGGCGACCTGTCGTCACTGAAGTCCTCAGTGGACGGTCTGGATCAGCTGGACGCCGTCGTGTTCAACGCCGGAATCGCCCTGGATTCCCCTGATCGCAGGGAAAGCGTCGACGGGCACGAACTGATGTTCGCCACCAACCACCTCGGGCACTTCGCGCTCACGTACTGGCTGACCCCGTTGCTCACCACCGCCCGGATCATCACCGTGGGCAGCTTCGCCGCGCGCTCCGAACGCCTCGACCTCGACGACCTGCAGTCCACCAACGCCTACGACCCGAAACGCACCTACGGACGTTCCAAACTCGCCCAGATGAGCTTCGGCTTCGAACTCGACCGCCGCCTGCGCGCCGCGGGCAGCCGGGCGATGAGCGTCGTAGTCCACCCCGGCGGAGCCCTGGACTCCCTGACCCCCAGCCGTCCCGGAGTCCACACCCGGCCGACCTCCACCCGAATTGCCGGATTGCTGTTGCACGGCAAGGATTCTGGTGCGATGCCCACGGTGAAAGCCGTGCTGGACCCCGAGGTCGAAGGCGGCCAACTCTGGGGCCCCCGCCAGTTCGGCCTGCGCGGCAGGCCCCACCTGGAACGACCGCACGCGCACATGACCGACCCCGACACCGCTGCCGCGCTGTGGGAGAAGAGCTGCGAGCTCACCGGTCTCGATCTGTCCGCGTAAATCCTCAGAAGGGTGGCAGGTCGCCGAGCACCGCTTCCGGTTCGCGGTGGTAGGTCTTCCCTGCCGGACTGCGGAAGCAGAACCTGCCGGACTTGGGCTGGGACACTTCCCAAGCGGTGCGGTGCTTGACCCGGTGATGCCTGCGGCAGAACGCGCCGAGGTTGGCCGCCGACGTGGATCCCAGCGGGAACGGGACCGTGTGGTCGAGGTCGGTGTGCTGGGCCTGGCGGGTGCACCCCGGGAACCGGCACGTGCGATCACGAGTCCACACGAACCTGCGCAGCGCGGCGGGCGGACGATAGGTGGACGTGCCGAACTCCAGGGCCTCACCGGTCGCCGGATCGATGAGCAGACGACGCCAGGTGGAGTCCCCGGCCAGCTCACGAGCCAGGTCGGCGGTGATCGGGCCGTACCCGGCGAGTTCACCGGGCTGCTCGGACACGCCCATCAACGTGGCCGCGGACACCGCGACGTACAGCTCCACCTTGACCGCACTGGACTTGTCCGGCGTCGCCAGAATCAGGTCGGCCACCACATCAGCACGCACCTGGTCGAGGGTGCGCGGATCGGTCGGGGTCTTGGTCTGGCGGGCGATGGCGTCGACGCGGGCGTAGCAGGCGGTAGCGAGGTGCGCGGGCAGATAAGCCCAGAACCGGGCCATGTCCTCTTCCATGGCATCGATCCCGGTGCACCGCTGCTTCTTGCGCTCCTCGGCCCGTTCCTTGTGCCCTTCCGGGTCCACCCGCATCACGACCCGGCTGGTGAGCTGCCGCATCTGCGCACCGGTCTGCCCCGGAGCCTTGGCCAGCACCCGCTCCTCCACCTCGGCCGCGAGATCAGCGGACAACGGCCCGGTCTTGTCATGCATGACACGAGCCTTGTAGAGGTCGATCTCGCCCTTCTCCAACGCGTCCAGCGTCCGAGGCAACTTCGACACAAGGTCAAGCGCCAAGGCGATCTGATCGCTGGTCCACCGCGACGTCCACCGCATCGCCGCCGCGATCTCGGCGTCGAAGAACTCCTCGCCTTCACACGCGATCGCATAGTCGGCGAGCACGCGCAACGACTGCGCCTGATGATAGGCGATTTCCCTCTCGTGATAAGCCAGGGCATCGAGAACCTCGACCGCTTCCATACCTCAATTCTATTCTTGATCAAAAACCAAAATGACCAAATCCAGCCACTCAATAGGGTGAAACCCCAGCTCAGACATGCCGCCGTATAGCCCGTGCGTCGTTTTTCTCTCTACGACACGCAACCACTAGCAACCACGCACGCCCCCGGAACCCAAACAACGCAAATGGACCACGCCCCGCAACCACCCAACCAACGCAACCACAGAAATCCGTTCCGGCACACGCCCGACGAAGGAGGGCATGTGCCGGGTCGCCGCCAGGCGTGCCCGAAACCCAAGCCGAAACCTACGACCGCCGAAAAATCGTGATCGAATGCCCAACCGAGTCGATCGACGTACTGGACGCAATCAACGCCTTCAACCGGTCATCAGCCTTGGCGATAGCAGTGTCAGACACGACAAGCAGCCCACGCACCTGCTCCGGCGGCACCACCCGAGGATCCCCAGCACGAATGCCGTAGTACTCCGGCACCCCGGCCCCTTTGTAGATGAGCCAGGTCCGCTCACTGGGATAGCGCTTCAACCGCTCGGCCAGACGCCCCAGATCCTGCCCCCAGTCAACGTTCGAGTCGTGCAGACGCAGATGCGTCTGAGCCGAACCGCCGAACGCCTCGTTCGAATACGGCAGGTAGTACGGAAAGGCCGCCAACGAACTGACCGCAGCCACAGCGACGGCGACAACGGCCCACCGACGACGAGCCGCGACCACAGCGGCCGCAGCGACCGCCAGGAACATCGGCACGAAGATCGCGTACCGGACCCCGAGGTCACGGTTGCCGGTCATCGCCGCCGCCAGCAACACGGCCGCGGGAGCAAGAACGTACGGCGCCGCCCGCAGCTTCGCCATGGCGAGGATTCCGGCGAACCACAGCACGAGCGCGCCCAGCGGCGTCTTCACGAGCAGCGCGGCGGGCAGGTAGTACCAGCGCGACCCTTCGTAGTGCTCACCGAACAGATAGCCGCCCCACACCCGGTTCTCGAAGCCGAACTGGAGGCGCAGGCCGTCCAGATACGGCCCAGGAAACGACGCCAGCGGATCCACGACGAGGTACGACGCCCACACCACGGCGACCGCGATCAGCGACGTGATGGCGACACCGCGCATCCGGTGCGTGCGAAAGACCAGGAACAGCAGCAACGGAACGACGGCGAGGGTGTTCATCTTGGTGGCCAGCGCCGCGCCGAGGGCGAGTCCGGCGAACGGCAGGAAGACGGGGTCGCGGCGGGCACGCCACAGCAGCCAGGCCGACGTCAGCACGAACCCGGCGGCCGGAACGTCCAGCGTGGCAAGCGATCCGTGCGCGATCAGGTCCGGCGAGAACGTGTACAGCGCGAGCGCGACCAGTCCGCCGGTGTCGCCGGTCAGGTCGCGGGCGAACAGGAACACGACGAGCCCGAACAGCAGCGTCAGCACGATCATCGGCAATCTGGCCAGCCACAACAGGTGCCCGGGATCGTTGCCGGACTCGTAGAGCACGTGCCTGCCGAGTTCGGTCTGGTCGCCCCGGAACCCAGGCGCCAGCCGCAGATCCGCGAACGCCAGCCCGGTGGCCATGATCAGCTTGCCCAGCGGCGGATGCTCAGGGTTGTACCGGAGGCTGTGTTCCTCCAGGTACACCGCCGCCGCACCCACGTAGACCGGCTCGTCGATGGTCGGGCTCTGCTGCAGCGCCGTCGTGCCCATCGCGATCGCCATCTGGGCCAGCAACACGGCGGCGACCAGCGCGAACAGCCACCGGCGGTGCGCAACCGGTGGCTGTTCGCCGGCACGCACCCCGACGGTGCGAGGTAGCTGGATCGTGGCGAGCGACAACCGCGGGTCCTTCCAGGTTCGCGAACAAGCCCGACACTCCGGAAACGGGGTGCCCGCCGATTTGGTTGTCACACCTGACTCGGCAGACCGCGGTCCGCTGACCGGAAAATCCGTTTCGGGGTGCCCGACGCCTGGGGCTAGCCTGCGGGAATGCCGATCGAGGACGTGGACAGGATCGCCGCCGACACCGGTTTTTCCGGCGTGGTCTCGATCGACCGCGCCGGAGAGGTCGAGTTCGCGAAGGCCTACGGGCTCGCCAACCGCGCCTACCGCGTGCCGAACACGCTGGACACCAGGTTCGGCACCGCCAGCGGCAGCAAGGGCTTCACGGCACTGGCCGTGCTCTCACTGGTGCGAGAAGGCTTGCTGGGCCTGGACACCACGGCCCGCTCACTGCTCGGCGACGACCTGCCGCTGATCGCCGACGACGTCACGGTCGAGCACCTGCTCTCGCACACGTCCGGCATCGGCGACTACCTCGACGAGGAAGGCGACTGGGAGGCCAACGACTACATGGTCGGCGCGGTGCACCTGCTGACCACGACCGAGGCCTTCCTGCCGCTGATGGCAGGGCTTCCCGCCAAGTTCAAGGCCGGCGAACGGTTCGGCTACTGCAACGGCGGGTTCGTGGTGCTCGCGCTGCTGGCGGAACGGGCGAGCGGCATCGGTTACCACGAACTGGTTCGCGAACGGGTGCTCCGCCCGGCCGCGATGACCAGGACCGAGTTCCTGCGCGCCGACGAACTACCCGCCGACGCCGCTGTCGGATACCTGGACGGGATGGACCGCTCGAACATCTTCCACCTGCCGGTCCTGGCGACCGGTGACGGCGGTATCCACACGACCGCCGCCGACATGTCCGCGTTCTGGCGGGCGCTCTTCGCCGGCGACATCGTGGCCGACGTCGACGAGATCGTGCGGCCGCGCCACGACGTGCCCGAGGAGTCACTGCGTTACGGGCTCGGTTTCTGGCTGCACGAAACCGACGACACGGTGATCCTCGCCGGATACGACGCCGGGGTGTCGTTCAAGTCCACTCACGACCGTCACACCAGCACCACCCGCACCGTCCTTTCCAACACCGCGCCCGGCGCCTGGCCGATTGCCCGCACGATCATGTGACACCACTGTTCTGAACGAGTGACGGATGCGAACATGTGTTCGTGAGCACTCCGATCCTGCACGCCGACCTGGACGCGTTCTACGCGGCCGTCGAGCAGCGGGACGACCCGAAGCTGCGCGGCCGCCCGGTGATCGTGGGCACCGGCGTGGTGCTGGCCGCGAGCTACGAGGCCAAGGCGTACGGGGTGCGGACCGCGATGGGTGGGGCGCGGGCACGCAGGCTCTGTCCACACGCGATCGTCGTGCCACCGCGGATGTCGGCTTACTGCGCCGCGAGCAAGGCGGTGTTCGAGGTGTTCCGCGACACGACACCGCTGGTCGAGGGCATCTCGATCGACGAGGCGTTCCTGGACGTCGGTGGCCTGCACCGGATCGTGGGGCCGCCGGAACTGATCGCCGCACGCCTGCGGGCGACCGTGCTGGAGCAGGTCGGGCTACCGATCACGGTCGGCGTCGCGCGGACCAAGTTCCTCGCCAAGGTCGCCAGCGGGGTCGCGAAGCCGGACGGCCTGCTGGTCGTGCCGGCGGACCAGGAACTCGAGTTCCTGCACCCGTTGCCCGTCGAACGGCTGTGGGGCGTCGGCGAGGTCATCGCCGCCAGGCTGCACAGCCTGGGCATCCGGACGGTCGGCGAGGTCGCCGGGTTCGACGAGACCGGGCTCGTGTCGCTCATCGGCAGGGCGGCGGGCCGGCAGCTGCACGCGTTGGCGCACAACCACGATCCGCGTCCGGTCCAAACAGGACAGCGGCGCCGCTCGATCGGTTCGCAACGGGCGTTGGGCCGCCGGGAACGCACGCAGGACGACCTCGAAGCCATCCTCGCCTCGCTCATCGACGGCATCTCACGGCGTCTGCGCACGGGCCACCGCGCGTGCCGGACGGTCATCCTCCGCCTGCGGTTCGCCGACTTCACGCGAGCGACCCGCTCGCACACGCTCAAGGACCCGACGACGGAGACCGAGGTGCTGCTGTCCGCGGCGAGACAGCTGCTCGGCACGGCGATGCCCATGATCAGGAACCGCGGCATCACCCTGCTGGGCATCTCCCTCACCAACCTCCAGAACGACACGCCGATGCAGCTGGTGTTGCCGTTCGAGGAGGCCAAACCCGCCGCTCTGGACGCCGCCCTGGACGTCCTGCGGGACCGGTTCGGCAGTTCGTCGGTGACGCGGGCGGCGCTGTTGGGCCGCGATCCTGGAATTTCGGTACCACTGCTGCCGGACTGACCCCATACGCTCTCGGATCATGCGACTGCACGTTCACCAATGGGGGCAGGGACCGCGCGTGGTGCTGGTGCACGGCGGCGTGCTCGGCGGCCGGGAGACGTGGCGGGCACAGCGCCCGCTCACCGAACGGTGGACGCTGCTCGCGCCGGACCGGCCGGGCCACGGCCAGTCGCCGCCCGCCCGGCAGGACTTCGAACGGGAAGCCGCGCTCGTCGCCGACCAGCTGCTCGACCAGCCGAGCCACCTCGTCGGCCACTCCTACGGCGGCATCGTCTCGATGTACGCGGCGGCGGCGCGGCCGGCGAACGTGCTGTCGCTGACCATCGTCGAACCACCGTCCACCGCCGTCGCACGGGGTGTCCCTGCCGTGGACGAGTACGCCGCCCAGATCAGCGCCCTGCTCGGTTCCGGCCTGGACCCCGTCGAGGGGTTGCGGCGGTTCTTCGTCATCGCGGGTGTGCCGGTCGAGGTGCCCGACGAGCCGCACCCGACGTTGGTCAAGGGCATGCGGCAGCTGCTGGGCGCGCGGTCGCCGGACGAGGCCGAACCGCCGCTGCCCGCGTTGCGCGAAGCCGGTTTCCCGATCCTCGTGGTGTCCGGCGGGCACAGCGAGGCCCAGGAGACCATCTGCGACACGATCGCCCGCGAGACAAGTGCCTCGCGGGCGATCTGCCGCGGGCGCGATCACCTGGTGCCAGAAGCACCGGGGTTCAACGCCGCGCTGGAGCGGTTCCTACTCCAGTGACTCGAGTGGACAGTCAGAGCCTGCCTGCTCCATCGGCGGCCAGCGCCGGCAGGTTCGCCAGGCCGAGCATCGCCAGCAGCTCACGGCAGTCGCCCACGTCGTGGGACCGTTCCGCGACTCGCCTGGCGGCCTGACGCTGCTGGTGGACCCCGGCCGTCTCGGCGTCCAGCCTCGCCTGCGCGAAGTCGGCCGCCGCACGGCGTGGCTGATCGAACCGAGAAGAGGGTGACGCCTGGTGTTCCGGCTGCAAGCCGGCACTCCTGTCCCCGGCCGGAAACACCGGACCGGACGGGATCGGGGACCGCATCGGCTGATTGCCGTCAGCTGGTACCCCAACATGCCCAGAGTAGCGCAAAGGCCACCGGCGAGTGCCAGGCGCACCGCGTACTGTCGCCACATGCCAGAAGACCAGGGCGGACCCGCGCTCGAACCGACACTGTCCGAGTGGCTCAAGGCACGTGAGGAAACGGCGCGTCATCTGACGGCGGGCGCCGGACAGACGGTCGACGAGGAGTGGGTGCAGCGGCTCGCCGACCTGCTCGCGACCGAGCGGTCATGGCAGGACCAGTACACGGCGCTGGTGGCGCTCGGCAGTGCGGACGGCCGGTTCCCCTCGTCGAACCGCTGAGGCCGATTCACCGCTCCTTTACACCCGATGGCCGCTTGTAAACTGAAACGTGTTCTAGTTAGTCTACCGGCATGATCGCCACAGTGGTGTGGGGCACCGGAAACGTCGGCCGTGCCGCGATTCGCGCCGTCGAGGCCCATCCGGGACTGAAACTGACGGCCGTGGTGGTCCACAACCCCGAGAAGGCCGGCCGGGACGCCGGTGATCTCGCCGGGCTGGACCACGAACTCGGGGTCGCGGCCACCACGGACATCGATGCGGCGCTGGCCGCGAGCCCACGCGCCGTCGTCTACGCCGCGTCCGGCGACATCCGCCCAGACGACGCGCTCGCCGACATCACCAGGGCGATCAGGGCGGGCGCGGTCGTCGTCACGCCCTCGCTGTACGCGCTCTACGACCACCGCAGCGCGCCGCCGGAGTTACGAGAACCGGTTCTAGCCGCCATCAAGGAGGGGGGCGGGTCGCTGTTCGTCTCGGGCGTCGACCCCGGCTGGGGCAACGACGTGCTGCCGTTGATGATCAGCGGGCTGGGCAGCCGGATCGACGCGGTGCGCTGCCAGGAGATCTTCGACTACTCCACCTACGACCAGCCCGACGCGGTGCGGTGGCTGATCGGGTTCGGGCAGCCGCTCGACTACCAGGCGCCGATGCTCATGGCGACGGTGCCGACCATGGTGTGGGGCGGGCAGATCCGGCTGATGGCGAGGGCGCTGGGTGTCGAGATCGACGAGATCCGCGAGACCGTGGACCGGCGCGCGCTCGACGAGACCGTGACGACCAGGACCATGGGCGAGTTCGAGGCGGGCACGCAGGGCGCGATCCGGTTCGAGGTGCAGGGCATCGTCGGTGGCGAACCGCTCATCGTCATCGAGCACGTCACGCGCATCCACGCGTCGTGCGCGACGGACTGGCCGATGCCGCCGTCGGGCGACGGCGCACACAAGGTGATCATCGAGGGACGCCCGCGCATCGAGGTGTCGGTCGAGGCGGTCGACGAGGGCGAGAACCGTTCCGCTGGCGGCAACGCGACTGCGGTCGGCCGCATCGTGAACGCCATCGACTGGCTGGCCGAGGCGGAACCCGGCCTCTACGACGCTCTGGACGTCCCGTTGCGGCCGGTGCCAGGCAAGCTCGGAAGGAGCCCGCGATGAACATCGACATCCCCGAGGGCAAGGACCCCATCGGGTACGTGTGGGGCGAGCTGGTGCCGGGCATCGGCATCGCCGCGGCGAACCTCTCGCTGGCCGTGTACCAGCACACCACGCTGGGGCTGCGCGAGTTCGAGGCCGCCCGCCTGCGGATCGCGCAGATCAACGGCTGCATGTTCTGCCTCGACTGGCGGACCGAACGCGACGGCGTGAAGGTCGAGGACGACTTCATCGACGCGGTGACCCAGTGGCGCACCACCGACGCCTTCGACGACCGCGCGCGGCTGGCCGCGGAGTACGCCGAGCGGTACGCACTGGATCACCACGGCCTCGACGAGGAGTTCTGGTCCCGCATGGCCGAGCACTACAGCCAGGTGGAGATCGTGGAACTGACGATGAGCATCGGGGCGTGGCTCGTGTTCGGCAGGTTGAACCGGGTGTTCGGCCTCGACGCGATGTGCGTGCTGCCGAAGTTCTGACTTCGGTCCACACTGGACTGTCGTCAGAGGTCGGTCGCGATGATCTTCTCGATGTTCCGCTCGGCCAGCGCCGTGATCGTGACGAACGGGTTCACCACGGTGCTGCCGGGAATCAGCGACCCGTCGATCACGTACAGGCCGGGATAGCCGTGCAGGCGCCCGTAGTTGTCGGTGGCCTTGTTCAGGACCGCGCCACCGAGCGGGTGGTACGTGAGGTGGTCGCCCCAGACCTTGTACACGCCGAAGAAGTCGGTCCGGTAGATCGTCCCCTCCTTGGCGTTGATCTTGTCGAAGATGCTCTTCGCCGCGTTGATCGACACCTCTTTCCACGCGGTCTGCCAGTTGAGGTCGACCTTGCCCGCGGCGGCGTTCCAGGAGAACTGGCCGCGGTTCGGGGTCTTGGTGATCGACAGGTAGAACGACGCGTAGGTCTCGATGCCGGTCGGCAGCGGCGCCACCTCGGCGAACGCGCCGCCGGCCGCCCAGTTGTCGATGCCGAGCGTGGGGATGGACGACTGGAGCGCGCCCGTCGGGTCCCACATGTGGTTGGCGCGGCCGCACATGACGTTGCCGTTGTCGCCCCAGCCCCTGCCGACCTCACCGTTCAGGTTGGGCAGCGCGCCGGTGGCCTTGAGCTTGACCAGGAGCTTGCTGGTGCCGACGCTGCCCGCCGCGAAGAACACCCTGGCGGCCGTGACCTGTTTGGTGGCGATCGGGTCGCCGGTGGTGTTGAGCTGCTCGATGGTGACGCTGTACCCACCCGACGCCGGCACGACCGACACGACCCGGTGCAGCGGCGAGATGGTGACGCGGCCGGTGGCCCGGACCTTGCTGAGATAGGTCTTCTGCAACGACTTCTTGCCGTAGTTGTTGCCGTACAGGATCTCCCCGATCAGCGCGGACTTCGGGACGGTCCCGGCCGCCTCCTGCTCCATGTAGTTCCAGTCGTACACGGTCGGCACGAACACGTACGGGAAGTTCGACCGCTGCGCGTGCTTCCGGCCGACCCGCGCGTACTGGTAGGCGTCGGTCGTCTCGAACCACTCCGGGCGGATCAGGCCGACCCCGAGCTCCGCGTTGGCGCGCGGGTAGTAGGTGTTGTACATCTCGTCGGCGTTCACCATCGGGAGCACGTCGCCGAAGTACTCGCGCTTCGGCGTGACCGCCATGCCACCGTTGACGAGCGAGCCGCCGCCGACGCCGCGCCCCTGGTAGACGGTGATGCCGGCGAACTCCTCGGCGTCCAGAACGCCGGTGTAGCGCGGGATCGCCTTGTCGATCGGGAAGCCCAGGAAGTTGCTCAGCGGCTGTTTCGTCTTGGTGCGCAGCCAGAACGACCGCTGGTCCGGCGTCGTCGTGTTGGCGAAGATCTTGCCGTCCGCGCCGGGCGTGTCCCAGGCCATCCCCATCTCGACCATGTGGACGTCGACGCCGGCCTGGGCGAGCCGCAGGGCCGCCACGCTGCCGCCGTAGCCCGTGCCGATCACCAGGGCGGGGATCACGGCGGCGTCCGCGATCGACGTGGACGCTCGTGCCGCTGGAGCGAGACCACCGAGTGCCACGGCACCAAGAATAGAACCTGTTCCAGCAAGAAACGTGCGGCGCGAAGGACCCTCGAAACCGTTGTCACACGTCATTGTGTGGGTCATGTGATCTTCCTCACTGTGAGCGCATGAGAACAAGTTATACCTGGGCTTGTGGGACAAGTCACTACCTGGTAGTTCCGGTTCGTTCAGGGAGTCGGCACTGGTAGCGGACTTGAAGTCCCGGTCGTTGGACCGGGAAGGCGCCATCAGATGGCGGATCGTCCGATGAGGACGCGGCGGAGGCTCAGAGCTCCATGGTGTCGGCGTCGCAGATGGCCCGCTGGTACTCGCGAGCCGCGATGGTCGCCGGGTGGGCCACGCCCAGAACCTTGACGAAACGGTCCACGGTCCGCGCGTGCAGCGACTCCGCCTCGGCGTCCGCACCGTCCTGCCGCAGGTCGAGCGAGAGGTTCAGCTCGATCGCCAACGTCGTCGGGTGCTCCTCACCCAGCACTCTCGCCGACCGCCGCACCAGGTCCTCGTTCAGCACCCTGGACTGCACCAGAGCGCGGAGCACCGCCAGATCGCTCGCGAGGTTGGCTGCCGCCACCAGGGCGAACGGGTGGTCGCTGCCGAGCGCTTCACACAGGCCGCGCTCCGCGAGCTCGTCAAGGTCACGCGCACGCCGCAGGTCGCCCCGCGACCGCCGCACCGAAGCCAGGTTCGTGGCCGCGAGCAGCGTGTACGGGTGGCCGTCCCCGCGGATCTCCCGGAACAGGCGGTAGCCGGCCGAGGCGGCCTCCAGTGCTCTTCGCAGGTCGCCGGTGTGCCGGAGGTCGACGGACAGGCTCGACAGCGAGATCGCCGTGTCGACGTGCCGGTCGCCGTACCGGTGGCGGTACCAGGCGGCGCAGTCGTGGGACAGTTCCAGCGCACCCGCGTGGTCGCCGAGCCTGCGCAACGTCACCGCGAGGTTCCGGGCCGCGCCGATCGTGTGCGGGTGGTCCGGTCCCAGCTCTTCTCGCTGGCGGGACAACGTCTCCTGTTGCAACCGACGCGCGTCCTCGTGGTCACCGCACTCGCGGAGATCAACGGCGAGCGCGTTCCGCGCGCGGTAGGTCGAGGGGTGTTCCCCCAGCACGATTTCGCGGCGGCGCAGGTTCTCCGCGTCGAGTTCTCGAGCCTTGACGAATTCCCCCATCAGCCGCTGGCAGCTCGCGAGGTCGTGTGCGCACGAGAGCGTGGTGAGATCGTCCTGTCCGAAGAGCTCAAGCGACCTGTCGTAGAGGTTTTGCCGCAGTTCCAGCTCCTCCGCGAACTTCCCCTGCGTGCGCCGGTCGGCCGCGACGGTGCCGAGCACGGTCAGCCACATCTCGTGGTCTTCCCCCACCGCCTCGCGAACCCGTTCCAGATTCTTCTCGTTGACGACCACGGCTTCTTCGACCCTGCCCAGCCTCCGCAGGGCGATGGCGAACAGCCGTGTCATCTCGATCGTCTCGACGCTGCTCTCACCGAGGTGCTGACGCAACACGTGCACAGCGTCCTGCGAAAGGTCCAGCGCACCGCCGTGGTCTCCACTGGCGAGCAGGTAGCGGACGAGGTTGCTGATCGAAAGACGCACGTCGAAGTCCTCGCACCACCACCCTCGCGATGCCAGCGCGTGCGGTAGCACGTCGGAATAGGACGACCAGTTCACCGGGTTCTCGGGGTCGTTCGGATCCGCGCGGGCCAGCAGCACGTGCGCCGCGTGCCGGAACCGGTCCTGTTCCTCCGCGTCCAGCCGGCTCCTCAGCACCGCCTGCAGCAACCGGTGCAGCTGCAGGGTGTCGTTCCCGTGATCGATCTTGGCGAGGCCGTACCTGTTGATCGCGCGCATCGCCCTGGCGAGCTTCATCGGATCCCGCAACGGCGCCAGCTCGTCGGGCAAAGAAGCGCCGCGCACCCCGATGAACCAGCTCCGAAAGATCGGCTCGGGGCCGAGGAACGCACAGACCTGGAGCAGTCGCAACGCCTCGGGGTGCTCCTGCTTCAGCCTCACCAACGAGACGTTCCACGCGGCCGCGACGGGGACCTCGTAGTCGTTCGACGAGGCCCCGAGCAACTCCATGCGATGCTGGTTGAACAGCTCCAGGTACTCGGCGACCGGCATGAGGGTCTGCGCCCGCCACGCGGCCGCCTGCTCGACCGCGAGCGGCAGATCGCCGAGCGCCTCCGCGAGCCGGTCGGCGTCTTCCTCCGAAATCCCCACGTCTCTGCGCCGCAACAGCTCGACGCTCTCCGCACGGGTGAAGAGATCCACCTCGATCGGCCGCGCGACGCCGGCCCAGTCCGGATTGCGCGAGGTGACCACGATGTGCCCGTTGCCCACGGGGAAGAACGGCCGGACGAACTCGGGCCGGTCCGCGTTGTCGAAGACCAGGATCCAGTGGGGCAAGGGAGTCCCGGTGCGCAACGCCTCCAGCACGGCGGGAACCGCGATGTCCGCCGACCCCGCGGGCAGGCCCAGTCTCCTGGCCAGCTCCACCAAGCTCGCGGTGATCTGGGACGGGTGCTCGGAACGGATCCACCAGACGACGTCGTACTCGGCGGCGTGTCGGTAGATGTACTCGACGACGGTCTGCGACTTCCCTATGCCCCCCATGCCGTGCAGTGCTTCCGGTACGACAGCGGTCACGCCCGGCTCGCTCAGCCGCTCACGCAGACGCCGCAGGACGTCCGCACGACCGACGAAGTCGGGGTTGCGGAACGGAACCGATCCCCAGACCGACGGCTGGCCGGTCGTCTCGCGGCGCCGGCCCACCGAAGCCCACACCGGATACAGGTCATGCTCCCCGATCGGGGGTTCGGCAGCCGCGGACGTCATCGCGTGCGCCACCTCCCCCATGATCGCGTCTGACTCGTACGAGGCAGGTCGCATTTCCTCCCGTGCTCGCGCCAGCCGAAGCGCGCGAGGCGCATAGGGGCCGGACAGCGCTCGCAGGACGGCTGTCCGCACTCGCAGGTGAGGACGGTTCTCGTCGGTCGGTTCGGGGGCTGGTACGGCCGTGCTCAGCAGTTCCTCGCGCACGCCTTCGTAGAAGTCGTAGGTGATCGTGGGTGCGTCCCCCTCGACCCGGCCGGCGGGAGGGACCTGCTTGAGCAGGCCGCCCACCATCACCTCGGCGAGCGCCGACGGACTGGAACCCGGCAGCAACCTCCGCTGCACCAGCGTCATGAGCGGCAGGCTCAGCGGTTCCGCGGCGAGCAGGTCGGCGAGCAGGCCGGCGAGCGAGAAGGCCTCCACCGACGCGTGCGAGCGGAACCGCAGCACGCGGTCGCGGGCCGACAGAAGTGCCGCGGGCTCGTTCGGGATCGCCGGCGTGGTTTCGCCGTCGGCCGGCGACACCAGCGTTGCCGTCGTCTCGATCCAGCCGCCGTCGTCCGAGGTGAGGAGCTTCGCCCAGCCGGCCATCCAGTCCGGCGACAGGCCGAGCACCGGAACGGGGACGGCGTTCTTCAGCTCCTCCGCAGCGATGTCCGCGTCGGGCTGGACGGCCTTGACCCGCAGATGCCGGTTCGCCGCACCGGATCTCCGCGCGGACAGCCGCACCCGGCGGGTCGTCAGCGCGCTCCAGTGCCACAGCCGGTGGGGGAGGACCTGGACCACGGCAACCGGCATGGTCCGGCCCCACCTGGCCAGGAGCCCCGCGGCCGCACCGTTGCGCCACGCCGGGCCGACCGTGTCGGTGAGCACCAGCACCATGCGGCCACCGGCCGGTTCGACGAGGTGGGACCACTGCCACGTCTTGTCCGTCCCGCCGACCTGCAGCAGCAGGTCCTCCGGCGAGTCCTTGGAGCAGTCGAGCCGGTAGTGCCGCACGTCTCGGAACGCGCCCTGACGCTGGAGCAGCCTGAGGAACTCCCGCGCGGTCCCGCGCCAGATGTCCATCGAGGACCCGACGTCGGTGACCAGCGCGACGTCGAACCGGCGCCACGGCGCGGGTTTCCACTCCGGCACCCACAGCCCGTCCTGGGCGGCGCGGACGGCCGTGCCCTCTTCGTCGAGAACCGTGCGCCACGGGGACGGTGTCGTGCGCATGAACGGCCGCAACGCGCGCGCGATCCCCCGCGCATCGGGCAGCGCGGCATGGGCCGGCCACCCGAGCGGGACGACGTCGGATCCCTCGCCGAGTGCGACGATCCTGGTGAGGCCCGGCGGTTCCGGCTCCGGTTCCTGCTCTGCGGGCACTTCCTGCCCGGCGTCGGTCCGGTCCTTCCCGGCATCGGTCTCCAGCGCCTCCACGGGCGGCGTCGGCGCGGTGGGCTCCGCCGCCTCCACGCCGTCCGCGTCAGGACGGAGTTTTCCGCTGAGCCACAGGACGTCGCGCAGCTCGCGGTAGGTCAGGTCGGCGGTGCCGATGCCCTCGTCCAGGCGGGGTTCGCTCATTCAACCTCCGCCGACAACGGGTGCCAGATCGCGGTCAGCAGGTCGTTCCACTCGGCGTCCGGCTGGTACGCGCCGGAGGTCGCGAGCTGCGTCGCGAGGTGCACCGCGTTGAGGAGCTGGTCGGACGCCAGCCCTCCGAGCTGCCCGCTGCGCTCCAGGAAGTCCGCGATCAGTCGCGCCAGGTCGATGCCGTCCGCCTCGCCGAAGTGCGCCGCGACCATGCTCCCGAGCTGGTCGAAGTCCGGCGGATCGACGTGCAGCTTCAGGCACCGGCGCAGGAACGCGGGTGGGAACTCCCGTTCGCCGTTGCTGGTGATGATCACGATCGGGAACTCGCGGCAGCGCACCACGCCGTCCCGCACGACCGCGGAACCGCCGCGGTCGGCCGTCAGCACGCGCATCTCGGGCTGCCTGGCGGCGAACCGGACGAGTTCGGGGATGTCGTACTCCCCTTCCTCGAAGACGTTGAGCAGGTCGTTCGGCAGGTCGATGTCGCCCTTGTCCAGCTCGTCGATCAGCAGCACCCGCGGGAGTTCGTACGGCAGCAACGCGGTACCGAGCGGTCCCAGGCGGATGTAGTCGCCGAGGTCCGAGTCGGCGGCGAGCTCGGGCGAACGGTCAGCCGCGGCCTGCACCCGCCCGATCGCGTCGTAGAGGTACAGGCCGTCCTTGAGCGCCGTCCGGCTCGTGACGGGCCAGCGCAGCACCGGTCCCAGGCCCAGCTCCCGGGAGATCAGGTAGGCCAGCGACGACTTGCCGGTCCCGGGATCGCCGGTCACCAGCAGCGGGCGGCGCAGGTAGATCGCCGCGTTCACCATCGCCACCTCGCGGGGATGGGGAGTTCGCCTGATGGCCCGCAGGGCGCCGACGCGGCGATCTCCCTCACCCCCGTCGTCGGCTGGCCGGAAGACCTCACCGGACCCGGTGAACTTGCGCCACGGCGGAGGTTCCGGGACCTCGGCCAACGGTGCGGAGGCGACCTGGCCCGTGCCCTGGTAGACCTGCCACCCGGTGTTCGCGTTCACGCCACCGACACCCTTTCCGGATCTTCCAGCGGAACGTCGAACGTTACCGAGACGCGGCGCGCCGGTCGGTCGACAGCCGCACTGCTTCAGCCGAATGGCGCACCTGGCGGCCAGGATCTTGAGGGCACCCGAATGGAGATCCATGCTGGGTCGCATGACCAAGGTGACCTGCGACCTCTCGATCTCGCTCGACGGCTGCGCGGCCGGGCTGGACCAGACCGAGGACCGCCCGTTCGGTGACGACGGTGGTGACGGCTGGGGCAGCGAGCTGCACGCGTGGATGGACGACCCCGCGGAGTTCCAGTGGCAGATGGACATGCTCGGCCAGACCAAGGCGTTCATCATGGGGCGCAACATGTTCGGGCCGGTGCGCGGTGACTGGGACCGGCCGTGGAACGGGTGGTGGGGCGACAATCCGCCGTATCACGGGCCCGTCTTCGTGCTGACCCACCATCCGCGCGATCCGCAGCCGATGGAGGGCGGCACGACGTTCCACTTCGTCACCGACGGCATCGAGGCCGCGTTCAAGCTCGCGCGAGAGGCGGCCGGCGACGGCAACATCTCCATCCACGGCGGGGCCTCCACCATCAACCAGTACCTCGCGGCGGGGCTGATCGACGAGCTGCGGCTGCGGATCGTGCCGATCACGCTCGGCGCCGGCACGCGGTTGTTCGACGGCGTTCCCGGGCTGAAGCTGGAGCAGGTCGAGTCGCGGGCGGGCAGCTCCTTCACGCACGTGACGTATCGCGTGGTGCGCCGAACGGCGTCTTGATCGCTCCACATCGCCGGGCCAAGGTGAGAGGTGTTCACGTCCCTGAACACCTCGGAAGCCGACGGCGTCAGACGAGGAGCACGGATGCGGAAACGCGCGACGATCGTCCCCCTAGTGGCACTGCTCAGCCTGGTTCTGCCCGCCCCCGCGACCGCTCAACCGAGCAACACGGTCGTGTCCGGGCAGGCCAGGTTCCAGATCCTCTCCCCCACCCTCGTGCGAAGTGAGTTCGCGGGTGATCGAGTCTTTGAGAACGCCTCCACTTACAACGTTGTAAATCGAGCGGGTCTCCCCCGCACGCCCTACAGCTCCAGAGTCGAGAACGGCTGGCTGGTCATCACCACCTCGGCGATGACCTTGCGCTACCGCGTCGGGTCAGGACCGTTCCGGGCGGACAACCTCGAGCTCAGAACGGCCGGTACGACCGCGTCCCCGTGGCGGCGGGTGGTCTGTGCGACCGGGCAGCTGTGCGAGGCCGAAGATCAGCAACGGGAGGCCGTGCTGGTCGCGGCCGACCATCCCGGGTACACCGGCGCGGGGTTCGTCGCCGGGTTCTCCTACGCCAACAACGGGATCACGGCGACCGTGCGCGCAACGAGTGCGGGCCGGCACCGGGTCGTCGTGAAGTACGCGAACGGGGTCGGCGGCGACGGCAAGCACGAGAACCGCACGCTCGGTCTCAGCGTCGACGGGCAGGCGGTCAGGCAGATCACGTTGCCGGCGACCGCGGACTGGAACGACTGGAGGCAGGTCGAGGCCGAGGTCGACCTGTCCGCCGGTGAGCACCGCGTCTCGCTGACCCGGCGGGCCGCCGATTCGGGCAATGTCAACGTTGACAGCCTGGCGCTGCTCACGTCCGGCCAGCCGTATCCGGGTGATCGGGCGGTCGACGACTGCCGGTTCGGCACCAGCTGCGAGGCGGAGAACGGCGCGCTCACCGGTCCGGCCAAGATCGCCGACGAACACGCGGGGTTCGCCGGGACCGGGTTCGTCGCCGAGCTGGTCGGCGGCACGCGGTTGCGCCAGCCCGTGAGCGGGGTTCCGTCGGCGGGCACCTATCCGGTGGTTTTGCGCTATGCCAACGGGGTCGGCGGCGACGGCAAGCACGAGCCGCGGACCGTCCTGATCAACGGGCAGCCGATCACGGTGCCGGCGACGGCGAACTGGGCCACGTGGGCCACCACGACCGCGCAGATCCCGTTGCCCGCGGGCACTTCCTCGCTGGACGTCACGTGTCCGGCCACCGGGTGCCACGTCAACCTCGACACCATCGGGATCAACAACCCGGTGCAGCACCTGGCACTCGGCGGCTACCGGCGCTCGTTGGACGGCTACACCGGCACCAGCGGCGATCCCCGGCTCACTCCCGGCCTGATGTACCGCGACGGTTGGTACCTGTTGGACGACACGGGTTCCGCGTACGCCAACGGCACGCCGCGGCCGGATCGTGGTGCGCAGCCGTACCAGGACGGGTACGTGTTCGGCTACGGCCAGAACCACAAGGCGGCACTGGGTGACCTGGCGACGCTGACCGGTGGGCCGAAGTTGTTGCCGCGCTGGGCTTACGGGGTCTGGTACTCGGAGTACATCGACCGGACGGCCGCCGACTACCGCGACCGGATCCTGCCCGCGTTCCGTCAGCACGGAGTGCCGCTGGACGTGCTGGTGGTCGACACCGACTTCAAGGCGCGCAACACGTGGAACGGCTGGCAGATGGACCAGTCGAAGTTCCCCGACCCGCAGGGGTTCCTGGACTGGGTGCACCGCGAGGGCATGCACAGCACGCTCAACATCCATCCGAGCATCCAGGGCACCGACCCGGACTTCGCGCGAGCGCAGGCGACCGCGAAGGGCAAGCTGGCCAAGGGATCCTGTGCCGACTGCTACGTGTTCGACTGGGCCGACCCGGACCAGTTGCGCGCGTACGTCGAGCTGCACCAGAAGATGCCGACCGACTTCTGGTGGCTCGACTGGTGTTGTGACGGCTCGGGTTCGTCGCTGCGCGGGGTCACGCCGGACACGTGGATCAACGAGCAGTACGCCAAGATGGGCGCGTTCGCGTTCTCGCGCGGGTTCGGCTCGTTGCAGGCGGGCGGCTACAGCGGTTCCGGACCGCTGCAGACCGGGCCGTGGGCGGAGAAGCGCACCACGCTGCACTTCACCGGCGACACCTCGTCGACGTGGGGCGCGCTGAAGGGGACCATCGGGTACACCTCGGCGGAGGGCGTGGCGACCGGGATGTCCTCGATCAGCCACGACATCGGCGGGCACAACGACACCACGGGCATTCGCGGATCGGAGACCTACCTCGACAACGGCCAGGTCCGCTACACCACCAAGTTGCCGGACGACCTGTACGCGCGGTGGGTGCAGCTGGGCGCGTTCCAGCCGATCACGCGCCTGCACAGCAACCACAGCGACCGGATGCCGTGGCAGTACGGGCCGGCCGCGCAGGCCTCGGCGACGAAGTTCCTGAACCTGCGCGAACGTCTGGTGCCCTACATCTACACGTTGGCGGAGCAGGCGAACCGCACCGGCGTGCCGATGGTACGGCCCGCGTACCTGGAATACCCGGCCTCGCCCGAGGCCTATTCCACTGTGGACACTCAGTTCCTGCTCGGGCCGGACATGCTGGTCGCGCCGATCACCACGCCCGGCGACGTCGGTTCGACGCGGGTGTGGTTCCCGCCCGGTCAGTGGACCGACTACTTCACCGGGCAGGTCTACCAGGGCAACAGCTGGGCGACCGTCAGCGCGGGCCTGGACACCATGCCGGTGTTCCTGCGCTCCGGCGGAATCCTGGTGGAGCGCACCGACAACGTGACCAACGACGCGCAGCACGCCGCAGATGACCTGACCGTGCACGTCACGGCCGGCGCGAAGGGTGAGTTCACGCTGTACGAGGACGGCCGGCGTACCCGGATCGTCCAGTCCGGCGACATCGCGTTCGTGTGGTCGTCCGGCAAGGTGTCCACACGGGACTGGAAGTTCGTCGTGCACAAGGCGGACGGGTCCAGCCACGTCGTGGAGGCGAACGGGCGGGCGTTGGTCAGTCTTCGGGCACCCAGGTGAGCAGCCGCACCTTCGCGACGGTGCGGACGTGCTTGCGCATGGCGGCGGCGGCCTTCTTCTGGTCGCCCGCCGCGATGGCCTCGTAGATCGCAGTGTGCTGCGCCAGCGAACGGGACGGGCGTCCCGGCTGGCGCAGCGACTCGGTGCGGCTCTCGGTGATCTGGCCGGCGATCGTCTTCATGAAGTCGGCGAGCAGTGAGCTGTGCGCGGCGGCGGTGACAGCGGCGTGGAAGCGACGGTCGCCTTCCACGCCGTTGGCGCCCTCGGCGATCTCGTCGCGCATGAAGTCCAGGGCGTGGCGGATGTCCTCCAGCTCGGCGTCGGTGCGGCGTTCGGCGGCGAGTTCGGCGAGCTTGGTCTCGAGTGCCTCGCGGGCCTCCAGCACCTCGGGAAGGCGCTTGCGGCGTTCGACGAGCTGCTCGACCGGTTCGACGTCGAGGGTGTCGCGGACGAGGTAGGTGCCGCCGCCGTGCCGAGCCTCGACCAGGCCCTGGACCTCCAGGACCACGATCGCCTGCTTCACCGACGCCCGGCTCACGCCGAGGCTCGCGGCCAGGTCGCGTTCGGCGGGGAGCTTGTCGCCCGCCTTCAGGCCCGCTTCGCCGACGTACGCGCGCAGGCGTTCGAGCACCTGCTCGTACAGGCGGGACTTCACCATCGGCCGCAGTGCCTCGGACATGCGACCAGAATAACCGGTCAAGTGGCTCAGCCACTAGGCCACCTCTTGACAGCTGGTGGACGCAGGGCGGAAAGTGGCTCAGCCACTTGGCCACTGTGCCAGCTACTAGGACAGCCCCAACGACGGGAGCCCCTGATGTCCGCCGAACTGATCTCGATACTCGTGCTGGTCGTGGTGTTCGTGATCGCCACGACCAGGTCGATCAACATGGGTGCGCTCGCGTTCGCCGCCGCCTTCGGGGTCGGCACGCTGGTCGCGGACATGAAGACCGACGACATCTTCAAGGGCTTCCCCGGCTCGTTGTTCGTCGTACTGGTCGGGGTGACGTTCCTGTTCGCCATCGCGCGCGCCAACGGCACCACGGACTGGTTGGTGCACATGGCGATCCGGCTGGTGGGCGGGCGGATCGCGTTGATGCCGTGGGTGATGTTCGCGATCACCGGTGTGCTGACGGCGATCGGCGCGGTGAGCCCGGCCGCGGTCGCCATCGTGGCGCCGATCGCGATGGGGTTCGCCGCGAAGTACAAGATCAGCCCGCTGCTGATGGGCGTGATGGTCGTGCACGGCGCGCAGGCGGGCGGGTTCTCCCCCATCAGCATCTACGGCACGATCGTCAACGGCATCGTGGCCAAGGAAGGCCTGCCGGGCAACGAGATCGTGCTGTTCCTGGCCAGTCTCGTGGTGAACCTGCTGATCGCCGCCGTGGTGTTCGTGGTGCTGGGCGGCATGAAGCTGGCGCGGCAGCCGGTCCAGATCCTGGTGCACGCGGGCGGCGGTGGCGACGCGGTGGACGAAGCCGAAGAACCGGTAACGCTGACCACGCCGCGCATCGCCACGCTGGCCGGGCTGGTCGCGTTGGTGGTGGCCGCGCTGGTGTTCGACCTCGACGTCGGCCTCGCCGCGATCACCGTGGCCGTGCTGCTGAGCGTGGTGTGGCCGGAGACGAGCAAACAGGCGATCACCCAGATCACCTGGCCGACCGTGCTGCTGATCTGCGGCATCCTCACCTACGTCGCGGTGTTGCAGACGATGGGCACGATCAAGTGGGCCGGCGACTCGGTCGCGGGCGTCGGTGCGCCGCTGCTCGCCGCGTTGCTGATCTGCTACATCGGCGCGATCGTGTCCGCGTTCGCCTCGTCGGTCGGCATCATGGGCGCGCTCATCCCGCTGGCCGTGCCGTTCCTGTTGCGGGGTGACGTCAGCGCGGTCGGGCTGATCGCGGCGCTCGCGGTGTCGGCGACCGTGGTCGACGTGAGTCCGTTCTCCACCAACGGCGCGCTGGTGCTGGCCGGTGCGCAGGACGTCGACCGCGACAAGTTCTTCAAGCAGCTCATGGTCTACGGCGGGATCATGGTCGCGGCAGCGCCGCCGCTGGTCTGGCTCGCCCTCGTCGTCCCCGGAATCTGGTGACTCATGTTCGTTCTGTCCTCTGACCGCGTCGCGCTGCGCTTCGGCGACCGCGAGCTGACCCACGCGTCGCTGGCCTCCTGCGCGGGAGCCCTGGCCGCTCAGCTGGCCGGGCTGCCCAGGGTCGCGATCTGGGCCACCCCGACCATCGAGACGTGCGTCGCCGTGGTCGCCGCGCTGCTCGCCGGGGTGCCCGCCGTCCCGCTCAACCCGAAGGTCGGCTCGCGCGAACTCGCGCACATCGTGGCGGACAGCGCGCCCGCCTGCGTGCTCGCCGCTCCTGGTGAGCAAGTGCCCGCGGGCCTGCGGTCCGTGCCACGGCGGGACGTCACGCTCGACGGCAGCACCTTCGAACCGTTCGCGATGCCTGACGACGACGCTCCGGCGCTGATCGTCTACACCTCGGGCACCACCGGTTCGCCCAAGGGGGTCGTGCTGCCGCGCCGGGCTCTGGTGTCCACTTTGGACGCGGTCGCCGAGGCATGGCAGTGGACCTCCGACGACGTGCTGGTGCACGCGCTGCCGTTGTTCCACGTGCACGGGCTGATCCTCGGCGTGCTCGGCCCGTTGCGACGCGGCGGAACCCTGTGGCACCTGGGCAAGTTCTCGACCGTGGAGTTGGCGCGTGCACTGGACGGCGAGGCCACGATGATGTTCGGCGTGCCGACGATGTACCACCGCATCGCGGAGGAGGTCGGTTCGGACGCCGGTCTCAGCGCGGCTTTGGGCAAGGCCCGGCTGCTGGTGTCGGGTTCGGCGGCGTTGCCCGTGCGCGACCACGAACGAATCGCCGCGGCCACCGGACAGCGCGTGGTCGAGCGGTACGGCATGACCGAAACGCTGATGAACACCAGCGTGCGCGCGGACGGCGAACGCCGCCCCGGCGCGGTCGGCCTGCCGTTGCCGGGCGTCTCGGTCCGTCTGGTCGACGACCACGGCGGCGTGCTGGACGAAACCGGTGCGGTGGGCGAGATCCAGGTGCGCGGCCCGAACCTGTTCACCGAGTACCTGAACCGCCCCGACGCCACCGCGGAGGCGTTCGCGGACGGCTGGTTCCGCACCGGCGACGTCGGCACCCGCGACCCGGACGGCTACTACCGCATCGTCGGCCGCAAGGCGACGGACATCATCAAGAGCGGCGGCTACAAGATCGGCGCGGGCGAGATCGAGAACGCCCTGCTGGAACACCCCGCCGTGGCCGAGGTGGCGGTGACCGGCGAACCCGACGACGACCTGGGCGAGCGCATCATCGCCTGGGTCGTGCCGACCGGCGAGGTGCCCGCCCAGGAACTGGTGGACCACGTCGCCCGGCTGCTCACCCCGCACAAGCGGCCTCGCGTGGTGCGGTTCGTGGAGTCGTTGCCGCGCAACGACATGGGCAAGGTGATGAAACGTGCCCTCGGGACGTGAGCCGGCCCGCGCGGTGATCGCGCTGGTGGCGTCGGCGTTCACGGAGCTGCCGGACGATCTCGGTCCGGCAGAGGGCGATGGTCCACTCGGGTGGCCTGGTTATGACCTCGCTGTGGCGCAAGCGACCGAACGGACTGGCGAACGGGAGTCCGTCGTCTGCGGTGTCGCGGACATCGGCGGCGTCACGGCGGTCGTGGTGGCGTTCGAGTTCGGCTTCCTCGGCGGTTCGCTCGGAACCCGCACAGGCACCCGCATCGAGCAGGCGTTCACGCGCGCCCGCGAGCTGCGCGTGCCGGTGGTGTCCCTGGTCGCGACCGGCGGCAGCCGCATGCAGGAGGGCACGCTCGCTCTCCTGCAACTGCAACGCATCGCGCGCCAGCTAGCGCTGACCCGCGAGGCCGGCCTGCCCCACCTCGCGGTGCTTCGCGACCCCACGACCGGCGGCGGCTGGGCGACGCTCGGCGCGGGTGCGGATGTCGTGCTGGGGCTGGCGGGCGCCCAGGTCGGGTTCGCCGGCTCACGGGTACGGCCGCCGGGATACTCGGTCACACAACAGTTCGCGGCCGGCCTGGTCGACCAGCTGGTGCCGCCGGACGAGCTGCGCGGCCGGCTGGAACGGTGGCTGAAGCTGCTGACCACAACGGCGGACGACGCACCGGTGCCCCAGGCGATGGGCGCGACGACGTTGCCGGAAACGGGCTGGGACGCGGTGTTGCGCGCCCGTGCCCCGAGCCGTCCGCGCGCGGAGCAGTACCTCGCCGCCTACTTCGACTGGCACGAACCGATCAGCGGAGATCGCGCGGGCGGCGTCGACGCGGAGGTGTTGTGCGGCTTCGGGCACCGGGACGGCGTGACGATCGCCTATGCCGCGCAGCGCGGCACGGCCACGCGGCCCGCCGGGTTCCGCACGGCGGCCCGCCTCCTGAAGCTGGCGGACCGGCTGGGCATTCCGGTGCTGACGCTGGTGGACACGCCCGGCGCGGCCAACGACGAGGCCGCTGAGAAGGCGGGGGTCGGGGCGGCCATCGCGGACATGTTCACCGCGGTCGCCGCCGCGCGTGTGCCGGTCACGACGCTGCTGATCGGTGAGGGCGGCTCTGGTGGCGCGCTCGCGTTCGCCGCGCCGGACCGGATGTGGGTGACGCCGGACAGCTACTTCGCGGTGATCTCACCCGAGCTGGCGGCGGCGATCCTGAAGCGGGACCCGGCGCGGACGCGGGAGACGGCGGAGGAGCTGCGGTTGCGTCCGCAGGACCTGGTCGAGCTCGGGATCGCGGTGGGCGTCGCCGAGCTGCCGTCGGGCTCGAGCGCGCTCAGGCAGCCCGCGGAACGGTGAACACCCGCAGGAAGGTGTCGAGCAGCTTCTTGCGGCCGCTCAGATCCACCAGCCCGTCCCGGACCGCGCTCATGATCCCGCGATAGGACGCCAGCTCGTCATCGGCGAAGCACGCGGTGATGGTCAGGTCGGGCTTGACCGGTGCGGGGCCGAGTCCGGTCGTCAGTGCGCCTTCGGTGATCACGGCGTGCATCACGAAGTCGCGGACGTGGATCTCCCAGCACGCCGTCAGCCCGGCTGCCTGCTCCGGCTGGAACCTGGCGCGCAGGCTCAGCACCAGCCCTTCCGGCGAGACGACGTCACCCGGTTGCGGCTCCCCGAGCTGGGTCGAGCCCCAGCGGGCGAGAGCGAGCAGGGCCGGTTCCAGATCACGGCCGACCGCGGTCAGCGCGTAGACGACACCGCGCTGCGGCGCCGGGGCCACCTGGCGTTCCACGATGCCGGCCTGTTCGAGCTCCTTGAGCCGGGTGGCCAGCACGTTCGTCGGGATCCCCGCCAGGCCGGTCTGCAGCTCCGTGTAGCGACGCGGCCGCACGACGAGGTTGCGCACGATCAGCAACGCCCACCGCTCGCCCACGAGCTCCAACGCTCGGGCGAGGCCGCAGTACTGACCGAAGTCACGTCGCTTCACGCACTCAGCGTAGCAAGCTTGTCTATCCAGAGCCAACGGCGTAATCGGAAGCACACTTGCAAAAACGAAGTGAACACGTTTACCGTCGTTGACCACACCCCCGAAACCTCCGGGACCTCCGAACGCGAAGGAAGTGCGATGACCGCGCTGCTCGAACGCACGAACCCGGCCGTGCCGCGGCCGTTCCTGTCCCGCGGTGTCGGCTTCGCGGGCATCTCGACGGCGATGGTCGTGGTCCTGGTGGCGGCCGGAGCACCGACCCCGTTGTTACCGATCTACCAGCACCAGTGGGGATTCCCGCCGTGGGTGCTGACGCTCGCGTTCGGCGTCTACGCGTTCTCGCTGCTGGTCTCGATCGTCGTGATCGGGTCACTCTCCGACCACATCGGACGGAAGCCGATGATCGTCGCCGCGCTCGCGATCGACCTGGTGGCGATGCTGATGTTCCTCGCGGCACCCTCGATCGGCTGGGTCATCGCCGCTCGGGTCGTGCAGGGCATCGCCACGGGCGCGGCGTCGAGTTCGCTCAGCGCGGCCGTCGTCGAGCTCGCGCCAGAGCGGTTCAAGAAGCTCGGCGCCCAGATGACCAGCATGGCTCCGCTCGCAGGACTGGCGATCGGCGCGCTCTTCGCGGGCGTGCTGGCCGAGTTCGCCACCGACGCGCCCTTCGCGGTGTGGCTCGTGCTCGCCGTGCTGATCGCGGCGCTGACGATGTTCGCGCTGGTCACACCGGAGACCGCGACGCGCAAGCCGGGCGCGCTGGCCTCGCTGAACCCGCGCATCTCACTGCCCGCTCAGGTGCGCGGGCTGTACTGGGCGGCCGTGCCGGGCATCGTCGGCGGGTTCATGACGATGACGCTGTTCATGGGACTGGTGCCCGCCCTGCTGGTGGCGGTGTTCAAGGTGCACAGCCCGATCCTCGGATCCCTGCTCGCGGCAGTCGCCCTCGCCACCGCCACGGCCGGCTCGGCGTTCACCAGCCAGGTGCGCCCGCCGCGCCTGCGGATCGCCGGGACCACCGCGATGATCGCCGGCGCGGTCCTGTTCGTCGGCAGCATCGGCGCCACCTCGCTGACGCTGCTCTGGGCCGCCGCGATCCTCGGTGGCGGCGGGATCGGCCTCTCGTTCGCCGGCACCACCCGTGGGCTCGTGCCGGAGGTCGCGCCGCACGAACGCGCCGGGCTGTTCACCGCGATCTTCTTCGTCGGCTACCTCGCCATGGGCAGTTCGGCGATCCTCGCGGGGCTGTTCGTCGGTGTCGTGGGCGCGGCGGCCGCGGCGGTCGGTTTCGGTGTGGTCACCGCGATCGTGACGCTGATCGGCGTGGCCGCCGCGCGGTTCAACCTCAGCTCATGACCGGAACCCGGTCGGCCCACGGGAGCGCCTCCTCGAGCTGGGCCGCCAGCCGGATCAGCAACGACTCCCCCTCCAGCGGCGCCACGAACTGGACACCGAGCGGCAGCCCGTCCGCGGTCCAGTGCAGCGGCACCGAGATCGCGGGCCGGCCGGTGATGTTCGCGAGCTGTGTGTAGGGCACCCAGCCGAGGTTGTCGGAGATCATGTCGTCGATGAGCTTGGTGTGCCGCAGGAACTTCGCCGTGCCGGTCTTCAGCAGCACGTCGGTCGCCCGCTGCAGCGACACCGGCAGGTCGAACGAGCCGACCTTGGGCGGCGGGGTCGCGAGCGACGGCGTGAGCAGCAGGTCGTACGACTCGAAGTACGTGCTCAGCCGGCGGGTGTGCTCGTGCCGGCGCTGCACCGCGTCCACGTAGTCGACGCTGCTCGTGGCCCGTCCCAGCGCGGCCATGAGCAGCGTGTCCCGTTCGAACGCGACGTCCGGCGCGCCCGTGAGCCGCTTGGCGTCGGCGACCTTCCAGGCGAGGTTCACGAACCACGTGAGCAGGAAGTCCTTGGCCAGCGCGGCGTCGTCGAACGGCGCCTCGGGCAGTTCCTCGACCTCGTGGCCCAGCTCGGTCAGCACCCGCACGGCGGACTCGACGGCCGCGTACGCCTCGGCGTGCGGCGTCGGGTTGATCGCGGACGGCACCCGGACGCCGATCCGCAGCTTGCCCGGCGGCTCGCCCACGCACGACGCGAACGACGCCGGCGGCAGGCCCGGCGTGTAGGGGCCGGACGGCTCGCCGCCGCAGATGACGTCGAGCATCGCGGCCGTGTCGCGCACGGTCCGGGACACCACGCCCTGCACCGCCGCGCCGTGCATCATCTCGGCGGTCTCCGGGCCGAACGGGGTGAGCCCGCGCCCCGGCTTCAGCCCGACCAGTCCGCAGCACGCCGCCGGAATCCGGGTCGAGCCACCGCCGTCGTTCGCCCCGGCACACGGCACGATCCCGGCCGCGACCGCCGCGGCCGACCCGCCAGAGGAACCACCGGGAGTGCGTTCGAGATCCCATGGATTGCGCGCCGGACCCCAGACCGTCGACTCGCTGATCGCCTTCGCGCCGAACTCCGGCAGGTTCGTCTTGCCGAAGATCACCAGGCCGGCGTCGATCCAGCGCTGCACGACGGTCGAGTGCGCGGTGACCCGATAGGACTGCAGCGACCGCGACCCGTTGGAGGTCGGCAGGCCCGCGTAGTCCTGGCCGAGGTCCTTGATCAGGAACGGCACACCAGCGAACGGCCCGGTGAGGTCGTCCGACGGCTCGGCGGGGACGTCGCGGACGATCGCGTTGAGCTTCGGGTTCACCGCCTCGGCGCGTTCCCTCGCCACCGCGAGGAGTTCCGCCGCGGACACCTGCTTGTCCGCGACGAGCTGCGCCAGCCCGGTGGCGTCGTACTTCCGGTACTCGTCGAAGTCCACCGGATCAAGGTAGTCGCTCGACGGCCCCGAAGGATGACCTGAGCTCGTTCATCGCCACCTCGATGCCGATGTCGACGACGCTGCGCAGCACGTCCGGGCGCCGTTCGGTGCGCCCGACCTGAAGGCTGCCCAGCGGCGGCCGGATCTGCAGACACGCGGGGTGGGCCGCGAGCAGTTCCTCCTCCTCGATCCTGCCTTCCCTGCGGCGCAACCACGTCTCCACGACGCCCGGTGCGTGCCGGGCCAGCCAGCGCGACAGCACCATCCGTTCGCCGCGGGTCGGCGCCATGGGGATCTCGTCGGTCCGCACCGTGCGCAGGACGACGATGTGCGTGGCCTTCTGCGCGAGGGCCGACTTGACGGGGACCATCTCGCTCATCCCGGCGTCGACGTACGGGCGGCCGTCGATCAGCACCGGCGGTCCGGCGAGGAACGGCATCGCGGTGGACGCCCGCAGCGCGGCCTGCAGGCTCGGCACGTCGTGGATCAGCCCGTGCAGGTCGGTGGAGTCACCGGTGAGGGCATCGGTGGCCATCGGGTGGAACTCGACCGGGTTGTCCAGGATGTCCTGGAAGCCCATCGGCACGACCTGAGTGTAGATGTTGTGGATCAGGTGCCGGGTGTCCACGACGGGTTGCCGCCGGAAGGCCCGCATCGGGTTGATGGTCGTGCGCATCACGGCCGGGTCCCACCACGCGTGCTTGCTGCTGTCGGCGCGGCCGCACAACAGCCAGGCCGCGTTCAGCGACCCCGCCGAGCTGCCGTAGACCGCGTCGAACATCGGCAGCAACCCGAGCCGTTCGATCGCGACGGTCATGCCACTCGAGTACGCCCCGCGCGAGCTTCCGCCTTCGACGAGCAGCACCAGGCGTGCGTCGTCGGTGCGCTGGCCCGGCTTGCTGTCCTGCTGCCTGCGGTCTCGCAGCAACTCCAGAACGGTCACCGGCCCAGGTTATGTCGGAGCTCCAAGCGGAGGACGTCGACGCCCACCGGCGTCCGGAGAACGTCCACCTCGCCCAGCCGCCACGGCCTGTCCAGCAACGCCCCGAGCGCCACGCGCACCTCCAGCCGGGCCAGGTGCGCGCCCAGGCAGAAGTGGACGCCGTGGCCGAACGACAGGTGCGGGTTGACGGTGCGGCCGGGGTCGAAGGTGTGCGGGTCGGCGAACACGTCCGGGTCGCGGTTGGCCGCGGAGATCATCGCCACGACCCGGTGGCCCGGCTGGAGTTCCACGCCGCCGAGCGTGGTCGGCCTGGTGACGAACCTGTCGGTGCCACCGGTGGGTGGCAGATAGCGCAGCACTTCCTCCACGGCCACCGCCAGGTCGGCCGGTTTGGGCCGGGAGACGAGGCACAGCATCGCGTTGACCAGCAGGGTCTTGGTGGTCTCGTGGCCGTTGATCAGCAGCAACGTGCAGAAGTCGACCAGTTCGTCCTCGGCCAGCCCGGCTGCGTGCAGGGTCGCGATGATGCCGGTGGGGCGCCGGAACTCCGCGCGGAAGTAGGCGCCCATCTCCCGCAACGCCTGGTCGAACGCGGTCCGGTCCGCGGTGAAGGTGCCGAAGAAGGACGTGATGGCCTCGGTCCACCCGACGAAGTCCGGCGACGGCCGCACGCCCAGCAGGCCGGCGATCGTGTGCACGGACAGCGGGTAGGCCACGCCGGCGATCAGGTCCAGCGCCGACGTGGTGGTCAGCTCGGCGACTCTCGCGGCGATCAACGGTTCGAGCGAGGCGACGGCGCGTGGCGTGAACACCTGGCTGACGATCCGGCGCAACGCGTGGTGGCGCGGTGGATCGGTCGCGAGCAGGCTGCGCAGCAAGGGATTGTCGCGGTGCGGGATGGGCTGGGTGCTGTGGCGCAGCTCGTCCGACGAGAACACCTCGTGGTCGGTCAGCACCCTGTCCACATCGGAATACCGCGTGGCCACCCAGGCGCCGAACGGGGCGAACCGCACCGGACCCGGTTCCTGCCGGTGGAAAGCCAAGATCTCATCAACGGACACACCTACAGCGTGCTCACCGACGATTGGAAGAATCGGACACACGACATCCCGACCGCCCGCCGGAACTCCGCGAGCAGGTGCGGCTGGTCGTAGAACCCGCTGCGCACGGCGATCTCCGCCCAGTCCGGGGTCACCGAAGCCCGCGCGAGCGCCATCGCGTGATGCAACCGCACGACCCGCGCGTACACCTTGGGGCTCAACCCGACCGCAATCTGGAACCGACGCCGCAGCTGCCGTTCCGACATCCCGGCAACGTGCTCGGACACCCGAGCTCCAGGATCCGCGTTGATCGCCCGGACCACGCGCCGCACCGCCTCGTCGGGACGGCGGGCCGGGCCGCGCAACGCCCGCAACCCGTCGGCGAGGCCGGTGCCGGGCAACGGCATCCCGGCGAGCGGCACCTCGTCCGCGGCGATCCCGAGCACCTCGGCGCACGTGCCCGGCCGCAGCCGCACGCCGGTCAGCGGCTGGTCCAGCCTGCCCGTCCTGGCCTCGGTCTCCGGCCCGCTCAGCCACAGCGAGCCGTCCGCGAACACCAGCAGGTCGACGAACGGTTGCGGGAGCGCCGGCGGCAGCTCCCCGTGCCGCCGCCACACCTCGAAGTAGCTGGTCACACGGCTGAGTCAACGCTGTGCGGCTTCGTACCGCTACTGAATTGCGTACTGCTGCTAACGTGGAAACGGAGAGATCATCGACAGAGGAGCTCGACGTGCTGGTGGGTGAAGACGACATCTCAGGGTGAGCCCTGGATGTGACAGGCCATCGAACCCGATGGCCGTTCCGTCGTCCCCTTTTCCACTCGCGCCGTGGTTTTCGCGCGCAAGCACATCGCTGAGGTCTCACCCATGTCCATCGTCCTGTCGAACCTGTCCTTCGCCTGGCCGGACAACACCCTCGTCTTCGACGGTCTGTCGGCCACGGTTCCGGACGGCCGCACCGGTCTCGTCGCCCCCAACGGCGCCGGGAAGTCGACGTTGCTCAAGCTCGTCGCGGGAGCGCTGACACCCGCGGCCGGCAGCGTGTCCGCCGACGGCGTGCTCGGCTATCTCCCGCAGGACCTGCCGCTGACCGCCGACCTGACCGTGGCCGAGGTGCTCGGGGTCGCGGCGGTGCTGAGCGCGATCAGGGCCGTCGAGTCCGGTGACGTCGGCGAGGAGCACTTCACCACCATCGGCAACGACTGGGACGTCGAGGAACGCACCCGCGCCCAGCTCGACCGGCTCGGCCTCGGCGATCTCGCGTTCGACCGGCGGCTCGGCACGCTCAGCGGCGGTCAGATCGTCTCGCTCGGGCTCGCGGCGCAGTTGCTGAAGCAGCCGGACGTGTTGCTGCTCGACGAACCCACCAACAATCTCGACGTGGAGGCCCGCCACCGGCTCCACGCCGTGCTCGACGACTGGCGCGGCTGTCTGCTGGTGGTGAGCCACGACCGGGCGTTGCTCGACCGGATGGATCGCATCGCGGAGCTCGACGGTGGCGAGATCCGGTTCTACGGCGGCAACTTCAGCGAGTACGAGGAGGCCGTGGAAGCCGAGCGCGAGGTGGCGGAGAAGAACATCCGCAGCGCCGAGCAGGAGGTCAAGCGCGAGAAGCGGGAGATGCAGCAGTCCCGCGAACGTGCCGCTCGCCGTGCGTCGAACGCGCAGCGCAACCTGTCCAACGCCGGTCTGCCGAGGATCTTCGCGGGCAACATGAAACGCAACGCGGAGGTGTCCGCCGCCAAGGCCGACGGCACGCACGCGGCCCGGCTGAGCGCCGCGAAGACCCGGCTCGACCAGGCCGAACGCGCGTTGAAGGACGACCAGAAGATCAGCCTCGAACTGCCGCAGACCGCCGTGCCCGCCGGGCGCACGCTGTTCGACGGCTCAGGAGTGCGGGTGCGGGACCTGTTCGACGGGCTGGACCTGTCGATCCGCGGCCCGGAACGCATCGCGCTGGCCGCACCGAACGGCGCGGGCAAGTCGACCCTGCTGCGCGTCGTCCACGGCTCGCTCCAGCCCGACAGCGGTGAGGTGAAACGAGCCGACGGACGGGTCGCGTACCTGTCGCAACGGCTGGACCTGCTCGACGACGCCCGCACGGTGGCGGAGAACCTGGCCGCGTTCGCCCCGGCGATGCCTCCCGCGGACCGGATGAACCTGTTGGCGCGCTTCCTGTTCCGCGGCGCGCGGGCCCATCTGCCGGTCGGTGTGCTGTCCGGCGGGGAACGGCTGCGGGCCACGCTCGCGTGCGTCCTGTTCGCCGAACCCGCGCCGCAGCTGCTGTTGCTCGACGAACCCACGAACAACCTCGACCTGGTCAGCGTCAGTCAGCTGGAGAGCGCCCTGAACGCGTACCGCGGCGCGTTCGTCGTCGTGAGCCACGACGAACGGTTCCTGAACGAGGTGAAGATCGACCGCTGGCTGCGGCTGGACGGCGGCAGGCTGCTGGCGGACGCACGTGGCTGAGGCAGCCCTGATCGCCCACGAGCTCGTGCGGGTGTTCGGGGACCGGCGCGTGCTCGACGGCGTGTCGCTGACCGCGGCCCCCGGCCGGCGCATCGGGTTGATCGGCGAGAACGGTGCCGGCAAGTCGACCCTGCTGCGCCTGCTCGCCGGCGTCGACCAGCCCGACGGCGGGACGGTGGAACGTCCTGCCGACCTGGGTTTTCTGCACCAGGAGATGCCGTACGCCGAGTCGGCGACCGTCGCCGACGTCCTCGACGACGCGCTGGCCGAGGCCAGGGAGGACCTCGCCGAACTGGAGCGGCTCGCCGCGGTGATCGACGAGGAGCCGGACCTCTACGCGGAACGGCTGGAGCTGGCCCAGCGGCACGAGGCCTGGGACGCGGACCGCCGGGCCGACATCGTCCTCACCGGACTCGGACTCGGTGCGGTCACCCGTGATCGCCCCCTCGGTTCGCTCTCCGGTGGCGAACGGCGCCGGCTCCTGCTGGCGGCGCTGGTGGTCCGCCGGCCGTCGGCGTTGCTGCTCGACGAGCCGACCAACCACCTCGACGACGACGCGGCCGCGTTCCTGGAGGAGCAGTTGCGCGGCCTGCCCGGCACCGTCGTGCTGGCGAGCCACGACCGGGCGTTCCTCGACGCGGTGTGCACGGACCTGATCGACCTCGACCCGGCGCTGGAGGGCCCGGTCCGGTTCGGCGGCACCTACAGCGAGTACGTCACGCAGAAGCGCGCCGATCGTGACCGCTGGGAACGCCAGTACCTCGAAGAACAGGAGGAGCTGGCCGAACTGCGGGACTCGCTCGGCCTGATCTCCGGCCGCATCGCGCCGAACCGGGCCATGCGCGACAGCGACAAGATGGGGTACGGCGTGCGCGCGAACCGCGTGCAGAGCCAGATCTCCCGCCGCGTCCGCAACGCCACCCGGCGCCTGGAGGACCTCGAACGCCGCAGCGTGCCCGCTCCACCGCGACCACTCCAGTTCCACCCGTCCGGCCTGACGTCGTCGGAGTTCCTGCTCTCGCTCGGCTCCCTCGACGTGCGCGACGGCGACCGGCTGCTGGTGACCGGCCCCAACGGTTCGGGCAAGACGACACTCCTGCACGCGCTGGCCGGCCGTTTCCGGGCCGAGCACCCCGATCTCCGCGTCGGCCTGCTCGACCAGGACACGTCGTTCGCCAACCCGCGCCTCACCGCTCGGGGCACCTACGGCCGTGCTCTGGGTGCCGAGCGGGTCGAACAGGTGCCGTTGGCGTCATTGGGCCTTCTGCACAAGTGGGACCTGGGCAAACCGGTCGGCACGCTGTCGGTCGGCCAGCAACGGCGGCTGGCGCTCGCGCTGCTCGTGGCCGATCCGCCGCATCTGTTGCTGCTCGACGAGCCCACGAACCATCTTTCGCCGACGTTGTGCGACGAACTGGAGGCCGCGCTGGGTCCGGGCCCTGGGGCGATCGTGCTCGCCAGCCACGACCGCTGGCTGCGGAAGCGGTGGCGGGGCACCGAGATGGCCCTGCGGTAACTCGGTGGACATCCCCCGGATGATGGTCCGGGGGTTCCACATGGTGGTGTTCGAATGCGTGGCGTGCGGTGCCGCGCTGGCCGTTCCGGTGCGGCAGGTCGACCTGCCCGACCACGCCGACCGTCAGGTCGGGAACGGCGTCCGGAACATGCCCGCGTTGCTGGAGCACGGCACGTATGCCGCCGACACGGGACAGATCGTCGTCGCGCCTGGCGACGCTCGCCCACGTCCTGATCGCGTCGGGCGGCGCGCCGGTCATCCCCTCGACCGGCGGCCGGTGCGAGCGGTACCTCAGCGACGACCCGTTGCCCAGGCGTCCGGAACGTGTCGTGTTGGACGGGTACACGACACGTCTGAAGGTGCGATCGCCACCTCGGGTGCCGTGGCTTCCAGAAAGTTTCTACGACTGACGACTCGACCATGTCGAAACGCCGCCGGTAGCTTCGACACCTCTGTGCAAGCGCGAAAACCGCACTCCACGGAGGACAACCATGACCGGACAGCCGCCCATCGTCGACCTCGCCACCTGGCAGAAGTCTCGCGACGAGCTCCTGATCCGCGAGAAGGCCCACACCCGCGAAGGTGACGCGATCGCCGCGGCCCGGCGCCGGCTGCCGATGGTCGAGTTCGACGGCCAGGTCGAGGTCGTCGGCGCCGACGGGCCGGTGCCGTTCCTGTCCCTGTTCCAGGGACGCGACGAGCTCGTGGTCTACAAGCACATGTGGTGGGACGGCGCGCCACACCAGGGGCAGTGCGAGGGCTGCACCCACGTGGCGTGGCACTTCGACGACGCCGCCTACCTCAACGCGCGCGGGGTCTCGTTCGCGTTCCTGACCGTGGGCGCCTGGGAGGAGGTGGCTCCGTTCGTCGAGTTCATGGGCTACTCCCAGCCGTGGTACTCGGTGCGCGGGGTCGAGGGGCCGGCCGGTGGCGACATGGGGTACTTCACCAGCTATCTGCGCGACGGCGACCGGGTGTTCCTCACCTACTCGACGACCGGACGCGGGACCGAGCGGGTCAACGGATCGCTGGGGCTGCTCGACATGACCGTGCGCGGGCGTGGTGAGACGTGGGAGGACCACCCCGAGGGCTGGCCGGAGGCACGTCCGGCCGGGTGGTTCTGGCGGACGGACGCGGACGGGAACTCCAGCTGGGGCGAGGACAGCAGGCCCGTGCCGCAGTGGACCCGGCCTGGAGCGACGCCGGTGACCACGCTCGGCAGGCAGGGCCACTGCCACTGATCAGTGTGGCTTGGTCGCGGAAGCGAGGACGCGGCGCTTCAGGTCGAACTTCGACAGGACGAGCCGCGCCTCCTTCTGCATCGACACCATCGCGGGGTCGTCGGGCGCGTCGACGGCGAGCGCCTCCTCCCACATCCTCTTCTCGACCACCAGCCAGTCCGGCTTGTCCGCGACCTCGACGTCGGTGAACCCGGCCGCGGGCAGCTGCTCGGCCAGGTTCAGCTCGCGAATCCGCAGCCAGACTCGCTCGTCCGCGGGATCGACGGGCTGCCAGCAGGTGACGACCAGCCGTCCGCCCGGCTTGAGCACCCGCAGGCACTCCGCCAGCGCGTCCGGTTTCGACTCCGCGAACTGCAGCGCGTCGACGATCATCACCGCGTCCACCGACGCCCCGTGGAGTCCGGTGGCCGTCAGCGTGCCCACCCGGAAGTCGCCGTCACCCCGCTGCCGGGCCTGCTCGACGGCGACGGCCGAGAAGTCCACGCCGACCAGCCGGCACCCGGTGCGCTTCGCGATCTCCAGCCCGTACCCGCCGCGGCCGCACGCCAGGTCCAGCAGCACCTGGCCCTCCCCCAGACCGAGAGCCGTCACGACCTCGTCGAGCCCGGCCCCGCCGAGCAGGCTGGTGGACTCCAGGTCGGATGGGAGGGCGAGCGTCCGCCGCACCAGTTCGTCGGCGGTCGACGAGTCGGCGCGGTCGGCGTACCAGCGGTCGAAGTCCTCTGCACTCGTCACCGCGCCGACCATGCCAGAAAACTCGGTTGAGCTCTGCGGTTTCGACGGGTCCACTGTGGCGCGTGAAGATCCGTTCCACGGCCGCCGAGGACCTCGGCGTCTTCGTCGACACCGTGCACACCGCGTTCGGGCGATTCCCGGAGACGCCGGACGAGAACGGCGGCGGCCTCTGGTGGTCGGCGCTCGAGATCGACCGGGGCGTGCTCGCCGAGATCGACGGCAGGGCGGTCGGCACCGCCACCGCGTACTCGTTCGAACTGACGCTGCCAGGTGAGGTCGTCGTCCCGGCGGCCGGGATCAGTGCGGTCGGCGTGCTGCCCACCCACCGGCGGCGCGGCGTGCTCACCGAGATGATGCGGTTCCAGCTGGCCGAGCTGCGGGACAGGGGTGAGTTCCTGTCCGTGTTGCTGGCCACCGAAGGCACCATCTACGGCAGGTTCGGCTACGGCCCGGCGACCTACACGCGGCGCATGACGGTGCAACGCAGTCAGGGCGCGTTCCGGACGGAACCGGTGCGGGGCGAGATCGAGGTGCTCAAGCGGTCCGAGGCCACCGAGGTCATGTCGGGGATCTACGACCGGTACCGGCGCTCCCAGCCCGGCGCGTTGTCGAGGCCGACGCGGTGGTGGCAGCTCGGCGCGGGCATGCCGCCGGTCGCTCCGGCACCGCGCTACGTGGCCGTGCACCGGGACGGTTATGCCGCCTACTCGCTCGCCGACCGCACCCTGACCATCGACGAGATCATCGCCGGCGACGACGAGGTGTTCGCGACACTGGCCCGGTTCGCGCTCGACCACGACCTGGTGACCGAGGTGGTGTTCAGGCACCTGCCCACCGGACATCCGTTGCGCTGGCGGCTCGCGGACTTCAACGCCGGCCAGATGAGCGGTGAGATGGACTGGCTCTGGGTGCGCCTGCTGGACGTCCGACGAGCGTTGGAAGCGCGCCGATACCTCGACGACGGCGAACTGGTGCTGGACGTCACCGACCCGTTCCTCGGCGAGCACGGCCGCCACCTGCTGACGATCGTGGACGGCCGGGCCGCGTGCACCCCGACGGACCGCGCGCCGGACCTGTCGCTGGACGTGCGCGATCTCGGTTCGGTCTACCTGGGAGGGACCGCGCCGAGCACCCTGATCAGGGCCGGATACATTCGGGCACACAGCGCGAAAGCGGCCGAAAAAGCCGACGCGCTGTTCCGCGCGGAACGACCTCCGCACTGCCTGCACTGGTTTTGATCAACATCTGGACCAAAGTATGACGGCGCGTTAGGCCCAGGTATGACGACGTGTGCGCGGTCACGTCGTTATTGTCCGTTCCGGTGGTCGTCACGTGTACGTCACCCTTTCCGCCGAAGGGACAGCCGCGTCATGAGGGACGTTCTGCAGTCAGCAACAGATGTCCGGTCCCGCGTGACCGGATGGATGGGGCGGCGTTTTCTCGCGCACCTCAGCAAGACCGGGTTCGACCTCGGGTCGTCCTGGTTCGTGCCCTCGCGCGTGCTGGCACCGCTGCGGCGCAACGGTTTGAACCCCGTGCCCGAACTGGCGCGGATGCACGCCCACGGACCGGTCACGCGGTTGCCGCTGCCGGTGACGGTGTGGCTGGTGACCGGCTACGAGGCGTCCAAACGGGTGCTGGTCGACAGCGAGTCGTTCAGCAACGACTTCGGCCACTTCCGGGAGATGGGCCTGTTCGCCGACGAGGCGCCGGGCGGCCTCGGGTTCAGCGACCCGCCGGAGCACACCCGGCTGCGCAAGGTGCTGACGCCGGAGTTCACCATGCGGCGGCTCTCCCGGCTCATCCCGCGCATCGAGGCGATCGTCGCGGACCAGCTCGACCTGATGTCCATGAAGGACGGCGCGGTCGACCTCGTCGAGGACTTCGCCATGCCGGTGCCGGCGCTCACGATCTGCGAACTGCTGGGCGTGCCGGCGAGCGAACGCGAGGAGTTCCAGCGCCGCAGCGTCGCGCGGTTCGACCTGGGCGGCGCCGCCACGGCCTCGCTCTCCGCGGTGTCGGAGTCGGTCGTCTACTTCCGCGAACTGGTCCGCACCCTGCGCCAGGCGCCCAACGACGGGCTGCTCGGCGAGCTCATCCGCAAGCACGGTGACGAGCTGGACGACGACGAACTGGCCGGTCTGGCCGATGGGCTGCTCACCGGCGGGTTCGAGACGACGGCCAGCATGATCTCGCTCGGCACGCTCGCGATGCTGCGCGACCCGAGCCTGCTGGCCAAGGTCCGCGACGACGACGAGGCCGTGGGCGGGGTGGTCGACGAACTGCTGCGCCACCAGTCCGTGGTGCAGGTGGCGTTCCTGCGCATCGCCCGCAAGGACACCGACATCGCCGGGACGAAGGTGCGCGCGGGGGACATCGTGGCGTGCTCGCTGAGCCAGGCGAACCGCGACCCGTCCGTCTACCCCTCGCCGGACGACATCTGCCCGGAACGGGCCGCGAGCCAGCACCTGGCGTTCGGCTACGGCGCGCACCGGTGCATCGGCGCCGAACTCGCGAAGATGGAGCTGCGGATCGCGTACCCGGCGCTCGTCCGGCGGTTCCAGGAGATGAGGCTTGCGGTCGACCCTGGCGAGCTGTCGTTCCGCAAGCTCTCCATCGTCTACGGGCTGCACAAGCTGCCGGTCCACCTCGGCGCCCACACCAACCCCATTCTCTGACCACCCCTGGGCCAGATGGCGTCTGCAAGTACCACCAACCCAAAATCAACAGGCACTTTCCTACAACCAACCGGCCGCTCAACCCGCGGGCCGAGCGGCCGGCCATCTGCTCACTCACGCAGGCCGATGGTGTCGATCGGCTTGGCACGCAACGACAAGCGCGTGGACACGGCGATCGACACCACCCCGAGCAACGCCGCACCGGCGAGCACGCCCAGGTACACCGTGATCCCTCCGGACGGCAGCGGAACGCCGGTGAAGCCGATGGCCAGCAGGGTGAGCGGCAGTGCGGCGACCAACGAGCCCAGCACCGCGGCGAGGCCGACGGTCACCAACGCCTCGGCGCGCATCATCCGCACGACCTGACGGCGTCCGGTGCCGACGAGGCGCAACAACGCGAACTCACGGCGCCGCGCCGCGGTCGACATCACGAGCGTGTTCGACACCGAGATCGCGACATAGCCGAGGATGACGCCGACCGCGATCAGGTTGAGCAGGAACTGGGTCCGCTCGTCACTCCGGTCCTGTGCCGCCACGCCGTCCGTCACGGTCAGCCCGGCATAACGGCTGGTCAGCTCACGCAGTGCCGTGACGTCACCGGACTTCACCAGCACCGCGCTGTCCATCCCCGCCGTGGTGTGTGCACGGGCGTCGACGGCAGAAAGCACGTGGTCACCGAACGCCATGTCGTGCTCGTAGGTCGCCACGACTTTGAGCTTGGCGGGCTCACCGTCGGCGAACCAGAACTCGACGGTGTCCCCGACCTTCTTGTCCTCCCAGCTCGCGTTCGCCTTGCTCAACGCGACGGTGCCCGGGACGAGGTCCCCGAGATTCCCGGACACGACGCCGAGGTCGACCGTCCCACCCGCGGTGGCGTCCAGTCCGTTGGCCGCGCCGCGGCTCACGTCGACGCTGTCACCGGTCTTGCTGGCCGTGATCACCTGCGTGCGCACCAGCGAGGTCGTGGTCACGCCCGGCATCCGCCGCACGGCGTCGGCGACTTCGGCCGGCACGCCCGCCACGCCGGTGATGACGTGATCCGCCGTGACGGATCGGTTCGTTTCCTGTGCCACGGCGGCGGTGAACGTGGTCTGGCTGTAGAAGTTCACCACCGCGAAACCGATGGCCAGCATCAACGGCGTGACCGCGGCGGCCAGGCGGCGGGAGTTCTTGAGGACGTTCGCCGACGCCAGGTATCCGCTCGCACCGAACCGGCCCAGCGCCGGTGCGATCAGCCGGACCGCGCCGCCGACCACCCTCGGCCCGACCAGCGTGAGGCCGATGATCAGCACGAGTGTGGCCATGACCGACATCGCCGCACCGAGCTGGCCGCGCAGGAACAACGGGACCGTGGTCGCGACCGCGCCGATCGCCAGCAGCACCCAGCCGATGACCAGGCGGACCCGGCCGAGGTCCTTGCGCTGCACCGCGGCCTCCCCCAGCGCCTCGACGGGGTTGATCGAGGACGGGCGCCGCGACGCGCTCCAGGCCGCCAGCCTGGCCGCGCCGACGCCGATCAGCAACGCGGCGACCAGCGGCAGCGGGCTGATCGAGAGCGCGAAGTCGGCCGGTACGACGCCGATCTTCGCGAACGCGGCGCGCAGGCCTTGGCTCACCCCGATGCCCAGCAGGCTGCCGATCACGCCGGCGATCACGGACACGACCGTGGTCTCGACGCCGATCAGCTTCCGGATCTGGCGCGGGGTGGCGCCGACGGCCCGCAGCAGGGCGAACTCGCGCCGGCGTTGCTCGACGGTCAGGGCGAGCGTGCTGGCCACGACGAAGATCGCGACCAGGACCGCGTAGCCGCCGAACGAGCCGGCGAGGATCGCCAGGATCGACTTGGTCTGGCTGACGTCGTCGAACTCGGCGGCGCTGCGGTCGGCACCGGTCGAGACCGCGACGTGGTCCGCTGCGAGGACGTGCTCGATGCGGTCGGCGACATCACCGTCAGCGACATCACCGGCGGCGAGCACTCCGATCGCACTGACCTGGTCGGGCCGGCCGGAGAGTTCGGCCGCCTTGGCAGAGCTGAAGAACAGCGCCGCCTGGCGATCACCCTGTCCGTCCACGACTCCGGTCACCCGGTAGCTCACCGGTGCCGAGCGCGTCATCACCCGCACCTCGCCGCCCACCCAGACGCCGGCCCGTGCCGCCAGCGCCGAGTCGAGCACCACCTCGTCGTTCCCGGTCGGGGCCTTCCCCTCCTGCAACGTGAACGGCGCCAGCACGGCCGCCTCCCAGTTGTGCCCGAGCGACGGCTTGTCCGCGAGCGCCTGCCCGTCCGGACCCACCACCACGGCGGGGAACGTCAGCTCGGGCACCGCGGCCCGCACGCCCGGCACCGCGGCGATCTTGGTGACCAGCGCGGCGGGAACGGCCGGCTGCTCGGCCGCGTGCTCGAACGCCAGCACGTCCCCATCTGGTGGGCGCACCGTGCGATCGCCGGTGACGACCACGTCAGCGGCCGCGTAACGCTGGGTGGGCACGCCGCCGCGAAACCCGGACTCCATGAGGATTCCGCAGGCCGCCACCAACGCGGTACCACAGAGAACGGCGACGAAAGCGCCGATGAACCCGCTGGTGCGGGCTTTGACGGTCTGCCAGGCGAGGTCCAGCATCGGTTACCACTCCCCCAGGTGCGTCATGCGCTCGGCGACCTTCTCCGGCGTCGGACCGTGCAGTTCACCCGCGAGCCGCCCGTCGGCCAGGAACAACACGCTGTGCGCGGCGGACGCGGCGACCGGGTCGTGCGTCACCATCAGCACGGTCTGCCCCATTTCGTCCACAATGGACCGCAGCAGCGTGAGCACCTGGTGCGCCGTCCGCGAGTCCAGGGCGCCGGTCGGTTCGTCGGCCAGCACCACCTCGGGCCGGGCGACCAAGGCCCGTGCGATCGCGACGCGCTGCTGCTGGCCGCCGGACAGCTCGGCCGGGTGCCGGTCCAGCCGGTCGGTCAGCCCGACCCGGTCGACGACCTCGCGCAGCCACGCCTGGTCCGCCTTCCGGCCGGCCAGGCGCAGCGGCAGGGTGATGTTCTGCCGCACGGTCAGCGACGGCAGCAGGTTGTAGGCCTGGAAGACGAACCCGATCCGGTCGCGCCGCACCTCGGTCAGCTTCGCCTCCTTCAACCGGCCGAGGTCGGTGTCGCCGAGCAGCACGCGCCCGGACGTCGGCCGGTCCATGCCCGACGCGCAGTGCAGGAAGGTGCTCTTGCCCGACCCGGACGGTCCCATCACCGCGGTGAAGGTGCCCCGCCGGATGTCGACGGTGACCTCGTCCAGTGCGGTGACGGCGCCACCACCCGAGCCGTACACCTTCCGCACCCCCTGCAGCGACAGCGCGTCTGCCCTCATCACGTTCTCCTTGGCTCGCAACGACTTCTGCGAAGAACGTAAGTTCGGCGCGCGCGAAGATCGATCACGCAGGCTGCCCGGACCGAGGTAGAGCCTGCTCCACCTTCGTCCGTCCCGACAGATCCGGGCCCGCAGATTCGTCGATCACGACGAGGTGGCCGCGGGGCCGCCGAACCTAGCGTTGGCCGTGACCGGAGTCACGTCGGCATGGATGGGACGCGCGGATGTCCAAGTTGAGCGAGATCAACGACTGGTTGCAGCACAACCTGCCGCGACTGGCGGCCGAGTACGAGGTCCCGGGTGCCACCGCGGCCGTCACCGTCGGCGACGAGGTGGCCGAGGCCGCCACGGGCGTGTTGAACAAGAACACCGGCGTGGAGACGACGACCGACTCGCTGTTCCAGATCGGGTCGATCACCAAGGTGTGGACGACGACCCTCGCGATGCAGCTCGTCGACGAGAACCTGCTGGACCTGGACGCGCCGGTGCGCGACTACCTGCCTGATTTCCGGATCGCCGACGAGGACGCGGCCGCGCGCATCACCGTGCGCCAGCTGATGTGCCACACGGCGGGCTTCGAGGGCGACCTGTTCACCGACACCGGCCGCGGCGACGACTGCGTGGAGAAGTACGTCGCCACGTTGCACGACACTCCGCAGCTCTTCGCGCCGGGCGAGATGTTCAGCTACAACAACGCCGGTTACGTCGTGCTCGGCCGGATCGTCGAGGTCATGCGCGGCAAGCAGTACGACGACTGCCTGCGCGAGCACCTGTTCGCCCCGCTCGGCCTCACCCACGCGGCCGCCGACGCCTACGAGGCGATCATGTTCCGCGCGGCGACCGGGCACCTCACGCCGGACCCGGAGGCCGGGCCGCAGGTCGCGCCCGTGTGGGCGTTGGTGCGGTCGAACGCACCGGCCGGTTCGATGCTCGCGATGTCCGCCCGCGACCTGCTGAAGTTCGCGCGGATGCACCTGAACGGCGGCTCCGGCGTGCTGTCGCCGGAGAGCGCGGCGGCGATGCGGGAGGTCCAGTCACAGGTGCCGGACCTGGCACTGATGGGTGACGCCTGGGGTCTGGGCTGGGAGCTGTTCCACTATCCACAAGGGACGGTCATCGGCCACGACGGCGGCACGATCGGCCAGAACGCCTTCCTGCGCCTGGTTCCCGAACACGGCGTCGCGGTCGCGTTGCTGACCAACGGCGGCAAGACCGTCGACCTGTACCAGGCGATCTTCCGGCACGTGCTGCGCGAGCTCACCGGCGTCGAACTGCCCGCGATGCCCGAGCCCTCCGCTGAGCCGGAACGCGTCGACGGCAAACGGTTCGAGGGCGTCTACGTGTCGTCGGTCGGCGAGCGGATCGTCACACAGGACGCGGACGGCCGGATCTGGATGGAGGTCGTGCCGAAGGGGATCATGGCCGAACTCAGCCCGGAGTCGGCGGGCAAGACCGAGCTGGTGCCGTGGCGCGACGACACTCTCGTTGCCGCGGAACCGGTGCACGGCATCCACATGCCGCACGCGTTCGTCGGCGACGACGGCCAGGGCCGCGCGCTGTTCCTGCACACCGGCCGTGCCGACCGGCGGGTCGCCCGGTGATGCTCACGGAGGTGTTCGCCGAGGCCGGCGCGGAAGGGTTCGTGCACGCCCGCGAGATCGGGACGGACCACGAGTTCTCCTTCGGCGCGGACGACCCGGTCGTGCTGGCGTCGGTGTTCAAGATCCCGGTCGCCGTCGCCTACGCCGAGGAGGTGGCCGCGGGACGGCTGGATCCGGCCGAGCGCACGCGGGTGACGTCCCGGTACCGCATCGGCGGGATCGGCACCGCGGGCTGCGCCGACGACGTCGAGATGAGCTGGCGCGACCTCGCGTTGTTCATGATGACGATGAGCGACAACGCCGCGACGGACGTGCTCTTCCACCGCGTGGGCCAGGCCGCGGTCGACAAGGTGCTGTCGAACCTCGGCCTGCACCGCACCCGGATCCTGGGCTGCTGCGAGGACCTGTTCGCGTCGATGTCCGTCGACCTGGCCCTGACCCCGCTGGAGGCCGAGGAAGCGCTCGGATCTCCCACCTGGGACCTCATCCACAAGATGGCGATCGTGGACCCTGAGCGCACCACTTCCTCTACACCGCGGGAGATCACCACGCTGCTCGACGCCATCTGGACCGACCGCGCGGCGGTTCCCGAGGCGTGCGAACGCGTCCGGCAGATCATGACCCAGCAGATCTGGCCGCATCGGCTCAGCTCCGGTTTTCCCGCCGACGTCCAGGTCGCCGCCAAGACCGGCACGTTGCCCAGCGTGCGCAACGAGGCCGGCGTCGTCACCTACCCCGACGGCCGCGCCTACGCCGTCGCCGTGTTCACCCGCGCGAAGTCGCTCGACCTCAGGCAACCCGCCGTCGACGCGGTGATCGGCCGCGCCGGACGTCTCGCCGTCGACCACCTCCGGAGCACGTCATGAAACGCACAGCCGTAGTCGTGTCGGTCGCCCTCGTCGTGTCCGGGTGCGGGGCGTCCGGGAGTTCCCAGTCGGGCGCTCTGGCCGACGGCAAGACGTTCACGCTGTCGATCGGCGCGGATCCGGGCACCCTCGACCCCGCGCTGACGGTCCTGTCCGCCGCCCGCTCGGTCGGCCGGTTCCTCTACGGCAGGTTGATCGAACGCACGTCGTCCGGCGATGTCGTCGCCGGTCTCGCGGAGAAGTGGGACGCCACGACCACGACGGCGACCTTCACGCTGCGCCAGGGCATCACGTGCGCCGACGGCACACCGCTGACCGCCGCGGACGTCGCCGCGAACATCACCTTCATCGGAGATCCCAAGAACAAGTCGCCGCTGGCAGGAATCCAGGTCGCGGCGGGCACGTCCGCGACCGCCGACGAAGCGACCCGGACCGTGACGGTGACCAGCGGGGCGCCGGACGCGTTCCTGCTGACCAACGCCGGCTCGCTGCCGATCGTGTGCGCCAAGGGCATGGCCGACCGCTCGTTGCTCACCAAGGGCGAGCAGGGCACCGGCATGTTCACCGTCTCCGAGATCGTGCCGAACGACCACTACACCCTGGTGCGGCGCAAGGACTTCGCGTGGGGACCGGGCGACTGGCAGCGCGACCAGCAGGGCCTGCCGGACAAGGTCGTCGTGCGGGTGATCGCGAACGAGACGACCGCGGTGAACCTGTTGCTGTCCGGTCAGCTCACCGCGGCCACGGTCGCGGGCCCCGACCAGGAACGCCTGCTGGCCCAGAAGGTCGACCACGTCGACTACGCGACACCGCTGGGAACGCTGTCGTTCAACCACGCGTCCGGACACCCCGGCGCGGACCCCGCGGTGCGCCGCGCGCTCGTGCAGGGTCTCGACCTCGCGCAGGCCGGCAAGGTGCTGACAGGCGGCAAGGGCAGGCCGTCCAAGGGTTTGGTGACCATCGAACCGCGGCCGTGCACGGGCGACAACGTGAGTGCGAACCTGCCCGGATACGACAAAGCCGCTGCCGCCGCGGGTTTGGACACGGCGGGATGGCGGGCCGGGCCGGACGGTGTGCGGGCCAGGAACGGCGTGCCGCTGTCGATCAAGCTGCTCCAGCCGACCGTCGCCGGCCCGACCCTCACCGCGACCGCCGAGCTGATCCAACAGGCGTGGCAGGGCATTGGTGTCAAGGTCGAGATCCAGCCCGTCGACGCCGCCGGCGTCAACCAGACGCTGTTCGGCACCGGCGCGTGGGACGTGTCGATGGTGCCGCTGACGTTGTCGCTGCCGAGCCAGCTCGTGCCGTTCGCGTCCGGTGCGGTGCCGCCGCAGGGCGTGAACTTCAGCCACATCACCAACCCCACGTTCGAAGCGGAGTCCACGAAGGCGGCCTCCGTCGCGGGCAACGCCGGGTGCGAGCACTGGGACAAGGCCGAGGCCGCGCTGATCAAGTCCCTCGACCTGGTCCCGTACTTCGACGCGCTCGTACCGACCTTCGTCAAGGGCGCGAAGTTCACCATGAGCGACGGCCCCGACCCGACGTCGATCCGGATGTTCGCCTCATGACCACGTGGCTGCCCTTCGCCCGGCGCCGGTCGGTGCGGTTCCTGACCTCGCTCTGGGTGCTGGTGACCGCGGCGTTCCTGATGATCCACCTGATCCCCGGCGACCCGGTCCGCGAGACGCTGGGCCTCACCGCACCACCCGAGGTGGTCGCCGCCCGCCGTGCCGCGCTGGGTCTCGACGACCCGTTGCCGGTGCAGTACTGGCACTACCTGACCGGCCTGTTCCGCGGCGAGTTCGGCACCTCCCTGGTCAGCGGCACACCGGTCGCTTCGCTGATCGGCGACCGGCTGCCGGCGACCGTGCAGCTCGCGGTGCTGGCGTTCCTCGTCGTGATCGTCGTGGCGGTGCCGGTCGGCGTCGTGATGGCGGTGCTGACCCGCGGCGGCCGCCGGCGCGGCGGCGAGCTCGCGTTCACGTCGGTCAGCGTGGTCTTCACGGCGATCCCGGAGTTCCTGCTGGCCGTCGGCCTGGTGAGCCTGTTCGCGGTGCAGCTCGGCGTGTTCCCCGTGGCGGGCAACGACGCCGCCGGCTCGTGGGTGCTCCCGGTGCTGGCCCTGGCCATCGGACCGGCCGCGGTGCTCGCCCGGATCGTCCGGGTGGAGCTGCTTTCGGTGCTGGGCAACGACTTCGTCCGGACCGCACGGGCGAAGCGGTTGCCACCGCGGCTGGTGTACGTGCGGCACGCGCTGCCCAACGCCATCACCGCGACGTTGACTTTGGGCGGGATGATGCTCGCCGCGCTGGTCGCCGGGACCGTGCTGGTGGAGAACGTGTTCGCGTGGCCGGGGCTGGGGTCGACGATCGTGGGGTCGATCCAGCAGAAGGACTATCCCGCGGTGCAGGGCATCGTGCTGGTGTACGGGGCGGGCGTGCTGCTGGTGAACCTGGTGGTGGACGTGGTGCTGGCGTTGCTGGATCCCCGGTCGACGATCAGGGAGACGTGATGCGCGCCCACTGCGCCCCTGTCGGCGCCGCCTCCGCCGTCCTCCTCACCCCGACGACGACAAGGGAAACGTGATGCGCGCACTCCGCTCCCCCGTCGGCGCCGCCTCCGCCGTCCTCCTGACCCTCTTGGTGGCGCTCGCCGTCCTCGCCCCGCTCCTCTGGGGCGACCGAGCCGCCGCGATCGACACCGACGCGTTGCAGCAGGGCCCGTCCGCCGACCACCTGCTCGGCACCGACTCGCTCGGCCGCGACATCTTCCACCGCGTCCTCGTCGCCACCCGCCTGACTCTCGGGCTCGCACTGCTGGCCACGTTCGTCGGCGTGATCACCGGCCTGATCCTGGGCTCACTGCCGTCGGTGCTCCCCCGCTGGGCGGCCAGGGCCGTCACGTCGGCGGTGAACATCGCCGTGGCGTTCCCCGGGCTGCTGCTGGCGTTGTTCTTCGCCGTCATCTTCGGCACCGGGACGATCGGGGCGGTGCTGGCCATCGCGTTCGCGATCACCCCGTCGTTCGCCCGCCTCACCCAGACGCTGACGGCGTCGGTGAGCGGCCGCGACTTCATCGCGGCCGCGCGGGTGTGCGGAGTGGGCAGGTTCCGGTTGCTCACCCGGCACGTGCTGCCGAACATCGCCGAACCGCTCGTGATCAACGCGACGCTCGCGGCGGGCCAGGCGCTGACCGCGTTCGCCGGGTTGTCGTTCCTGGGCATCGGGGTGCAGGCACCCTCGTACGACTGGGGACGGCTGCTCGGCGAGGGGCTCAACCGGATCTACGTCACGCCCGCGCCCGCGCTCGGGGCGGCGGTCGCCGTGGTGGTGGCCGGACTGGCGTTCAACCTGTTCGGTGAGGCCGCGGCAGCCGCTGCCGGTCATCGGCAGGTAGCCGTCGCCGGGAAGAAACCATCCGAGTCCATTGTGGACAACAAACAGGGCGACGGGGTGTTGAGCGTGCGGAACCTGCGGGTGGCGTTTCCCGGGCCGGCCGGGTGGATCACGCCGGTGCGCGGGGTGTCGTTCACCGTCCGGCAGGGCGAGATGATCGGGGTCGTCGGCGAGTCGGGGTCCGGTAAGAGCCTCACCGCGCTGGCGGTGTCGCGGCTGGTCGAGCATCCCGGCGTGGTGACGGCGGATCGGCTGGCGTTCGCCGGGAAGCCGTTGCTCAGGACGTCCGATCGCGAGCTGGGGACGTCGCTCGCGATGGTGTTCCAGGACCCGATGACCTCGTTCAACCCGACGCGGCGCATCGGGCGGCAACTGGCGGAGGTTTCCGAAGTGCACCAAGGGATGTCGCGGACCAAGGCCTTCGAACGGGCCGTGGACCGGCTCAAGGCCGTGCGGATTCCCACGGCTGCGAAACGGGCCAGGCAGTACCCGCACGAGTTCTCCGGCGGCATGCGGCAGCGGGCCATGATCGCGATGGGGTTGATGGGCGAACCCCAGCTGGTGATCGCCGACGAGCCGACCACCGCGCTGGACGTCACCGTGCAGCGGGAGGTGTTGCGGTTGCTGGCGAAGGTCCGCGCGGAACGGTCGGCGGCGGTCTTGCTGATCAGCCACGACATCACGGTAGTCGCGCAGACCTGCGACCGGGTGCTGGTGATGTACGCGGGCAGGGTGGTCGAGGAGCTGCCGACCGCCGAGCTGTTCACGTCGGCCCGGCATCCGTACACGACGGCGTTGCTGGCCGCGGTGCCCGATCTCGACACGGACCGGGAGGCGCCGCTCGCCGTCATCCCCGGCCGGCCACCGGAGCCGGGTGAGATCACCAGGGGGTGCCCGTTCGCGCCGCGCTGCCCGAAGGCGGACGAGAGGTGCCGTCAGCAGGAACCCGAGCTCACGGAAGTCGCGAACGAGCACCGCGTCGCTTGCTTCGTCACCGCTGGAGGCCCGAGGTGAGTGAGCTGAAGTTCGAGAACGTCAGCCTGCACTACGGCACGCTCAAAGCCGTCGACGACGTGAGCCTGACCGTGCCGCCGGGCGAGGTCGTGGGCCTCGTCGGCGAGTCGGGATCGGGCAAGTCGACGCTCGCCGCCGCGGCGGTCGGCCTCGTCGCCCCCACCGCCGGGCGCGTCCTGATCGACGGCATGGACGTCCAGCGCCTCAAACCTCGGCAACGGCGGCTGCAGATGGTGTTCCAGGACCCGTACTCGTCGCTCGACCCGAGGATGAGCATCGGCCGGTCGATCGCCGAGGCGATGCCGAAGGGAACCGACAAACGCGAAGAGGTCGCGCGGCTCCTCGAACTGGTCAACCTCGACCCCGGCCGCGCCTCCTCGCTCCCGGCGAGGCTCTCCGGCGGGCAACGGCAGCGCGTCGCCCTCGCCAGGGCCCTCGCCGGACAGCCGAAGGTGATCATCGCGGACGAGATCACGTCCGCGCTCGACGTGTCCGTGCAGGGCGCCGTGCTGAACCTGGTGCGGGACCTGCAGCGGCGGCTCGGGCTGTCGATGCTGTTCATCTCGCACAACCTCGCCGTCGTCCGGTACGTGAGCGACCGCATCGCGGTGATGAAGACCGGCAAGATCGTGGAGGAGGGGCCGGCCGAGCAGGTGCTCACCGACCCGCGGCACCTGTACACGCGGGAGCTGCTCGCCGCCGCACCACAGCGAAACACCAGGCTGGAGGCTTCATGATCGACGACCTGCACGGGCGCAGCGTGGTCGCCGACACGCACAACGACCTGCTGGACGCGATCGTCCACCGGCCCGTCGAACGCTGGGTTCCGCACTTCCGCGAGCAATGGTTGCCCCAGTTGCACGCGGGTGGGGTGAACCTCCAGGTGCTGCCGGTGTTCATCGACGACGTGTTCCGCCCGGAAGGCGCGCTGCGGCAGACGCTGCGGATGATCGAGGCGGCGCACCGCATCGCCGAGGGCAACCCGGACACCGTGCGACTCTGTCTGAACGGCACCGACATCGACGTCGCCCTGACCGAAAACCGCATCGCGCTCGTGCTGGCGTTGGAGAGCGCGCCCGGTGTCGGTGAGGACGTCGAACTGCTGGAAACCCTGTACCGGCTTGGGGTGCGCATCGCCTCGCTCGCCCACTTCGGCCGCACGGCGCTGGCCGACGGCAGCGGTGAGGACGCCACCGGCAGCAGGCTCACCAGGGCGGGTGTGGCCGCGTTCGCCGAGATGGAACGTCTCGGCATGATCTTCGACGTCAGCCACCTGAGCGCGGCGGGCGTCGACCACGTGCTGGAGATGGCGACCCGTCCGGTGATGGCAACGCACTCGTCCGCACGGGCGTTGCGCGACCACCACCGCAACCTGACCAACGCACAGTTGAAAGGCATCGCGGACAACGGCGGCGTGGTGTGCGTGAACTTCTTCGCACCGTTCCTGCACGAGTTCGACTTCCGCATCGAGCGGTTGATCGACCACATCGAGCACATCGCGGGCGTCATGGGCGTACGGCACGTCGGCCTCGGGCCGGACTTCGTCAAGGAGGTCCTCGAGGACGTCACGCCGCCGTGCTGTGAAGCCCAGTTCATCGAGGGCGTGCCCACCGACCGGTTCCTGCCGGGCTTGGAGGGGCCGGCAGGGCTGCCGCTGGTGACCGAGGCGCTGCGGAAACGCGGCTGGCCCGACGACGACATCGCGCTGGTGCTGGGCCAGAACGTGCTCGACCTGTTCCGTTCCGAGCTGACGAGGGGATCCGCATCGTGACCACCATCGAGGACCTGTACGGCTTCGCGCTGCCCGAGGAGCCCGCGCTCTCGCCGGACGGCACCGAGATCGTGTACGTCCTGCGCACCACGGACCGCGAGGGCGACCGCGACGAGCGGGCGCTGTGGCGGGTGTCCGGTGGCAAACCCCGGCAGCTCACCAGGGGGAAGTCCGACGCGGCGCCCGCGTGGTCGCCGGACGGGAGCCGCATCGCGTTCCTGCGCGCCCAGGACGGCCCGGCGCAGGTGTGGCTGCTGCCCGCCGACGGGGGCGAGCCCGAGCAGGTGACGTCGTTGCCGCTCGGCGCGGGCGCGCCGGTGTGGAGCGCGGACGGCACGAAGCTCGCGTTCTCCGCGCCCGTCGACATCGCGGACGCCAAGGCGCCGATCGTCGCCGAGCGCCTCGACTACAAGTCCGACGGGTCCGGCTATCTGCGCTCCATCCGCGCTCACCTGCACGTGGTCGACCTGGAAAGCCGTGAGGTCGAGCAGATCACCGACGGCGACTGGCACGCCGGCACGCCCGCGTGGTCACCGGACGGCACCCGGCTCGCGTTCGCGGGGGCGCTGGACGAGGACTCCGATCTGACGTTCCGGGTGCCGGTGCACGTCGTGAACGTCAGCGGCAAAACGCAGCCGGAGCTCGTCGGACTGGCCGACGGGCAGGCGGCGACGGTCGCGTGGACCGCGGACGGCCTGCTCGTCACCGGACGGACCTCCGCCGACAGCGGGCACCTCAGCCTGCTGCTCCTCTCGTTCGACGGTGAGGTGCGCAACCTGTCGGAGTCGTTGGACCGCAACGTCATGCCCGGCATGTCCGGCTATCCGGGTGGCCTTCCAGCGCTGACCGGCCGCACCGTGTTGTTCTGCGCCCGCGACCGCGGTTGCACCCAGCTCTACGCCGTGGACCTCGACGGCGGTGAGCCGAGGCTGGTCGTCGGCGGTGATTCTCGTGTCGTAGCAGGGCTTTCGGCCACCGACACCGTTGCGGCGCTCGTCCTCGGCACCGCCACCTCGTACGGTGAGATCGCCACGGTCGACCTGGCGAGCGGTGAGCTGACCGTCCACACCGAACACAACAAGACCGAGGTGTTCGTCCGCGAGGAGCGGGAGTTCACCATCTCGGACGGCACGGTCGTGCACGGCTGGCTCGTGCGCGACCCCGAACGCACCGGTCCGTTGCCGCTGCTGCTGGACATCCACGGCGGCCCGCACAACGCGTGGAACGGCACCGCCGACCCGATCCATCTGTACCACCAGGTGCTGGCTCAGCAGGGCTGGGCGATCCTGCTGCTCAACCCGCGTGGCAGCGACGGCTACGGCGAGGCGTTCTACCAGGCCGCGCTCGGCGCCTGGGGCAAGGCCGACGCCAAGGACTTCCTGGAGCCGATCGACCAGCTGGTGGCCGAGGAACTGGCCGACCCGGCGAAGCTGGCCGTCACCGGCTACAGCTACGGCGGCTACATGACCTGCTACCTGACCAGCCGCGACACCAGGTTCGCCGCCGCGGTCGCCGGTGGTGTGGTGAGCGACCTGAGCAGCATGGCGGGCACGTCCGACGGCGGCCGCTACCTGACCGAACTGGAGCTGGGCGGACCCGGCGAGCACATCGCGGAACTCTCCCCGTTCACGCTCGTCGGTGACGTCCGCACACCCACGTTGATCTACCAGGGCGCCGCGGACGACAGGTGCCCGGTCGGTCAGGCCGAGCAGTGGTTCATGGCGCTGCGCCAGAACGACGTGCCGGCCAAGCTCGTGCTCTACCCCGACGAGTCGCACCTGTTCATCCTCAGCGGCAAGCCGTCACACCGCGAGGACTTCAACCGCCGCGTCGTGGACTGGGTGCGCGAGCACGCGGAAGAGCGCGTGCCGCTGGACGCGAAGCATTGGCAGCGCAGGCTTTCCGCGCTCGCCACCAAGCACGGCGTGCCCGGCGCGGCGCTCGGCATCCTGCACCACGGCGAGATCGTCCAGGCACACCACGGCGTTCTCAACACGTCGACCGGTGTGGAGGTCACCGACGACTCGATCTTCCAGATCGGCTCGATCGGCAAGGTGTGGACGACGACCGTGGTCATGCGGCTCGTCGACGAGGGCCTGCTCGACCTCGACGCGCCGATCATCGACGTGCTGCCGGAGCTGAAGCTCGCGGATCCCGTGGTGACGCAGAAGGTGACCATGCGGCACCTGCTCACGCACACCAGCGGCATCGACGGCGACATCTTCACCGACACCGGCCGCGGCGACGACTGCCTGGAGCGGTACACCGAGCTGCTGGCCGAGGCCGCGCAGAACCACCCGCTCGGCGCGACGTTCTCCTACTCCAACTCCGGTTTCGTGCTGGCCGGCCGGGTGATCGAGAAGCTCACCGGCAAGACCTGGGACGCGGCCATGCGGGAGAAGCTCTTCACTCCGCTCGGCCTCACCCGCACCGGAACGCTGCCAGAGGAGGCGCTGCTGCACCGCGCCGCCGTCGGTCACCAGGACAAGGACGGCAAGCAGGAACCGGTACCGGTGTGGATGCTGCCGCGATCGGTCGGCCCGGCCGGGACGATCTTCTCGACCACCGCGGACGTCCTGGCCTTCGCTCGGATGCATCTTGAAGGTGGGCTGGCTGCGGACGGCACACGGGTGTTGTCGGAGGCGTCCGCGCTCGTCATGACCGAGAAGCAGACCGACGTGCCCGACCCGAACGCGCTGGGCGACTCGTGGGGCGTCGGCTGGATCCGGTTCGGCTGGGACGGGCACCGGCTGATCGGTCACGACGGCAACACCATCGGACAGTCCGCGTTCCTCCGCCTGCTGCCGGGGCACAACCTCGCGGTCACGTTGCTGACCAACGGCGACCACGCGCGGGAGCTGTACCTGGACCTGTACCGGGAGATCTTCGCCGAACTGGCGGGCGTCGCCATGCCGCGCCCGGTGCAGCCGGCCGACGAACCCCCGGCGGTGGACCACGCGCGGTACCTCGGCCGGTACGAACGGGCGTCCATGACCCTCGACGTCATCGAGGGCGACCAGGGACTGCGGCTCAGGACGACGGTCACCGGTTCGCTGGCCGAGCTGGTCCCCCAGCTGCCGGAGGTCGATCTCCTGCCGCTCGACGACTCGTCGTTCGTGTGCCGGTGGACGGAGAACGGCAGCTGGTCGTCCGTCGTGTTCTACACGCTGCCCACGGGCGAGCAGTACGTGCACATGGGTGTCCGCGCCACGCCGAAGGTGTCCTGAGATGAACCTGCTCCACACCATCGAGCGGCTCGTGACCTGCGAGTCGCCGTCCACCGACCTGGCGGCGGTCGCCCGCAGCGCGGACGTCACCGCCGAGGTGGGCTCCGCTCTGCTCGGCGCGTCACCGGAACGGATCGTGCTCGACGGCCGCACACACCTGCGCTGGCGGCTGGGTTCCGGGCCGCGCAAGGTGTTGCTGCTCGGCCACCACGACACGGTGTGGCCGATCGGGTCGCTCGCGCGGCTTCCGTTCGAGGTGCGCGACGGTGTGCTGCGCGGACCGGGTTGCTTCGACATGAAGACCGGGCTGGCGATGATCTTTCACGCGGTGGCGTCACTGGATTCCCCCGACGGCGTCACGGTTCTGGTGACCGGCGACGAGGAGATCGGCTCGCCGTCGTCGCGCGGCCTGATCGAGGAGGAGGCGCGGCAGCACACGGCCGTGCTGGTCACCGAGGGTTCGGCGGACGGCGGCGCGTTGAAGACCGAGCGCAAGGGCACTTCCATGTACGAGGTGACGTTGCACGGCCGTGCGGCGCATGCCGGCCTTGAGCCCGAACGCGGTGTGAGCGCGACTGTTGAGGCAGCACACCAAGTGCTGGCGGTCTCGGAGCTGACGGATCTCGCGGTCGGCACCACCGTCACGCCGACCGTGCTGTCCGCCGGCACGACGATGAACACCGTTGCTGCCTTGGCGAAGTTCATGGTGGACGTGCGCGTCCGGAACCTCGCCGAGCAGCTGCGGGTCGACGAGGCGATGCGGGCGCTGGTTCCGGTGGTCGACGGCGCCAAGATCGAGGTGACCGGCGGCCCGAACCGGGCGCCGATGGAGCTCTCGATGTCCGCCGGCCTGTTCGAGCTGGCTTCCGGAATCGCCGCCGGATTGGGCATGCAGCTCACCTCGGCCGCGGTCGGTGGCGCGTCCGACGGCAACTTCACCGCGGGCGTGGGGATTCCGACGCTCGACGGGCTCGGCGCGGTCGGCGGCGGGGCGCACGCGGAGAGCGAGCACGTGCTGGTGTCGGAGCTCGTGCCGCGCACCACGCTGCTCGCGGCACTGGTGAAGGAGCTTCTGGCATGACAGTCGTGACGCAGGTGGTCGTCCGTCAGCTCGTAGCGTTCGACGAACTCGTTGCCACCCAACAGTTGTACGAGTCAATCTGGCGACCGAACGGCAACACTCCCCCGGTCACCGCCGAGTTGTTGCGGGCGATGACCAAGGCGGGCAGCTACGTCGCGGGCGCGTTCGACGGCAACGACCTCATCGGTGCGTGCATCGGCTTCTGCTCGCCGCCCGCCCTCGGCACGTTGCACAGCCACATCGCCGGTGTCGCTGCCGGCGCGCGCGGACGCAACGTCGGCTACGCGTTGAAGCTCGACCAACGGGCGTGGGCGTTGGAACGCGGCCTGAACGAGGTCACCTGGACGTTCGACCCGCTGGTGCGCCGCAACGCCTACTTCAACCTGGGCAAGCTCGGCGCCGACGCGACCGAGTACCTGCCGGACTTCTACGGCCACATGCACGACGACATCAACGGCGGCACCGAGAGCGACCGGCTGCTGATCAGCTGGCGCGTCTCGGCGCCGGCGGTCGTCGCCGCGTGCTCGGGACAACCGCGGGTGGTGGCGGCGACGGGCGCGGTCGCGTTGGGGATCTCGGCCGACGGCCTGCCCGTGCGTGGCGTTGCCGCTGGTCAGACCGTGCTGGTCGCGGTGCCGCCGGACATCGAGACGCTGCGGGCCACGAACCCGGCCGCAGCTCGCGAGTGGCGGCACGCCGTGCGCGACGTGCTCGGCGGATTGCTGATGGCGGGCGGCCGCGTCACCGGGTTCGACAGGTCGGGGTGGTACGTCGTGGAGAGGAACGAGTCGTGAAGCTGTCCGGTGTGGAGCTCCGCTGGGTCGAGATGCCGCTGAAGTCGCCCTTCCGGACGTCGTTCGGCACCCAGACCGTGCGCGGCTTACTGCTGCTACGCGCCGTCACGGACTCGGCCGAGGGCTGGGGCGAGTGCGTCGCGATGGCCGACCCGGTGTACTCGTCGGAGTACCTGGAGGGCTGCGCGGACGTGCTGCGCCGGTTCCTGATCCCGGCCCTGACCGGCCCGATCGACGGAGTGTCGGTGGCACCGCGGCTCGCCCGGTTCCGCGGACACCGGATGGCCAAGGGCGCGCTGGAGATGGCGGTGCTGGACGCCGAACTACGCGCGCGTGGCGTGTCATTCGGCCGTGAGCTGGGCGCGGTGCGTACGCGCGTGCCGTGCGGTGTGTCGGTCGGCATCATGAACTCGATCCCCGAACTGCTGGACGCCGTCACCGGCTACGTCGACGAGGGCTACGTCCGGATCAAGCTGAAGATCGAGCCCGGCTGGGACGTCACACCGGTCCGCGCGGTCCGCGAACGGTTCCCCGACGTGCTGCTGCAGGTCGACGCGAACACGGCCTACACCCTCGCCGACGCCCGGCACCTGGCCCGGCTAGACCCGTTCGACCTGCTGCTGATCGAGCAACCGCTGGACGAGGAGGACATCCTCGCGCACGCCACACTGGCCCAGACGGTCCGCACGCCGATCTGCCTGGACGAGTCGATCACCTCGGCCCGCTCGGCCGCCGACGCGATCAAGCTCGGCGCCTGCCAGATCGTGAACATCAAGCCCGGCCGCGTGGGCGGCTACCTGGAAGCCCGGCGCATCCACGACGTGTGCGCCGCGCACGGGATCGCGGTGTGGTGCGGCGGCATGCTCGAAACGGGCATCGGCCGTGCCGCGAACGTGGCGCTGGCGGCGTTGCCCGGCTGCACGCTGCCCGGCGACACCTCGGCGTCCGACCGCTACTACGCGATGGACGTCACCGAGCCGTTCGTGCTGGACGACGGCCACCTCACCGTGCCGACCAGCCCAGGCCTGGGCGTGACCCCCCTACCGGACGCCCTAGACGCCGTAACGGTCAAAACGGAGTGGATCCCGGTGTGAGCCGCGCCCCGCGTGCCGATTTGGCGTGTGCAAGTACTACCAACCCATGATCATCGAGCGCGCAACTACTACCAACCAAGCGCTGGATTCCTCTGTAGACGGTTGGCAAGGTGGAGCCATGAGCCCGCGAACAGGCCTCGCCAGGGTCCTGGACGACCTCGGCACCACGCTGATCGACCTGGTCCGGGGCGATCCGGGCCGGGCAGTCGACATCGGCGGCGTGGTGATCCACGACCCGCACGACGACCAGGCGCTGCCGGCGTCCGCGCTGGTGCTCGGCGTCGGCGTGCGGGAGCCGGCGGAGATCCTCGACGAACTGGGCAAGCACGGGGCCGCGGCCCTGGTCGTGCGCGGACCGGTCGACGTGACCGACGAGATCGCCGAGGCCGTCGACCGGTCCGGCGTGGCGCTGCTCGGCCTCGCGCCGGGCGCGTCGTGGACGCAACTGGCCGCGATGCTGCGGTCGCTGCTGGCCGAGGGCGAGGTGGACCCGTCCGAGACGCTCGGCGGCGTGCCGGCCGGGGACCTGTTCGCGCTGGCCAACGCCGTGGCGTCGTTGATCGGCGCACCGGTGACGATCGAGGACCGCAGCTCGCGGGTGCTCGCGTTCTCCGGCCGCCAGGACGAGGCCGACTCGTCGCGGGTCGAGACGATCCTCGGCCGGCAGGTGCCCGCGCGCTACTCGCAGATGCTGGAGGCACGCGGGGTGTTCCAGCAGCTCTACCGCAGCGACCAGCCCGTCTACATCGAGGGTCTGCCCGCCGACGACGGCACCCTGTGTCTCCCGAGGGTCGCGGTGGCGGTCCGGGCGGGCGACGAGTTTCTCGGCTCGATCTGGGCCGCGGTCCGCGAACCACTGCCCGAAGACCGGTCGCAGGCGTTCTGCGACGCGGCCAAACTGGTGGCATTGCACATGATGCGCCAGCGGGCGGGCGCCGACGTCGAACGCCGGCTGCGCGCGGACCTCGTCAGCACCGCCGTCGAGGGTGGGAGCGGGGCGGCGGAAGCAGTGCGGCGGCTCGGGCTCGCGGATCAGTCGTGCGTGGTGCTCGCGTTGGCGCTGGCCCACTCGCACGGCGACGATCCCGCCGGCCACGCCCGCCTGCTGGCCGAACGGCAGCAGATCGCCGACGCCTTCGCCATGCACCTGACCGCCGTCCACCCGCGCGCCGCCGCCGCGTTGATCGGCGACGTCGCCTACGCGATCCTGCCCGCCGAGTCGGAGGACCGGGCGCTGCGCATCGCCACCGACTTCCGCAACCGCATCGGCAACCACGTGCTCGTCGGCGTCGGGCAGGTGACGGACGGGTTGGAGCTGTCGCGCTCGAGGACGGGCGCCGATCTCGTCTTGCGGGTGCTCAGGGCCGGCCGGGCGCACCACCAGGTCGCGCGAGTGTCCGATGTGCACAGTGAGGGCCTGCTGCTGGAGCTGTCGGATCTGATCGCCGAGCGCGGTGACACGTTGTCCGGCCCCGTCGCGCGGCTGATCGCCTACGACCGCAAGCACAGCAGCTGTCTGGTGGAGACGCTCAACGCGTGGCTGGACGCGTTCGGGGACGTCGCGGCCGCGTCGGCGGCCGTTTTCGTGCACCCCAACACTTTCCGGTACCGGCTGCGGCGGCTGTCGGAGGTCGGGGAGATCGACCTCAGTGATCCGGACGCGCGGTTCGCGGCGATGCTTCAGCTCCGGCTGTGGCTGCCAGGTGGTGCCGAGCCAGCGCGATGAACGCCGCCGTCGACGGGTGCGCGGCCGGTGCCGGCCACGCCAGGTGCACGGTGATCGGTTCGGCGTCGGCCAGCGGCAGGTAGGTCACGCCGGGGTGCGGGTGGTGGTGCACCGTGCCCGCCGCCGTGACACCGACGGTCGTACCGGTCGCGATCGAGGTCAGCCACTCGACCACGCCGGGCACGTCCACGGTTCGCGGGCGCGCGCCCGACGGCCACAGGTCCGCGGTGGTCGTGGCCGCCGTTTCGCACACGGCGACGCATTCGCTCACCAGATCGTCGAGCAGGAGAACCTCGCGCGACGCCAGCGGGTGATCGTCCGCGACGGCCGCGACCCGGGGCTCTTCGATCAACGCCACGTGGTCGATGCCGGCTTCGGCTGGTTCGGTGCGCAGCACGGCGACGTCCGCCTCGCCGCGCCGCAGGGCCGCTTCGGGGTCGTCGGACTGCCGGATGCGCACCAGGACGTCCGGGTTCTCCGCCCGCCACGAACGCAGGAACGGGATGGTGATCCGGCCGAGCGCGGCCCAGGCGAACGTCAGCCGCAGCGGTTGTGGCTGGACGGCTTCGGCCAGGGCCGTGTCGAGCGAGGTCAGGATGCGATGGCTGTGTTCCCACAGACGGTGCCCGGCGTCGGTCAGGGCGACATGGCGCGTGGTGCGTTCGACCAGACGCACGCCCAGACGGCGCTCCAGTTGTTCGAGCGTGCGCGAGAGAGCGGGCTGGGTGACGTGCAACGCTTGTGCGGCCGCGGTGATCGAACGGTGGTCGCCGATCGCAGCGAGTGCCCGCAGGTGACGCAGCTCGACATTCATAACCACCGATCATAAGTGCTGCACGAACGGCATTTCACAGCCACCAGAACCAGGCTTAGCGTCAACGGCATGAGAATTCTGCTCGTAGGAGCCACCGGCATGCTGGGCACGGCTGTGCACCAGGAACTCGTCGCACGAAAGCACGATGTCGTGACCGTCGCACGGACCGGAGGCGACCTGCAGTACGACGTCACCGACCCGGCCCAGGTCGCGGACCTGTACCAGACCGTCGGCCAGGTCGACGCCGTGGCGAGTGCCGCGGGCCACGTTCCGTGGAAGCCGGTCGCCGAACTCACCGTGCCGGACTACCAGGCCGCGGTGACCGGCAAGGTCCTGTCGCAGATCGCGCTGGTCAAGGAAGGCCTCACGCACGTCACCGAGTCGTTCACGCTGATCACCGGTGTGCTCGCGCGCGAACCGGTCGTGACCGGAGCGGCCGCCGCGATGGCCAACGGCGCGGTGGAGGCGTTCGTCCGCGCGGCCGCCATCGAGATCGCACCGCAGCGCATCAACGCGATCAGCCCCACGGTGTTCACCGAGGCCCTCGACGTCTACGGCGACTTCTTCCCCGGCATGAAGCCGGTACCGCTGGCCGACGTGGCGCAGGCCTACGTCCGGTCGATCGAGGGACGGCAGACCGGACAGATCTACGTGCTCTGAACCCCACGCAAGTTGCTCATTGCGCAAATTTGCACAACGCGCAAGAATAAGGAGCGACGAAGGGTGCGGGACGTGAAGATCGAAACACCGGCGATGGGGCACCGGCAGGTACTGGAGTCGCTGTCCGGGCTGTTGCTCGCGCTGTTCGTGGCCATGGTCAGCTCCACGGTGGTGTCCACCGCGCTGCCGCGGATCATCGGCTCGCTGAACGGCACGCAGACCCAGTACACCTGGGTGGTCACCGCCACCCTGCTCACGGCGACGGCGACGACCCCGATCTGGGGCAAGCTCGCTGACCTGTTCAACAAGAAGACGCTGGTCCAGGCCGCGATCGTGATCTTCGTGATCGGCTCGCTGCTCAGCGGGTTCGCCCAGGACACCGGCCAGCTGATCGCCGCCCGCGCGTTCCAGGGCCTCGGCGTCGGCGGTCTTCAGGCACTGGTCCAGGTGGTGATCGCGGCGATCATCCCGCCCCGCGAACGCGGCCGCTACAACGGTTACCTCGGCGCCGTCATGGCCGTCGCGACGGTCGGCGGCCCGCTGCTCGGCGGGCTCATCGTCGACGTGTCGTGGCTGGGCTGGCGCTGGTGCTTCTGGGTCGCCGTGCCGATCGCCGCGATCGCGTTCGTGGTGCTGCAGGCCACGCTGAAGCTGGAGACCGTGCGCCGGGAGAACGTCAGGATCGACTACCTCGGCGCCACGCTGATCGCCGCAGGCGTGAGCGTGCTGCTGATCTGGGTCTCGTTCGTCGGCAACTCGTTCGACTGGCTGTCGTGGCAGACCGCGGCCATGGTCGCGGGCGGTCTCGTGCTGCTCGGCACCGCCGTGGCGGTCGAGCTCAGGGTGAAGGAACCCGTGGTGCCGCTGCACATCGTCGTCCAGCGCACTCCGGCGCTCGCCATCGTCGCGAGCCTCTCGGTCGGCATGGCGATGTTCGGCGGCGCGGTGTTCCTCGGCCAGTACTTCCAGATCGGCCGCGGCTACACACCGACCGAGGCCGGCCTGCTGACCATGCCGCTGATGGCCGGCGTGCTGGTGTCGTCCACCATCTCCGGCCGCATGATCAGCCGTTCCGGGCGGATCAAGCCGTACATCGTCTCGGGCACGATCATCCTGGTGCTCGGCTTCCTCGGCCTGGGCTTCGTCGACCACGCGACCGCGCTGTGGATCGTCGGCGCCGCGATGGCCGTGGTCGGCATCGGTGTCGGCATGACCATGCAGAACCTCGTGCTGGCCGTGCAGAACAGCGTTCCCCTGAGCGAACTCGGCGCCGCCAGCGCCACCGTGACGTTCTTCCGATCGCTGGGCGGCACGATCGGCGTCTCGGTGCTCGGCGCGGTCCTCGCCAACCGCGTCACCGCCGACCTGTCCGCCGCGCTGCACGTGCCCGCCGGCCAGTCGACCGGGGACACCAGCGCACTGAACCTCAGCGCCCTGCCACCGCAGGTGCAGACCGTCGTGCACACCGTCTACGGCGACGCGACGGCGCACATCTTCCTGATCTCCGCGGCCGTGGGCGTGATCGGCGTGATCGCCGCGCTGCTGCTCAGGCCGATCACCCTGCGCACCACGATCGACCTGGAGCAGAAGGAACCAGCGGTGACGCGATGAGCACCGCCTTCGAACCCACGACGAACTCCTACGGCCCGCGCCCGGAACCGACCGCGCGCATCATCCTCGTCGGCGTGGACGGCTCGGACACCGCGATGCGCGCGGCCGCCTTCGCGTTCGGCATGGCCCGCCGCCAGAACGCGCGGCTGGTCGTCACGTTCGTGGTGTCCCACTCGTCGCTCGCGGCGCTCAGCCCGGCCGTGGCGTCGGTGTTCGAACACGAGGCGACCGCGCACCTGCACGCCGAACTGAGCGACCAGATCCGGTCGTTCGCGGAGGAACTGGACGTGCCGGTGACGTTCGTGAAGACGTTCGGCGACCCGTACACGACCCTGCGCGACTCCGCGGACCGCTGCCAGGCGGACATGGTGGTGGTCGGGGCTTCGCAACAGGCGGGACACCGGTTCGCGGGATCCGTCGCGACCAGGCTGATCAGGTCGGGCCACTGGCCGGTGCTCGTGGTCCCCTGATCCGACCACACACCTCGGATGACCTCCCGGCAACTCGGCCGCCGGGAGGTCATTTGCGCACGCCAAGTCCACATAGATCGGACCACTGCTACGGTATGCGCGGGCGCAGGGGCTACTAACCCTATTTTAGTATTTATTCTTGACGCAGTCGGGCGGCCACCGCATGCTGTGGCCACTCGACGACGAGAGGTACGGGTATGCCGAGAACCCTGCTGACCGCGGCCACCATCGCCCTCACGCTGCTGGCGCCCACCGCGGCCGCCGCGCCCACCCCACCGACCGAGCACGCGGGTGTGGACCAGGGCGCGCCCACCTACTACGACTCCGGCATCGCACGCACCCCGTACATGGGGTGGAACACCTACTTCGCCGTTGGCGCGGCGTCGGAGGAGAAGGTGCTCGGGGTCGCCGACTTCCTCGTCAGCAGCGGGCTGGCGAAGGCCGGTTACGACATCGTGTGGATCGACGGCGGCTGGAACGCCAGCCCGCCCCGCGACGGCAAGGGCTCGCTCGTGCCCGACCCCGCGCGGTTCCCGTCCGGGTTCACGAAACTCGTGGACACGTTGCACGGCAAGGGTCTCCGGGCCGGCATCTACACCGACGCGGGTGCGTCGGACGGCAAGAACTGCGCGGCAGGCAGCGGTGGCGGGTACTACGAGGCGGACGCCAGGCAGTTCGCCGGCTGGAAGTTCGACGCCATCAAGATCGATTTCCTGTGCGGCATCGCGCAGAACATGGACCCGGCGGTCGCCTTCACGCAGTTCTCGGCGGCGGTGCGGAAGGCAGGCCGCAAGATGATCCTCAACCTCTGCAACCCGGTCACCGACGAGTGGGGCGTGCCGCACCGCTGGGACCAGACAGCCTACGTGGCCTACACCTACGGACCGCGCGTGGGTGACTCGTGGCGCACCAGCACGGACGTCGCGTTCGGCACGCCGTACGAGGGCATCTGGCGGGACGTGCTCCGGAACATGGACCGGAATCTGTACCGGCCCGGCGCGCAGGGACCCGGTCACTACAACGACCCGGACTACCTGATCCCGATGCGCAAAACCGAGCAGGGCACGTACGAGCTGAACGAGGAGGAGTCGACCTCCCAGCTCGTCATGTGGTCGGTGATGGCCTCGCCGCTGATCATCGGCTCGGACCCGCGCACGCTGCCGCCGTCGATGATCGACACGCTGAAGAACCCGGAGATCATCGCGGTCGACCAGGACCCGCTGGCGATCCAGGGCGTCAGGGTCGCGGGCTCGAACAACGTCGACGTCTACAGCAAGGTGTTGTCCGGCAAGGGTGAGCGCGCGGTCGCGGTGCTGAACCGCAACGACCAGCCCGCCGAGTACACAGTCAGCTTCGCTGACGCCGGACTGAAGGGCACCGTCTCCGTCCGCGATCTGCGTGCGCGGGCAGACCTCGGGACCACGGCGAACCAGTACACCGTCACGGTTCCCGCGCACGGCACCGCGTTTCTCAAGCTGCGCGGCGACACCGCGGTCCCGGGCACCGATCTCGGCGGCGAGACCTCCGCGAGCCCGGCGCTCGTCCGCCACGACGACCAGAACATGGCCGTGTTCGCGCGCGACAGGTCCGGGCGGCTCCAGCAGCGGTCGATGGTGAACGGCGAATGGCGCGGCTGGGTCACGCTCGGCGGCCCGCGCAACGGCCAGATCCTCGGCCAGCCGTCGGCGTTCGCCGGCCCGAACGGCCGGATCGACCTCTTCGTCCGCGGCACCGACGACGTTGCCTACCAACGGACTTACGCGAACAGCAGGTGGGGTGGCTGGACGTCGCTCGGCGGCACGCTGACCGACTCGGTCTCGGTGGCGTTCACCGGGCCGGACAGCTGGAGCCTGTTCGGCCGCGGCGCCGACGGTCGCGTGTGGACGCGCGACCAGGGCAACAGCACCTGGACCTCGGCCGGTTCGCCCGGCAACCAGCAGATCTACGGCAGGCCTTCAGCGGCAACGGTGTCCTCCGGCACGGTCGTCACGGTCCGTCTGCAGGACGACTCCGCCTGGTACCGCAGGCGCACCGCGAACGGCTGGTCCGCGTGGACCTCGCTCGGTGGCGTGATCAGCGGCAGCCCGACGGCACTCGCCAACGGCGACCGGGTCAGCGTGTTCGTCCGCGGCAGCGACTACACGTTGTGGCAGCAGGACATCGTCGACGGCGCGGGCACCTGGTGGTCAAAGCGCGACCAGTACGTCAGCAACGCACTCACCGGCGCGGTCGGCGCGGCGGCGGGCGCGAACGGTTCGTCGTGGGTCGCCGTGCGCGGCCCGGACAACGCCGTGCACGTCGCCAACCTCTCCTGACCCCGCCATTTCCGAGGAGCACCACGATGACGACTCGTCGCGCCTTCCTGCAGGCCTCCGGCGCGTTGGGACTGGGCGCACTGGTCCTGCCGGCCTTCACCGCGCACGCCGAACCGCAACGGCCCAGCGGAAACCCGCTGAACTCCACCCCGACGACCCTCTGGTACCCCGCTCCCGCCGACGAGGCGAAGATCATCGAGCAGGGTCTGCCGATCGGCAACGGACGTCTCGGCGCGCTCGTCGGCGGTGGCGTCGAGAAGGACTTCCTGTACCTGACCGACGTCACGCTGTGGACCGGCGAGCTCAACGACGCGCTCGAGGGCGACGGCCAGTTCCCGTACGACCCGACGCACTTCGGCACGTTCTCGTTGCTGGCCAAGCTGTACGTCGAGATGCCGGGCCACGCGGGCGCCACCGGGTACCGCCGCGAGCTCGACCTGAGCAACGGCATCGTCACCACGAGGTACACCCACGGCGGCAAGCAGTACCGCCGCGAGATCTACTCCAGCCACCCGGACGACGTGGTGATCGTCCGGCTCGTCGGCCCGGACCAGACCGGCACGATCTCGCTGGTGGGCGCGCACGGTGAGCCGTCCGTCGGCGACACCCCGCACACGGCCGCGCTGTTCACCGGCTCGTTCCAGAACCGGTTGGCGTACAGCGGTGTCGTGACGGCGTTCAGTCCGGATGGGACGGTCACCGTCGACGGCGCGAAGCTGTCGTTCACCGGCTGTTCGGACCTGGTGATCGTGTTCTCCGGCGGCACCAACTACGTCCCGGACGCCTCCGTGGGCTTCCTCGACCCGCTCGTGGAGCCCGCCAGGATCGCGCTGGACAAGGCGAAGGTCCGTGCCACGGGCGACGCTCTGCTGCGCACCCACGTCGCGGACTACCGCAAGAAGTACGACCGGCAGAAGGTCGACCTCGGCAGGTCGACCGACGCCCAGCGCGCGCTGGACACGTGGGCGCGGCTGCGGAACCGCGCGTCGAGCGGCAGGCCCGACCCGGAACTGGAGGCGAGCTACCTCCAGTTCGGCCGGTACCTCACCATCACCGGATCGCGCGACAACCTGCCGATCAACCTCCAGGGTCTGTGGCTGTCGAACAACAATCCCGACTGGTACAGCGACTACCACACCGACATCAACATCCAGATGAACTACTGGCTCGCGGACCGGGCCGCGCTCTCGGACACCTTCGAGGCGTTCGCGAACTACTGCGTGGCGCAACTGCCCGCGTGGACGAACTCCACGCAGGCGCTGTTCCAGGACCCGCGCAACAGGTTCCGCAACACCAACAACCGGGTCGCCGGGTGGGCGGTCGCCTTCTCCACCAACATCTACGGCGGCAGCGGCTGGTGGTGGCACCCCGGCGGCAACGCGTGGCTGTGCATGTCGTTGTTCGAGCACTACGAGTACACGCTCGATCGCGACTACCTGGCCAAGATCTACCCGTTGCTCAAGGGCGCCTGCGAGTTCTGGGAAGCACGCCTGGTCGAGACCCCGCAGGGCCTGGTCGACGACCACGACTGGTCGCCGGAACACGGCCCGCAGGACGCGCGCGGCATCACCTACGCGCAGGAGTTGGTGCACAACCTGTTCGGCAAGTACCGCACCGCGACCGACGTGCTGCGGAAGGACCAGGCGTACGGCCGCAGGATCTCTGCGCTGCGCGACCGGCTCTACCTGCCGGTGGTCAGCCAGAAGACCGGCATGCTGCAGGAGTGGATGTCGCCGGACGACCTCGGCGAGACCACGCACCGGCACCTGTCACCGCTGGTCGGCTTCTTCCCCGGCGACCGCATCAACCGCGACGACTCCCCCGCGGCGTTGCTGGACGGCGTGAAGCAGCACCTGATCACCCGCGGCATGGAGAGCTTCGGCTGGGGTCTCGCGTGGCGCGCGGCCTGCTGGGCCCGGCTGAAAGACGCGGACCGAGCCTACGAGCTGCTGACCAAGGTGATCCGCCCGTCGATCAACTACGCCAACGGCACGGCACCGAACTTCTTCGACATGTACAGCTTCGGCGACCGTTCGATCTTCCAGATCGACGCGAACCTCGGCGCTCCCGCCGCGATGCTGGAGATGCTGCTGTACGCGCGACCGGGCGTGATCGAACTGCTGCCGGCGCTGCCGTCGGCGTGGAAGTCCGGCTCGGTCACCGGAATCGGTGCCCGCGGCGGCTTCTCCGTCGACCTGGCGTGGCAGGACGGCAAGGTCACCAGCGCTGTCGTGCACAGCGTGGGCGGCACCGAGACCGAGGTCCGGTTCGGCCGGTGGAAGAAGCGGATCACGCTGAGGAAGGGGCAGTCGGTCACCCTTCGGCCGTGAACCAGCGAGTTCGTGGTCATCAGCGTTCTAGTAGCGTGTCGCGGCTTAGTTGTGCTCCCGGTTGTGGATGAAGGGACCCTTCATCCACCTCAGGTCGATGAAGGGTCCCTTCATCCACGGGGCAAGCGCCAGAACTAAGCCGCGACGCGGCACTAGGATCGGGTGGTGACCACGAACTCCGCCGAAGTCGTCCTGACGAGCACGCGTTCTGCCCTGGGGCAGCGCGTCGTCGCCGGGTTCGCGTTCGTCGCGACGCTCGCGGGCATGGTCGCGCTCGCTTTCGCCGGCGGGCCGTGGTGGGCGATCCTGCTGGGAGAGCTGGGCCTGCTGGTGACCGTGCTCTTCTGCGCGGCGATCTGGTCGTCGGCGGGCAGCGACGCGAAGGAGACCGTTGCGTTGCGCGCCACGGGAACCGTTGTGCTCGCCGAGGTGCGCGAGAGCATCGCGGAAGACGACGGCGATTCCGTCATGCACCTGTTGAGGCTGTGGATTCCGGTGTCGGGTGACGGTTTCGAGGTGCACCACCGGTGCCGCCACTACGGCGGCGAACAGCAGGTCAAGATCCTCGTCGACCCCGCGACCCGCACCTGGGGCGCCCTCCACTAGCGAGCGGCGGTGGAGTCCCGGACGACCAGCGTGGTCGCCAGCTCGATGTGCAACGCCTCTGGCTGGTGACCGTCGAGCACGCGCATCAGCTGCGTGACCGCGATCCTGCCCATCTCCTGCAACGGTTGCCGCACGGTGGTCAGCCGCGGATCGGTCACCTCGGCCAGGTCGATGTCGTCGAACCCCGCCACCGACAGGTCTTCCGGCACCCGCAGGCCCCGTTCCCGCGCGGCCTGCAGCGTTCCCACGGCCACCTTGTCGTTGAAGCACACGATCGCGGTCGGCCGGGGCGTGAGGTCGAGCAACTCGGCGGCCGCGCGTTTGCCTTGCGCGGTAGTGGGTTCCACGTGCCGCAAGCGATCCTGAGTCAGCAGCACACCCGCCTTCGCCAGGGCCGCGCGATGGCCGGCCAGCCGCGCGTCACCCGCCAGCCACTCCTCCGGTCCGGCGATCACACCGATGTCGCGGTGCCCCAGGCCGATCAGGTGGTCGGCGACGGCCCGCGCTCCGGACGAGTGCGCGGCCGAGACGGCGGCGATGTCCGGTGGCGGTGGGGTGCGGGGATCGACCACGACGAACGGGAAACCGGCCTGGGACAACGCGACCAGCTCATCGCCTTCCTCCGGCGGGAGGATCAGGATCGCGGCGTCGACGTCGGCCTGGCGCGGCAACGCCTGGAGCGCGTCGCTGTGCTGGCCGGACTCGCCCGCGTCGAGCAGCAGGCGCAGGCCGTGCAGTTTCAGCGTCTCGGCGATCGAGGAGACGATCAGCCCGAAGTAGTCGGTGAGCACGTACGGGCAGCGGACGTAGACGGTCCTGAGCCTCGTGGGCAGCTCCTTGCGGCGTTCGACGGCCTGGAGGACCAGGTCACGGGTGCGCGGCGCGACGTTGACGTGATCGTTCAGCACGCGGGAGACGGTCGCGATCGACACGCCTGTCTCCGCGGCGATGTCACGGAGACTCGCGCGTTGTTTCACGTGTTCGATCTTACGTTCCACGAGGTCAATGTACCGGAACTCGGCCAGACCATTGACCGTCGCCACACCCCCGTGTTTCATCATGAAAGCTGATGTTTCACAGTGATGAACGCGTGTTACATGAGACGAACCGCGATCACCTCCACGGGCGCCCAAACCCTGCAAGGAGCGCTATGCCAATGACGACAAAACGGTGGCGCAGCACGGCGATCGTCGCGGCGGTCGTGATGGCGGGCCTCGCCACCCCGTCCGCGACGGCCGCGACCAACGCGAGCGTCTGGCTCACCACCGCCGACCGCTCGAACCTGTTGCGGCAACAGGCGGACGTGACGTTCGGCTCGGGCGGCACCGGTCCGACGATCACGGTCAACCCGAACTCCACCTACCAGTCCATGGTCGGCTTCGGCGCCTCGTTCACCGACGCGGCGGCGTGGAACATCTTCAACTCACCACGCCGTGACGAGATCATGAACAACCTGTTCGATCGCGGCAACGGCATCGGCCTGAGCTTCCTCCGCCAGCCGATCGGCGCGTCCGACTTCTCGCGGAACTTTTACACCTACGACGACGGCGCGGCCGACCCGGCGCTCTCCCGGTTCTCCACCGCCCACGACAACGCCTACGTCCTGCCGCTGATCCGGCAGGCGAAGCAGCTGAACCCGCAGCTGTCGATCATGGCGACGCCGTGGAGCGCCCCGGCGTGGATGAAGAACAACAACAGCCTCATCCAGGGCTCGCTCAACGACAGCCGGATCGGTGTCTACGCCGACTACCTGGTCAAGTTCACGCAGTCCTACCAGGCGGCCGGCGCGCCGATCGACTACCTGAGCGTGCAGAACGAGCCGAACTTCGAGCCGCCCGGCTACCCCGGCATGCGGATGTCGGCGCAACAGCAGGTGAACGTCATCAACAACCTGGTGCCGAAACTGCGTGCGGCCGGCCAGCAGGCCCGCATCCTCGGCTACGACCACAACTGGGACGACACGACCTACCCGCAGACCGTGAACAACGGCGCGGGCGGCAACGTGATCGGCTCGGCGTGGCACTGCTACGGCGGCAACCCCAGCGGCCAGTCCGTCGTGAAGAACAACCAGCCCGGCAAGGACATCTTCTTCACCGAGTGCTCGGGCACGAGGTCGGGCGACGACGCGGCGACGTTCCGCGACACGTTGCGCTGGCAGGGCATCAACCTCGCCATCGGCGCCACGCGCAACCACGCCCGTTCCGTCGCGATCTGGAACATGGCCCTGGACAACAACAACGGCCCGGTGATCGGCAGCTGCACCAACTGCACCGGCGTGGTCAGGACCAACGGCAACGACGTCACCTACAACGCCGAGTACTACGTGCTCGGCCACCTGTCGAAGTTCGTGCAGCCCGGCGCGGTCCGCATCGACTCGACCGGGTACGGCGAGGGCGGCATCCAGAACGTCGCCTTCCGCAACCCGGACGGCCGGATCGTCCTGGTGGCCCTCAACTCCGGCGGCCAGCAGAGCTTCCGCGTCTCCTACGGCGGCCAGACCTTCGGCTACACCCTCCCGGCCGGCGCGATGGCGACCTTCACCTGGCCCGGCACGCTCGACCCCGGCCAGCCCGGCCGCACCGGGGCGATGACCGGCCTGGGCGGCAAGTGCCTGGACGTCACCAACGGCTCGACCGCGAACGGCAACCAGCCGCAGCTGTGGACCTGCTACGCCGGCAGTGCGAACCAGACGTGGACGCTCGCGGCGGACGGAACGGTGCGCGGACTCGGCAAGTGCCTCGACGTGACCGGCAACGGCACCGCGGACGGCACAGCGGTCCAGCTGTGGGACTGCTTCGGCGGCGGAAACCAACGGTGGAGCGCGTCCAACGGGACGTTGGTGAACGTCGGCAGCAACAAATGTCTCGACGTCATCGGCAACAACACGGCCGATGGCGCGAAACTGCAGATCTGGTCCTGCACGGGTGGGGCCAACCAGAGGTGGACCGTGCCCGCGTGAAGCTTGAGGTCATGCCGCACGGGTACCCGTGCGGCATGACCGATCCACTCAACCCCGAAGCGCCGCACTCCCCCGGTACACCTGATCTGACTGATCTCGACACTCCGGAACCCGAGGTGCCGGAGCAGGAGACCACCGAGGACGAGAGCGAACCGCCGGACTGACACCGTGCACGATCAGCCGCCGTACGGGTTCGCGGCCTTGCGCGCCGCGTAGGTCAGCATCGGCTTGACCTTCGCCCAGTGCCCGTCCTGGCAGGAGTACGCGGGCGTGAACCCGGCGCAGTCGCCCTCCCAGTTGCCGATCTCCCAGGTGTAGTGCGGGACACCGAGCTCGCCGTACACCCAGTCGTCGATCGAGCCACCCGCGGTGTAGAGCAGTTCACCGGGCTGGCCGTACTGCCAGTCGGGCCCCGCGAGCTGGGCCATGTCCTTGGCCATCGCCCGCAGCGGTCCGTCGTTCGGTGACGGCGTGGTGGTGTAGCCCCACGGCAGCAGCACGACGTTGAGCGCCGAGTGCATGGTGATGACCATGCCGCGGGTCCTGGGGTCGGCCGGGTCGGTCCGGCCGGGGCCGCGGGTGTCCGGGTAGAGCTTGCGGAAGAACGTCTCCATCGCCCTGGTCTCGACTTCGGAGTCGGCCTTCGGACCGCGGTAGACCTGGCTGCACGGGTCGGACGACGTGCCGTTGTCGCCCCACTCGACGGTGAAGTTGCGGTTCACGTCGATGCCGATCTGGGCGTTCGGGTCCTGCTCGGAGGTCGGGCACACCTTGGGACCGTTGGTGTAGTTGGCGTTCTTGCGCTGGAGCTTCGGCGTGTCGCCACCGGACTGCACGATCTGCACGCCGTCCGGGTTCGCGATCGGCACGACCCAGACCTCGGTCGTGTCCAGCAGCGAGGTGACCTCGGCGTCCTTGCCGTACCCCTTGGTCAGGTGGTCGATCCAGCGCCACGCCATGTCGCCGGTCGTGATCTCGCGGGCGTGGATCTGGGCCGACACGAACAGCCTCGGCTTGCGGACGTCCGGGGTCAGCTTGCAGTCACCGCGGGACTTCTTGGTGATGCAGATGGCTTTCAGGTCGTAGCCGCCCGCGCCCTGGGTCTTGCGCCACGAGTCGCCGTAGTCGACGACGGTCGCGAGGCCCGGATACCTGAACGCGACCTGGCTGAGGTGCGCGTGGTGTGCCTTGACCGTGCGGTAGCCGCCGTAGTACGTCTCGTTGACGCCGCTGCCCTTGGTCGCCGGCGCGAACGTGGACGGCGCCATCACCTGTTCGACGGTGCCGGTGAACCCGGCCTCGGCGAGCCTGGTGTGCACGTCCTTCGAGCCCAGCACGAACAGGTCGTCGCCGTCGCGCTGCTCCAGCACGTCGAACCCGCGCGCGAGCAGGTCCTGCGCCTTCTGCCCGAGCGGCGCGGGAACGCGGTAGACGTAGCTCTGCCCCTCCTGCGCCGGGGCCGGCGGCGGCGGTGCGGCCACCGACGTCCCGGCGAGGAAAGCCACGCTGGCGGCGCCCGCCAGGGCAAGGCTCAGCCGTCGCTGCTTCATGGTTGTGGACCCCCTGTGAAGATCACGGTTTGCACCCCTGCGGGGAACGCTCTCACAGGATGAGGTCGTTTGTCCGCAAAACTCCGTCTCATTTGCTGGTGCCGTAACCGGCAGCCTTTGCCCCGTATTTCGGTGTCCAGACGGGTGGATCGCGGCGAAGGTTGCCGGTTACGGCACTAGACGTGCTCGGCTCCGCTATCGCCGCAGCAGCGTGCGCGCGGCCACGGTGACCCAGGCGAGCACGAGCGCGCCGTACAGGACCACGGCCACGCCGGTGAACATCGCCGACGGCACCCTCACCGCGAGCGCGCTCGTACCGGTCACCAAAGTCCCCAGCGGGAAGACGAAACCCCACCACGTCAACGCGAACGGCAACCCGCGCCGAGCGGTCCGCACCGTGACGGTCGCCGCGAGCGCCACCCACAGCAGGGCGAACCCCCACGTGATCGTGCCGTACAGGACCCCGAACGCGGCCTGGCCGGGCAGCACCGGCACCCCGGCGAGCAGGTTGGCGGCCGTGATCGACTGCCCCAGCGGCCCGAGCACGATCCACAGCGTCGGCACGGTCGACGCCGCGCCCAGGCCGTGCTGGACGAGCCGCTGCCAGATCTGCGGCACGATCACCATCGTCGCGAACAGGCTGACACCGAACAGCGCGTAGCACCCGAGCACCATGGCCTGTCTGGCCGATCCGTCGAGGTGCTGGGCCAGCAGGGCACCGGAGGCGGCGGACACCATCGGCGGCACGACGGGCATCAGCCAGCCGCCGAACGCGCGCTCGCCGCTGCCGATCATCCGCAACGGCACCAGGACCGCCGTGGCGAGCCCGAGCAGCGTGCCGGCCGTCCACAACGTCCAGTCGACCGCCAGCGCGGCGGGCAGGCCGATCCAGTCGCGGCCGAGCAGCAACGCGCCGGTGCCGACGGTCATCAACGCCATCGGTGGCGCGCCCCAGAACTGCGCCATCACCGGGTCGGCGAACTGGTCCCGCACGGTCGCCCACGTCCAGCGCTTGACGGCGGCGGCAACGAGCAACACCAGCAGCACGGCGTCCAGCGCCCACACGAACGTGGCGGGGGTGCGCAGCCCGGGCAGGGAGGCACCGGCGGTGGCGACGATCCCCGTACCCATCACGGAGGCGAACAGGTTCGGGCCGAAAGGCGCCGCTCGTCGCACCTCGGGGGCACGGTGTGGGTGAGGTGCGAGAGCGGTCACGACACGACAATCCTCGCGCCCGCCCCACCTCGGTAGGCGTCGATCACCGATGAACGCATAGGCTGTGCCTATGCCTCTGCCGTCCAGGGTCACCGACCTGACCAGCTTCGACCTGCTGCTGAGCGTGGCCGAGCTGGGCAGCATCGGCCGGGCGGCGACGGCACACGGCATGTCGCAGCCGTCGGCCAGCGAACGCCTCAGGCTGCTCGAAGCCCGCGTCGGCGTGGCGTTGCTCGAACGCACCTCGCGCGGCGCCCGGCTCACCACGGCCGGTCAACTGGTCGCCGGGTGGGCGGCCCCGGTGCTCGCGCGGGCGGTCGACCTCGACGCCGGTCTCACCAGCCTGCGGGCCGACCGGCACAGCCAGCTCAAGATCGCCGCCAGCCTCACCGTGGCCGAGTACCTGCTGCCCGCGTGGCTGATCGCGTTGCGGACGGTCAGTCCGGACACCGCGACGGTGCTGACGGCGGGCAACTCGGTGCACGTCGCCGAGCAGATCCTGGCCGAGCGGGCCGACCTGGGGTTCATCGAGTCGACCGACGTACCCGCCGGACTGGCGAGCCGCGTGGTCGCCAACGACGAACTGGTGGTCGTCGTCGCCCCCGCGCATCCCTGGGCCAGGCGCCGCCGCGTGACGGCCGCGAAAGCCGCCGCGACACCGTTGGTCAGCCGGGAACCGGGCTCGGGCACACGCCAGGCGTGGGAACACGCGCTCGGGACGGCGGGCATCACCGAGTCCGCCGGACCGTTGCTGGAGATGTCCTCGACCACGGCGATCAAGGCCGCCGCGATCGGCGGCATCGGCCCGGCGGTGCTGAGCGTGCACGCGGTGGCCGCCGACCTGGCGACCCGCACGCTGGTGCGGATCGAGGTCAGCGACCTGGACCTGCACCGCGCGTTGCGCGCCGTGTGGCCGACCGGCCGGACACCCCGAGGCCCCGCCTCCGACCTGTTGACCATCGCGACGCGTAGTCTCACGAACCGTGCCGACCGGCGGTAGCAAACAGGTTCGCGCCGCGCGCAAGCGCAAGAAGCGCATGGCCCGCGTCACCCACGACCTCACCGACGCGCAGTGGGACGCGCTGAAGACGTCCTGGTCCGGCTGCGCCTATTGCGGCAGCACAACGGGTTCGCTGCAGAAGGACTGCATCCAGGCCATCTCGCGCGGCGGCCGCTACACGCTCGGCAACGTCGTGCCCGCGTGCGGTTCGTGCAACGCCAGCAAGTGCAACGCCGAGGTCACGGGCTGGCTGCGGCGCAAGAAGCTGGACGAACGCGCGTTCCTCGTGCGGCACTACGAGATCTCGACGGCGTTGACCGCCCAGTTCGCCGAGCCTGTGTCCCAGACCTGATCGCGGTTCCGTCAGGCGGCGTTCCTCAAGGCGTTGTAGCTCTTGAAGAGCGCGTCCCACGCCTTGTTGCAGCGATCGTCGAGCTGCGCGTCGGCACTGGACCCTCCGGCGGCGAACCACGGCTCGCACGGCGCGATGTCCGTGAGCGACCTGCGGGCCTGTTCGACGGCGGACCTGCTGGTCGGCGGCAGCTTGTCCGACTGCTTCTCGACCTCGTCGAGCACACCTGTCACGTCGGGCATCAGGTTGGCGCAGTTGTCCATCTGGTCGACCGGCTCGCCGCGCAGCCGGGGGATGCAGGCGGTGAGCAGGACACCGATCGCGTCGAGCCGGGGTTGCAGCGCCGGCAGCGGCGAGACGGACGAGGTGGTCGGCGTGGGGGTGATCGTGGGCAGGGACGTGGTCCCGGTACCGCACCCGACCAGCACAAAAGCCAGCGCGATGGCGGAGTAGCGCATGGGCAGAGGGTAGCCACACAACGAGGCCGTCAGAGCCGAGGTGGCGCCGGTGGCCTCCGGGTTCACCCGATCAGGCAGGTACCTTTGGGTCCGTGGACATCAGCCTGAGCAGCGATTTCGCCGGTGCGGTTCCGGAGATGGCCGTCTCCTGGGAGGCCGCCGGAGTCCCCGAACCGGAACTGCTCGCCCTCAACGAGCCGCTCGCGAGGGAACTCGGCCTCGATCCCACCTGGCTGCGGTCTGCCGAAGGGCTGTCGTTTCTCGTGGGCAACGCGGCGCCCGGAGTGGCCCAGGCCTACGCGGGGCACCAGTTCGGCGGCTACTCCCCCAGGCTCGGCGACGGCAGGGCCCTGTTGCTCGGCGAGCTCACGGACGCCGACGGACGGCTGCGCGACCTGCACCTCAAGGGCTCCGGGCGGACTCCGTTCGCCCGCGGCGGCGACGGGCTGGCGGCGGTCGGCCCGATGCTGCGCGAGTACGTCCTCAGCGAGGCGATGTACGCCCTGGGGGTACCAACGACCCGTTCGCTGGCCGTGGTGGCCACCGGAGCCGTCGTCCAGCGCGAGGAACCGCTGGCAGGCGCCGTGCTCACGCGGGTGGCCGCGAGTCACCTGCGGGTCGGCAGCTTCCAGTACGCCCGCAACACCGGCGATCTCGACCTGCTGCGCCGCCTCGCCGACCACGCCATCGCCCGCCACTACCCCGGCAGCACCTACCTGGAACTGTTCGGACAGGTGGTGGCCGCCCAGGCGGCGTTGGTGGCGCAGTGGATGCTCGTCGGCTTCATCCACGGTGTCATGAACACCGACAACATGACGATCTCCGGCGAGACCATCGACTACGGCCCGTGCGCGTTCATGGAGGCGTACGACCCGACGACGAAGTACAGCTCCATCGACCACCGCGGCCGCTACGCCTACGGCAACCAGCCGATCATCGCCGAGTGGAACCTCGCCCGGCTCGCCGAGGCCCTGCTGCCGCTGTTCGCCGACGACGAGGACCAGGCCGTCGCCCTGGCCGTGGAGACACTCGGCACGTTCGACGAGCACTTCGAGCGGGCGTGGATCGGCGGTATGCAGGCCAAGCTCGGGGTCACGGGTGACGTGAAGCCACTCCTCAAGGACCTGCTCACGCTCATGCACGCGGACCACGTCGACTTCACGTCGTTCTTCCATCACCTCGGCAAGGCGGCGAACGGCGACACCGAGCCCGCCCGGTCGCTGTTCCTCGACCTGGCCGGGATCGACGCCTGGATCGCGCGCTGGCGGGAGCTCGGCCCGGACGCCGACGCGATGAGCAAGGTCAACCCGGTTTACGTCCCGCGCAACCACCTCGTCGAGGAGGCGCTGGCCGCCGGCGCCGACGGTGATCTCGGTCCGCTGCAACGGCTGCTCGCCGCGGTGAGGGCGCCGTACGGCGAGCGCGCGGGGATGGAATACTACGCAACCCCTGCGCCGCAAGACTTCAGCGCCACCTACCAGACCTACTGCGGGACTTGATGAAGCTGCAGCCGATCGGCCACGTCGAATCATCGCTCACCGACCGCTCCGCCGCGCCCAGGCAGGGCGACGAGGGCGCGCCGGACGCCTGGCTCGTCTTCGCGCCGGAGTACGGGCGGGCGATGGCCGAACTCGCCGCCGGGCAGGACGTTCTCGTGCTGACCTGGCTCGACCGCGCGGACCGGTCCGTGCTCGCCGTGCACCCGCGCAGCGACCCGGACCGCCCGGAGACCGGCGTGTTCTCCACCCGGTCACCGGACCGGCCGAACCCGATCGGCCTGCACCGCGCCACGATCGTCGCCGTCGACGGGGTCCGGGTGCACGTCGACGGCCTGGAAGCGCTCGACGGCACCCCGATCGTCGACGTCAAACCCGTGCTGGGCAACGAACGCTGACCTACTGCGAATCCCCTACTGCGAATCCCCTACTGCGCATTACTACTGGGGATCCCGCGGGCAACCGCCGTCGGGGCCCACCACCAGACCGTCGCCGAACGGCAGCTCCCCGCACAGCAACCGAGGCGTGGAGGTCGTGTCGGTGTTGCCCTGCAACACCAGCACGGCCTTGTTCGTCGGCAACCGCGTGCTGGCGCCGAACCCGATCGTCCCGGTGGCGCCCTGGATCGCGTTGTCCGGCCGGATGCTGCCGATCCCGGCGAGCAGCCCCTCCCGCACCCGCGCGCCAGGGTCCGTCCGCCGCACCTGCCGCACCCCCTCCGCCAGAACCTGCATGGCGTCGTAGGCCGCGGCCGACCGGCCGTCGCTCAGCGTCTGGCACGTCCTGCGGAACACGTCGAGGTAGTTCTTGTAGAACGGCACCTTCGCGCAGTCCGCCCACGCCGCCGGGCTCGCGAACGACAGGTAGTCCAGCCGCACGTTGGGGAACTGCGCCATCGTGCCCTCCAGGATGAACCGGGTGGACGAGTCGCTCGCGAGCACCGGTGGCGTGCTGCCCTGGCACTTGCTGTTCATGCCGCGCAGGAACTCCGCCAGGTACTGGGCCCGCCCGGCGTAGAACACCGCGTACCCCGGCCGGGCCTGCGCGGGACAGGCGCCCTGCCCGAGGCTGGCCGGCGCGAGGCCCTCGTCATCGGCCGCGACCCGGTAGGACTTGTACTGGCTGACCGTGATTCCCTTCTCCGCAAAGGACATCCGGGCGTCCTCGGCGAGGTTCCGGCTGTAGCGGTCCGTCGGGTCGCCGGAGTAGAAGATCGCCACGTCGGTCACCCCGAGCCGGCTCTGCGCGTAGTAGGCGGCGACCTTCGCCTCACGCACGTTGTTGGGGCCGACCTGGTAGTAGTACTCGTTGACGGTGGCCATGTCGTCGGCCGACGTCAGCGTGCCGATGACCGGCAAAGCGTTGCTGCCCAACCGCTTCACGACCGACTTGGCGGTGTCGGTGCTGATCGACAACCCGGTCACGGCCACCACGCTCCGGTCGCGGGCGGCCAGTTCGATGATCTTGTCCGCGGCGATGTCACCGGACGCCAGACCTCGCCCGCCCGGCCCCTCGCCGCCGTTGGCCAGCAGCAGGCGGATCGGCACGTCACTGGTCTTCTGCGCCACCCACACGCCGCGCAGCTCCTCGACCAGCGCGTGGAAGCTGTTGGCGGTGCTGGGAGTCAGCACGCTCAGGAACACGATCGTGATCGCGTCCGGCCGCGCCGCAGCCTTGACGTTCTCCGCCATGATCCGGCCGTAGACGTCCTGCAACGCCGGCCTGATGTCGTCCGGCACCGAGTCCGGGACGAAGTGCCGCAACGGATCCGCCGACACGCCGATGCATTCCGCGCCGACCCGTTCCAGCGGCGAGCGCACCGACGGCGACCACCACTCGTCGCACCTGGCGTAGTTGTGGAACGGCACGGCCATCAGCAGACCCGCGCACAACGTCAGCACGAGCGGCGCGGCGACGGCCCGGCGCAACCGCAGCGACGGCAACTCGGAAAGCCCGCCGATCACGCCGTGCGACACCTCGGACGCGTCGGTGTCGAGCGCCAGCACCCAGTTCTCCGACCGAGACAGGTGCCGGAGCCAGTCGTGGTACCCGGCGAGCGCGTCCGCCGCGTGCGTCGGCGGCACCTCGAGTGACTGACCGGCCGCGACCACGAGCAACGGATCGGGGCGACTCAACGGACTCGCCCGCCACGACTGTCCTCGCCGCGAACGTCCACTGTGCACAGTGCTGCGGGCACGCCCGATGGCGTCGATCAACCACTGCCCGGACGTGCCGGCCGAGACGTTGTCGATCAGCAACCACGGGTACCCGGTCCGCCGGCGGCCCGTCCCCCACACCGTCCACCGCCGATGCGAACGCCGCAGATCTTCGAGCAGCGCGCGCACGAGCAGGTCGCCGACCTCGGGCCGCTCCGCGAGCCGCTCCTTCGCGAAAGCCCGCGCCAGCCGGTAGAAGCTCTGCCGCGACGACTGCTCGCCCACCCACGTCGCCGGCCGCCACAGCAACGCCGTCAACGCCAGCCCGATCCGCGGCATCAACCCGATGAGCAGCCGGATCCACCACGGGAAGTCCTGCGCGAGGTCCTGCGCGCCGTCCGCGGTCATCCGCACCCGCCGCCGCAGGTGCTGCCGGAACTCCCGCGCGATCTCCCGTTCCTCCTCGTCGGCCTCGACCCCGGCCGGCAACGTCAGCGCGAGCAACCACCCGACCAGCGCGTAATGCGGGAACCGCAACCGCGCCACACCCCGCACCTCGCCCGCGAGCTGCCCGACCACGTCGTCGAGCAACCGCCGTTCGGACTCCCCGGAACCGTCCACGAGCGCGAACGCGACCCGACGACCCCGCGCGGTCGCGGGCCGGTTGGCCAACGCTTCGAGCGGACTCCCCACTCCCGGCGGCCGGCGCAGGAACACGATCGGCAACGGCACGTCACGAGACGGCCAGCGCGGCCGGGTGGCGAGCCGATCCAGCAGCCGCAACAAATCGAGTGCGCCGCTGAACTGCAAACCGCGCGTCCGGTCGGAACCGGGGAACCATCCCTGCGAGGTCATCCTGGACAGCGCCATCCGCCCACCCTCCCCGAACCCCACCGGCCCCAAACAGACTCAGCGGATTGTCGGACGGAATGCGCTGCGCATTAGCGGAATCAGGCGTATTCGAACACAGGCGGAATCCGGTGAGCAGGCGGAATCTGGTGAACAGGCAGGGAAGCGGGTACCCGGCGCATATGAGCCAGCCAGTACCGCCTCCCGAACCGCTGCCGAACACGCCGGGGCCGGACCAGCCGCGGCCGACCGGCCCCGACCAGCCGCAGCCACCCGGACCGGATCCGGATCCCCTGCGGCCGCCGGGGCCCGACCCCGATCCGGTCCCGCCGATGCCGGAACCCACCTGAGCAAGCCCCGAAAAACAGCCCAGAAAAATCGGGGTCGGTAGCGTTTTGGCTCCGGCCGGAAAGTGCTCAGTTCGTGAGCACTTTCAGTCCTTCACCAGCTGCCGCGCCGCCTCCACCACGGCTTCCGCGTCGATGTGGGCGGCGTGCAGCAGCTCACCGGGCTTGCCCGACACCGGCATCTCGGTCACGGCGAGCTTGCGCACCCGCGTGGGAACCGAGGCCAGCGCTTCGAGCACGGCGTCCCCGAGCCCGCCTTCCGGCCAGTGGTCCTCCACGGTGAGCACCGCGCCTGTCTCGCGAGCGCACTGCACCAGGGTTTCCGCGTCGATCGGCTTGATCGAGTAGCAGTCGATCACCCGAGCGTGCACACCCTCGCCGTCCAGGACCTCCGCCGCCTTCTCGGCCTCACCAACGGTGATCCCGCACGCGACGATCGTCAGGTCGTCGTGGTCGCTGTTGCGCAACACGCGGCTGCCACCGACGCGGATGTTCTCGTCCGGCGAGGTGCGCACCGGCGTCTTGCCGCGCAACGTCCGCAGGTACGAGACACCGGGCAGCGTGGCCATCTCGGCGACGAGCGCCGCCGCCTGGTTGGCGTCGGACGGGTGCAACACCGTGCTGCCGTGGATCGAGCGGAACATCGAGATGTCCTCGAGTGCCATCTGCGACGGCCCGTCCTCGCCGATCGACACACCAGCGTGCGAGCCGCACAGGCGAAGATCCGCTCGGGACACCGCGGCCATCCGGATGAAGTCGTGCGCACGGGTGAGGAACGCGCCGAAGGTGGACGCGAACGGCACCCAGTTGCGCACCTGCATGCCCACCGCGGCGGCGATCATCTGCTGCTCGGCGATGAACATCTCGAAGTAGCGGTCGGGATGCGCGTGCGCGAACAGCTCGGACATCGTCGAGTTCGAGACCTCGCCGTCCAGCACCACGACGTCCCCGCGCAGCCCGCCCAGCTGGGCGAGCGCGACGCCATAAGCCTGCCGGGTCGCGACCTCCTCCCCGAGCTCCCAGCGCGGCAACTCGCCTCCCTCGGTCGGGAAGCGGTGCGGCGCTCCGGGCGTGGGCGTCTTGACGGAAACGCTCAACGAACGGGCGCCGCCCAGTTCCTCGATCGCCTCCGCGGGTTCCTCCAGCGGTTTGCCGTGCTTGCCCGGCTGGTCCTCCACGGCTTTCACACCGCGTCCCTTGTGCGTCCTGGCGAAGATCACCGACGGACGGTCCGTGGTCTGCACGGCCTGGGCCAGCGCCGCGTCGATCGCGTCCAGGTCGTGGCCGTCGATCGCGATGGCCTTCCACCCGAACGCCTCCGCACGGGCCACGTACCCGTCGAGGTCCCAGCCGAGCATGGTCTCGCGGGTCTGGCCGAGCCGGTTCACGTCGACGATCGCGGTGAGGTTGTCGAGCGCGGACCAGCCGGCGTGCTGGAACGCCTCCCAGATCGAGCCCTCGGCCATCTCCGAGTCACCGCACAGCACCCACACGCGGTACGGCAGCCGGTCGAGCTGCTTCCCGGCCAGCGCCAGGCCGACGCCCACGGGCAGCCCCTGGCCGAGCGAGCCGGTCGCCACGTCGGTCGGCGGGATGCGGGGCGTCGGGTGGCCTTCCAGCCTGCTGCCGAGCGTGCGGAAGGTCAGCAGTTCCTCGTCGGTGATCGCGCCGACGGCCTTGAGCATCGCGTAGTACAGCGGGGACGCGTGGCCCTTCGAGAAGATCAGGTGGTCGTTCGCGGGGTTGTCGGTGTGGGTGTAGTCGAGCTTCAGGTAGCCGTCGAGCAGCACGGCCATCAGATCGGCCGCCGACATCGACGACGTCGGGTGGCCGGAGCCGCCCGCGTCGCTCGTGCGGATCGAGTCGACCCGCAGCTGCTGGGCCAGGTCGTGACGGAAGTCGTTGTGCGGCAAAGGTCACCTCCGAGCTGGTTGGGCGGTCAGGCGTTCGATGGCCTGCTGGTAGGAGTCGGCGAACTTCCGCACGCCCTGGCGTTCCAGCGTGTCGGTGAGGTCGCGGTAGCTGATCCGGATCTCGCCGAACCGCTCCAGCACGCCGCGCGCGGCGTCCACGCCTCGGGTGAGCGTCTCGGCGACCCGGCCGTGGTCGAGGAACGCCTCGATCGTCTTGCGCGGCATGGTGGTCACCGTCTCAGGGCCGATCAGCTCCTCGACGTAGCGCGTGTCGCGGTAGGCCGGGTTCTTCGTCGAGGTCGAGGCCCACAGGCACCACTGCGGCGACGCACCGGCGCGCGCCAGCTCCTCCCAGCCCTTGCCGGAGAAGATCTCCACGTACTGCTGGTAGGCGAGCTTCGCGTTGGCGATCGCCAGCTTTCCCTTGAGCACCTCGTGACCGTGCATCGCGTCCAGGCGTGCGTCGGCCTCGGTGTCCACTCTGGACACGAAGAACGATGCCACCGACGCGACCTTGCGCAGGTCGCCGCCGCTGGAACGCAACCGGTGCAGTCCTCGGACGTAGGCCTCGGCGGCCGCGCGATGGCGGTCGAGCGAGAACAGCAGCGTGACGTTGACCGGGATGCCGTTCGCGATCGACTCCTCGATGGCCGGCAGGCCCTCCACGGTGCCCGGGATCTTCACGAACAGGTTCGGCCGGTCGATCATCTCGTGCAGCCGGCGGGCCTCGGCGATGGTGGCCTGCGTGTCGTGCGCGAGGTTCGGGTCGACCTCCATCGACACCCAGCCGTCCTGCGGTGACGTGCCCTTGCCGGCGAGCAGGTCGCAGGCGTTGCGGACGTCGTCGGCGGCGAGTGCGAGGAAGACCTCCTTCGGGTCCTGCCCGTCCAGGTCTCGTTTCTGGGCGTCGTAGGCGTCGCCGGCGCTCATGGCGTCCGCGAGGATCGTCGGGTTCGACGTCACCCCGAGCACGCCGGCCTCGACCAGCGCGGCCAGGTCACCCCCGCGCAACAGGTCTCTGGAGAGCTGGTCCATCCACGGGCTCTGGCCCCGTTCGGCCAGGCCGTGGAGAGCGGTGCGCATGGCGGTTCTCCCCTCGTTTCGGGTCCTTTCGCCGAGTACCCATGAGCGGCTCACCGACACACCGCACCGCGCGGGTTTGGGCGGCGAACGCACTGGGTACGGCCCCCGCGACAGCCCCACCGGCACTGGAGCGCACCATGCTCAGTCGAGAGGAACGACAGCGGCTCGTCGACATCGAGCGGCGGTTGCGGGCAGCCGAACCGGACCTCGCCCGATCCCTGAGCGAGGGGCCACGGCGCACCCTCCGCCAGCGGGCGATCGCCCTGCTCGCCACCCTGGCCTTCCGGAAGCCGCCTCCCGCGTAACCGGCCAATCTCTGGCCAACTCACGGACACTCCTGTTCGGACGGCGACCACGAGCGACACGATCAGTGCGTGGTCCTCGACACGATGCGCCGCCCCTCGGTGCTGCGCGACACCCAGTTCCTCCGTCTCTGGACGGCGACCACCGCGTCGGGCATCGCGACGTGGTCGCTGCCGTTCGTGCTGGGCCTGGCGGTGCTGTCCCGCTCGCTGACCGCCGTCGAACTGGGCGTCCTGCTCGCCGCGCGCACCATCGGTTTTCTCGCCGCGGTCCCGGTCAGCGGGGTGCTGGCCGACCGCTACCTCCGCCGCCAGGTCGTCCTGTGGTCGGGCCTGACCGCTGCCGCCGCCGCGCCGGTGCTCGCCGCTTTCGTGGGCAACTCCCTGTTGCCGGCCGCGGTCGCGGCGGTCGCGATGGGTGCTGGCCAGGGCGCGTGCCGTCCCGCGTTCTCGGCGCTGACCGCCGAAGTGGTCGAGCCGGGCGCGCGCCAGGAGGCCAACGCGGCGATGGTCATGTCGATCCGGGTGACGACGCTGGCCGCGCCGGGGCTGACCGCGTTGATCGCGCTCTTCGTGAACACGGAGGGGTTGCTGCTGGGGATCGGCGCGCTGTGGCTGGTGGCGGCGCTGGTGTCGCCGGCCGGTTCCGGCACTGTGGCGGGGTCTTCCGGCGCGGGTTTCGTGGCCGAGTTCCTGGAGGGCCTGCGCGAGGCACGCAGGCATCCGTGGTTCCTGGCCGGCCTGGGAGCACTCTCGGCGGTGATCGCCACCGGCTACTCGGCGACCAGCGTGGTGCTCCCCCTGATCAGCCGCGACCGCTACGGCAGCGAAGCCGTGCTCGCGGGCGCGCTGACCGCCTTCACGGCGGGCGCGCTGGCCGGCGCGGTGCTGATGGCCCGCTGGCGGCCGCGGGCCGCCGGGTGGACCGGGCTCTGCGGCCTCGCGCTGTACGGGTTCGCGCCGCTGTGCCTGCTGCTGCCGGTGCACCCGTTCGTCGTGATCGCCGTGTACGCGATCGCCGGGCTCGGCTTCGACCTGTTCAACGTGCCGTGGTTCACCGCGACGCAGCGCGAGGTCGAGCCGCGGAAACTCGCCCGAGTGTCCTCTTTGGACTTCCTGCTGTCCTACGGCCTGGCACCGATCGGACTGGCGTTGATCGCGCCGGCCCTCTCGACGTACGGAGCGGGCGCGGTGCTGATCGCCTGTTCGGTGATCTGCTTCGCCGCGCCCGCGCTGGCCGCACTGGTGCCGTCGTCCCGTGACTTCGGGACGCCGGAAAAGGTTTAGGAGCCGGCCTTCTGCAGCTCGTTCTTCAACTGCTTCTTGCTCATGCTCGCCGCGTTCGTCACCCCGAGGTTGCGCGCCTGGGTGAGGAGTTCCTCGCGGGTGGCCTGACCGGGCAGCTCGCCGAGGTGCTCGGCCCGGCTGCTCGCGAACCGCTCACCGAGCTGGTAGCGGCGTTCCGCGCTGAGCCGCTTGCGCATACCGGGAAGGACCGTCTTCTCCTCTTCTTCCACGTGGTGGGAGACGGCGTCGACGACCTTCTTCAGCGCCTGCACGTACTGCGGCGTGTCCCAGTCGCAGTCCAGCAACTTCGCGAGCAGCCGCTCGGCCTCGGCGTGTTCCTCCTGGCTGTGCTCGACCTCGTCGGTCTCGCCCGCCTCCTTGACGGCGACCGGGTAGACCTCGGCCTCCTCCGCGCGGCTGTGCGCCACGAGCAGGCCGCACAGCACCGGGGTGAGCAGCGGCCGTTTCTCCGGGTGGTTCTCGAGCTCGTCGAACAGGCGCTCCACCTCGCGGTGGTCCTGCATGATCAGGTCGACGACGTCGTACTGCACGGCGGTCCTCCTACTGCTGGTTCCTGGGATAACGAGTGCTGATGGGCGCGACCCCGCGCCGTCCGATCCGGGCGAGCGCCACGCCGAACCCTGCGATGACCGCCACGGCGACCACGACGCCGACGACGATCGACCACGTGAGGCTGGCGTTCAGCAGGCCAGCGGCGGCACCGGCGATGGCGCCCGCGACGAGTCCGTTGACCAGGTTGACCAGACCGGCGACGCCGAGTGCGGTGCCGATCAGGCGCGGCCGCCGCGCCTTGCGCCAGCCGGTCTGGCCGCCGTCCGCCTCGACACCGGCCGTGTCGTCGTGGACCTGCCGCACGAACGCGTCCCGAGTGGACGGTTCGAGGTCGCCGTAGATGTGCCGGATCCGGTTGATCCCCAGCCCTGCCTGCACGTCCTCGATGGTCAGCTCCACCGTGCGGAACAGGGTGGCGAGACCGATCGCGAACAGGCCGGTGAAGATCACCAGCATCAGCGTCAGCAACACCTTCAGCGGCACCACCTGCGCCACGAACCCGAGTGCGATCATCGACGCGGAGATCGTGGTGAGCAGGTGGCCCGCCCGGCTGGCCGCGTCGGTGATCGTCGCGGTGCGGATCATCTGCAGCGTGTAGTGCTCGGTGGTGAGGATCGTCAGCGCCGAGGGCTTGTCCACGTCAGCGTCCGAGCGCGTTGGCCAGTTCCTTCTTGGTCATCGTGGAGCGGCCCTTGATGTTCTTCTTCTTGGCCTCGTTGTAGAGCTGCTCCTTCGTCGGACCCTTCGGCCTGTTCGTGCCCGACCGCTGCCCGCCGCGCTTCTGCGGCGACATGTCGTTCGTGGACGATCGGCTGGCGGTCTTGGACTCACCTGCCTGGGCGCGGTTCTTGTTCACCGTGCGCGCGGCGATCTCCTTCGCGCGCTTGGGCGAGGCGCCGCGGTCCTGGGCGGAGTCCTTGATGTGTTCGTACTGGCGTTCACGTTTGGCGTTCGATCCCGCTGGCATCACGACCTCCTGGTTCGAGCTGTCCCGCGAATACCCCCGGTCGGGGTGGTTCACACACCGGTGACCGGGTAGCCGTCGGTATGGCGATCTCATCTCGATTCGACACCGCCCGAGTACTGGCGACCGTGCTGCTGCCCACGCTGGCCAAGGGCGTCATCGCCCGCAGACCAGGGGTGATGGCGCTCGCCGGGAAGCTCCAGTCCGACGGCACCGCGATCGACACCATGCGGCACCTGCGCGACAGTTACGGCCCGGAGCCGGTCCGCCTGCGCATCACCGGCCGCAGTGTCGCGATCCTGGTGGACCCCACCGATGTCGGCAGGTTGCTCCGCGAGTCACCCGAGCCGTTCGCCCTGGCCACCAAGGAGAAAAAGGCCGCTCTCAAGCACTTCCAGCCGCACGGCGTGCTCATCTCCGAAGGCGCGGACCGGGAACGCAGGCGTGAGCAGAACGAACGCGCGTTGCGGCCGGAGAACCTGAACGTCGAGCCGATCGTGCGCGACGAGGCCGACCTGCTCCTGCGGCACGTGATGAGCACCGGCGAGCTGACCTGGGACGCGTTCAACCAGGCGTGGTGGCGGATCGTGCGCCGGATCGTCCTCGGCGACACCGCGCGCAACGACCACCAGCTCACCGACGACCTCAAGGCGTTGCGGCAGAACGCGAACTGGGCGTTCCTCCATCCACCGCGGAACGATCTGCGCGAACGCTTCCAGCACCGGCTGAACGAGTACAACCCCGCGTTCCCCGACCAGGTGCCGCACTGGCTGTTCGCGTTCGACGCGGCCGGCATCGTCACGATGCGCGCGCTGGCCATCGGCGGCCGCGGCGCTCACGGGATCCTGGAGTCGGCCCGGTTGTGGCCGACGACGCCGATCATCCTGCGGGAGAGCACGAAACCGACCCGCTGGCACGGCACCTGGCTGCCCACCGGCACCGAGTTCGTGGTGTTCACGCCGTTCTTCCACCGCGATGCCGACCGGCTGCCGTTCGCCGACCGGTACGCGCCGGAGTACTGGGACGGGCCGCGCGACCCCGCGATCGTGCCGTTCAGCGCGGGACCCGGCGAATGCCCTGGGCGCGACCTCGTGCTGGCCACCGCCGGCGCGATGCTGGACGCGCTGAGCGAGCACCTCTCGTTCCCCGTGCTCGCCGAGCCGCTGCCCAAGACGCTGAACCACTTCGGTCTCCGCCTGCAGGCGACCCCGACGGGTACTCGCGTGTCCTGACCAACTGATCGCCGACGAGAACAGGAGGCAGCCCCGATGCGTGCCGTGGTGCTCAACTGCACCCTCAAGAAGTCCCCAGACCAGTCCAACACCGACCTGCTCGCCCAGGTGGTGATCGACGAGCTGATCAAGAAGGAGGTCGAGGTGGCCACGTTCCGGCTCGCCGACCACGACATTCCGCCCGGCGTCACGACCGACCTGGGGCCCGGCGACGACTGGCCGCGGATCCACGCCGCGCTGCTGGAATCCGAGATCCTGATCTTCGCGACCCCGACGTGGGTCGGCCACCCGTCCTCGCTCGCGCAACGGGCGTTGGAGCGGATGGACGCGATGATCTCCGAGACCGACGACGCGGACCGGCCGGTGGCCTACAACCGGGTCGCGGGCGTGGTGGTGACCGGCAACGAGGACGGCGCGCACCACGTGATCAGCGAGATCGCGGGCGGGCTCGGCGACATCGGCTACACGATCCCCGGCCAGGCCTGGACGTACTGGAACCGCGGTCCGGGGCCTGGCCCCAGCTACGCCGACACCGGCGAGGGTCACGAGTGGTCGGAGAACACCGGCCGCACCATGGCCGCCAACCTGCACGCGGTCGCCCTGGCCCTGGCCGAGCGCCCGATCCCGGCCTGAGCGAGCGCGACCAGCGCACCGATGACCAGGCCGCCCAGCACGTCCGACGGCCAGTGCACACGGGTCCGCAGACGGCTGTAGGCGACCAGAAGGACCAACGGCGTCACGAACACAGCCGTCGCTGGATCCCCCAACGCGGTGGCGGTGCCGAACGCGGCGGCCGTCACCGCGTGCTTGGAGGGGAACGACGACGAGTCGGGGTGCTCCGGCAACGCCTGCCGCGCGGGCAGGTTCGCGGCCTGCGGCCTGCGGCGGTGCACCACCAGGCTCACGAGATGGCCGATCGGCATCGCGACGGCCGCGGCGAGCAGCCCCTGCTTCGCCGCCTTGCCCTTGCCTGCCAACGCGAGCAGGCCCGCGACCGGCACCCACAGTGCGCCACCCCTGGCGGTGACGCTCGCCGCGATCACGACCCGGGAGGGCCGATCGGCGGGGAGTTCGGACTCCAGCTCTTCGTCTTCCGTCATGGCCAAGAAGGTTCCTCGCGGTGGGCGACCACAAACTCCCGGATCTCGCGGTCCACTTCGGACGGTTCACAACACCGGGCTGGCCGGGACCTCCTCACCGTGCCCGATTCCCCGTACCAGGGCTCGAAGTGCCTCCAGCGCGTCGAACGCCGGTTCCCAGCCGAGTTCGGTCCGCGCTCGTGTCGCGTCCAGCAGCGGTGCCGCCAGCGCCAGATCGACCCACCCCGGCGGAGTCGGCTGCAGCCTCAGCCTCCAGGACACGTTCGCGACCTGACGCAACAGCCACGCCGGGATCGGCACGTGCCGGCCGCCGAGGACGTCCGCGAGAACACCAGGGGTGACGACAGGCTCGGCCACGAGGTTCACCGGTCCGTGCGGCCGCTTCCGCAGAATACGAACCAACGCGTCGGCGACGTCGTTCGCGTGAACGAACTGCAGAACGAGGTTCCGCGGCAGCGGCAAGATCGGAATCCGGTGCCGGAACAGGGCTTTCGGCACCAGGCCGCCGAGAAAGTAGTCGCGGATCTCGGAGCCGGCGTCGGACTGCAGGATCAGCCCCGGCCGGGGCCGGGAGATCAGCATCCGCGCCTCGAACTGGTTCAGCATGTGCTCCACAGCGGCCTTGTGCCTGCTGTAGAACGACGACGACACACCCCTGACCGGCCACGACTCGTCCACCCGGTGATCCTTGCGGGTCGGCGAGTACGCGCCGACCGAGGACAGGTGGACCAGGTGCGGCACCTCCGCCTCGGCCGCGGCACTGAACACGCGCGACGATCCGGCGACGTTCGTCCGGTACAGCTCGCGTTCGTCGTGAGAGGGCTGGATGAGCCAGGCGAGGTGGACCACCGCGTCGGCGTTCTCGAACGCCACCCCCAGCGGTTCTTCCGCGCCGGCCTGGCCGATGTCGATCGGCGTCCAGTCGACGCCCTGATACGGCGGCCCGGCCGCGGGCGGGCGGCGGGAGATGCCGTGCGCCTGGATGTCGGGCTCGTCGGCGAGTCTGCGGAGCAGTGCCGTGCCGACGTTGCCGGTCGCGCCGGTGATCACGACCTTCATGATCGTGCTCGCGCGGTCTCGCGGTCGTTCGCCATCCCGATGGCGCCCATGAGCTCGTCCTTGGTCAGTTCCCGCCGTCCGGGCATGGCTCCTCCAGGGGTTTCGACCTGCGGTGACGGGTACCCGCCTGCCATGACCGCCATGCACGCCATCGACGTCCACAGCCCGCGCGACTCCCAGCTGATCGGCTGGCTCCCGACCGCGACCCCGTCCGACGTCGAAGACGCCCTGTCGGCCGCCCGTTCGGCTCAGCCGGAGTGGGCGGCCACGGCGGCGTCGGAGCGCGGCGCCGCTGTCCGGGCCGCCGCGTTTTCGTTGCGAGAACGGGCAGGCGACCTCGCGACCGTGGTCGAGACCGAGACGGGCCGGCCGTTCGGGTCGGCTCGTGAGGGCGTGCTGGCGGCCGCGGCGACGCTCGAGCAGTACGCCGAACTGGGTCCGGTCCATCGTGGACGGTCGCTGCTCGGCTCCGCGGTCGACTTCATGGTTCCCGAACCGCGCGGCGTCGTCGTGGCGCTGACTCCGTGGAACGACCCGATCGCGGTGGCGTGCGGCCTGCTCGGTGCGGCTCTGGTGACCGGTAACTCCGTGGTGCACAAGCCGAGCGAACGTTGCCCGCACACGGGCCTGCTGCTGGCGACGCTTCTCCAGCCGCACTTTCCGTCCGGGGTGCTGAAGACATTGGTGGGCGACGGAGAGGTGGGTGCCGCGTTGGTGAGTTCTCCCGGCGTCGACGTCGTCGCACATGTCGGCAGCACCGCCACCGGACGAGCGATCGCGCGCACCTCCACCGCGAAACTGTTGCTGGAGAACGGAGGCAACGACCCGCTGCTGATCGACGACGACGTGGACCCGATCTGGGCGGCGGGGCAGGCGGCGCTGGGAGCCTTCACCAACGCGGGACAGTTGTCCAACTCGGTCGAGCGGATCTACGCGCACAAGACGATCGCACCGGCGTTCCTGGAGGCCCTGTGCGCCGAGGCTCGTTCGTGGAACAGCGACCCACAGCCGTTGGTCGACACACGCCACCGTTCGTTCGTGCACGGCCAGGTGTCCGAGGCGGTCACCGCGGGCGCGTGGGCGTTGGTCGGCGGAGAGATCCTGGAAGGCCGAGGCGCCTACTACCCGGCGACGGTGCTGGCGGAGTGCTCCGGAGCGATGCGGATCATGTGCGAGGAGACCTTCGGCCCGGTCGCGCCCGTGCAGCTGGTGTCGTCGTTCGACGAGGGCCTGGCCGAGGCCTGCTCCGGTGCCTACGGCCTGGCCGCGACCGTGCTGACCAGCTCGATGGAACACGCGCAGCGCGCCTGGCGGGCACTGCCCGTCGGCACGGTGAAGGTCAACGCCGTGTTCGGCGGAGCGCCCGGCGGTGCCGCCCAGCCGCGCGGGGCCTCGGGTTCCGGTTTCGTTTACGGGCCTGAACTGCTCGACGAGATGACCACGACCAAGATGGTCCACCTCGGCGTGCCCAACGGCCGGTCCTGATCAGCCGGAAGCCCAAGAAATCGGGCAAACTGCTCAAATTTGCACTGAGTTTCATTTCAAGAACGCCGGGTATTGCTTTTTGGTGGATCGCATCTCCGACGTATGGGGACCACGCACTCCGCACGGGCGTGACACGAACTGGCCGGTCCGGGTCGACCAGCAGCTCGCGGACGGCCTGGAGGAGTCCGATGTGGACCGTTGGGTCCAGTCGGCGTGCGTCCTGTGCAGCAACGGGTGCGGCTGCGACATCGCGGTCAAGGACGGCAGGATCGTCGGTGTTCGCGGACGTGCGGCAGACCTCGTCAACCGCGGCAGACTTGGCCCGAAAGGGCTTTACGGCTCGTGGCAGGCGCATGGCGTCGATCGCCTCACCAAGCCGTTGATCCGCCGGGACGGTGTGCTGGTCGAAACCGACTGGGACACGGCGATGAGCGAGGTCGTCCACCGCTCCCAGGAACTCCTCGCCGGGCTCGGACCGCTCTCGCACGGCTTCTACACCAGCGGGCAGCTGTTCCTGGAGGAGTACTACACGCTCGGCGTGATCGGCAAAGCCGGCATCGGCACGCCGCACATGGACGGCAACACCCGGCTGTGCACGGCGACCGCCGCGGCGTCGTTGAAGGAGACGTTCGGCTCGGACGGCCAGCCCGCCTGCCACGCCGACATCGACGTGTGCGACGCGTTGTTCCTGTTCGGGCACAACATGGCCGCCACGCAGACCGTGATGTGGGCGCGAGTGCTGGACCGAATCGCGGGCCCGGACCGGCCGCGCACCGTCGTCGTCGATCCGCGACGCACACCGACCGCCGAGGCCGCCGACGTGCACCTGGCACCGTTGCCCGGCACGAACCAGGCGCTGCTGAACGGCCTGGTGCGCGCGGTGATCCAGTACGGCTGGCTCGACCACGACTACATCGCTCAGCACACGCTCGGGTTCGACGAGCTCAAGGCGACCGTCGACCCGTACACGCCCGAGCACGTCGCCGAGATCTGCCGCGTCTCCACCGCCGACCTCCTGCGGGCCGCCGAGATCTTCGGCACCTCCGAGCGGGTGCTCTCGACCGTGCTGCAGGGCTTCTACCAGTCACACCAGGCGACCGCGGCGTCCTGCCAGGTCAACAACCTGCACCTGGTGCGCGGCCTGATCGGCAAGCCCGGCAGCGGCGTGCTGCAGATGAACGGCCAGCCGACCGCGCAGAACACCCGCGAGACCGGCGCCGACGGAGACCTGCCCGGTTTCCGCAACTGGGACAACCCCGAGCACGTCGAGCAGCTCGCGCGGCTGTGGAACGTCGACCCGCTGACCATCCCGCACTGGGCGCCACCGACCCACGCGATGCAGATCTGGCGGTACGCCGAGCAGGGTTCGATCAAGTTCCTGTGGATCTCCGCCACCAACCCGGCGGTGTCGTTGCCGGAGCTGTCACGCATCAGGGACATCCTGCGCAAGGAAGACCTGTTCGTGGTGGCGCAGGACGCGTTCCGCACCGAGACGACCGAGCTGGCCGACGTGGTGCTGCCCGCCGCGCTGTGGGGCGAGAAGCAGGGCACGTTCACGAACCTCTCCCGCGTCGTGCACCTGTCCGAGCAGGCCGTCGAACCGCCCGGCGAGGCCCGCAGCGACCTCGACATCTTCCTCGACTACGCGTACCGCATGGGGTTCCGCGACCGCGACGGCGATCCGTTGATCAAGTGGAAGGACGCCGAGGGCGCGTTCGACGCGTGGCGTGAGTGCAGCCGTGGCCGTCCGTGCGACTACAGCGACCTCTCCTACGAGAAGTTGCGTGGTGGCAGCGGAATCCCATGGGGCGGCAAGGAACGGCTCTACGCCGATGGTGTCTTCCCCACCGCCGCGGACTACTGCGAGGACTACGGCCACGACCTGCTCACCGGTGCGTCGACCACGCCGACCGACTACCGGGCCCAACGGCCGGACGGGCGCGCGTTCCTCAAGGCCGCCGAGTACACGCCGGCGTCCGAGCAGCCGAGCGACGAGTACCCGTTCCTCTGCACGACCGGACGCTCGGTCTACCACTTCCACACCCGCACCAAGACCGCCCGCGCTGCCGAACTGCAGAACGCCGCGCCCGATCCGTGGGTCGAGATCTCGCCAGCGGACGCGGCTGAACTCGGTGTCGCGGAAGGAGATGTGGTGCGGGTCGAGTCCGAACGCGGTGGCGTCGAGGTGCCGGTCCGCATTGGACGGTGCAGGGACGGCGTGGTGTTCCTGCCGTTCCACTACGGCTTCCAGGCCGCCAACGAGGTGACCCGCACCGAGTGGGACCCGGTGTCGAAGCAGCCGCTGTTCAAGATCAGCGCCGTGCGGATCAGGAGGGTCTGATGCACCTCGCGACCTATCTGGGACTCCTGCACCAGTCGCTGCGGACGCTGGCCGGCGCGTTCCGCGAGGTCGCCGACGGCCACGGCGACGAACCGGACGTCGAGCGCACCTGCCAGGTGCTGGCGCAGTGCATCGACAGCGAGGTCGAGAAGCTCGGCCCGATCGTCGAAAGGTACGGCGAGCACCGCGAGCCCGAACCGGAACGCCTGCACGCCGCCGAGTTCGAGCAGACCCGCACCGGCGGCGTCGGCCTGCTGCGCGACCTGCAGGACCTGTACGCCCTGGCGTCGTTCACCGACATCACCTGGACCGTCGTCGGCCAGGCCGCGCAAGGCCTGCGCGACAAGGAACTCATGGACGTCGTGAGCTCGTGCGAACAGGACACCGCGCGCCAGCTCGCGTGGTTGAAGACGCGGATCAAGCAGAGCGCACCGCAAGCGCTCATCGCGGCGAGGGGCTGAGAGATGGATTCTGGGGTACGCACGCTGATTCCAGCGCGCATCGACAGGCTGCCGTGGTCACCGTTCCACACCCGCATGGTCGTGGCACTGGGCGTGGCGTGGATCCTGGACGGTCTGGAGATCACGGTCGCCAGCGCGATCGCCGACACGCTGACCAAACCGGAGACGCTCGGGCTCTCCTCCACCGCGGTCGGCCTGCTCGCCACGGTCTACCTGATCGGTGAGGTCGTCGGCGCGCTGTACTTCGGCCACCTGTCCGACCGGTGGGGCCGGCGCAAGCTGTTCATGATCACGCTGGGCGTCTACCTGGTCGGCTCCGGCCTGACCGCTCTCACCCTCGGCAACGGCACGGGCTGGCTGATCTTCCTGTACCTGACCAGGTTCATCGCCGGCATGGGCATCGGCGGTGAGTACGCGGCGATCAACTCCGCGATCGACGAGCTCATTCCCGCCCGCTACCGGGGCCGCGTCGACATCGCGGTCAACGGCACCTACTGGGCGGGCGCGGTGCTCGGCACGCTCGGTTCGTACATCCTGCTCAACCACGTCGAGCTGTCGCTGGGCTGGCGGCTCGGGTTCCTCATCGGACCGGTGCTGGGCCTGGTGATCCTGGTGGTGCGCCGGCACCTGCCGGAAAGCCCGCGCTGGCAGATCATGCACGGCCACAACGACGCCGCCGAGAAGACGATCACCGGCATCGAACGCGAGGTCGAGGAGGAGTCCGGCGCGAAGCTGCCAGAGGTCGACGAGAAGAAGGCCATCGAGGTCAAGCCCGCGGAGGAGATCGGCTACCTGGCGCTGGCCCGCGTGCTGTTCCGCGAGTACCCGAGCCGCGCAGTCCTCGGCGCCACGCTGATGATCACGCAGTCGTTCCTCTACAACGCGATCTTCTTCACCTACACCCTGGTGCTGGGCAAGTTCTACGGCGTCTCGTCGGAGTCCACCCCGCTCTACCTGATCGCGTTCGCGGTGGGCAACCTCGTCGGGCCGTTCACGATCGGGCACCTCTTCGACACCATCGGCCGCCGCCGCATGCTGTTCCTGACCTACGCGATCTCCGGCGCCCTGCTCGGCGTCACGGCCGTGCTGTTCTACGCCGGCGCGTTGAACGCGATCACGCAGACCATCGCGTGGTGCGTGATCTTCTTCTTCGCCTCGGCCGGCGCATCGGCCGCCTACCTCACGGTCAGCGAGATCTTCCCGCTGGAGGTGCGGGCGAAGGCGATCGGTGTCTTCTTCGCCATCGCCCAGTGCTTCGGCGCGCTCGGCCCGGTGATCTACGGCGCGCTGATCGGCACCGGCGAGCACCCCGTCCGGTTGTTCATCGGGTACCTGATCGGTGCGGTCGTGATGATCGCGGGCGGGCTGGTCGCGCGGTTCCTCGCGGTGGACGCGGAGAACAAGTCGCTGGAGGACATCGCGATGCCGCTGTCCTCCACCGCACGGCGTGGCCGCACCCGTGCCGAGGGAGCAGCCTCACCGTTCTCCACGTAGATCAACCCTGAGGACGCCGCCGCGCTGCACGAACTCCTCTGGCAGCCACGGCTGGTCCACCTGCCGGCCGTTCCACCTGGCGCCCTGGACACAGACGTCCGGGGCGCTGGGCGCGAAGATCGTGATGTTGCGCTGCGCTATCCGGGCCTTGGGGAACATCGGGCTGGACAGGTGCAACTCGGCGCTGCTGGGCGTGCGCGGGTACAGGCCGAGCGCGGCGAAGACGTACCAGGCGGACATCGTGCCGAGGTCGTCGTTGCCGGGCAGGCCGCCGGGTCCGGTGCGGTAGACGAGTTTCGCCATCGCCCGCACGGTTTCCTGGGTCTGGTGCGGGCGGCCCAGTTCGTTGTAGATCCACGGGGTGTGGATGCCGGGCTCGTTCGTCGGGTCGTACCTCAGCGCGTCGCCGCCGGTCGCCCACGAGCCGTCCGGGCGGTGGAAGAACGCGTCGAGCCTGGTGGCGGCGATGTCCTTGCCTCCCATCACCTCGGCCAGCCCGGCGATGTCGTGCGGGACCATCCAGGTGTAGGTGGCGCTGCTGCCCTGCGCGAAGCCCAGGTCGGAGGCCGGGTTGAACGGGGTCACCCAGGTGCCGTCGGCTCGCCGGGCCTGCTGGTGACCGGTGGCCGGGTTGAACGTGTTGCGCCACCAGCCCGCGCGCTTGCGCAACTCCTCGCTGGGGCGGCCCAGGCGTTTCGCCAGATCCGCCAGCGCCTGGTCGGCGACGGCGTCTTCCAGCGTTTCGGCGGCGCCGCCCCAGCAGTGACAGGTGTCCTGCGGCGCATAACCCAGGCGCAGGTACTCGGCGAGGTTGGGGCGCTGGCCCTCGCACTGGCCGGGGCAGCCCTTGTCGGACAGGCCGTCCGGGTGCGGGACGGTGGCCTGGCGCAACAGCGAGTCGTAGGCCGCGCGCACGTTGAAGTCCTTGGCCCCCATCGCGTACATACCCGCGATCGCCGGTGCGGACGGGTCGCCCGTCATCACGTGGGTCGGGCCGTTGACGTGCACCCAGCGGTCCCAGACGCCGCCGTTCTGCCAGGCGAGGTTCAGCAACGACTGGGCGTAGTCGCTCGCCACGCGTGGTTCGAGGAAGGCCAGCAGCTGGGTGTGGGCGCGGTACTGGTCCCAGCCGGAGAAGTTGCCGTACTGGGCTTTCTGGCCGGGCGCGAGCCGGCGGACCTGCCGGTCGCTGCCCAGATAGGTGCCGTCGACGTCGCTGGCCACGTTGGGCTGCAGGAAGGCGTGGTAGAGCGCGGTGTAGAAGATCGTCCGCTCGTCGGTGGTGCCGCCGTCGATCTCGACCGCGCGCAACTGCTTCGCCCAGGCCTGGCGGGCGTCCTTCGCGACGTCGGCGACCGTGGCGCGTCTCGGAATCTCCACCGCGAGGTTGCGCCGGGCCGCTTCCGCGCCGGTGTAGGAGATGCCGACGCGCATCCGCACCTGAGTGTCCGCAAAGGACACGTAGCCGCCGGAACCCCGGCCCGCGCGGGCACTTCCGGTCAGGTAGCCCTCGCCGCCCTGGGCCGTGGTGGCCCCTGGCTTCAGCTCGCTGTTCACCCAGGTGCCGTACGCGGTGATCGGGCGGTCGAACGACGCCGTGAAGTACAGGCGGTAGTAGGTCTTCTGGTTGTTCACGCCGCCGTTCGCGCGCCTGCCGCAGAACGCGCCGGTGAGCACCGAACCGCTCACCGTGCCGGTCGCCGGGTCGATGGTGATCTCGGCGTCCTCGCTGCCGTTGAGCGAGTTCGAGGCGCGGAACAGCAGCGATCCGGTGTTCGCCGCGGGATAGGTGAACTCGCCGATGCCCGCCCGCGTCGTCACGGACAGGTCCGCCTTCGCACCGGACTTCAGGCCCACCCGGTACCGGCCAGGCTCGGCGATCTCGTCGGCGTGCGCGAAGTCGCTGGCGTAGACCTGGTCTTTGGTGTCGGCGGTCGGCGAGGTCGTGATCGCGCCGACGTGCGGCATGATCGGCACGTCCCCCGCCGCGCCGGGGTGGCAGCCCGCGCCGTTGACGTGGGTGAGACTGAAGCCGCGCACCCTCGTGGCGTCGTAGGCGTACCCGTTGGCGGCACCCGTGTTCGTCTGGTCGCCTCGGGTGGACGTCGGGCTCCACGAGATCATCCCGAACGGCCGCACCGCGCCCGGATAGGTGTTGCCGCCGCCCGCCGAGCCGATCAACGGGTCGACGTACCTCGTGTCGTCTCTCAGCGCCGCGCTCGCTGGAGTCGCCAGCGCGGCGGTGAGGACAGTGACCAGGAGGACCGGGAGCGCTCTCACGTCCCGGGACACTAACCGGTTTCTAGTAAACGCAGGATGGCCGGTAACCGTCGATCTTCAGGCCCTGGAACTCCAGGTCGTTCTTCGTCCTGCCGACGAACACCAGGCCACGGGCGTCGTCGAGCGCCTCCGCGAGCGGGTAGGCCGGCTTGCCCAGTTCGGGCAAAGTTGTCCACTTGTCAGGGTTGAAGCTGAAGAACCGCTTGACGAGTCTGCCCCGAGTCGACGGGATCTTCGTGACCCATTTGTCGCCACCGCTCCAGTGCGACGCGGGCCGCAGCTGGACGTAGAGGTCGTCGGTGGCGCGGTAGGTCATCCAGAAGCCGTGCGACTTCGTGAGATCCGCCTGGGCCTCGAACCTGTTGCCCAGCCACACGACCATGACGGCCCAGTCGTCGGCGAGGAACTTGATCTTCGCCGCGTAGTCGTGCCTGTTCCTCGGCACGAGGATGCTGCCGGTCGCGGGCTCGGTGGCACCTTCGCCGCTGGCGATCCACTGCTGCAACCGGTCGATGGACGGGGTCCTGCACTCGCTGCCACGCGAGGCGTTCGCCGTGGTCGTCGAGCCGAGGGTGAACATCAGCGCGTACGCGATCACCGCGACGCGGCCGAACGTCGAATTCAGGCGCATCTGGCGGACCGTAGCGGATAATGGTCTGAACCATTCGTGTTCACCGTTGACGCGAACTACCTGGACAGCGGATTGTGAGGCACTCTCACGAGGGTCAGAGTGTGCCTCGTGCGCCCTGCCAGATGGCTTGGATTCATAGCTGTCGTAACGGTTTTCGCCCTCCAGCTGACGTCGCCGGTCAGCGCGTCGACGGACTGCTCCCCCACCGTCGACGACCGGACGTTCGCCTCCGCCTCACAACTCCGCGATCTCAACGCCCAGGTGGCCGGTTTCGGCGTGCGCGCCACCGGCAGCGCGGCCCACAACCGGCTCATCTCCTGGCTGGACCACCGGGTCCAGCGCCTCCCCGGCATGTCCGTGCGCTCCGAACGCTTCTCCCTCCTGCGCTGGCAGCCAGGTCCCGGCCTGCTCCTCTCCGGCGGCGTCGTGCCGGTCGCGAGCGCGATCCCCTACTCCGCCCCAGGTCTGGGCTCCGGTGAACTGATCAAGCTCCCCGCCGGCACACCGATCACCGCCGCCAACGCCCGCGGCAAGGTCGTGCTGCGCGACTTCCCCGCCGTCGACCGCGGCTACTTCGCCGAACCACTGCTCAACCAGGACATGGTCGACGCGGGCATCGCCGGTGCGGCGGGCGTGGTCATCGCCTTCCCGTTCCCGCACGAGCAGGTGAAGGGCTACTGGGACCCGCACCTGGGCACCCACTACCGCGTGCCCGGCGTGTTCGTCGGCTCCGACGCGGCCCTGAAGCTGCGGGTCGGCGAACGCACCACGATCGGTGTGCTGGCAGGACGTTTCCCGGCCTCGACGCGCTCGCTGATCGCGACCCTGCCGGGCCTGAGCAGCGAGCGGATCGTCATCGACACCAACACCGACGGCGTGGGATGGGTGCAGGAGAACGGCACCGCCGGCCTCCTCGCGCTCGCCGAGCACTTCGCCCGCCTGCCACTGCGGTGCCGGCCCAGAACCCTGGAGTTCGTCTTCGCGACCGGCCACCTGCACCGCCCGGCGGAGGGCAGCGAGTTCCGCGCCCGCGCGCTCGACGCCGAGTACGACCGGGGTTCCGTGGCGTTCGCGTTCGTGCTGGAACACCTCGGCACGCGGGAGTTCCTGCCCAGCGCGGGTTCTCTGCGGCCGACCGGCGCGGCGGAGCTGTCCGGCTGGTTCGCCGGCAGCCCGGTGCTCGCCCAGGCCGCCGCCACGGCGCTCGCGGGACGGGCGGTGAACCGCACGTTCGTCCTGCCCGGCAGCGACGCGCCGGTGCCCGGCCGGGTACCGCCGCAGTGCTCGTTCGGCGGCATCGGCACGCACTTCCACTCGCACCTGGTGCCGACGATGGCGATGATCTCGGGGCCGTGGACGCTCTGGGCCCCCTCGTTCGGCGCCGAGGCCGTCGACCACGAACGCATGCGGCGTCAGGTGCTGGCCGCGGGCGACGCCATCACCGCGCTCGCACCGGTGTCACGAGACCAGATCGCCGGGCCGTACCTGGAACAGCGGCAGACGCGGGCGGCCGGTGCACCCACCTGTTCCCACGAACTGCCGCCCGAATGGGCTCCCAGATAGGCTGGCCATGAACGGCGCTTTTGTGGACCTGGGGTCCACAAAAGCGCCGTTCATGGCCAGCCTCGCGGGCGTACGAGCGGGCTCCTAGAAGGTGATCGACGCCTGGACCGGCAGGTGGTCGGACGGGAACTGGCCGTCCTGCCGGTAGGTGTTGATCGCGGCGGCCTGGATCGTGGCGCCGCGGGTGAGGATCCAGTCGATCCGCGGACCGTCCGGGACGAGCGGGCCGTAGCCGTGGAACGTCCCGTACGCGGGCGTGATCCGCGGCCCGGCCAGCCAGGTGTCGGTCAGGCCGTTGGTCAGGGTGCAGTAGGTGGGCGAGGCGGCCGGCGCGTTGAAGTCGCCGGTGAGCACGACCGGCAGCGTGAAGGCGTTGAGCCGGTCGCGGACGAACTCGGCGCTGCGCAGCCGGGAGTTCTCCGACTCGTGGTCGAAGTGGGTGTTGACGGCCACGAACTGCTTGCCCGTCAGGCGATCCCCGAACCGCACCCACGTGACCATGCGGATGACGCGGTTGCCCCACGACGTCGAGCCCACGACGTTCGGCGTCGCGGACAACCAGTGGTGGTCGAACTCGAGCGGCTCCAGCCGGTGCGCGTCGAAGAAGATCGTCATGAACTCGTCGTGACTGCCGCCCGCGCGGCCGAGGCCGATCCAGTCGTAGCGGTCCGGCAGGTCGTGCGCGATGTCCAGCAGCTGCCCGTAGAGGCCTTCCTGGGTGCCTAACAGGGTCGGCCGCTCGTTGAGCAGGAGCTGGGCCATCACCGGGCGCCTGGCGGCCCACGAGTTCGGCTCGATGTTCGAGGCGTACCGCAGGTTGAACGACATGACGCGCAGGGGATCCACCTTGCCGATCATGGCACAGGGCGGCCCTGGTTCAGGGCCGCCCTGTGTCTCATGCGGCTGCGTAACCGGTTGGGCGGCTGGTGAACGAGCCGCGGCCTTGCGTCCGGCTGCGCAACCTCGTCACGTAACCGAACATCTCCGCCAGCGGCACGCTCGCCGTGACCACCGTCGTACCGGTCCGGGCGACGGAACCGAGGATCCGGCCCCGGCGCGCGGCCAGGTCACCGAGCACACCACCGAGGTAGTCATCCGGCACGGTGACCGTGACCTCGGCGATCGGTTCGAGCAACGTCATCGCGCCCGCCTTCAGGGCCTCGCGCAGGCCCAGCCGCCCTGCCGTGCGGAACGCCATCTCCGAGGAGTCCTTGACGTGCGTGGACCCGTCGGTGAGCGTCACCCGCAGCCCGGTCACCGGGTGGCCGAGCGGTCCCTCGGCCAGCGCGTCCCGGCAGCCCTGTTCGACCGCGCGGACGAACTCCTGCGGCACGCGCCCGCCGGTGACCGCCGAGCGGAACTCGAACCCGGTCTCCAGCGGTTCGGTGCTGATGACGATGTGCGCGAACTGTCCGGAACCTCCGTCCTGCTTCACGTGCCGGTAGACGAATCCCGTGACGCCCGCCGCGAGGGTTTCGCGGTAGGAGACGCGAGGCCGTCCCATGGTGATCTCGATGCGGTGGTTCGTGCGCGCCTTCTCCACCGCGACCTCCAGGTGCAGCTCACCCAGGCCGGACAACACCGTCTGTCCGGTCTCGGGGTCGGTCCTGACCTGCAGCGACGGGTCCTCGTCGACCAGGTGCGCCAGCGCCTCGGTGAGCCGGGCGTTGTCCGCGCTGGTCTTCGTCTCGACCGCCACCGACACGACGGGATCAGCCGACACCGGCGGTTCGAGGAGCAGCGGAGCCGTTGGCGCGCAAAGGGTTGTCCCCGTGCGTGCCGACTTCAGCCCCACCAGCGCCACGATGTCGCCCGCGGTGGCCTGGTCGACCGGCGTGTGCCGATCGGCCTGGACGCGCAGGATCCGGCCGATGCGCTCGGTCCGTCCCGCCACGCTGACCGTCTCTCCCTTGTGGAGGGTCCCGGAGTAGACACGAACGTACGTCAACCGCCCGTTCGGAGTGGCGTTCACCTTGAACACCAACGCCGCGAACGGCCCCTCCGGATCCGGATGCCGTTCCTCACCGTCGACGCCCCGCACCGGCGGAACGTCCACAGGGGACGGCAGATACGCGATCACCGCGTCCAGCAACGGTTCGACGCCCCGGTTCCGGTACGCCGAGCCGCACAGCACGACGGTTCCGGCGCCCTGCCGGGTCAGTTCCCGCAGCGCCTTGCGCAAAGTCTCATCGGACAAACCTCCAGCGAAGAACTCCTCCAGCGCTTCCGGGTGCAGCTCCGCCACCGTCTCCTCCAGGAGGCGACGACGTCGTTGTGCCTGCGCCATCAGCGTTTCCGGTACCGGACCTTCCTCCAGGGCGTCTTCCCAAGTCAGGGCACGCATGCGGATCAGGTCGACGACGCCGACGAACGAGTCCTCGGCGCCGATCGGCAGCTGCACCACCAGCGGAACGGTGTTCAGCCGCGTCCGGATGGACTCCACTGCGGTGTCGAGGTCCGCGCCCGCCCGGTCGAGCTTGTTGACGAACGCGATCCGCGGCACGCCGTGCCGGTCTGCCTGCCGCCACACCGATTCGCTCTGCGGTTCGACCCCGGCGACCCCGTCGAACACCGCGACAGCCCCGTCCAGCACGCGCAGCGCCCGTTCGACCTCGTCGGAGAAGTCGACGTGCCCAGGGGTGTCGATGAGGTTGATCCGGTGCCCGTCCCACGTGCAGCTGACGGCCGCGGCGAAGATCGTGATGCCGCGGTCGCGCTCCTGCGGGTCGAAGTCCGTGACGGTCGTGCCATCGTGCACCTCGCCGCGCTTGTAGGTGGTGCCGGTGGCGAACAGGACGCGTTCGGTGAGCGTGGTCTTGCCCGCGTCGACGTGGGCGAGGATGCCCAGGTTGCGGACGGCGTTCAGGGTGATCGTGCGCATGGCTCAGTGCCTTTTCGATGCGAAAGGACTACAGGTCAGCGCGATGAGCCGACGAACTCCCGAAACAGGGGTTCGTCAGACACTCCGGTGCCCGGCGCGCAGCGGGCAGCCGGGGTGCGGAGACACGAGGATCACGTCGAAACGGGACGGGAGGACGGCAGCGGTGCGCATGGCCGGTCTCCTCTCGTCACTCGCTCAATGATGTTGATCGTGGAGTGTAGACACACGAACGCCCGCACGACAGCGGTTTACCGAACCAGGAGCGCCTGGATCTTGCCCGCGACAGCTTCAACAACCGGCCACAGCTCGTTGTTCCGCCAGTTGGCAACTCCGGCGGTCTCGATGGTGTCAAGGAGCTCGCGCAGTTCGCGGACCGCCTCCACCTCCTGCTGGTCGCGGAACACCTCGCCGAGTTCGAACGGGAGCTTCGGGTTCATGACGTCCTGGACGGCCCACTGCTGCAGGACGTGTCCCGGCAGCACGTCCGAGAGCCGGTAGTAGAAGTCGGCCCGCTTCAGCGGCCGGCGCACTCCCGCGTGGATGGCCGCGTCGCGCGCCCACCACTCGACGACCTTCTCCGCTTCCTCCCGCGACTCCCACTGCCTGGGCACCCTCCGCTTCAGCGGCTTGGTGAGCTGGCGGTGCACGGCCGGCTCGTAGACCCCGCGCACCCGGAAGTTCGTCAGGTGCACCCGAGGCACGACCATCTGGGACACCGGCCCTGGGCTGCCGCGGTGCCGGCCGACCACCACGACGTCCTGCCCGCCGTCACCCCATTGCGGTGGCAGCACCCACAGTTTCGTGCCCAGCGAGAAGTGCTTCAGATCGGCGGTGGCCACGTTCGCGACCACGCACCACCCCAGCAGTTCGTCCACCGTCACAGTCTGACCCGGAACACCGCCACGACGCTCGCCGTTTTACGGGCATGCGTCTGCGTTTGCTCGGTGACTCCATCGCCGCGGGCGTCGGCAGCACGCGACGCGAGGACACCCTCGGCCCGCTGCTCGCCGCGCGTCTGCGTATGACCGGCCACGAGGTCGACCTGAGAGTGCACGCCGTACCCGGTGCCCGCTCGTCCGGACTGAGCACCCAGGTGCGGGCCGCCGTCACGAGCGGGGTCGACATCGCCGTGATCGTGATCGGCGCGAACGACCTCACCCGGTTCGTCCCCGCACACGTCGGCGCGCAGCAGCTGCACGACGCGGTCGCGGACCTGCGCCGGGCCGGAGCCGCTGTCGTCGTGGCCACGGCACCGGACCTGAGCGTCGTCGCGCACGTGCCGCCCGCGTTGCGCGACATCGTGTCGACGGTCAGCCGCGACTACGCACTGGCGCAGCAACAGGCCGTCATCCGGGCGGGCGGCGTGGTCGCGCACGTCGAGCAGGCGGTCTCAACGCAGTTCGCCGCCGATCCGTCACTCTTCGCGCCGGACCGCTTCCACCCGTCCGGCGCCGGGTACCGCGCCATCGCCGCGGCGCTCGCTCCCGCGGTCGAGGCGGTCGCCGCGCAACACCGCGCCTGACCGATTGCGATCACGGGCCGCTCAGTCCGCGTCGTCCTTCAGTGACTGCGCAGCCTCGACCAACCGGCCGATGGTGTCCCCGGCGGGGAGCGCCGTGGTGAGCAGCCGCTCGAACGTCTCCCTGTACGGCTGTCGCTCGGGCTCAGCTTCCAGCCACGTGCCGCCGTGCAGGTTGTCAACGTGCACCACGTCGTCGAACTCGTTCTCGCGGAACGACAGCAGGGTGAACGACGTCATCCCCGGGAACGCACCCAGCTCGTCCGGCACAAGCCGCACCTGTACACCGGGAAGCTCCGCAAGCGCGGCCAACCGCAACAACTGATCGGCCATCACCAGCGCGCCGCCGACCGGCCGTCGCAGAACTGCCTCTCCCACAACGAGATCCAGCCGCAGCGAAGGCCCTTCGCTGAGGTGTTGCATCACTCGCTTGCGGTAGGCATCACCGTAGTGGCGCTGTCGCTGTTCGGACACAGCGTCCACTTGGACGCCGTGCAGCGCAGCCTCGTACTCCGGTGTCCGGACGAAGGGAAAAAGCACATCCAGCGCGACCGCCCGCACGTGGCTTGCTTCGGCCTCCACCTCGGCATACGTCCACCCGACGCATGATGAAGCGTCACCTGTCAGCAGATCGAACCTCAGTGGATCACGTGCCCGCTGTGCCCCCAGCACCACCGGCTTTCGGCGCTCGCTGCCGACCTTGTACACCAGCGCAAGTGCCACAACATCAGCGTCAATGACCGGGATCAGCGCGTTCTGCATCATCGAGGTTTTGGCCGACGACCAGCCCACACGTTCGCCCACCTCAGCCAAGCTGAATCCGCTTTCCTTTCGCCACAACGCAAGCGCACGGCCGACCGCACGGTTTTGGAGGCTGGATTTGAAGTTCTTGGGCATCGTGCCTCGTCCTATGTTTCCGTCGATGCGTCGTACCGGCGGACAATCAGTGCCGCGGAGTCGTCCTCGTTCAAGCTGTACTCGTCGAGTGCGCGAATGACCTCGTCGTAACCCTTGATCGCGTCCGTCGCCTCCACGATGAGACTGGAGTTCTCGGTTTCCACCCACACCAGTGGCTCGTACTTCGTGAAGCTCAAGTGCGTGAACGGCCCGGCCAGGCCCGCATGGGCGCCCAGCGCCGCAGGCACGATCCGGATCGTGATGTTCAGCCAGTTCGACAGGTGCAACAGTTGCAGCAACTGCCCGGCGTGCACCTCGGCGCCGCCGACCCGCAGGTGCAGCGCCAACTCGTGGATGAAGTACGTGCATTTCACGCCGCTCCGCAGTGACTCCTGCATCTCAAGCAACACCTCCACCCGTTCTTGGAGCTCAACCGCTGGCGTAGTTGCGGACGCGAGCAGCACCACACGCATGTAGTCCGCCGTCTGGAGAAAGAACGGCACCATGTGCGTGTGCCAGCTGGTCAGAGTCTCGGCCACCGCCAAGTGCTCCACGACCGTGCGGAGCCGGACAGGTGCGCACATGCCGTGCTGCTGCCACCAGCCCCTGACATCCGTCTCCGGGTACAGCGTCAGAAGATGGCTGACCTCGGCAGGCCTGGCCCGGCAGACACCCAGCAGCGCCGCGATTTCCACGCGGCTGGCGCCGCCCTTGCCGTTCACCACATCTGAGAGCTTCGCCTCGTCCCAGTCCACGATGCCGGCGACCGCGCGCCCGGTCAGACCGGTACCCGTGATGGCCGCCCGCAGGCCTGCACCGAACTCACGGCCACGCGCGGTGGAGATTCTCTTCGGCATGTCTGGTTCCTCGCACCAATGGTCTGTCGCTTTGCCTGCTCAGAGGCTTCTCCCAGCTCCACGGCATGACGCTACGATCAACAGCGAGCAAGCAGAACGGACCGCGAGTACGAGTGCGGTTCGCCCGAGATCAGCCAGACCTGGAGCGTCCGTGCGCGGAGGATCGGCAACGCTGACCGGTGGTCAGGGTTCCCGGGCGGCCGGGGTCGTGTCCGGTTACGTCCTCAAGCTCGCACGCCAGGCAGCAGGTCTGACCCAGGAGAATTTCGCCGAACGCCTCACGGTGGACGTGAGCACCGTCCAAGGGTGGGAGTCGGGACGACGACCACTTGCCGCGATGAACGCGGGCGACTTCGTCCGACTGTGTGCCCGGCTGCCGCGGCTCGGCGCGCCTCCGTCAACCGGTCGGCACCTCCGCGCGGCCGTCGAAGCCGACCTGGTTCTCTCGACCGGCATCACCGCCGGCAACGCATGGGTCGACCCCGACTTGCACCCGCTCGCCGCGAGCGTGCACCGCAAGACCCTCACCAATCTGATCACGTGGCCGTTCACCGGACAGCTCCCGCCCGAACTGCACGGCTTCACGCCGAAGGTCCCCCGACGGGGACCCGTTGCGTCCGGCCCCGCGCTCAGCGCTGACGAGCAAACCCGGTTCTTCGATCACCTGATGACCGTTGCGGAACGCGGCGTGCACCCCCTTGGGGCACTCCTGCGGCGGCAAGCGGTGTATCTACTCGGATTCGACCGACGAGGTCAGGTCGGCGAGTGGCTGCGCGACGAATGGGAGAACGCCGGGCGACGTCCTGTCGCCGACGGGAACGTGACCAGCTTGCTCGAGGCCCGCTCCGCGTCAGTCGCGCTCGCCTCGACAGGGGACGGCACCCACCTGTACGACTTCGTCGCCCGCACCACCGGCACCCGCGCCGAACTCGCCAACCTCAACTACTGGGCGCACTGGATCGGCGAACTCGGCGACGACCAGACCGATGACACGTTCATGTTCGCCGACGACACCAAAGCCTGGTCGGGTGTGCGACTGTTCCACCACCTGGTGAGCCGCCTCGACCCGACCTCACCTCACCTGCCGCTGAACCTGCACACCCTGCACACCCTTGTGGCCAGCCGTCCCGATCTGCTGGCCAGGCGATCCGCCGACCGTGACGCATTGACCGGGGCGCTCGACACGCTCACCTCCGGGGACGTGCTGACTCGCGATGGACGTGATCAGGTCGCCGGACTTCACTACGCTCTGCGTCTCGCCGACCGCTAGGGAGAGCACCCCATGCCAGACGAGCCCACCGCAATCGCCGCGTTCGGCTACGAACTCGGTCTGCTCAAGCGCATCCGCCGCGCGGGATGGTGGCACGTCGGCGTCCGCGATCCCGAATCGGTCGCCGAACACAGCTTGCGGACCGCGCAGATCGCGGCTCTGCTCGCCGCGGAGGAAGGTGCGAGTCCTGAGCGGGCCGCGTTCCTCGCACTCTGGCACGACACACAGGAGACCCGGACCGGGGACCTCCCCCACACCGCCGCCAAGTACCTGAGCAAGCCCGAGCCCCGCGAGATCACCGCCGACCAGACGGCCGCCCTGCCGAACGCCTCACGCGACCTGATCCGCACCGCCGTGGACGAGTACGAGACCAGGCAGACGCCCGAGGCGCGGTGCGCGAAGGATGCGGACAAGCTCGAAATGCTGCTTCAGGCCGTCGAGTACCGGGAGACCGGAGTTGTGCGCGTCGCCGGGTGGATCGACTCCGCTCGGAAAGGACTCGCGACCGAAACAGCCCGCCGCGTCGCCGAAGCGGCCGTGACGCTTTCCCCGCTGGCCTGGCGGGACCGCTAGCAGCAGCCCGACTGGCATTGCGATCACGGGCCGCGCGTCGTACTGTCCGCATTAAGTTCAAGCATTGAACGAATGAGGTGGATCATGAGCACGCCCACTCCGGCGGACAAGTTCTCCTTCGGTCTCTGGACCGTGGGCTGGCCGGGTCGTGACCCGTTCGGCGAGGCCACGCGGCCCGAGCTGGACGTCGTCGAGGCGGTGCACCGGCTGGCCGAGCTGGGCGCGTACGGGTTGTCGTTCCACGACGACGACCTGTTCGGGTTCGCGGCCACCGAGCGCGAGAAGCAGATCGGCCGGCTCCAGGGCGCGCTGCAGGAGACCGGGCTCGTGATCCCGATGGTCACGACGAACCTGTTCAGCCACCCGGTCTTCAAGGACGGCGGCTTCACCAGCAACGACCGCGGGGTGCGGCGGTTCGCGCTGAAGAAGGTGCTGCGCAACATCGAGCTGGCGGCCGAACTCGGCGCGAAGACCTACGTGCTGTGGGGCGGGCGCGAGGGCTCGGAGTACGACACGGCGAAGGACGTCCGCGCGGCGCTCGACCGGTACCGCGAGGCGATGAACCTGCTGACCCAGTTCGTCACGGACCGGGGCTACGACCTGCGGTTCGCCATCGAGCCGAAGCCGAACGAGCCGCGCGGTGACATCCTGCTGCCGACGATCGGGCACGCGCTGGCGTTCATCACGACGCTGGACCGCGCCGACCTGGTCGGGCTCAACCCCGAGGTCGGGCACGAGCAGATGGCCGGGCTGAACTTCGTGCACGGCATCGCGCAGGCGTTGTGGCACGACAAGCTCTTCCACATCGACCTCAACGGCCAGCGCAGCATCAAGTACGACCAGGACCTGGTGTTCGGGCACGGCGACCTGATGAACGCGTTCGCGCTGGTCGACCTGCTGGAGACGGCGGGCTACGACGGGCCGCGGCACTTCGACTACAAGCCGTCGCGGACCGAGGACATCACGGGCGTCTGGGACTCGGCCAAGGCGAACATGGCCACGTACCTGCTGCTGCGCGACCGCGCCAAGGCATTCCGGGCCGACCCCGAGGTGCAGGAGGCGCTGGCCGTCGCCGGTGTCGCCGACCTGGGCAAGCCGACGCTCGGCGACGGCGAGTCCTACCAGGACCTGATCAACGACGACAGCTTCGACCCGGACAAGGCGGGCGAGCGCGGCTACGGGTTCGTGCGCCTGAACCAGCTCGCGCTCGAGCACCTCGCCGGAGCGCGCTGACATGACGCTCGTCGCGGGCGTCGACTCCTCGACGCAGTCGTGCAAGGTCGTGGTGCGCGAGGCGGAGACCGGCCGGCTCGTCCGGGAGGGCCGCGCGGCTCACCCGGACGGCACCGAGGTGCACCCGTCGCACTGGTGGAGCGCGCTGCAGTCCGCGCTGACGGACGCCGGCGGACTCGACGACGTCGCGGCGCTCAGCGTCGCGGGCCAGCAGCACGGCATGGTGTGCCTCGACGAGGACGGCGACGTCGTGCGCGAGGCGTTGCTGTGGAACGACACCAGGTCCGCGGCCGCGGCGGCGTCCCTCACCGACGAGCTGGGCGCGGAGCAGTGGGCGGCGCGCATCGGCCTGGTGCCGGTCGCGTCGTTCACGATCACCAAGCTGCGCTGGCTCGCCCAGCACGAACCGGCCAACGCCAAGCGCACCGCCGCCGTCTGCCTCCCGCACGACTGGCTGACGTGGCGGCTGCGCGGCACCGGTGACCTCGCCGACCTGGTCACCGACCGCTCGGACGCGTCCGGCACCGGCTACTTCGACTCGGTGGCCGACGAGTACGTGCCGGACCTGCTCGCGCTCGGCCTCGGCCGGTCCGACGTGGTGCTGCCGCGCGTGCTCGGCCCTGCGGAGTCCGTCGAGGGCCCGGTGCGGCTCGGGGCGGGCGCCGGCGACAACGCGGCGGCGATGCTGGGTGTCGGCGGCGGTGTCGTGGTGTCGCTGGGCACGTCCGGCGTCGTCACGGCGACCAGCGACGTGCGCGCGGCGGACGCCTCCGGCATCGTGGCGGGGTTCGCCGACGCCACGGGCCGGTACCTGCCGTTGGCCTGCACCTTGAACGCCGCCCGCGTGCTGGACGCGACCGCCCGCATGCTGGGCGTCGACCTGGCGCAGCTGAGCTCGCTGGCGCTGTCCGCCAAGCCCGGAGCCGAAGGCGTCGTGATGGTGCCTTACTTCGAGGGCGAACGGACGCCGAACCTGCCGGATGCGACGGGAGCGTTGCACGGCCTGACGCTGACCAACGCCACTCCGGCGAACATCGCCCGTGCGGCCGTGGAAGGCATGTTGTGCGGTCTCGCGGTGGGGCTCGACGCGCTCGCCGAACAAGGAGCGGACGTCAGCGGTGTCCGGCTTGTGGGCGGGGCGGCGGCGTCTCCTGCCGTGCGGGAGATCGCGCCGGTGGTGTTCGGGGTGCCGGTGACGGTGCCCGCGCCGGGTGAGTACGTGGCGGACGGTGCGGCTCGGCAGGCCGCGTGGACGCTCACCGGCGGGGACCAGCCGCCGGAGTGGACGCTGGCGGAGAGCACGCGCCACGAGGCGGACGCGGTGCCGGAGATCCGGGCCCGGTACGGGGAGGCGGCAGAGCGGTACCTGAGCCGATGACGGCCGCGGCCTCCCGGCGATACTGGGCGCGATGACCACCGTCGACCACCTGCGGCAGGTTCGCCTCGGCAACCTGCGGACGGTCCTGCTCGCCCTAGTCGACCGTCCCGGCTCGCGGGCCGACCTCGCGGCCCGCACCGGGCTGACCAAGGCCACCCTGTCCAACCTCACCGAACCGTTGCTGGCCAACGGGATCCTCATCGAGGAGCCCGCCACGTCACCAGGCGTGGGCAGGCCGTCCAAACCGCTGCGGTTCCACCCCGGCGGCCCGGTCGCGGTCGGGGCGGAGATCAACGTCAGCCACCTCGCCGTCGAGACGCTGGGCCTCGACGGCGAGACCATCCGCCGCCACCTCGTGCCCGCCGACATGCGCAAGGCCGGCGCAGACGAGGTGCTCGACCGGGTCGCCGAACTCATCCGCGAGATCGCCGGGGAACGCGAGCTCCTCGGCGCCGGGCTCGCGGTACCCGGTGTCGTGCACGACGGCGTCGTGGTCAGGGCACCCAACCTGCCCAACCTCGTCGGCGCACCGCTGGCGAACGGCCTCGGCCGGCGGCTGGGCCTCGAAGTCGAGCTGGACAACGAGGCGAACCTCGCCGCGCTGGCGCACCTGTGGCCCAGGCATCTGGCCGGCGAGGACTTCGTGCACGTGTCCGCCGACGTCGGCATCGGTGCGGGCGTCGTGCTCAACGGCGAGGTCTATCGGGGTGCCAGCGGGTTCGCGGGCGAGCTCGGGCACGTGGTGATCGAACGCGACGGCATCAAGTGCACGTGCGGCAGCCGTGGGTGCGTCGAGCGGTACGCGGGGCTTGACGTCATCCTGCGTGAGGCAGGCCGGCGCAGGCTCGACTCGCTCCACAAAGCACTCGAAGCGGGCGACCCCAGAGCGCGGAAGGCCGTGCACGAGGCCGGCCAGGCGCTCGGGGTCGGGCTGGCGACGTTGATGAACCTCTTCGACGTGCCCACGGTCGTGCTCGGCGGCAGCTATGCCGTGTTGCACGAGCATCTCAGCGCTGCCGTTCAGTCCGAAATGGACAGCAGGGTGCTCGCGGGCGGCGAACGGCACACGCGGCTCATGGCGTCCCCGCTCGGCGAGTTCGCCGTGGTGCGGGGTGCGGCGGGGCTCATCACCCGGCGCGCCGTGCAGCAGCCCGAGCGCCTTTTCGCATAGCCAAAAGGCCCAGAACCACAGCGGCCACCCCCACCACCAGCGAGAGGTAGCCGCCGACGATGCCGTAGCCGGTGCCGGGACCGCCCTTCGCCATCGCCACGACCAGCGCGCCGATCACCACCCCGGCCACGCCACCGCCGACGGCCACCGCGGCACCCCGGCGCCGTCGCAGGGCCAGCACGCCGAACACCACACCCACCAGACCGAGCACCGCGCCCAACAGGGACCACGCGCGCCCCGCCGTCAATTCGTAAGCAGCCTGTGAAAGGAACATGGGCACCAGCCTGGCCGGGACACCCACCGCGGGTCGTCGTGCGAGCGCAGACAGCTAATACTGCGCCCGCAGTACTCCGAAGGTCATCCCGGCGCACGATCTACCAGCGCGGACATCGGTTTAAGGTGCACGCATGAGCAGGCGCTGGCTGGACTGGGCGATCGCCGCCGGGGTGGCGGCGAGCCTCGTGCTGGCCGGACACCCCGCCACCACGACGGGGTACGTGCTCCTGGCCGCGAGCGGACTCGCACTGGCCGCGCGCAGAACAGCACCAACAGCCGTGCTGATCGCCACCGGACTCCTCGCGCTGGGCTACCAGGCGACCGGCGCGAACGTGCCGGTGATCGCGTTCCTGTTCGCCGTCTACTCGACGATGCGCGCGGGTCACCGCGTGGTGACAGTCGTCGGTTCTGTGCTGATGATCGCCACGCTTCCCCTCGCGGCGCTCCTCTCGCCGCGCGACCTCACGGTCGTCGAGGCGTTCGCGCAGACCCGGGACGTCCTGCAGGTCGCCTGGCTCATCGCCGCCGCGGCCGCGGGAGAAGCGCTTCGGCAAGCCGAAAGAAGGGCCGACGAAGCCGAACGCACCAAGGAGGAGACCGCGCGAAGGCGCGCCAACGAGGAACGCCTGCACATCGCCCGCGAGTTGCACGACTCGCTCACCCACCAGATCTCGGTGATCAAGCTGCAGGCCGAGGTCGCGGTCCACCTGGCCCAGAAGCGCGGCGAGCAGGTCCCCGACAGTCTCATGGCCATCCGGGACGCCGGACGGGAGGCGGCCCGAGAGCTGCGCGCGACGCTGGAGGCGTTGAGAGACGACGACAAGAGCCCGCCGCACGGCATCGACGACGTCCCCGAGCTCGTCCAACGCGCCAGGGCGACCGGTCTGGACGCCCAGCTCACGATCGAGGGGCAGCACCAGGACGTTCCCGCCGCGGTGGCACGAACCGCGTACCGGATCGTGCAGGAGTCGTTGACCAACATCGCGCGGCACGCCGCCGCCGCGAACGCGAAGATCAGCATCGACTACCGGCCGGACGCGCTGCTCATCCGCGTCGACGACGACGGCACGGCGACACCCACCGGGAATCCAGGAGTAGGACTGCTCGGCATGCGCGAACGCGTCACCGCGCTCGGCGGCAGCCTGAAAGCCGCACCGCGCAGCGAGGGCGGCTTCACCGTCCAGGCCGAGCTCCCGGTGACACAGCCGTGATCCGCGTCCTGCTGGTCGACGACCAGCCCCTGATCCGCAGCGGTTTCCGAGCGCTGCTCGACGCGGAGGACGACATCGAGGTGGTGGCGGAGGCCGCGAACGGCGCGGAAGGCCTGGAACAGGCCCGCAAACACCTCCCGGACATCGCGCTGGTCGACATCCAGATGCCCGAGGTCGACGGCATCGAGGCGACCCGGCGCATCGCCGCCGACCCCGCCCTGCAGCGCACCCACGTCGTGATCCTCACCAACTACGGCCTCGACGAGTACGTCTTCCACGCCCTGAAGGCCGGCGCGGCGGGGTTCCTGGTCAAGGACGTCCAGCCGGAGGACTTCCTGCACGCCGTCCGGGTCGCGGCCCGCGGCGACGCGCTGCTCGCCCCGTCGATCACCCGCCGGCTCATCGACCGGTACGTCAGCCAGCCCCTCAAACCCAGCAGCGACCTCACCCAGCTCACCAACCGCGAGCGCGAGGCCGTCGTCATGGTCGCGCGGGGCCTGTCGAACGACGAGATCGCCGCGAGCATGGTGATCAGCCCGCTCACCGCGAAGACCCACGTCAACCGCGCGATGATGAAGCTGCACGCCCGCGACCGCGCCCAGCTCGTCGTCATCGCCTACGAGTCGGGCCTGGTCGTCCCGCACACCTCGGAACGCGGATAGCTTTCCGCGCAGATCCGCTTCTCGGCGTCCACAACGGACAGAGACCACCGGATGATCCGCGCGTCGTTCCCACCGGACACCAGCTCGTCCTCGCGCGTGAACGCCACCGCCTGCACCGGCCCGGTGTGCCCGGTCAAGGTCGCACCGGTCCGAGTGTTGAGGTTCCACACGACGACCGAGTGGTCTTCTCCCCCGGACGCCAGCGCGTCACCGGACGGGCTGAAAGCCAGCGTCACGACCGGCGCGGAGTGGCCGGTCAACGTCATCAGCTCGGCACCCGTGGCCACGTCCCAGACCTTGACCGTCCGGTTCGCGCCCGCGGTGGCGAACCGCGTGCCGTCCGGGCTGATCGCCACGTCACGCACATCGCCCTGACCGGTGCTGACGCGCCGCTCCAGCTTGTCGGCTGCCACGTTCCACAGCATCGCGCCACCGGCCGGATCGGTGGAGATCAGCAGCCTGCCGTCCGGCGTGAACTCGACGGCGCTCGCGATGTACGGGCCGCCGGAGAACGAGCCCTGCGCGAGGTCGGGCAGCGACCAGCGGAACCGCCCGAGCGAGGCCGTGACGATCCCGCGCCCGTCCGGCTGGTAGGCGATGTCGGTCGACGCGCCCAAACCGCTGTAGGAGAACGACGACAGCCGCGAACGCCGGGCCACGTCCCAGATCGTGACGGTGTGGTCGCGGGTCAGCGCGGCCAGCCGGGAGCCGTCCGGGCTGAACGACACGGACTCCACCCGGTCCGGATGACCGTCCAAAGTGGCCAGAGCGGTGCCGTCCAGTCCCCACAGCCGCACGGTTCCGTCATCGCCGGCGGACGCGACCGTGTCCTGGAAGACGTCGATGTCGTTGACCCCGCCGGCATGTCCGGTGAACGCGGGCACCGCGTCCTCACGCACCGCGACGGTCCGGCCGAAGCCGCCGGACACCAGCAACGTGCCGTCCCGGCCCAGCGCGAGCGATCTCGACTCGGTGCGGCCGCGATCGCGGTAGGTCGTGATCGGCCGGCCGGTGCGGATGTCCCAGATCGTGATCAGGCCGTCCTCGTCCGCCACCGCCATCCGGCCGCCGACCGGCGCGGACGCCTCCCACGCGTACGGGCCCTGTTTCGGCAGCTCCGACAACAGCTTTCCGGTCACGTCCCAGAAGTTCACGCCGTTGCGGAGGGTCGCCGTGGTGATCTTCGCGGGACCGTCGAAGCTGACGTTGTTGACCTCCAGCGACGGGATCTCGCCGACCTTCGCACCGGAGGCGACGTCCCACACCAGCGGGTGGTCCTTGCCGTTGGCCGTCACGAGCAACGCGCCGTCCGGGCTGAACGCCAGCGAGTTCACCTCGTTGGCGTGGCCCCGCAACACCCGGTGCGTCTTCGCGGCGACGTCCCACACCTCGACGTCGCCGCCCGCGACACCGACCGCGAAGGACGTTCCGGCGGGGTGGAACGCGAGCCCCGTGGTGAGCACTTCGAACCGTTGCGAGAAAACAGGTTTGCGGGTCGTGAGGTCCCACACCACGACGTCACCGGGACTGCCGGCCAGCGTCGGCATGGTGGCGTTCGAGGCGATGAACCTGTCGTCCGCGCTGAACTCGACCTGCCTGGCGTAACCGCCTTCGGTCAGTCCATTGTGGTCGGACAGCAGCAGCGTTCGTTCGCGAGTCCTGGGCTCCCACAACGTGACATTGCCGTCCCGGTCCGCGGTCGCGATCACGTCCCCCTTGTGCGACACGTTCACATCCAGCACGGGCGGGCCGTCGGTGTTCAGGTCGACGCGGCTCCGGGGCGCGGAAGCGGTGCTGAGCAGGGCGCCTCGGGTGTCGTCGTCCGCGTGCAGCCGGAACGCCGAGATCGCGAGTTGCCCGGCCAGGTCGGGCGCGGTGTCGACGAGACCGCGGGCGGACAACGCGAGCTGGTGCGCCTGGTCGACCCGTTGGCGCAGCTGGGCTTCGCGCGACTGCCACCACGCGACACCGCCACCACCCGCCGCGAGCAGGAGCAGCACGCCCATGATCGCGACGAGCCTGGTGAGCAACCTGTTGCGGCGCTTCACCGTCACCTGCTCGGCCTCGTCCCGGTCGCGGCTCGCCCGCAGGAACGCCTCCTCGGCCGCGTTCAGCTCACCGGGGTGGTCCTGCGCCCAGGCCGAGGCGGTGATCAGCTGTGATCCCCGGTAGAGAGCGCCCTCGTCCCGGTCCAGCTCGGTCCACGTGTGGGCGGCCGCCGTGAGCCTGCGGTGGACCAGCAGGGTCGACCGGCCGTCGGACAGCCAGCGCTGCAACCGCGGCCAGGCCCGGATCAGGGCTTCGTGCGCGATCTCGGCGGTGTCCTCGTCGAGCACGATCAACCGTTCGGCGACCAGCCGGGCGAGCACGCCGTCGATCACCGCCAGGTCGGCGATGCCGTCGAGTTCCTGGCGGCGGATCGGCCGGCGGGTGTCCTCCGTGCCGTCGCCGAACGCGGTGAGCCGCACCAGGATCCGGCGCATGGCCTGCTGTTCCACGTCGGTCAGATCGTCATAGGCCCGCTCGGCGGTCTGGGCGATCGCACCGTGCACGCCGCCACCGGCCCGGTACGCGGCCAGCGTCAGTTCGGCACCGGAACGTTGCCACGTCTCGACAAGCGCGTGCGACAGCAACGGGAGCGCGCCGGGTTCGGCGTCCACGTCGGCGAGGACAGTGGCGAGCAGATCGGCCGTGACGGACAGCCCGCTCATCGCGGCCGGCCGCAGCACGATGTCCCGCAGGTCAGCGGTGGACGGCGGCCCGACCAGCACGGTCGCCTCGTCGGCCAGTGCCGTCACCAGGCCGGGGTGCTGCGTGACGTGGGCGAGGAAGTCCGCTCTGATGCCGAGCACGACCCGCGTGCGCCGATGCGGTCCCTGGGCCGCGTCCAGCAGCACCGCGAGGAACCGCGCGCGTTCGCTTTCGCTGGTGCACAGGGTGAACAGCTCTTCCAGCTGGTCCACGACGAGCAGCACGCGCACGTCGTCCGGTCCGCCGGACAGCTCGTTGCGGACCTCGACGTCGAACGCCGCCGGGTCGGCGGCCAGATCAGGACGTTTGCCGGTGATCGACGCGAGCGCGGAGGTCAGCGCCTCCAGCGGGCGCGCGGTCGGGGTGATGACCACCGGCCGCCACGCCGCGGACAGTCCGCCGACCACACCGGCTCTGAGCAGCGAGGACTTGCCGCTGCCGGACGCACCGAACACGCCGACGACGGGATAGCGCTCGATCCGGCGGGTGACCAGTTCGATCAGGTGGTCGCGGCCGAAGAACCACGGGTGGTGCTCCGGCTGGTACGCCATCAGGCCGCGGTACGGGCAGTCGGCGCGGGTGCTCCTGGGCGGCACGGGTTCGTCCAGTTGCTCGCCCCGCAGCATCGTCTCGTGCAGTCCGCGCAGGTCGAGGCCGGGTTCGATGCCGAGGTCCGCGACCAGCCGTGCGCGGGTCCGGCGGAACACCTCCAGCGCCTCGGCCTGCCGGTTCACCCCGTACAGCGCGGTCATCAGCTTGGCGTGCAACGGTTCCCGGTACGGGTTGGCCTCGGCCAGTTCGGCCAGCTCACCGATGACCTCGCCGTGCCGGCCCAACGCCAGCTCCGCGGTGACGCGCGCTTCGGCCGCGCGCAGCCGGGTTTCGTCGAGTCGCGCGGCGAACCGGCCGGGCAGGTCCGGATAGGCCGGTCCGCGCCACTTGCCGAGCGCCTCGGTCAGCAGGTCGGCCGCCTTGGCCGGGTCGCCGTCCGCGAGCGCCTGTTCGCCGTCCTCGGTCAGCTGGTCGAACCGGTCGGCGTCCAGTTCGCCGGCGCGGATCGTGAGCTCGTAGCCGGCCGGTTTGCGGGTGATCCGGTCGCCGAGATCGAGCGCGCGCTTGAGTTGGTAGACGTACAGCCGGACGTTCTCCTGCGCGGACGCCGGCGGCGCCTCCCACAACACTTCCATCAACCGTTGAGGTGAGACGGGCGTGTTCGCGTGCCGCAGCAGCATCGCCAACAGGATCCGTTGCTTCGCCGAACGCAACGGCGTCTCGGCGTTCTCCTTTACGACGACGAGCGGACCGAGCACCCGGAACTCCACGCACCCTCCCCCACGATCGGCGGAACGGTAACAACGACCAGCCGTTATACGCAGCCAATACGGAGAAATACGGTCCTCGGCGGACGGTTTTGCACTGTGCGGAAAATCCATGTCGCGCTGTCGTTGCGCAGCGCCTTGCTGACCGGCCAGATCTCCTCGCGCCTCACCACCCAGTCGTGGGCCGTCCTGGGCACACCCGCCGATGTGTCCGTGGTCGACGCCGCGGACGCCATCGGGCCGCGGACCGTCGCGGTGCTGCCTTTCGTGCACGCCGTCGACGACCTCGTGCGGACCGGCGTGACCGGGCTCGTGCTCGCCGACGACCCGATCGACGACGTCCTGCGGGCGATCCACGACGTGCACCGGTTCGGCGGCTGGGTGTCGCCCCGGCTGGTGTCGTCCCTGCTGCCCCCTCCCCCGCCCGCGTCGCTGACCGATCGCGAACGGGAGACGCTGCGGCTGGTCGCCGAGGGGCGGGAGAACGCCGAGATCGCCGCCGCCATGTTCATCACCGTGAGCGCGGTCAAGTACCACGTCTCGAACCTGCTGCGGAAGTTCGGCTGCCGCGACCGCACGCAACTGGTCTCGCGACTAGGGCGCCCGCTGCTGGTGCGTTCCTAGCGTGCTGGGCATGAGAATCCTCGTTGCCGCCCTGATCTCGTTCGGGGTTCTGATAGGCGTCGTCAGCCCCGCTCAGGCCGCGCTGCCCGCGTGGCCGAACGTCAAGGCCGGCCAGACCGGTTCGACCGTGCTGACCGCCCAGCACCTGCTGCGTCACCGCGGCTACAACATCGGTGCCGACGGCGAGTTCGGCCCGGCGACCGAGTCCGCGGTGAAGCAGTTCCAGAGCGCGAACGGCCTGTCCGCCGACGGCGAGATCGGCCCGAACACCTGGCCGAAGCTGATCGTCAGCGTCCAGCGCGGCAACAACAGCAACGCGGTCCGCGCCGCCCAGGTCCAGCTGAACCGCTACGGCTACGGCCTGGCCGAGGACGGCGACTTCGGCGGCGGCACCCACAACGCCGCCGTCGCGTTCCAGAGCTCGAAGGGCCTGACCGCCGACGGTGTCGTCGGCCCGAACACCTGGCAGACCCTCGTCGGCGGGAGCGGTGGCGGCGGAGGTGGCGGCTCCTACAGCCTCCCGCTGGCCAAGAGCGCCCTGCCGCGCAGCGAGTACGACGACCCGCACCACGACTACCCCGCCATCGACCTGCCGGTGAACAACGTCCCGGCGTACGCGATGGTCACCGGCACCGCCTACCGGCTCAGCGAGCCCAACGGCTGCGGAAACGGTCTGCGGATCGTCAAGAGCGGCGTCGACTACCTCTACTGCCACCTGTCGGCGTACTCGGTCGCGAACGGTGCCGCCGTCAGGGCCGGCGACCGGGTCGCCACGACCGGCAACACCGGCAACTCGACCGGCCCGCACCTGCACATCGCGATCAAGATCAGCGGAACCTCGTACTGCCCGCAGAACTTCCTGCTCGCGCTGTACGACGGTCGCACGCCGCCGGCGCCGTCCTCGCTGCCGAGGACCGGCTGCTTCTACTGACCCACAACAGGTGGCGCCCCGGAACCGAACGGTTTCCGGGGCGCCGACCCGCAGTCCTGGTGAACGCCACCGGCCCGGCAGCCCGCCGCCAGCCAGTCACGGGTGCTGGCGAAGGCGGCGTCGATCAGCTCCCGCCCGCGGCTGAAGTCGGCGGGTGACACCCGCAGTGGGCACAGCGGCGGCACCACCCGCAGCTCGACCTGGTCCCGATAGCGTTCGACGTCCACCTCCAGCCGGTGGTTGACCAGCAACGTCAACGCCTGCAACGCGACGCCGATCGCGCTCGCGGGTGGTGAGGTCAGCGCGCACGCGTACCCGGTGGGCAGCACCCACACCTGGTCGGCGCCGAGGTCGACGGCGTGCGAGACCGGGTTGTTGTTCACCGCGCCACCGTCCATCAGGTAGCGGCCGCCGAGGTGCAGCGGCGGGAACACCGCGGGGATCGCCGTCGAGGCCAGCACCGCGTCGATCGCGTTTCCGCTGGACAGCAGGACTTCCTCACCGGACAGCACGTCGGTCGCGCCGACGTGGACTCCGATCACCGTGCCGGTCAGGTCGATCGAGCCCAGCGAGCGTTCCAGCAGGCGGCGCAACCCGGAGTTCGGCACGAGGTGGTCGCGCAACCCCAGCAGGCCGAGCAGTCCGCGCACCGGCCGGATCGGGAAGACGTCGGTTCGGCGCAACGACACCCAGATGTCGACCAGAGAGTCCACATCGGACGGATGCAGCGCGAACCACACGGCGTTGGCCGCGCCCACCGAGGTGCCGACGACGAAGTCCGGGTGGACGTCGGCGTCGGTGAGCGCGGCCAGCATGCCGACCTCCGTCGCGCCCAAGCTCCCACCGCCTGCGAGCACGAACGCGGTCGCCATGCCCTCATCCTGCTCGCCCGGCGGACGCCCGCGCGAGGGGCCAGCTCCTCCGGCGCGGGTGGCCGCGGGCCTGCGAACCATCCGCGCGAGGTGAACCGGCACGCCCGAGCTCCCGGCCAGCCTTGGGTTTTCCGGCGACGAGAGGTGGGCGACGTGGTCAGTGCGGAGAAGCTGAGGCTGCAGGAAGCCGGTCCGTGGCGGAAGTGGGGACCGTATCTGAGCGAACGGCAGTGGGGAACGGTCCGCGAGGGCGGCGACCACGCCTGGACGGAGTTCACCCACGACCAGGCCAGGTATCGGGCGTACCGGTGGGGCGAGGACGGGCTGGCCGGGTTCAGCGACGACAAGCAGCGCGTCTGCCTGGCGCTGGCGTTGTGGAACGGCGCCGACCCGATCCTCAAGGAGCGGTCGTTCGGTCTCACCAACGGCGAGGGCAACCACGGTGAGGACGTCAAGGAGTGTTACTACTACCTCGACGCCACACCGACTTCCTCGTACCTGCGGATGCTCTACAAGTATCCGCAGGCGAAGTTTCCGTACGAGGACCTGGTCGCGACCAACGCCGCACGCACCCGGCAGGACCCCGAGTACGAGCTGCTCGACACGGGCGTGTTCGACGACGACCGCTACTTCGACGTCGTGGTGGAGTACGCGAAGGCGGGTCCCGAGGACGTGCTGATGCGCGTCACGGCCCACAACCGCGGCCCGGAAGACGCCACGCTGCACCTGTTGCCCACGCTCTGGTTCCGGCACACGTGGTCGTGGGCGGGCGATGTCCGCGTGCCGACGCTGCACACCTGCGAACCGGGAACCGTCCGCGCCGAGCACCCCGACCTGGGCACCAGGTGGTGGTACGTCTCGCCGCCGGTCCCGATCCTCGTGACGGAGAACGAAACCGACGACGAGCGCGTGTTCGGCTCGCCCAACGTCACCCCGCACGTGAAGGACGGCATCGAACGCGCTGTGCTGCACGGTGATCTCACCGCGGTCACCCCGGACGGCGTCGGTACGAAAGCCGCCGCGCACCACGAGGTCCGCATCCCCGCGGGACGCAGCGCCCAGGTCAGGGTCCGGCTCAGCGACCACAGTCTCCACGACCCGTTCGCGGACTTCGACGCGACGATCACCGAGCGGCGTGAGGAGGCCGACGACTTCTACGACGAGGTACTGGGTGGTGATCCACGCGGTGACGAACGGCTAGTGTGCCGGCAGGCGCTCGCGGGTTTGCTGTGGTCGCGGCAGTACTACGCGTTCGACGTCGAGCGCTGGCTGACCGAACGGGGCACGGATCCCCTGGAAGGCGACCAGAACTGGCGGCACCTCATCGCCGAGGACGTCATCGTCATGCCCGACAAGTGGGAGTACCCGTGGTTCGCCGCGTGGGACCTGGCCTTCCACGCGGTGCCGCTGGTGATCGTCGACCCGGAGCTCGCGAAGCAGCAGATCGAACTGTTGCTCGGCCGCCGTTACCTGCACCCCAACGGCCAGATTCCGGCCTACGAGTGGAACTTCAGCGACGTCAACCCGCCGGCGCACGCGTGGGCCGCGTGGTTCGTCTACCAGTACGACCGCGACAAGGAGTTCCTGGCGCGCGTGTTCCCGCCGCTGCTGCGCGCGTTCGGCTGGTGGCTCAACCGCAAGGACGCCGACGGCCGCAACCTGTTCCAGGGCGGCTTCCTCGGGCTGGACAACATCGGGGTGTTCGACCGGAGCGCGCCGCTGCCCACCGGCGGGCGGATCGACCAGGCCGACGGCACCGCGTGGATGGCGTTGTACTGCCAGAACCTCATCCAGATGGCGCTCGAACTCGGTGAGGTCGAGCAGGCCGCCATCCTGCTGGAGAACCTCGCCTGGATCGCGGCGGCCACCGGTCACGTCGGCAGCGGGTTGTGGGACGAGGAGGACGGCTTCTTCCACGACGTGCTGCGGCATCCGGACGGGAGCTCCACGGCGTTGAAGGTCCGCTCCGCCGTCGGGCTGCTGCCGCTCGCCGCCGCCACGGTGATCGGCCCGGACGTCCGGCAGGAGCATCCCGAGCTGGTCGACGGCATGCGCGAGTTCCTCGACCGGCACCCGGCCGTGCGGGCCGCGTTGTGGGGGCATGGCGCGCAGGCGGACGCGAGTGGTCCGGTGCTGTTCTCGTTGTTCGACGAGAGCCGGTTGCGCCGCATCCTCGCGCGGATGCTCGACCCCGCGGAGTTCCTGAGCCCGCACGGGATCCGCTCGCTGTCACGCTGGCACGCCGAACACCCGTACCTGCTCACCGTCGACGGCGTCGAGCACCGCGTCGGCTATCTGCCGGCCGAGTCCGACAGCGGCATGTTCGGCGGCAACTCCAACTGGCGCGGCCCGGTGTGGTTCCCGATCAACGTGCTGGTCATCAGGGCGTTGCGGCACCTGCACGGGTACTTCGGCGACGGGTTCACCGTCGAGTGCCCGACCGGCTCCGGGCAGCAGCTGAACCTCCGCCAAGTGGCGGACGCCATCGGTGAACGGCTGCTCGACGCGTTCCTGTTCGGTGTGGACGGACGACCGATCCACGGTGGACAGACGCGGTACCGGGATCCGCACTGGCGCGACCTGCCGTTGTTCTACGAGTACCTGCACGGGGACAACGGCGCGGGCATCGGCGCGAGCCATCAGACCGGGTGGACCGCGCTGGTCGCCCTGCTGCCGCGGGAGGTGGCGCGATGAGCTGGCCACAGCAACCGGTCATCTACGAGGTCAACACCGCCGTGTGGCTGACCGAGCTGTCCTGCCAGGCCGGTCACGAGATCACCCTCGGCGACGCACCCGCGTCCGCCTGGCACGCGATCACCCCGGCCGGGGTCGACGCGGTGTGGCTGATGGGAGTGTGGGAACGCAGCACGCTGGGGCTGGCGATGGCGAACGCGCATCCCGGCCTGCGGACGTCGTTCCGCGAGGCGCTGCCGGACCTGCGGCCGGAGGACGTCGCCGGGTCGCCGTACTGCGTGCGCCGCTACGTCGTGGCCGAGGAGTTCGGCGGTGACGAGGGTCTCGCGAAGGCGCGCGCCGAACTGGCCACGCGCGGCGTGCGGCTGATCCTCGACTACGTGCCGAACCACGTGGCACCGGACCATCCGTGGGTGGCGGAACACCCGGAGTTCTTCGTGCGCAAGGAGAACGGTGAACCCGAACTCGGGCGCGACCCGTACTTCCCCGCGTGGCCGGACGTCGTCCAGCTCGACGCCTTCTCCCCCGCGTTGCGCGCGGCCGCCACCATGACGCTCAGCTCGATCGCCGCCCGCTGCGACGGGATCCGCTGCGACATGGCCATGCTCGTCACCAACGAGGTCTTCGCGCGCACGTGGCGCGGAACGCCACCGGAGCAGGACTTCTGGCCGGAGATCATCAGCGGGCTGCGGGCCGAGCATCCGGAGACCGTGCTCATCGCCGAGGCGTACTGGGACATGGAGTGGGCGTTGCAGCAGCAGGGTTTCAACTTCTGCTACGACAAACGCCTCTACGACCGGATCGTCGAGGGCGGCGACGGCGTGCGCGACCACCTGCGGGCCGATCCCGCCTACCAGGCGAGGCTGCTGCGGTTCCTGGAGAACCAGGACGAGCCGCGCATCGCGAGCGAGCTCCCGCCCGCCGCCGCTCGGGCCGCGGCGGTGGCGATCGCGACGCTGCCCGGCGCGACGCTCTGGTACGAGGGACAGTTCGAGGGCAGGCGCGTCCGGCCGCCGGTGTTCCTGACCCGGCGGCCGGACGAACCGCTCGACCACGACCTCGCCGCCTGGTACCGGCGCCTGCTCGCGATCGTGAGCGATCACCAGGTGCGGCTGGGCGAGTGGCGTCTGCTCGATGCCGAGGGCTGGCCGGACAACCAGTCGTGCCGGCGACTGCTCGCGTGGACGTGGGCAGCCGCCGACGGCGCCCGGCACGTCGTGGTCGTGAACCTCTCCGACCAGCCCGCCCAGGGACTGCTCCCGGTGGAGCTGCACCGCTACACCGACCTGCTCGACGGGATGGTGTACGAGCAGGAGGACGACCTCAGTCCTCTGTACGTGGCACTGGGGCCGTGGGGATGCCATCTGTTCGCGACGGCCTGAGCAGGGCCGCCGCCCACCCCGCCGCCGGGTCCACGTCGACCAGCAGCACCTTCACCAGCACGGTGAGAGGCACCGCGAGCAACGCCCCGAGCGGGCCGAGCACCCAGGCCCAGAACACCAGGGCCAGGAAGGTGACGGTGGTCGACAACCCGGCGGCGTCCCCGGTGAAGCGCGGCTGGATCAGCGACTGCACCACGAAGTTCAGCACTCCGTAGAACGCCAGCACGGCCAGCGCCCGGCGCGGGCCGTGCTGCAGCAGCGCGAGCACCGCTGGCGGCGCGACGCCGAGCACGAACCCGATGTTGGGGATGTAGTTGGTGACAAAGGACAACACACCCCACAACACCGCGAGCGGAATGCCGAGCACCGCCAGCGCGACCGTGTCCAGCGTCGCGACGACGAGGCCGAAGATCGTGGTGACCACGATGTACCGGCGAGAGCGGTGGACGAACTCCATCAGCGCCTCCCGCAGGTGCGGCCGGTCCACCGCGATCTCCGCGAGCCGCGAGCCCGCCCAGCCCACCTCGACGCCCAGGAACAGCAGCAGCGCCAACAGGAACACCAGGCTCGTGGTGAGGCTCGTCAGTTCCGTGAGCAGCCCGCCGATCGCGCCGACGAGCTGCCCGCGGTCGATGCCGTTGATCGCCCGTTCGGCCCGCACGACCAGTTCGTCGCGCGCGAACTCCGGCAGCATCGCGGCCAGCCGCGCACCGGACACCGCCACCGTGACCGCCACGACCGCCAGCACGCCGTAGACGAGCACCACCACCGTCAGCGTCGCCAGCCACGGCGGCGCGCCGCGGCCGCGCAGCCACCGGTGCGCGGGGCTGACCGCGATCACGACCAGCAGCGCCAGCATCGCCGGCGCCACCAGCCATGCGATCGCCCGCACACCGGCGACCACGACGACCGCCGCCGCGACACCGAGCAGGATCGTCAGTGCGCGTGGCATCAACGGTGTGTCGACTCGTACTTCGCCGGTGTCGTGATGTCCGCTTCGTTGCCGTGGACGACCACGGCCCAGATCACCGTGACGCACAGGGCGATGACGATCGTGGACCACAGCGGGTGCACCGACGCGAACGCCAGTTGTGCCACCGAGTTGAGGACCGCGAGCACCACCGCGATCACCCTGGCCCACGCGGCACCGGAGAGCAGCGCGGCGCCCGCGAGCGCCACCAGAATCCCGATCAGAAGCGTGATCCAGCCCCACGCGGTGATGTCGAAGACGAGCACCTGCTCCTCGGTCACGACGTAGTACTCACCCCGGAACAACGCCACCAGCCCCTCAATGGCGTTGAACGAGCCCATGACGATCATCATGATGCCCGCGAACCAGATCCAGCCGAGCCAGCCTGTCTCCCGCATCGTGCCTCCGTTTTCTCCTCGATGGGGATTGCCCGGTCACCGTGGCACCGGCTCGAGGTGCGGATCTTCACCCGTTTCGCGCGAGAGGCGGCGCGGTGCTCGGTCCGGGCGGGTGAAGACCTGTCCTGGCCCCGCCGGTGAATGTCGACCCCATGACCACACAACCCCCGTACCCGCTGATCGCCGACCACGGGCTGATCGGCGACCTGCAGACCGCCGCGCTGGTGTCCACCGACGGCACCGTGGACTGGTTCTGCAGCCCGCGGTTCGACTCACCTTCCGTGTTCGCCGCGCTGCTCGACCGGCAGCGCGGCGGGTTCTGCCGCATCCAGCCGTCCTCCGGGCACACCGGACGCCAGCTGTACTTCCCCGACACCGCGGTGCTGATCACCCGTTTCATGACCGACGAGGGCACCGGCGAGGTGGTCGACTTCATGCCGCCGCTGCCGGACGAGGACAGGACCGAGCGGCATCGGCTGGTGCGGATCGTGCGGTGTGTGCGCGGACGCATGACGTTCGACGTCGATGTGGCGCCGCGCTTCGACTACGGCCGGCGCGCCCACCGCGCACGGATCACCGACGACGGGGTGATCTTCGAGTGCGGTCGGTTCGGGCTGGTGCTGCACGCGGTGCGCGAACCCGGCGATCCTCGACTGGTGTCCGGGGAGATCACCGCCACCCAGGACCTGCACGCCACGCTCTCGTTGGTGGAAGGGCAGACCCGCGGCATCGTGCTGGAGACCGGTGCCGCCGGACCGCCGCGTGCTGTGGCCGCCGCTCAGGCCCGGGAGTTGTTCGACGCCACCGTGTTGTTCTGGCACGGCTGGCTCGCCCAGTCGGCCTACCGGGGTCGCTGGCGCGAGGCGGTCGACCGGTCCGCGATCACGTTGAAACTGCTGACCTACGCGCCTTCCGGGGCGTTGATCGCGGCGCCGACGGCCGGTCTGCCCGAACAGCTCGGCGGCGAGCGGAACTGGGACTACCGGTTCACCTGGGTCCGTGACGCGTCGTTCGCCGTGTCGTCGTTGCTGCGCCTGGGTTTCACGTCGGAGGCCGCGGCGTTCGGGCGATGGCTCACCCAGCGGTGCGAGGAAGGCGGGCCGTTGCAGGTGATGTACGCGGTGGACGGGTCCGCCGATCTCACCGAGCACGTGCTGGAGCATTTCGAGGGCTACCGGGGCTCGGCGCCGGTGCGCGCGGGCAACGGCGCGGCCGGCCAGTTGCAGCTCGACATCCACGGCGAGTTCCTGGACAGCGTGTACGCGGCGCACCTGTGCGGCCTGCGGATGTCGCACCGCGGCTGGCACGCGGTGGTGGAGCAGCTGGACTGGCTGGCGGACAACTGGGACCAGCCGGAGGAAGGCATCTGGGAGACGCGGTCGGGCCGCGCCGACTTCACCTACGGCCGGGTGATGAGCTGGGTCGCCTTCGACCGGGCGATCCGGATCGCCACGGCGGAGGGCAGGCCGGGGCCGGTGGAGCAGTGGCGTTCGGTGCGTGACCGGATCTACGGCCAGGTGTGGGAACGCGGCTGGGACCGGTCGACCGGGGCGTTCGTGCAGCGGTACGGCTCACCCGCGCTGGACGCGTCCCTGCTGCGGCTGCCGCAGGTCGGTTTCGTCTCGCCGCGCGACCCGGTGTGGCTGGACGCGTTGGCCGCCATGAAGTCGCTCGTGCACGACAGTCTCGTGCTGCGCTACGACACCGAGGCCGCACCGGACGGACTGCGCGGCTCGGAGGGCACCTTTTCGTTGTGCACCTTCAACTACGTGAACGCGCTGGCGCTGTCCGGACGGGCCAGGGAGGCGCGCCTGGTGTTCGAGAAGATGCTGACCTACGGCAACCACCTCGGCCTCTTCGCCGAGGAGATCGGGCTGACCGGCGAGCAGCTCGGCAACTTCCCGCAGGCGTTCACCCATCTGGCCCTCATCGACGCCGCCGTCACCCTCGACGAACAGCTCACCCTCCGTGGGTGAGGCATGACGCTCGGTCCTTCTCGCACAGTTTCGGCCATGGCCACTTTGACCGTGTGGAAGTTCGACACCGCCGACGGAGCACGCAACGCGCTCGACCTGTTGCAGAAGCTCCAGGAACAGCAACTGATCACCATCCGCGACACGGCGTACGTCTACTGGGAGGACGATGCGAAACGCCCGAAGACCAAGGAGCTCGGCAAGCTCACCGGCGCGGGCGCGCTCGGCGGAGCGTTCTGGGGCCTGCTGTTCGGCCTGATCTTCTTCATCCCGGTGCTGGGCGCGGCGATCGGCGCGGGCGTCGGCGCGCTGGCCGGTTCGTTGTCCAGGGCCGGCATCGACGACGACTTCGTCCAGGACGTCCGGGAAAGCGTCACGCCGGGCACCTCCGCGTTGTTCGTGATGTCCGAGCACGCGGTCGTGGACCGGGTCGCGGACCAGTTCAGGCAGACCGGGGCCAAGCTCATCACCACGAACCTCTCGACCGAGCAGGAGAAGCTGCTGAAGGAGACGTTCACCTCGTGACCTGGGCGGTGGTGCGGCCGGTGGCGACTGTCGGGGTGCTGCTGCTGGTCTACTACCGCCTGCCGATGGACCAGCCGGAGGACGGATTCACCGTGCTCCGGCTGGTCGCTGCTCTGCTGCTGGTGGGATTGGTCTTCTGGGCGCAGGTGCGGCTGATCGGGCGGTCCTCGCACCCCGGCTGGCAGGGCGTGCAGGCGCTCGCCCTGGTGGTCCCGTTGTTCCTGCTGGTGTTCGCCCAGGGGTGTTTCCTGCTGGCCCGGCACCAGCCCGGCAGCTTCACCGTGCCGTTGAGCCGGACCGATGCCCTGTACTTCGTCGTCACCGTGTTCGCGACCGTCGGATTCGGTGACATAGCACCGGTTTCCGCACTTGCGCGGGTGCTGGTCACCCTGCAGATGGTTCTTGATCTGTTGGTGCTGGGCGTGGCGCTGAAGGTGGTTCTCGCCGCGGTTCGCCGTCGCTCCGGATGAACAGCGCGAGGACGAGCCCGGCGACCGAGAACAACACCAGCAACGTGAGCGCCGCCCGGTACGGGTGCCCGGCCCCGGTGAGCACCGACCCGACCAGCGCCGTGCCGAGCGAGGACCCCAGGTTCGACACCGCGCGCGACACCCCGGACACGTCCGCCTGGTCCGCGTCGGGCCACCGCGACTGCACGACGTTCACCGAGGCCGTCAGCATGATCCCGATGCCGGCCCCGAGCAGGAACAACCCGACCGGCTGCTGCACCGTCCCGGCGATGGTGAGGACGAAGCCCGCCCGGATCAGCGAACGTTGGGTGTACTTCTTCGCGAACCTGCCCGCGAGCGCCGACGTGACGAGCATGCCGATCGTGGCGGGCAGCAGCGCGAGACCGGTCTCGATCGCGCTGAGTTGCTGTTCCTGTTGCAGGTGCACGGAAAGCACGAAGAACGTGCCCTGCAGCACCAGCCACTGCACCAGCTGCGTGCCCAGGCCGAGGTTGGACGTCCGATCCTTGAACAACTTGGGCGCGCACAACGGGTTCTTGGCCCTGCTGATGTGGAATCCGAACAGCGCCAGGACCACCACCCCCGCGCCGATGAACGCCCACGTGGTGGCCTGCCAGCCGTTCACGTTGGTGCGCAACACCCCCAGCACCACCAGGAACAGCCCCGCGCCCGACAGAACCGCGCCAACGCCGTCGAACCTGCCTCCTTCCGGCGTGGTCCTGGGCAGGTTCCTGGCCATGAGGATGATCGCCGCGACGACGAGCACCTGAAGGCCGAACGACGCCCGCCAGCTGAACGCACTGGTGATCAGCCCGCCCAGCAACGGTCCCGCCGCCGCACCCAGCCCACCCGCGCCGGAGACGATGCCGAACCCCTTGGCCCGCGCCGTGGAATCCTTGGCGAGCGCGGTGACGAGGATGTAGATCGGCGGGATCATCAACGCCGAACCGGTGCCTTCGAGCAGCGCGTACCCGACGAGCAGCAGCCCGGGGCCGGGCGCGAGCGCCGCGAGTGAGGCGCCCGCGCCGTAGACGGTCAGTCCCAGCACGAAGCAGCGGCGGCGGCCCCAGATGTCGGTGAGCTTGCTGCCCGGCACCATCAGGGCCGCCATGACGAGGGTGAACAGCGTGATCGTGGTCTGGACGCCGGTGATCGTGGTGCCCAGATCGTCCGCGATCGTGCTGATGGCCACGTTCATGTTGGTGGCGGCGTAACTCGCGATGAACTGGGCCAGCGCCAGGGGAAGGATCTTCACGCCGTCCCGCCCCTGACCCGCACCTCCGCCGCGCGCCGATCCGGTGCTGGAGTGCCGTCTCCAGCCCGCGGGCCTGGCACCTCCCGGCGATCTCCAGCCGGCGGATCGTTCTCCCTCGCCCCCACGTGCCCCGCCGCCTTGCCCAGCAGCGCGTGCACGACCCGCAGCACGTCCGCCACGTGGTCCCGGTGCTCCCGCAGCACCTCGACCTGCCGCGCCGCCTCCCGCACCGTCTGCTCGGCCCGGCGCCGCGCGGTTTCCTCGATCAGCCGCGCGTCTCGCAGGGTTTCCTTGCGGCGCAACGCCAGCGCCAGCTCGAAGTCCTCGTCGGCCTGCGCACGCTGCCGGGCCGCTGCCTCGTCCAGGGCGCGGCGGCGGGCCTCGCCCTCGCGGACCAGCCGGGTCATCCGTTCGCGGGTGGTGGTGAGCAGGTCGCGGTGTTCGGCGTGGATCTGCCGCGCGGACACCCACACGTGGTCCTCGATCGCGCCGGCGCGTTCCACGATCGCGGCGGCCTCGGACAGCGCGGAGTCGACGGCATACCTCAACCGCTCACCCACCGAGTCCGGGCTGAACGGCTGGCGGCAGAGGCGGTCGATGCGGTCGCGCAGCGCGCGGTTCTCGTCGCGGGCGGCTTCCAGGGCCCGTGCCAGCGACGTGGCGCGGGCCTCCGCGGCGTCGCGGTCGGCGGCCAGCAGTTCGAAGTCCCGTTCGGTCTCGCCCACGTAGTGCTGGACCTGGTCGCGACGGTAGCCGAGCCAGCCGACGTCGAAGCCGGTGCGCAGCGGCACCAGGTCGGTGGTCATGAGCGCACCAGGGCGAGCTGCGCGCGGCACAGGCCGCCGATGTTCTCGAACGGCGCGGACGGCATGCCGGCGGTGATCACGTGCACGCGCGTGCCGCTCAACAGCGCGGCGCGCACCGCCACGTCCGCCAGCAGGCCGCAGCGGCGGGCCGGCGACCAGCCCCGCGCGACGTCGGTCGGGGCGGCCCCGTACCAGGCCGTGGCGGTGACGTCCTCCGGGAAACCCACGAGGAGGTCGTCCAACCGGCCCCCGGCGATCGCGTTCAGCGTGTCGTCGGCGCCCTCCACGGCCAGACGGCGCAACCGGCCGCGTTCGTTGAAGTCGGCCAGCACTCCCTCGGTCCACGAACGGGCGGCCGCGCGCGTTTCGGCCTGGATGCGGCCCGGTGTGAGAGCGCGGCCGCTCCACCGGACGACGACGTCGCGGCGGACGGGGGCGGGCAGCGCCTCCCACAACGCGCCCACCACCTCGTCCTCCCCCGCGACCACCAGGAGCCTCGCCTCCTGGCGGACGAGCATCTCCGCGCACGCGACCGCGGCCGACCGCACGCCGTCCAGCCACTGCGCTTCCGGATAGTTCAGCGAGATGTGTTCGCTGCCCGCCACCATGTCGGCACTGCACCGACCCGCGGTCACGGCGACGCGCGGCGGGCGGTCCTGCAGCCAGGCGAGCAGCGGCAGGACGTGGGCCGGCGAGCTGAACCAGGCCAGGTCCAGATGGCGCAGGCCGGGCGTGTGGAAGACGCGCGGCGGCAGTTCCTCGCCCGCGAACGCCACGAGCGTGTCGGCCGTCGGGTAGAGGGAACGGGCGCGGTCCAGCACCTCGCCGATGGTGTCGACGAGGTCGGGGTCCGCGCCGTCCGCACGCAGCTGGTCGGCCAGCCGCAGCCAGCGTCCCCGCCACGACCGCAGCGGGCTCGATCCCAGGTAGACGGACGCGACGGGCCGGGCGGGGCGGACGACGTCGATCAGGTCGCGCAACGCGAATCGGTGGCTCATGGGGCCCAGGTTCTTGGCGCGGCCCTGCCCGCTGCCTCACCCGCCGCAGGTGAACCCCATCCGTGCGGCGCGCCGCTACCGCCCTTCGCGGGGGAGGCCGCACACGTGTCCGGGCGAGCAGCGTCGACGGCGGAGGTGACCGATCTTGAGCCGTCAACCCGACCGTTCGCGTTCCAGGCGCGTCGTGTTCGCCGTGGCCGTGTTCCTCGCCGTCGTCGTCACCGGTGGAGGTGGGCGGGACTGCGCGCCGTCCGGTGAGACCGGGACGCTCGTGGTGCTGTCGTTGCTGCCGCGGCTGATGGGTTTGGTGGGACGCGGACTGTGGCTGCTCTCCGTTCCTGACAAGGCGAACGAGTCCGAATGCCCGTCCTCGTGATGATGCGGTTCGATCACGCGATCATGCCCAGACAAAGTCCATCGGGAGACAAAGCGCAATGTCCGACAGTTCGGAGTGTGAGCCTTCCAGCCCCGAGACCGGCCAGGCGAAACTGCGCGTGCCGACGGCGGCGACACCACTCGTGCCCCGCGGCACCCTGCTATCCACAGTGGACGACCACGTGTCGTCCGCGCCGGTCACGGTGGTCACCGGCCCGGCGGGGTGCGGCAAGACGACGTTGCTCGCGGAGTGGGCGCGGCGCCGGGACGACCGGGTGGCGTGGCTGACCCTCGACGAGCACGACAACGAACCGGCACGGCTGCGGGCCGCCCTCCGCGACGCCCTCGGCCTGACGGACGCGATCCCGTTGACCGAACCGGGTTTCTCCTCGGCGGTCATCGCCGCGTTCGACCAGGCACCCGCACCGGTGTGTCTGGTGCTGGACAACGTGCACGAGATCCGCGACGCCGACGCGCTCGCAAGCATCGACCTGCTCACCCGCCGGCCACCCGACCGGCTACGGCTCGTGCTGCTGGGCCGTTTTCCGCCACCGCTGCACCTGGGCCGGCTGCACCTGGAGGGACGGGTGCGCGAGGTGCTGCCGCACGAGTTCTCCTTCAGCCGCACGGAAGTCGAGACCTTGCTGACCACCCACGGACTCCAGATCTCCCCCGGCGACGTCGACCTGTTGCTCGCACGGACCGAAGGGTGGATCGGCGGGCTGCGCTTCGCGGTGATGCGCATGGCCACCACGCGCGCTCGTCCCGACGACCTGTTGCTGTTCGCGGGACTGGACCAGGTCGTGAGCCGCTACCTCACCGAGGAAGTGCTCGCCCGGCATTCCCAGCGGGTGCGCGATCTGCTCGTGGCGACCAGCGTCTGCGACACGATGACCGCGGAACTGGCCGGCGAGCTCACCCACCACCCCAGCCCCGGCATCGTGCTCGACACCCTGGAGCGCACGAACTCGTTCGTCAGCAGACTGGAAGCCGCACCCGAGTGGTATCGCTGTCATCCGGTGCTGCGGGCGCACCTGTCGGCCGAACTGCGCAGGTCGCGCCCCGCGGACGAGATGTCGCTGCACCGGACCGCGGCCCACTGGTATCACCGCAACGCCGAGCCCGCGGTGGCGTTGAGACACGCGTTGCGGGCGGGCGACGACCAGCTGACCGCCGAGATCGTCGAACACTCCGTGCTGCCCGAGGTGCTGCGGGAGGGCAGCGGGCGGCTTCGGGAGGTGTTCGACGCGGTGCCCAGCCACGTGCTCGCCCGCCCCCAGGTGGGTGTGGTCGCCGCACTGGTGGCGATGGACGCGGGCGACGTCGCCGCCGCGGACCGGGTGCTGACCGGGCTCGGCGGTGAGCCTCTCGCGTTGCGGCAGGACAGGGTGCGGGTGCTGCACGCGACGGCACTGTTGCGCCGAGGGCGTTTCGACGCACGACAGGGAGACGCGTTGCGGGTGATGGCACGCACGACGGCGGGGCGTGGCGGCACCGACGCGGAGGTGGCCGCGTTGCTCAACCGCGGTGTGGCGGGATTGCTGTCCGGTGATCACACCGGCGCGGAACACGATCTGGTGCGCGCGTTCGCGATCGCGCGACAGGAGCGGTTCGACCACGCGGCGCTGGACTGCCAGATCCATCTGGCGGCACTGACCAGTGCCGGCGGCGACATGCGCACCGCGGCCAGACAGGCCGGCGAGGCCCTGGAGTTCGCCGAGGAGAAGGGATGGCAGTCGCATTTCGTCTGCGCGCTCGCGTACACGCTGGTCGGTGTGCAGGCCTACATTCGGCTGGATGACGCAAGCGCCGTCGAGCTCGCGGGCCGTGCGGTGCACGCGCTGGGCGACCGCCCCGATCCGGCGACGGGACTGGCGGTGTCCACTTTGGACGCCGCCGTGTCGTTCCCGACCGCTGGTGACCCGCGGGCCGTCGTCGGCCGCGTGCGCGCACAGTGGCAGGACGTCGCCGCGCGGCAGGTGATACCTCCGGTGATCGCCCACATAGCCCCTGCCGTGCAACGGATCGCGTTGCGCTCGGGGGACGAGCAGTGGGCGTCGGCGATGCCCGACCAGATGGAGGCCATGTTCGGGCCGTGCGGCGAACAGGCGGTGCTGCGCGCGGTCGTGCACACCCACAACGCCCGCTTGTCCCAGGCCCGCAAGGTCGTCGAACCGCTGCTCTCCGGCGAACTGCCCGCTCTGGCGACACCGACGATCGTGGACGGCTGGCTGCTGGAGGCCGTGATCGTCGAACGCGCCGGCGACCAGCGCCGCGCGCACGAGGCGGTCACTCGGGCACTGGCCGCGGCCGAACCGTTCGGCGCGCTACGCCCGTTCCTCAACGCGGGCAAGCCCGTGCGCGACCTGCTCGCCCGCGGCGCAGGCCGCTTCGGCAGGCTGGAGTCGTTCGCCACCACCACGATGACCGCGCTGCCCGCCGCGTCGACCGGCTCCACCGACGTGCTGACCAGCCGCGAACGCGACCTCCTCCTCGAACTGCCGTCCATGCGCACGACCGAGGAGATAGCCGACTCGCTGTTCGTCTCGGTGAACACGGTGAAGACGCACCTGCGCGGCATCTATCGCAAGCTCGGCGTGAACCAGCGCCGCGACGCCGTGCTCGCGGCACGGCGGCTGGGTCTCATCTGAGTTTGGCCCCTTGGGGCCGACGCGGTACGAACGCGACACTTGATCCACGCGAGCCCTCCGACACGATCGCCCGGCTCGTCTCACTCGAATCACGAGCTGTTTCCGCGCCAACGGCACCCCCGGCCGTGCGCTGCTGCGGGCTGCGCACGACCGGGTGGGGTGCCGCCAGGTTCACAACTTGGCGACCTCAGAGGAGGCGAGCAGGAACGCCCCCACCGCGAAGTTCGACGTGTCGTCGCGCCCCACGGGCTGGTGGTCCGACGGCTGCTGACCCACGCCCTGCACGTACCCGAGCCTGCCGGTGGACTGCAGTGCGGTGCGCAGCATCCCGCCCCACGCCTTCATGGCGACCGGACGGTAGACGGCCGAGTCCAGCACACCCCTGCGCACGCCCCACGCCAGTCCGTAGGTGAAGAACGCCGTGCCGCTCGTCTCCGGGCCCGGATAGTTGCCGGGGTCGCCGAGGTTGACGTTCCAGAACCCGTCGGGCCGCTGGACCTGGGCGAGTTTCGCCGCCATCGCACGGAAGTCGGCCAGATACCCGGCGCGGTAGGGAGAGTCCGGCGGGAGGACGTCGAGCACCTTGGCCAGCGCGGCGATTGCCCATCCGTTGCCGCGCGACCAGTAGATGTTCTTGTTGACGAACTTGCCGTCCCGCCACCACAGCCCGTTGTTCCACAGCCGCTGCCGCGTGTACCGGTAGAGGCGGTCGCCGTAGTCAATCCTGCCGAGCCGCGCGTAGAGCGGCAGCGCCATGTGCAGCGCGTCGACCCACCACCAGTAGTCCGTCCGGCCGGTGGCGATCGTCGCGTCGATCTCCCGCACGATCGCGGCCCGCCTGCGCGGTTCCGGGTTGTCCTCGTACAGGTCGAGGTAGGGCTGACCCGCTGCCTGGTGGTCGGCGAAGTGCGGGTTGCCCGACGAGCTCTTGAGAGCGAAGTTGTGCCGGTTGGCCCAGCTCAGGGTGTAGTCGCGGTACCTGGTGTCGTTCGTGGCCCGGTACAGCGCCATGACGCCGCTGTGCAGGGTCGCGTCCTGCCAGTCGTTGCCGCCGAGGTTCGTCGTGCGGATCCAGTAGTCCGCGGCCAGCCGCCCGGAGTCGGCCGGGGCCAGTGCGGTGACCGGTTCCGCGTGCGCGACGCCGGGACCGAGAAGCGGCAGGGCCGATGCCCCGAGCAGGAACGAACGTCGCCTCACCATCAGGTTTTCTCCAACCTGTGACATGGGCGGCGTCGGTTGTATTAGAACGCGAAGTTTCCTGCGGGGCCAGGGTTTCGCGAGATCCCGGTACCGGTGAGCGGCAACACAGATCATCAGGGAAACACTGCGGGCACCAATGCCGTTATACACATTGGTCGGTGCGGTCCGTGTCCCCCGGGCCTCACCTCAACGCCTTCGCGGAAGACCGTTCGGCTGGTACCGCGTCGGGCACCTCGCCGAGAGGCGACCGTCCGCATCGACCTCTCCAAGCTCGCCCTCAGGCCGTCAATCTCCCCCGACGGGCGGTCTGAGGGCGTCCTGAAACCGTTCTACCGCACAAGTCCTGCCCCCGAGCCGCTATCCCCCGGCGGCTCGGGGGCCTTCCCGCGCACCCACGATTGTCTTGGGGGGCCGGGGTTTTCGAGCATTCGGTGGTGAGCGGCAACACAGATCACGCTGGAACACAGCACAACCCCGAGCACACCGCCGCGAGGCGACCACCGCACACCTCGCCCTCCAGCTGCCGTCCTCCCCCAGGCAGCTCGAGGGCGACCCCATTCCCCTGACCCGACAACGACTTCGCGCCCCCGCCGGGTGAGCGGCAACACAGACCACCTTGGAACACAACACAACCCGACACCGTTGAACAGGACAGTCGGTGCGGAACGAGTCCCCGGGCCCCACCCCAACGCCTTCACGGAACACCGCACAGCCGGAACCGCGTCGAGCACACCGCCGCGAGGCGACCGCCGCACCGACCACCCCACCTCGCCCTCCAGCTGCCGTCCTCCCCCAAGGCAGCTCGAGGGCGATCCCAGACCAGCCTGGGGGCTTCCTGCGTTTCAGGCGATGCCGGCCGCGATCAGCTTGGTCCAGATCTCGGCCTGGTCTACCACCTCGACGCCGAGCTTCTCCG
>NZ_MUYM01000120.1 GCF_002150765.1 Lentzea kentuckyensis
TTTTCTACTACCAACAGGGCGGTTCTGGACGGAGGACACGGCAACGGTTCGTCGGGTGACGAACCGGTTGGGTGTAGTTGAGGGCGATTCGATCAAGAGTTGGTGGTACTTGCAGACGCGCTCGGCATCAACGAGTCGTGAGGTTTCGGACAAGACTTCTGGTCAGGTGCTTAGTAGGTCGGTCCGGAACTGGTCGGCGAGCCACCGCGCGAGCAGTCGCCGCCAGTTCCGGACCCTGGCCAGGTTCGCGGGGGTGAGCGTCCGGTCGGCCTCCCACTCCCGCCAGTCCTCGCTCGCGAGCCAGCCGATGCAGCCGGCGATCCGGTGCACGCGCAGCAGGTTCAGGTCCGGCGTGTGGCCGTACCCGATCCAGAACGCCTGGGGCAGCACGGTTCCGTGCAGGTAGAGGTGTTCCTCGAACGCGGCGAGCTCGTCGAGCGGGTTGCCCTGTCCCGGGTTGTCCCAGTCGATCAGCGTGGCCTCACCGTCGCCGACGATGATGTTGTGGAGATTCACGTCGTTGTGCAGCAGGCCGACGCGGTGGATCTTCCGGAACGCCCGGCCGATGCTCCGCCAGACCTCGTCGGACACCGGCAGTGCGTCCGCGAGGGTCCGTCCCTCGACGTACTCGACCAGCACGTCACCGCGACCGTTGTGCGCGAGGATCTCCGGCGCGCCGGGCACCACGAACTTCGGCAGGTCGCGCGCCACCTTCGGTTGCCGCAGCACGGCTTTGCGCCCGTCGGCCAGCGTGACGAGGTGCAGGACGTTGGTGAGCCCCTCCCCTTCCAGCGGCTCGACCCGGACAGCGGTCTCCAGCAACCGGAACAAACACCCACCTCCACTGGTACTGCCACGCGGCCGGCTACTCACCCACCCCGCAACAGTACGACCCGTGCCACCACCAGCCGTGCTGTCCTAAGAGGACCAGAGGTCGCACCGGTGGTCCACCGGTGTGACCTGCTCGGTCGCGAACAGCCGGACCTCGTGACGCTCCCAGCCGGGACGTCCGGTCCGCGCGAACCTGGTCCACGCCCCGACCATCTCGTCGCCGAGCTTCTGCTGCTCGCCGGTCAGCCGCACGGTGCCATACCTGAGCAGGAACGGGAGTTCCGACCCGTGGTAGGCGCCGTACGGAAACTCCGGCATGCCAGGGAAGATCATCGGCGGGTGCGGCTCGGCGAACTCGTAGCCGAATGCTCCGGTCTGCGCTCTGAGCTCGTCGGTCGTGCACGTCGAGGTCATCGCGGTGAGCACTTTCGAGAGCTGTACCCGCTCGTCGCCACCCAGCGGCGGGTGGACGTCGACGATCTGCTTCGCCTTGGCCGCGCCGAAGCCTCCGACCAGTGCCTGCTCGTACCCGGCCGCGTCCAGCGGTGGGTAGAACATCGCCACGAACACCGTCAGCTCGTCCCGCGTGGTCCCGGTGAGCACGGGAATCCGGTGGAACCGGCCCTGTTGAAGGGCGGTGATCGGATTGTCCGGCAAGGCTTCCGTTCTGTACGCAGGTGCCGAGAACAGCGGTGTCAACGCTTTGACCTGCCGCACCGACAGCCGGCGGAGGCACGCGATGTCGGCACATCCGTGTGGTGCGTTCGTGCCGGCCTGTTCGACGTCCTCGCGCTTCGCCCAGGTGTGGTGGACCTGGTTCTCCCCCGCCGGGAGGCCGAGCTGGCACGGTCCGCTCTGGATGATCGCCTTGTGGAAGAGGCCCTGTGTCCTGGGTGTCGTCAGCTGGGCGCAGGTCGACAGTCCGCCCGCCGACGCCCCGAACAGCGTGACGTTGTGCGGGTTCCCGCCGAACTGCCGGATGTTGCGCTGAACCCAGCGCAGCGCTGCCTGCTGGTCCTTCAGCCCGAACGCGCCCGAACCCTCCAGGCCCGGGAAGCCGAAGTACCCGAACGCGCCGAGCCGGTAGTTGATCGTGACGACGACGGAACCGTTGCGCACCAACTGGTCCACGCCGTAGTCCGACCCGGCGCCGCTGGTGAAGCCGCCGCCGTGGAGCCAGACCAGGACGGGCCGGTTCTGGGCGTTCTTCGGTGTTGTGACGTTGAGGTACAGGCAGTCCTCGCTGTCGCTGGCCGGACTGCCGAGCCCCTCGTCCTGCGCGCACCGCGGGCCGGGTTCGGTGGCCCGCAGGACGCCCTGCCACGGCATTGCGGGCTGCGGGTCGCGCCACCGGCCGTCCCCGGTGGGCGGCGCGGCGAACGGGATGCCCTGGAACGAGCGCTGGGCGTCGATGACGGTTCCTGACACGAATCCGGTGTCAGTGCGGACGATTCCCGCGGCGTGGGCGGGAACGGCGGTTGCGGCAACGAGAACGGCCGCCATGAACAAGGTTGAGGTTGAACGCATGTCACGATCAACCTAACCCCGGACACAACTGCTTTACACCACGGCTTTGCTCCGGGACAGCAACCGCGCCGCCACCGCCGCCGGCAGGTACATGAGCACGCCGTAGACGGCGGGCGGGATCGCCATCGCCTCGTCGTTCAGGACCGTCAACGCCAGCGTGATCGCGATCGTGGCGTTGTGGATCCCGATCTCCATGGCGCACGCGACGGCCTGTCCGCGCTCGACGTTGAACGCCTTCGGCACGTAGTACCCGATCAGCAGGCTGAGGATGCTGAGCAGCAACGCCACCGGCCCGAGCGTCGCGATGTTGTCGATCAGCTGCTGGTAGGCCTGCGCGATCGCGGCGATGATCACCAGGACCAGCACCACGACCGACGCGATCCGCACCGGGTCGTTCATCCTGAGCGCCCAGGCCTCGAACTTCCGGCGCACCAGCATGCCGATCGCCACCGGCACCAGCACGATCGCGAAGACCTGCACGAACTTCGCCGGCTGCAACCCGACCTCGGCGTTGTCCGCCATGAAGTGCGCCATGCTGAGGCCCACCACGATCGGCAACGTGAACACGGCGAGGACCGAGTTGATCGCCGTGAGCGTGATGTTGAGCGCCACGTCGCCGCCCGCCAGGTGGCTGAAGAGGTTCGCCGACGTTCCGCCCGGCGAGGCGACCAGCAGCATCATGCCGACCGCCAGCACGCCCTTGAGCCCGAACGCCAGGACCAGTCCCAGGCAGATCGCCGGGAGGACGACCACCTGGCAGACGAGAGCGATGATCGCGGCTTTGGGGTACTTGGCGACCCTGGCGAAGTCCTCCGTGGTCAGGGTGAGGCCGAGGCCCAACATCACCAGGGCGAGCGCCAGTGGCAGGAAGATCTGGACGACGAGCACGGCGGCCTCCGCGAATGTCCTGGTTTGTGCAGTTTGATCTGTTCCGCAGATCCTGGCGTTACGCCTCGGCTGGTGGAATCGGCCAGGTGGACGCTGAGCGGCCGGGTTCGCGGTGTCGCGAAAACCGCCGGCCGAGCGCACGCTGTTGCGATGTCGCGCCTGCTGACCCCGCGCTTCGCCCTGCTCACCGCCGCTGACCTGGGCTACTTCACCGCGGTGGGCATCGCGGTGTACAGCCTGCCGCTCTACGTCACCGGCCCGCTCGGCGACTCCAAAGCAGCGGCAGGCCTGGCGTTCGGCGCCTTCGCGATCTCCGCGCTCCTGCTCCGCCCCTACGCCGGCCGCCTCACCGACCGCATCGGCCGAAGACCGCTGCTCATGGGCGGCGCCGCCCTGGCCGCCGCCAGCCTCGCCCTGACCGCGCTCGCCACCGACCTGCCCACGATCATCGCGCTGCGGCTGCTGCTGGGCGTCGCCGAAGCCGCGTTCTTCGTCGCCGGATTCGCCGCCCTGGTCGACATCGCCCCGCCAGACCGCCTCGGCGAAGCCCTCAGCCTCAACTCGCTGGGCCTGTACCTGGGCCTCGCCGCGGGCCCGCCCCTCGGCGAGGTCCTCACGCGACGATCGTTCCCCACCGCCTGGCTGACAGCCGCCGCGCTCTGCACGGCGGCCTGCGCCGCCGCGATGTTCATCGGCGAAACCGGCACACCAGGCCACGAACGAAACACCAAGCTGATCCACCGGCCCGCGATCCCGCCGAGCATCGCCCTGTGCACGGCTCTCGCGGCCAGCGGCGGCTTCATGACGTTCGCCGCCCTGAGAGCCCAGGAGTCGGGCTACACCAACACCAGTCTCCCGCTCTTCCTCTACGGCGCGACCGTCGTCGCCTGCCGGGCACTCTTCGCCAAGGTCCCGGACCGCGTGCCGCCCCTGAAGCTCGGCGCCGCGGCCCTGGCCGTCATCGCGACCGGCCTCGTCCTCACCGCCACCCCGCACACCCTCATCGCCGGCAGCATCGTCCTCGGCGCGGGCGTCACCTTCAGCACACCCGCCTTCTTCGCCGCCATCTTCGCCACCGCCCAGCCGCACCAGCGCGGCGCCGCGTCCGGCACGGCCAGCGCGTTCATCGACATCGGCCTGGGCGGCGGCCCGATCCTGCTGGGCCTGATCGCGAACACCAGCATCCCGGCCGCACTGGCGGCCGGAGGCGCGTTGGCCGCGGCAGGCTGTCTGTGGACACTGTGCCTGCGACGAGCACGCTGATCACCTCCGCCAGATCACGAGTGCCACCACCAGGATCAGCACGCCGATCGCCATCGCCGACCCGAGCACCCACAGGCCGTAGATCGCGAACGCCACGAACTCCGAACCGATCGCGGCCACCGACGTCACGGTGGCCCTGGCATCGGTCTCGATCTGGTGCTGCAGCTCGGTTTCGACATGCACCAACACGAACCGGTACAGCCCGTAGAACAGTCCCAGCACGACGATGGCGACGGGCACGGCGAGCGCGGCCGCCGCGATCAGCACCAGGCCGGACGCGAAGAGCACCCAGCCGCGCAACGGCAACCGGCCGGCCAGCGAGGCACCGGCGGCGCCGAGCAGCGGTATGCCGATCGTGGCCAGCGGCACCCACACCGTGGGCACGTGCCAGTCCTGGACCAGCAAGGTGAAGTACTCCTCGATCGCGTCGATCGCGTAGACCAGTGCCACCGCGAGCACAGCGCGTCTGATCGGCACGGCCTCACGCAGACCGGTTCGCAGAGTCTCCAGATATCCCAGGTCGTCGTCATCATCAGCACCACGTGCGGCTTCCGGGAAGCGCAGTGCGATCACGGAGGACAACACGCACATCGCCACGGAGACCCAGCCGGCCAGCTCGTAGCCGCCGAACGAGAACAACACGGTGGCGAGAACCGCGACCGGTGCCTGCACGATCAGCTCGATCGTGTCGATCCGTGCGTTGAGGCGTCCGTACAGGGACTCGTCACCGTTGGCCGCGAGCCCGTCGTACAGCAAGGCCTCGAACGCGCCCGAGGTCAGCGTTCCGCCGAGACCCCACAGCACGAACCCGAGAGCGAAGCCCCAGAACGTCGGGAAGACGATCCAGGACGCGTACGCGAAGGCGTGCAGCACACCGGCGGCGACCAAAGACGAACGGCGCGAGAAGCGATCGGCGATGGCACCTGACGGCACCTCGAACACAACCGCGGTCAGCCCCCAGATCGTGAATAGCACCGAGATGGAGGCGTCCGACAGGCCGCTGTCGGCGAAGAACAACGCGTACAGCGCGTAGATCGGGAGCAGGTGCGAACACCACGCCCACGCCGTCGCGGTTCGGGTCAGATCAGTTGAAGATCAGGATCGTCGTCGTCGCATGGAACAAGAGTAAGCCGCCAGCGCCACCGGATTAAGTGGCGCTGACGGCGAGTGACTCTCTAGAAACCGGCGGTGACGCGGGTGAACGCGAGGTCGGCCTGCTGAATGCCCGAGCAGTTCGCGGCCACCTGACCGTCGCAGCCGCCGCGGTCGCGGTTGACCGACCAGAAGGCCAGTCGCCCGAGGCCGTTGGACTTCGACCAGTCGCGGATCGCGGTCCAGTCGTCGACCGTGGTCAGCTCGCGCTGGTCGGACAGGCCGTTCATGCCCGAGATGCCCACGTGCTTGAACGCCTCGGCGTCGCTCCAGCCGAAGGTCGACCTGAGCTTGTTCTTCAGCCCGGTGGCCGCGCCGATGGTGTCGGTGCGGATGTTCGAGCTGCCGAAGTCGAACGGCATGATCGTGAACACGTCGATGTTCGCGTTCAGCGCCTTGGCCTGGTCGATCAGCCGGGCGCCGTAGAAGTTCGGGCCGGTGGTGCCGGTGCCGAACGTGACGATCGTCTGGATGCCGGGGTTGTTCTGCTTGACGATCCGCAGGGCGGTGATGATCCGGTCCTGCACCGTCGTGTTCTCGAACTCGTCGGAGTTCTCGATGTCGATGTCGATCGCCTTGAGCCCGTAGGCGTTGATGACCTGCTGGTACGCGCCTGCCAGGGCTTCGGGGGTCGAGCAGTTCGGGCCCAGCTTGTTGCCGCTCCAGCCACCGAACGACGGCACGATGTCACCACCGGCCGCGCGGATGGCGTTGATCGTCTGCTGGTCGGCGCCACCCGTGAGCGGGCGCTGGCTGTCCCACGACGGGGTGCACCCGCCGCCGGAGAGCACGAACGCGAGGGTGAACCACTTGACGCCGGTCGAGCTCATGACCTGCGTCGCGCTCTGCGGGTTGCCCCAGCCCAGGTACAGGTAGGGCGCGCCGCGGCCGGTGCCGGGCAACGGCGGGTTCGACGTAGTGGTCGTCGTCGTGGTGGTCGTGGTCGTCGGCGGGGTGCCGCCGTCGCACGAACCGCCGTTGATCTTGCAGTTCGTCGGGGTGCCACCGGAACCGCGCACGGTGAAGCCGAAGCTCGTGCTGCCACCGACGGGCACGTTGCCGTTCCAGGTGTTGCGAACGGTGATGGTCTGCCCGTTCGCGGCGTACGAACCGTCCCAAAGCGACGCGATCGACTGTCCGCTCGGGAGCGTGAACTCGACGGTCCACGACGTGAGCGCGGACCCGCCGCTGTTGGAGATCGTGTACTTGGCCTCGTAGCCGCTGCCCCAGTCCGACGTCTTGGTGAACGCCGCCGTCACGCCCGTCGCGCCGCTCGCGGGAGCGGCGGCAACGCCTCCGACCACCGCGGCCACCGCCAGGCCGATGGTCAGGAACTGCCAGCGAAACCTCTTCATGGTGCTCCATTCACGTGCAGGGGTACGTGATGGGGAGCACGTTAACTGGTCTAAACCAATGGTTCAAGGGGATGAACCGGACAACATCCGCCTCGTCAGGACATCATGTGGTAGCGCTCCCACACTCGATCCACTTGAAACGGTGGCCATGCGTCGCAGTTGCCGACCCGTCAATGCCTAGTGCCGCGTCGCGGCTTAGTTCTGGCGCTTGCCCCGTGGATGAAGGGACCCTTCATCGACCTGAGGTGGATGAAGGGTCCCTTCATCCACAACCGGGAGCACAACCAAGCCGCGACACGCTACTAGCTGCCATGTTCAAGCGCATCGCGGGCCACGGCCCAGGTCTGTTCGAACTCCTCTGCGGAGATCTCCTCGACGCCGTCCTGGCCGTGCCACCCGTCCGGCTGGCACCCCTCGCTCAGGACGCCGAACCTCTGCTCGTACGAGATCACCGCTTCCACACCGCCGGTGTCTCGCGCGTGCATCACCTCGGCCAGCGACGCGGCTGTCGTCGGCCGCATGTCCACGCCGCGCAGATCTACCTGCCGGCACACCCAGCCCTCGTCGTCCACCTCGTAGTGGAGCCAGACGTCGTCGTCGGGGAAGTAGTGGCGAAACCAACCGATCACGACGGAATCATCGCTCAGAGCTGGTCCACGCGCTCCGAGTCACGCTCCTCCAGCAGCTGCAACAGCGCATATGTGGTCTGCCGCTGCTCCTCCAGCAGCTTGACCAACCACGATCCGAAGTAGAGGAATCCGCCGACGCCGATCAGCCCGACCCCGAGCATCCCGCCCGAGACGACGTAAGGGATCTGCTCGAACACGTACCCCGTGTGCGCGACACCCCACCAGGCGAACAGGATCGCCGCGATCCCCGCCGTCATCAGCATCGTGCCGATCAGGCCGAGCCCGCTCTGCATCCGCGCCCGGCGCCGGTCCTGCATGGTCATGTGGTCACCCGTTGCGCAGGTCTGGGACACCGGTCGGGTGTCCGGAGGGACAGGGAGCGCCGCCCAGCAGGAACGTGCCGAACGACTTCATGCCGAACGCGCCCGCGGCGGCCACGCCGAGTCCGGTGAGGACCAGCAGGGCCGGCACCCCGGGGAAGTCGAGCAGCGAGCGGGGCCTGGAACGGATCGACGCGACAGGCGTCACGGCCTTGGGTGGCGTGACACCGGCGACCGGTGGCGTGCCGGGCGAGGGCGGAGCCAACGCGCCGTCCGCGGGTGGCGGAACCAGAGGTGCCTGCGGCACGGGGACATCCGGCGGCGTCAGCGGCGACGACGCGGAAGCGTTCGCGACGGCTTCGGTGTCGCCGACGATGACCTCCATCTTGCGCAACGGGTTCAGCAGCGGCACCAGTTCCTTGGGCAGCAGCGGAGCCACGATCCCGTCGAGGATTCCGCCGAGGCCGAGCTTGGTCCGCAACGCCAGCACGTCGATGGTCAGCTTCAGGCCGCGGCTGGTGGAGGTCGCCGAGGTGCCTTCGAGTTTCGTGCCCGAGGTCGGCCAGGTCAGCGTGATCCCCAGTGGTTCCAACGCCTTCAGCAGCCCGTCCGGGGGCGCGCCCGGCGCCGTGACCGGGAACTTCTGGCCCAGCACGGCGATCTCCGCGACGGAGAACGTGCTCGTGCCGCTTCCCTTGCCGCCGTCGCTCACCGCGACGGACTCGAACTTCACCCCGGACATCACGACCAGCCCGGCCAGCAGGGAGATCGTCTGCGCGGACGACACGGCCGAGGAACGCGCCTCGGTGCCGGACACCGAGCTCACGCTCGACGACGCCATCCCGTCGGCCGTGAGCAGGAACGGCACCTCCTGCTTGGCCCCCGCGTACGACTCCGCCTTCGACGCGGACGCACCCGCCCGCATGCCCGACTTCGACTCGTCGGCCGGGCCGCCGGGGTGCGCCGCGTTGGCCTGCACGGGATAGGCGAACCCGACCAGCTGCGGCAACCCGGTGCCCACCGCCGCGCCCGGCCACAGCGAGCTGGCCAGCGACCGGCCGATCGGGCCAGAACCCAGCTCGGTCTGCGTGTACGACAGGTGCACCTCACCCTGCGGTTCCGCGGGCACCGGCAGCAGATCGGTCGTCAGCAGCACCGAAACCGGTGTCGCGCGTGCGGACAGCGTGAAGCCGCCGATCTCCGAAGCCTCGGCCGGTGCCGGAGACAGCAGGAGCAGCAGCAGAACGAGCGCGTACCTCACGACGTCCCTCCGAAGTAGACGGAAGCCAGGTCGTTGTCCCCGGAGATCTCGCCGTGCGTCATCACGACGACCTGATCGGCCACGGCGGACGCCGTCTCGGCGAACTGTTCGACGATCAGCATCGTCACCCCGCTCTCCGCCAGTTCCTTCACGACCTCGTACAGCTCGGCGACGATCACCGGCGCGAGCCCCATGGACAGCTCGTCGATCACCAGCACGGCCGGGTCGGTGATCAACGCGCGGGAGAACGCCAGCATCTGCTGCTCACCACCGGACATCGAGCCCGCGAGCTGCCGTTGCCGCGCCTTCAGCTTGGGGAACCGCTCGTAGACCACCGCCGGATCACCGCGCATGAGCCGCAGGTTCTCGGCCACGGTGAGGTTCGGGAAGATCGCACGGCCTTCCGGGACCGTGCACAGACCCGCCCGCGCCAGCTGGTCGGGCGCCGCGTCGTTCACGTGCACGCCGCCCAGATGAACGTGCCCGGAGGTGGCCCGCAACTGTCCACTGATGACCTTCACCAGCGTCGACTTGCCCGCGCCGTTCGGCCCGAGCAACGCGGTCACGGTGCCGCGCGGCACGTTCAGCGAAACCCCGCGCAGCACCTCGATCCGGCCGTAGCCGGCGTGGACGTCACTGAGATCAATCATTTTGGGGTCCGATCATCCGAGATACGCCTCCCGGACACCCTCGTGCGCACGGATCTCGGACGGCGTGCCGGAGGTCAGGAGCTGTCCCAGGTTCAGCACGTGGACCTGGTCGCAGTAGCCCATCACGAGGTCCATGTCGTGCTCGACCAGCACGACCGAACGCCCCTCCCCCACCAGCTCCCGCAGCAGCTCGCCGAACGCGTCGGTCTCCGCGCGGTCCAGCCCGGACGACGGTTCGTCGAGCAGCAGCAGACAGGGATCGGTGGCCAGCGCACGCGCCAGCTCCAGCAGCCGCGCGGCACCGGTCGGCACGGTGTCGGCCTGGTTCGGCGCGAACTCCGCGATCCCCACCCGTTCCAGCAGCCCGGTGGCCAGCCGGGACGACCGGCGGCGGCTTTCCAGCGCCACCACGACGTTCTCCCACACGGTCAGCGACCCGAACACCTCGAGGCGCTGGAACGTCCGCGCCACCCCGAGCCGCGACCGCTGGTGCGGTCCCTTCGCGGTGATGTCCGCGTCGTCCAGCACCACCCGGCCCGCCGACGGCCGCCGCAACCCGCTGATCACGTCGAACAACGTCGTCTTGCCCGCGCCGTTGGGCCCGATCAGCCCGGTCACGCCCACGTCGACGGACAACGACACGTCGTTGACGGCGATCACCTCGCCGAACCGGACCGTCACGCCCTCCACCCGCAACGTGCTCATGCGCGCCGCCAGGTCCAGGCCCGGAAGATCCAGCTCACCAGGCCGTTGGGGTCCCGTGCCAGCCCCGCCGCCGCGACGCCGAGCAACACCACCGCCACGCCCGCGAACGCCGGGAACCCGCTCTGCAGCACCGGGAGCAGCATCAGCAGCAACCCGCCCAACGCCGCGCCGGACACCGACGTCACGCCCGCGATCACCGCGAACAGCAGCAGCGGCAGGTTGTTGAACAGCTGGAAGTCGCTCGCCGCGACGGTTTCCCGCAGCTGCGCGAACAACCCGCCCGCCAGTCCCGCGATCGCGGCGGACAGCGAGAACACCCAGACCCGGATCCAGCGGACGTTCATGCCGAGCGTCGCGCACGCCGCCGAGCTGTCCTTGACCGCGATCATCCGGCGCCCGAGCCGTCCGCGCCGCACCGCCAGCACACCGGCCCCGACCAGCGCGAACACCCCGGCGGCCACCAGCAGCTGAGCGGCAGCGGACTCGACCAGCTTCGGCACCTGCAAAGACCCGCGCACGCCGAACGCGATCGGTGACTGCAGCACGAGCTTGTCCATCAGCTGCGCGAACCCCAGCGTCGCCAGCGCCAGGTACAACCCGCTGACCCGCAGGGCGATCAACGCGATCAACGCTCCGACCGCCGCGGCGACCAGCGCCCCCAGCAGCAACGAGAAGACCGACGTCGAACCGAGCCGCGCCACCGTCACCGCGCCCACCCCGACGAACGTGAACTGCCCGAGCGACACCACCCCGCCGTACCCGGTGAGCAGCACCATCGACAGCAGCACGATCCCGAACACCAGCGCCAGCGCGAGCTGCCCGGCCACCACCGAGTCCACCAGCAGCGCCAGCACAACGACCACGCCCGCGAACAGCCCCGCGCCGACACCGGTGGCCACCCCGGTCGGCACCGCCACCCCGCGCGACCCCCGCAC
>NZ_MUYM01000121.1:0-2723 GCF_002150765.1 Lentzea kentuckyensis
CGCCGCGTCACGCAACGACAGGTCATCCCACTGGCTCGGCAACCGGTCCTCGACCGGGATCGAGCGGTCGAACAGCAGTGATCGCTCCAGGTCGGAGCGCACCGCATGGGATACCGTCGTGATCAGCGACCGCCAGGCCTTCCTGCTCACATCCGGGTTGCGCAGAATCTCGACCGCCGCCTGCTCATAGCGCGGCGTGGTCGGACGCAGCAACAAGTACAGCCACCGCAACGCTCTCGCTCGATCGTCCAGCGGGACACTCGGGTCCTCCGCGAACCGCCACTGGACGCAGATCATCGAAGCCGTGGTCGTCCGGTCGAGCTGAGTGAGCGTCCAGGCCGCTCGGCTGCGCTCGTCGACCGAGGTGTCCCGGTCATCGATCACCGTCCGCAAGAACGCCGTCGCCTCGCACAATGCGTCCGGCTCGACCGACACCGCGTTCTGAAGGGCGAACCGCCGCGAATCGAGCGGCAGTAACTCGTCCTGTGCGAGCCTGCGCAGTTCGGCGGACTCCCCGAGTACGAGGGCAGCGGCAATGCGGTCGCCCGGCGTTGTCCCGGAGTCCTTCAGCCGGAAACGAAACCGGTCGGCCACTTCCGCTCCGAACGATCTCAGGTCAGCGACGAAGCGCCTGAGCTGATCGACGGGAAACGTCTTCGCCGCGGACACGACCAGTTCCGCGGCACGGTCGAGGTGAGCCGGCAGTCTGGAGGCGAGCAGGACAGCTGCTTCGGCTCGATCGCCGTCGGCCAGACCGGGGAAGTTCACGAAGCGTTCCAGAAACGCGAGCACCTCCTGGTCGCCACCGTGACCCAGCTCCTCGATGGCGAGCACCGCTCGCCACGCCCACCGAACCGAGGTTCGTTCGTCGGCTAGGATCTCCATCAGCGCTTCGGCTAGTTCCTGGCGCGGGCCGGCTCCGTTGGTGGCTTGGTAGAGGACGAACTGGTGGAAGTCGGTGATCCCCAGGCCACCTGCGATGATCCGGCGCAGTTCCACGGCCGATTCCCGATCGAAACAGCTGCTCAGGGCACTGAGCCCGTTCGCGGCGGCGACGCGGATGCTCGTCGGCCGTCGCACGTCGCGCATGACCACTCGCAGCACGGTCGCCGATTCCTCGGCCAGAGCGCGATCTTCGCCCGAGACCGTGTTGGCCAGCGCCGTCAGCACCTCGGCGGAGGCTTCCGCTGAGCGGGCGGAGTCGAGCAGCGCGGCCAGAGCCTCGTCCCTGTCCCCGGCCTGAGCCATCTCCCGGTGGGCAGCCGACACCGTGAGCTGTCGCAGGTGCGCGATCACCCGCGGGTGGTGGTCGGGGCCCGACCTGATGAGCGTGTTCGCGGCACGACACCTCACCTGGACGTGCACGTCAGGGTCGGCGACCAGATCGTGCAGCGCGCGTACCGCATCAGCCCGATGGGGATCGCCGAGGTCGACGAGTTCGTTGAGAACCGTGACGTGATCGTGTGAGCCGAGTGGCACGCCGGAGCTCAGCAGCGCCTTCGCGGCCTCGTCCCGATACGCCGGTCCCGCCTTTCCCAGTGCGGAAGCCGCTCGTGCGACGTTGTTCCAGTTCTGGTGAAGCTCGCCGAGCATCTTCCGCAGTCCGGCAAGCGCGACTTCGCGCTGCGCCGCGTAAGCGATCAGGTGACCGAACAGAACGGAGCGGTCCACGTCGCGGACGGCGTTCTCGGCCAGCTCCGCGATCAGCTCGCCAGCCGTCCGACGCTGCCGCTCGGCGAGGCGAGCGGTCAGTTCGATGGCCGTGTCGTCGAGATGGGCCGAACTGATCGAGGCGAGTCCCAATGCGGCGTCCTGCCAGACGTAATAGGTCTGCGCCGAGCTTCTCAACAGTGAGAGGAACTGGGACGCGCAGATGTCCGCGAACTCCGGGCCGATCTCCAGCAGTCCGGTCGCCGCCTCAACGAGGTGGCGCGGCGAGGAATCCACATCGGACAGCACGCGAGTCAGCACGCCGATCGAGAACGTGCGCGCGTCACCACCGAACGCCGCCAGGATCACCGCGGCGGCGCGCACGGAAGCGCTGCTGGCGATGGGATCGGTGAGCACCGCGCGCAGGCCGCGTTCGGCGGCGCTTCGTTCGCTGGTTCCGCACTGCGCCAACGCTTCTGCTGCCACGAGCCGGTCGGACACCGACGCCTGTGGCTCGTCGATCAGGCGGTGGAGGAACCGGACGGCGTCCGCTGTGTGAGGGCCGCGCACCCGCACCGCCAACGCGGTGGCGGCCTCCGCACGTGATCGCCAAGGCGCTTTCGAACAGTTCATCAGGCGGAGGAGCCACTCCGCCAAGCCGGGGAACGAGGTGGCGCGGGAGGCCTCGGTGAGGATGTCGGCCGCGTTGAAATGTGTGGTCATGGCCCAGCCCCAGACCGTGGCGAGGAAGGCCTCCGTCCTGGCCGCCGAGGCCGGTAGGTGGTGGGCCAGCAGGCGGGCCGCGAGGAGGTGCTGGTCCGCGTTGCCGCGGTGCAGCCAGTCGAGGAGGCGATCTGCCTCGGCGGGGTGCAGGCGGGTGTGGTGGAGCAGCACGGCGCGGGCGAAGCGGCCCGATTCGCGGGCGTCGGCGGCGTGCAGGAGGTCGGCGAAGACCTTGGGGCAGAAGGCGTCCGGCAGGTCGCGGGCGCGGGAGGTGGCGGCAAGGTGTTCCGCGAAGCTGTGGTGCTGGAACGCGAGCTCGTCGCCACGCAGGACGAACGGCCCGACGGCGA
>NZ_MUYM01000121.1:2748-3148 GCF_002150765.1 Lentzea kentuckyensis
TAGAGCGTGTACTGGTCGCCGGGCAACGGTTGTCCGCCGTACTCGCGGAAGATGATCGCGGCCATCGTGGCGAACAGCGGCGTCTCGACCAGTTCGTCGAGGTGGGCTTCGCGGATCTGGTGCAGGAAGCGCTGAGAGTCGTCTCCGGGGAACCACTTGGCGGCGAAGTGTTGCAAGGCCTCGGCGTCGAAGGGCTGCAGTTCGTAACGAACGGCACCGATGCGCTGCAGCGGGGCGAGGGCGCCGCCTTCGGTGGGACGGGTGGTGAGCAGGATCCGGTAGGCGTCGTCCGACGCCCAGGCAGCGAGGCGGTTGAGGAGGCGCAGGCGGAGTTCGGCGTCGGCCACCTCGTCCAGGCCGTCCACCAGGAGAAGCCAGCGGCAGCCGATCGCGCGATCGG
>NZ_MUYM01000122.1 GCF_002150765.1 Lentzea kentuckyensis
GCCCGCCGCAGCACCGACGACCCCCGCAGGGCCAGCTCGCGGGGGCTGAACGGCTTGGTGACGTAGTCGTCCGCCCCGATCTGCAACCCGGCGATGCGATCCTCCTCCTCGCCCAGCGCCGTCAGCATGACCACCGGCGTGTTGCCGCGCAGCCGGATCCGCCGGCACACCTCGATCCCGTCGATGCCGGGCAGCATCAGGTCCAGCACGACGATGTCCGGCTCCTGCGCGGCCATCAACCCCGGCAACTCCGGCGGCCCGCTGGTGAACATGCAGGGCCAGGTCGTGGGCATCAACTCCGCGATCTACAGCCCGAACCAGTCGGGCGGCCAGGCAGGCTCCGTCGGCATCGGGTTCGCCATCCCGATGGACCAGGCGCGCCGCACGATCGACGAGATCGTGAAGAGCGGCAAGCCCAAGCAGACCGTGCTCGGCGTGAAGGTCGAGTCGACCGAGCAGGGCGCCAAGATCTCCGAGATCACGCCCGGTGGTGCCGCCGAGAAGGCCGGCCTGAAGGCGGGCGACGTCATCTCCAAGTTCGGTGACCGGCGCATCGACGAGTCGGACACGCTCGTGGCCGCGGTCCGGTCCAAGGCTCCTGGCGACAAGGTCACGATCACGCTGTCCGACAACAGGACGGTGGAAGCCACCCTCGACGGCGTCGAGGTGGGATAGGTCGGGGGAGCGTCCGGTTCTGGCATCCGCCGCCCGCCAGAACCGGACGTCACGACCCGGGAGACCGGCTCTGTGCGCACCTGCCCCGCGCGCAGAGCCGGTCTCTTTTCGTTTTCTTACGGATGCGAGCCGGGCCGGCGTTCTTGGCATAGCGTTGGTGACGTGGTGGAACGGGTGTTGGTCGTCGACGACGACACGACGGTGCGCGACGTGGTGCGCCGATACCTCGAGCACGCCGGGTACGAGGTCGAGCTCGCCGGGGACGGGGAGCAGGCGCTGCGGTTGATGGCCGCGCAGGAGCCGGACATCGTCGTGCTGGACCTGATGCTGCCCGGCATCGACGGGATCGAGGTGTGCCGGCGGATCCGGCTGCGCGGCAACACGCCGGTGGTCATGCTGACGGCGCTGGGCGAGGAGGAGGATCGCATCGCCGGGTTGCAGATCGGGGCGGACGACTACGTCACCAAGCCGTTCAGCCCCCGCGAGCTGGCCCTGCGGGTGTCGTCGGTGCTGCGGCGGGCGTCGCGTGCTTACGAGCCGCGGATGGTGCGCGACGGCGATCTCGTTCTGGACGTGGCCGCGCACACCGCCACGTTGGACGGCATGCCGTTGCAGCTGACGACCCGTGAGTTCGACCTGCTGGCGTTCTTCATCGCTCATGCCGGACGGGCTTTTGGCCGGGCCGAGCTGTTGGAGCGCGTGTGGGGCTGGCAGTTCGGGGACCAGTCGACCGTGACCGTCCACGTGCGACGGTTGCGGGAGAAGATCGAGAAGGACCCGGCCAAGCCGATGCGGCTCAGCACCGTGTGGGGCGTGGGCTACCGCTACGACAGAAGTTCGCTGTGAACATCTTCGACCGGCTGAGCCGGGTTTCGCTCACCACCGCGATGACCGTCATGGTGATCGTGCCGGTGGTGGCGACCATCGGCGGCGTGCTCACGGTCGGCGGGTTCATGTTCACGCCGATGCTGACGGCCGCCCTGACGGTGTGCGCGGTGGTCGGCGTGGTCACGGTGCCGTTCTCGATCATGCTGGGCCGTGCGATCGCGCGACGCAGCGTGTGGGAGCGGGAGGCCGAGGCGGCGCGGCGGCAGTTGGTCGCGTGGATCAGCCACGACCTGCGGACGCCGCTGGCCGGTATCCGGGCGATGACGGAGGCGTTGGAGGACGGCGTCGTCTCCGAGCCGGGCGAGGTCGCCGTCTACGCCAAACAGATCGCTTTGGAGGCGGACCACCTTTCGAAACTGGTGGACGACCTCTTCCAGCTCTCGCGGATCACGGCCGGCGCGTTGAAGCTGACGTTCCACGACGTGCGGCTGGCGGACGTCGTGAGCGACGTGGTCGCCGCATCCCGTCCGGTCGCCGCGCGGGAGGGCGTGCGGTTGCGCGCCGACGCTCGCGAATGGCCGGTCGTGCGCGGCTCAGATCCGGAACTGATGCGTGTTGTGCGCAACCTTGTGTCCAACGCCATTCGACACACACCGGAGGGCGGCGCCGTGGCCGTCCAGGTCGATGTGGACGGAGGCGAAGCGGTGGTGCGGGTGGCCGACGCGTGCGGCGGCATCCCCGATGACGTGCTGCCACAGGTGTTCGACGTGGGCTTCCGCGGTTCGTCCGCACGCAATCCCGCCGGTGCCGGGCTGGGACTTTCCATCGCTCGGGGCTTGGTCGACGCGCACCACGGGAGGATCGGCGTCCAGAACCACGGTCCTGGCTGCCGCTTCGAAGTCAGACTCCCGCTACGGTGATCGGTATGGAACGCAGCGCGCAGCGCCTTGGCCGCGCTTTGGTCGTGATCGTGGACGACCGGGTGGCGCACGGCGAGCAGGACGACAACTCCGGCCCTCTCGTCACCGAACTGCTCGAAGAAGCCGGCTTCATCGTCGACGGCACCGTCGCGGTCGAGGGTGAGGTGGTCGACATCCGGGCCGCGCTCAACACAGCCGTGATCGGTGGCGTCGACCTCGTGGTCACCGTCGGCGGCACAGGCGTGTCGCCGCGCGACGTCACCCCCGACGCAACGCAGGGCGTGCTCGACCGCCCGATCCACGGCATCGCCGAGGCACTCCGTGCCTCCGGTCTTGCCGCGGGCGCGGTGGACGCGGGTATCTCGCGCGGTCTCGTCGGCGTCTCCGGCAGCACCTTGGTCGTCAACCTCGCCGGGTCGCGCTCCGCGGTCCGCGACGGCATGGCGACGCTGTCGGCGTTGGTGCCTTACGTGATCGAGCAGTTGAGCGGTCTTGACGAAGAGTGATTCGCAGTCTCAGCCGGCTGACGACGACGCTGTGAAGCGTCGTCGTCGGTTGGCTGAGGTGTTCGGTGATGTTCTGCCGGAGACCACGTCGGATGAGCGTGGGTCGGCTGCTGGTGACGGCGCTGGGGACCGTGAGGCCTGGTATCGGGAGAATCGGCCGCCGCATCACGGCGGGTGAGTGGTCGCCCTTGGGGTGGCTGGTCGCGCTCCGGGCTGCATAACCGCTACTCGCTGTATTGCCACGAGCGTGCGCGTCGTGGCGTGCGTTGTTCGGGCTTGCCACTTCGTGCGTGATCCCCGGATGCACCGCGCGGCGTGCGTGTTGTGGCATCGCCGCGCGGCGCTGTTGGTTCGGCTGGCCGGTGCGGGCGTCAGATCTTCGGGCCGCGCACGTCGGTGGTCGGGGTGCGCGGCTGCTGGTTTTGCTGGGCCGCGAGCAGGTCGCGGATCTCGATCAGCAGCTCGACGTCCGTGGGCTCGGCCGGGCCCGGCTCCTCGCCCCTCTTGCGGCGCTCCTGGATCTTCTTGATCGGCAGCACCAGTACGAAGTACACGACCGCCGCGACGATCACGAAGTTGATTGCCGCGTTGATGATGTTGCTGAAGTCCAGGTACGTGTCCTCCTTGTTCTCTCGGAGGTAGAAGCCCAAACCCTTCGTCTCGGCGCCGCCGAGCGAAGCGATGAGCGGCTTGATGAGGCTCGTGGTGAACGCGGTGACGATCGCGGTGAACGCCGTTCCGATGACCACGGCCACGGCCAGGTCGACGACGTTTCCGCGCATCAGGAAGTCCTTGAAACCCTTCAGCATCAGCGGAGGGTAACGGCTAACGCATGATCCAGTGACATCGCGGCCACACGGGTCGCATTAAGTCTCGGCAACGTGAGCACTACGACTTGTCCTCGTGTCTCACGCACGGATGCGTTCTCCGCGAGCACTTCTGCCGATGGCGACACCACGTCGACGCGGTCGCCCATCCGCATCACGTCGGCCAGGCCCTGGTCAGCCACTCGCACGGCCACCGAGACCTGATCTTCTGACGTGGCAGCGAGATCGAAGTCCGTGAGCGGGACGCCCTCCCGCGCCGCGTCGCGCAGGGTTCGGCCCACCACGGCGTCGACTCCCGGGAACGAACCGGAGATCGGCGCGGTCAGCGACACCAGGCGAACGTCGGCGGCCGACAGCGGTACTCCGGCCGGCAGGTCGTGGGACGCGACGACCGCGGGATGGCCCACGTCGGGCCAGAAGCTCGTCAACGCGGCCAGCAAAGCCAGACCCAGGGCCAGAAACCTGCGCCACGCAACGGAAGGGCGGCGGCGGGTCAGGGAGCGGAGGCGGTCCAGGGCGGTGGCGGAAAGAGTCATGCCCCGACGGTAGGACCGCCGGGGCATGGCAAAGGGGACTCAGCCGCAAGTTGTGGACAACTCGCGATCTTCAGCTGGCGGCCGCCGCCGGGGCGCTGCTCGCGGGCTTCGAGTCGGAGGACGACTTCTTGTCCGAGGACGAGGACTTCGTCTCCGAGGCGGTGGAGGACGTCGTCGTGGACGACGTGCTCTTGGACGAGCCCGAGCGGCTGTCCGTGCGGTAGAAACCGCTGCCCTTGAACACGACACCGACGGCGCCGAAGAGCTTGCGCAGCTTGCCCGAGCACTCGGGGCACTCGGTGAGGGAGGCGTCGCTGAACGACTGCACAGCCTCGAACCGGTGCTCACACGCGGTGCAGGCGTACTGGTACGTAGGCACTGGGTTCGCTCCTAGATCTGGCACTCGGGCGTTGTGAGTGCCAACACGATTTTCGCTCAGGACCTTCCCGGAGCGCAAACACACCCGGTCAAAGTCACAGCCACCGCAGGCCGACCGAGGGGGTCAGGACGCCGTTCATCCGCACGTCGTGAGGCTCCGCCGGCACGTCGGCGAGGACCTCCGAATCGCGCACGACGGCCACCAGTGGGGCTTTGACCAGCGGCAACGACCGGTCGTAGTGGCCCTGTCCCTTGCCCAGCCGCACCCCCGACACCGACACCGCCAGCGCGGGCACCAGCACCAGCGAGGCTCCAGCGATCGCCGAGGCGCCGAGCCGGGGACCGGACGGTTCGAGCAGCCGGAACGCGGCGGGAACGAGCCCGGCCGGTCCGGTGTGGACCGCCCAGTCGAGCGGCGAGTCTCCCGTCACGATCGGCAGCAGCACCCGGCAGCGCAGGCCGTCGAGCCACGACGCGTCACCGGGCTCCGATCCGACCGGCAGGAACGCGCACACAGTCTGATCAGGTTGAACGTCCAACGCGGCCACGTGCGCCGCCAGGGCCGCGGCCTCCGCGGCACGGTCCTCGGCTGAAACCGCACGCCGCGCGGCCAGCAACCGTGAACGCAGTGTGGCCTTCCGGTCACGAAGATCGGACGTCATGGTGGGTATCCCTCGGTATGTCGTTAGCATCGCAGCCCATGAGCAGCGCCTTCCACACCGCTATCGTGCCCGCGGCCGGCTTGGGCACCCGTTTCCTCCCCACGACCAAAGCCGTGCCGAAGGAACTGCTGCCGCTGGTCGACACCCCCGCCATCGAGTACGTGGCCAGGGAAGCGGCTGAGGCCGGCGCGAAGAAGCTGGTCATCGTCACCTCGCCGACCAAGGCGTCGGTCGCCGAATACTTCGACGCCAACGAGGAGCTCGAGCAGTCGCTGACCGCCAAGGGCAAGGACGACCTGGTCGAGAAGATCCGGCGGGCCCCTCGGTTGATCAAAGCCGAGACCGCGATCCAGGAGCAGGCGCTCGGCCTGGGACACGCGGTCGGCTGCGCCGAGGGCAACCTGACCGGCGAGGACGAGGCCGTCGCGGTGCTGCTGCCCGACGACATCATCCTGCCCACCGACGCGCTCAAGAAGATGGCGAAGGTCCGCGAGGAGAAGGGCGGCAGCGTCCTGCTGGCGTTCGACATCCCGCGCGAGCAGATCTCCGCGTACGGCGTGTTCGACGTCCGCGACACCGGCAGCGACGACGTCAAGCAGGTCGTCGGCATGGTCGAGAAGCCCAAGCCGGAGGACGCGCCGTCGACGTTCGCCGCCGCCGGCCGGTACCTGCTCGACCGCGCCATCTTCGACGCCCTCAAGCGCATCACCCCTGGTGCGGGCGGTGAACTGCAGCTCACCGACGCCATCGCGCTGCTGATCGCGGAGGGTCACCCCGTGCACGTCGTCGTGCACCGCGGCGGGCGACACGATCTCGGCAATCCCGCCGGATTCCTGCGCGCTGCGGTTGACTTCGCACTCAAGACCCCGGAGTACGGACCCGATCTGCGCGAGTGGTTGCGGGAACGCCTCGACAACTCCTGAGCGCGAGGACCAAGACATGAGGTCAGTTGACGAGCAGCTCGCTCGGGTGATCGCGGCCGCGGTGCGGCCCGCGCCCGTGCGGGTGGCGATCTCGGAGTCGCAGGGCCTGCTCTGCGCCGAGGAGGTCGTCGCGGAACGCGCGTTGCCCGGCTTCGACCAGGCCGCGGTGGACGGCTACGCGGTGCGCAGCGTCGACGTGTCCGGCGCGAACGTGAACCCCGTCCAGCTGCCGGTCGTGGGCGAGATCCCGGCCGGCTCCCGGCAGCCGCGCCGGCTCCAGCCAGGCCAGGCGGTGCGGGTCGCGACGGGTGCGCCGCTGCCCACGCTCGCCGACGCCGTCGTGCCGCTCGGCTACACCGACGGCCACCACGCCAAGGTCACGGTGAACCGCAGTGTGCCGTCCGCCGGGTTCGTCCGCCGCACCGGCGAGGACGTGCAGACGGGCGACGTCGCGGTTCGCCGCGGCGCGTCCATCGGCGCAGCTCAGGTCGGTCTGCTGGCCGCTGTCGGACGCAACAAGGTGCTCGTCCACCCGCGCCCGCGGGTGTCGGTGATCTCGCTCGGTGAGGAGCTCGTCGACGTCGACCGCACGCCCGGTCAGGGCCAGGTCTACGACGTGAACTCGTACGCGCTGGCCGCCGCCGCACGGGACGCGGGGGCCGAGGTCAGCCGGGTCGGCATCATGTCCGCCGACCCGCGCCGGCTGCGTGAGGTGGTCGAGGGCCGGCTGCTGCTCTCCGAGATCGTCATCGTCGCCGGTGGCGTCGGCGGCGCGATCGGCGACGAGGTCAAGGCCGCGCTGGCCGACCTCGGCGACATGGACGTCACCCGCATCGCCATGCATCCCGGCTCGGCGCAGGGCTTCGGCCGCCTCGGCCCGGACGCCGTGCCGACGTTCCTGCTGCCCGCGAACCCGATGAGCGCGCTCGTCGTGTTCGAAGTGCTGGTCAGGCCCCTGATCAGGGCTGCGCTCGGCAAGAAGAACCCGTACCGCCGCGCCGTGTCGGCCAGGCTGCTGTCACCGCTGCAGTCGACGAAGGGCCGCCGCGGCTTCCTGCGCGGCCAGCTGCTGCGCGACGCGGACAACGGCGAGTACCTGGTGCAGCCGCTCGGCACGTCCGGGTCGCACCTGCTCGCGTCACTGGCCGAGGCCAACTGCCTGATCATGGTCGACGAGGACGTCACCGAGGTCTCGGTCGGCGAAGAGGTACTCGTCAGCTTCCTCGCGCAGAGGGGTTGACTCCTGTCGGCTGGAACGTGATTGAGCGTGGACATGTGTGGGTGCCTGTGAGTGGCGGACTGGTAGCGCGGAGCCGGACTGTCGGTGCCGCGCGTTACCGTGCTGGCGAGATGGACACAGTGATCCTGGCGTATCGGTTCGCTCTCGATCCGACTGCGGGGCAACGCACGGCCCTGCAGTCGCATTGTGGCGCGCAGCGCTACGCCTATAACTGGGGACTGGCTCGTATCAGGGCGAACCTGGATCAGCGTGCCGCTGAGAGGACCTACGACCTTCCAGAGAATCAGCTCGTCGCATCACTTCCGTGGTCGGCCTACAGCCTGCGCAGGGACTGGAACCAGGCCAAGTACAAGGTTGCGCCGTGGTGGAGTGAGAACTCCAAGGAGGCGTACTCGTCGGGCTTGGCCAACCTCGCCAACGCACTGACGAACTGGCGGACCTCCCGTGCTGGTGAACGGCGCGGTCCCCAGATTCGATTCCCGAGGTTCAAGGGCAAGCGGTCTGGATTGTCGTGCCGGTTCACGACTGGCGCTTTCGGTTTGACCGACTCGGATCGGCGGCATGTGAAGCTGCCGCGCATCGGCACGGTGCGCACGCACGAATCCACGCGCAAGCTTGCTCGTCATGTGCAGCGCGGCACGGCCCGGATCCGTTCGGTCACCGTCTCGTACCGATCCGGGCGCTGGTTCTGTTCGTTCTCGGTGGAGATCACCCGCACCGACCCGGCACCTGTGGGGCGTGGCACGGTGGTCGGTGTCGATCTCGGGGTGAAGTCACTCGCGGTGCTGTCCACTGGGCAGATCATCCCCAACCCGAAGCACCTCGAACGGGTACAACGCAAGCTACGCCGCCTGAACCGCCAAGCCGCAAGGCGCGTCGCCCCTGACAAGCGCACCGGGCAGACACCTTCGAATCGGTGGCGCAGAAGCCAGGCGCGTGTGGCGAAGCTGAACGCGCGGGTTGTCAGCGCCCGTCGTGACGGGCTGCACAAACTCACCACAGGTCTCGTCCGGACGTTCGACGTGATCGTGCTGGAAGATCTCCACGTGTCCGGAATGATGCGCAACCGCCGTCTGGCTCGGCACATCTCCGGGGTCGGATTGGGCGAGTTGCGGCGGCAGGTTGAGTACAAGACAACCTGGAGTGACGTCGGGCTGGTCATCGCAGACCGCTGGTATCCGTCCTCGAAGACCTGCTCGAACTGCGGCGCGGTGAAAGCCAAACTGCCGCTGCGGGTCCGAGTGTTTCATTGCGGTGAGTGCGGACTTGCGCTTGATCGCGATCTCAACGCCGCCCGCAACCTCGCCGCACTCGCCGGCGAGGCACCGGGCAGGACGTCCACGGCGAGTTGCGCCGGGACGCTAAACAGGCCCGATGGAAACCCATGTCAGCCCCACGCCGTGTGGGCAGCGGGTACCGCCACGGGAAGACCCGCACCATCCCGGTGTGGGCCAACGCCGCCACCACAAGGCGACGGCTGCCTGAAGACCGTGAACACACTTGCTCACACTTCAGGTAACGGTTGATGAACGCTTTTTCGGACATGGGACGTCACCCCGGCTGGCCGGTCCGGCTGGGGCCCGTCGAGGTGCGCGCGGGAACGGTGACCCTGCGCGGACCCCGGCTGTTCGACGGCGGCAAGTGGTCCCGGTTGCGCATCCGCGACCGCGACTACCTGGAGCGATGGGAACCCACCGCGCAGGAGGGCTGGGACGAGCGCAACGCGACGCTCTCCTGGCCCGCGCAGTGGTCGTCGCTGCGCGCCATGGCCCGGCGCGGCAGCACGCTGCCGTTCATGATCCTGGTCGACGGCGAGGTCGCCGGGCAGATCACCGTCGGCAACATCGTGCGCGGCTCGCTGCTGTCCGCGTGGATCGGCTACTGGGTAGCCGCTGATCGGGCGGGCGGCGGCGTCGCAACGGCCGCCGTCGCGTTGCTCACCGACCACGCTTTCCGCGACGCTGGTCTGCACCGGCTCGAAGCGACCGTGCGACCGGAGAACGGTGCCTCGATCCGGGTGCTCACGAAATCCGGGTATCGCGAGGAAGGCCTCTTCAAGCGTTATCTGGATGTTGCCGGACAGTGGCGCGACCACCTCTGCTTCGCGCTCACGTCCGAAGAGGTCCCGGATGGCCTAGTGCGCCGTTTGGTCGCACGCGGAGAGGCCCGTCTTCCCTGACGTTCGCGTCCGTTCGTTCTAATCACTTCACCCAAAAGTGGGTGATACACCACACTTTGGTACGCACCGCGCTCGGCGAGCCTCCGACACAGGTGTGACTGTTGTGACTAGCGTGGTGACAGCACCACGCGTGGGCCGGGGGAGGTGAACGGGGAATGCCGAGTTCGCTGATCATCGTTGCGCTGGTCGTGGCGTGGCTGGTGGTCCTCGTCCCCATGATGGCCCGCAAGCGCCAGGAGAGTGCGCGCAGCGTGGGGGAGGAGTACGACGCCATGCCCGACGCCGAGTACGACGACATCCACGACATCGACGACGACTACTTCGACGAGGAGGAGTACGTCGAACGCCCGTTCCGGCGTGGCCGTGGTGGCTACGACCCGGAGAGCGCGGCCCTGGTCGCGCAGGCCAAGTACGCGTTCCGCCGCAGAGTCGTGGCGTTCCTGCTGGTCGCCGCCGTGGCGTCGGGAATCGTCGCGGGCGTGTTCTACACGAAGCTCTGGTACGGCCACGCCGCGTTCGACCTGCTGCTCGTGGGCTACCTGACCTACCTGCGCAGGCAGGTGCGGATCGAGGAGGAGATCCGCGCCCGCCGGCTCGCCCGCCTGCAGCAGGTGCGCCGACGCCGTGCGACGGGCCCGCAGCCGCAGCAGGCCGAGGAAGCTCCGGTCGTTCCGGCTCAGCCGACCAGTTCGCCCGCCGAGATGGCGGAGACCACCGAGGTCGAGGTGGTCGAGGACAGGCCGGCGCTGCCACCGTTGCCGCGCTACGAGCACCACGTGCGACCAGGCACCATTCCGGTCGATTCCGACGACGAGGACCCGGTCTTCGTCGAGTTAGAGGGACTGGAGTCGCTGCGGTACCGAGGTGCTGTCGGGGCATAGTGGGGGTGGTGAAAACACCCCCTCCGGCCCTGCTATAGTTCTCTCGTAACACCGCAAGGGGCTGTAGCACAGTTGGTAGCGCGTCTCGTTCGCATCGAGAAGGTCAGGGGTTCGATTCCCCTCAGCTCCACAGCAAGTCAGAGACCGTCCACTTTAGAGTGGGCGGCCTCTTTCCTTATGGGTAGTTCAACGGCGTCCAGGCGAGTCCCTGGCTGTACACGAAGCGGCGGTGTCGCCGTCACCGATATCCGCTGCTCACGCGTGACTCAACGGCCTTCTGTCGGCACGGGGCTCCTCCTCAAACTGTCCGAAGCGGACCCTGTGGAGAGAGTATGGAGATTCCGTGAAACGCATTCGGTCCCCGCTGAGGAGCCGGATACCGTGTGCGCGTGAGTAACCATGGGGGATTGAAAGCGGCATTCGTCGTGGCCGCGGCACTCGCCGCCGTCAGCTGCACGCCAGGAGGGCAGCAGCAGGCCGCGCAGGAGAAGCACTTCGACGTCACGGGCTGGGGAAAGCTGAAGCCCGGCATGTCCAAGCAGGACGCGCTCGCCACCGGCGACCTCGCCGCCACGAGCGCGGGCAAGTTCGGCACGTGCGAGGACTACCGGTACCAGGGCGCGCCGGCACTGGACGCCGCGCAACTCGCCGCCGAGGACGAGGCCGAGAAGCAGTACGAGGCCGCGCAGAAGGCCGCGGACGAGGCAGAGGCCGCAGTGGGCCCCGCGCCGGGAGCGAACGCCGGTGCCGCGGAGTTCGCCGCCCACGCGGAGAAGCTCGCCAAGTCGGCCGAGGTTGGGGCCAAGGCGGCGCAGCTGGCGGCGGAGTCCACGCAGCGCATCGCCAAGCGGGCCGAGGCGCGTGAGGCCAACGGCGGGGTGTTGTTCGCCGGGGACAAGATCCGGATGATCGTGCCGCCGCCGGGCGCCACCGTGGCCAAGGGTGTGGGCAAGGGGGCGACGGTCGACCAGGTCAAGGCGGCCTACCCGACGCTCGCGCAGCGCGACGACAAGACCTACGACGCGCCGGTGCCCGACCAGCAGGGTTCGGTGCTGAGCTTCCACTTCGCCGACGGGAAGCTCGTGACGTTCCTGCTGTTCAACGGCGAGAACAAGTGCAGCTGAGCTGAACGGGCCGTCCACCGTAATGTGGGCGGCCCGGTCGTCTATATAACGGCCGTAAGCCCGTTCGGCTCCCGAAAGGCTGTGCCCATGAGCGACGCCCCGCAGGACAAAGTGACGGTTCTGTCCGCTGATGTCCTCGCCCAGATGAAGTCGTTCGCGCTGCACGGCGACGAACGGCTGCAGAACAAGCTGCTGTGGAAATCGCATAACGGTGACACGATCGTGGGCCTGATCCAGATGGCACCGGGCGCACGCGACGTCGGGCACAACCACCCGTCGGCGACGCAGCACACGTGGGTCATCAACGGCACGGTGAGCATCGGTGGCGTTGAGGCGGGCGCGGGCTCTTACGCGTTCGTGCCGCCGGGTGTCGACCACGAGACCGTCGCGGGCGATGAGCCGGTCACGATGTTCTACATCTACCAGCCGTTCGCGCCCGAGCACGACCACGATCACGACCACTGACAGGCCGACCTCAGTTCGGTCCGAAGTGGACCGTTTGGTCGAATGCGTTCTCCTGCAATGGTTCCATGCTGTGTTGAAGTTGATGCGCGACCCTTGTCAAGGTGACCTGCGTACGGTTCCATCAGCCGCTGTGATCACAAGGCTGAGTGCCGCGAGCGTGCTCGCGTTGACGGCGTCGATCCTGGTCGGCACGCAACCCGCCGAGGCCGCCACCGGCCTGCGGGTCAGCGGCTCGCAGGTCGTCGAGGCGAGCGGAAGTGCCTTCGTCATGCGGGGTGTGAACCATCCGCATGTCTGGTTCCAGGACCAGACACGTGCGTTCGCGGACATCAAGTCGTTCGGCGCCAACACCGTTCGCGTGGTGCTCGGCACCGGCAAGCGGTGGGGACCGAGTTCGGCGGCTGACGTCGCGAACGTCATCTCGCTGTGCAAGCAGAACCGGTTGATCTGCGTGCTGGAGGCCCACGACACCACCGGCTACGGCGATCAGATCGGGGCCGCGACGCTGGATCAGGCGGCGAGCTACTGGATCGGCCTTGCCGATGTGCTCAAGGGCCAGGAGAACTACGTTGTCATCAACCTCGGCAACGAGCCGTTCGGCACCAATCTGCTGGTGAGCCCGGCGTGGACGAACGCGACGAAGAACGCGATCAAGCGGTTGCGCGGAGCCGGGCTGCAGCACCTGCTGATGGCGGACGCGCCGATGTGGGGCCAGGACTGGCTGAACATCATGCGCAACAACGCCGCTTCGGTGCTCAACGCCGACCCGCAGCGCAACACGGTGTTCTCCGTCCACATGTACGGCGTGTACAACACGGCGGCGAAGGTCAACGCGTACTTCGACGCGTTCCGCTCGGCAGGGCTGCCGCTGGTGGTGGGCGAGTTCGGCGACAAGCACAGCGACGGCGACCCGGACGAGGACACGATCATGGCGCAGTCCCAGGCGCGCGGCATCGGCTACCTCGGCTGGTCGTGGAGCGGCAACGGTGGCGGGGTCGAGTACCTCGACCTGGTCCGCTCGTTCAACCCGGCGGACCTCACCCCGTGGGGTGAGCGCTTCCTCAACGGCCCCAACGGAGTGCGGCAGACCTCGAAGCAGGCCACCATCTACGGCTGACGTCATCCGCGGGAACACCGCCGACTGACTGGATCACGGGGGTCACCCGGCTGACGTTTCGGGGTCGATCGGTGATCTCCCTTAGTCCCGAGGTCTGACACCGGATCCGACCGGGGTCCGATGTGCGAGCTCTGTCCGTTGCGGTGAACTGGTTGGCAGGTAGGCGTTGTCTCGATGACAGCCCTCCTTCGTCGAACCAATTCGTCGTCCTGCTGGGAGAGCCCATGGCCTTGTTGACTGATGCTCTCGCAGGGCTGGCGAACCTGCCGCAGCCAGCGGTGCTGGCGGTGACGGGTGCGTTGACGTTGGCGGAGTGCACGCTCGGCGTCGGTTTTCTGGCGCCGGGCGAAAGCGCTCTCCTGCTGGCCTCGACGACGGTGACGACCGTGCCCAGGTTCCTCGCCATGTGGCTGGTGGTCTCGGTGTGCGCGGTGGCGGGCGACAGCATCGGCTACTACCTCGGCCGCCGCTTCGGCGATCGGTTGCGCGACAGCAAGATCGTCCGCAAGGTCGGTCAGCAGCACTGGGACAAGGCGGGCGAGCTGTTGCGGCGGCGCGGGGCGTGGGCGGTGTTCGTCGCCCGGTTCATGCCCGTCGTGCGGACGCTGGTACCGGCGTCGGCGGGTGCGTCGAAACTGGAGTACCGCCGGTTCCTGCCCGCCTCGATCGCGGGCGCGGTGTGCTGGTCGGCGCTGCACATCGGCATCGGTTCGGCCGCGGGCGCCTCGGCGAAGTACATCGAGTCCGTCTTCAACGGAGCGATGTGGGTGGTGCTGGCCGTCGGGGTGCTGGTCGGTGTGGTCGTCGTGCTGCGCAAGCGCAGGCAGGCCGCGGCCGAACCGAGGGAACTGGAGGAAGTCGCCTGACTCACGACAGGCCGCGCCCAACGACCGGTTCGCCCGACAGAGTCACCGTCGTCTCAGGGGAAGACCTCGAGGCCGGAGCACGACCAGCACGACCCTCACCCATCCGTGGGGTGAAGTTCGAACAGGAACGCGGCGGCCGCAAATAGGTTTTCCGCATGAGATCCGTGGCCGCCGCGTTATTACTCTTGGCCGTCACCTCCGGCGGAGCAGCGGCGTCGGCCGCGCCCCCAGCCGCGAGGTGCGCGGCCGCCCGCCCCGTCGTCTCCAGCACGGAGACAGCTGTCGAAGCACGCGTTCTCACCGGCTGCACGGCCGGTGAGCTCGTCGTCTTCCGCGCCGCCTTCGTCGCCCGCGCCCACGGCACCTCCTGCACCGCGGTCTCCTCCGAACTCGAAGCAGACCCCGCGGCCGTTCCGCAATGGATCCGCGCCCGTCTGGAACTGGCCTGCGCACCCGGTGAGAAGGGCCTGCTCGGCTCGCAGATCACCGTCGAGATGGACGGCCCCGAGGACACCCGCGTCGCCACCTACGGCTTCGGCGACTCCTTCATGGAGGCCAACCCGTCCGCGCGGCACCTCTGGACCGTGGAGTTCCTCGCCGGGCTCGGTGACCTGCCGGTGTCGGTGGACCCGGCGGCGAAGTCGAGCGGGACGGCGGGGGAAGGCAGCTCGCGGGCGCAGGCGGATCACGGCATCTACGACGGCTGAACCCGTCTGGCGACCCGGAAGATCCGGCGGATGGCCGACCGCAGGTACGGATGCCGGCGACACAACCGCCCCACCGCCGCACGTCGTCGCCACCAGCCGAGCTCCGGGCTGACCAGCTGGGCGAACCACACGAGCTCGTCGGCGTCGTCGGCGTCCCACGTTGCCGACCTCGCCTTGTCAGCCATGTACCCGAGCACGTACGGGCCGAACACGTCGTCGCCCAGCACGTGATCGAGCAGGATCTGCACGGCGTTCGGACGCTGACTGCTGAGCACGACGGACAGGGCGTGGGACTGCTTGTGGAACCCGATCACCCACAGGCCGAGCCCGATCGCGAGCCTGGGCAGTCCGGTCCTGCGGTACTTCGGCGATGTCCACGACACAACGGTGTCCAGTGCCACCTGCTGGGTGCTCTCGTCCAGGAGCAGTGGCAGCACGCCTGCGACAACGGCGTTCTGCGGGGTGAACTTCTTCGACTTCCCGATCTTGGTGAACATCGCCAGCACAGCGTGCGGCGGTCGATGCGGTGCCGGGGTCGAGTACACCCTCGCGACGGTCCACAGCGGATACGCGTAGCCGTCCTCCACCCACTTGTGCATCGCCTGTTCGGCGGGACCTCGCATCCGGGCGTTCTCGGTCAGACGCACCAGCGTCGCGACGGCGACCGTGCGGCGGCCGACAGCCGGTTGGGATGCGAGGTGATGCACGAGCGCAAGAGGCTCACGCGCGGGAACGGTCGTCACGATCGCGTAGATCGCCCGAGTGACCGCGTCGCGCGCCTCCTCCGAGGTGTCGTCGCACATCCAGTTGCGGAGGATCTCCCTTGCCGCCGGGTACTGCTGCCACATGTGCGTGAAGACGGCGGTGGCCCAGTCCTGTCGTTCGAACCGGATCGTCTCCTCGGTCTGGCCGAGGATCGTCGGGTGTTTGCGGATCTCCGTGGTCGCCGCGATGTCGTGCAGCAACTTGGTCTTCGGCTGCTCCAGGAGACCGCGCGGCCGGAGGTTCCTGTCGATCGGCAGTCCCGCCGCACGAATCCGCTCGTCGAGGTTCCAGCCACGGCTCAGCACGTGTTCGTACGGGTGGTTCTCCAGCAACGCCACCGCGAACGAGTAGGCGTGTCCCCGGACGTCGAGCTTGTCGAACCAGTGTGCGACGGCGTCCGTGGCCTCTTCCTGCAGCTCGTCGAGGGCCTCGGTCAGCTTGATCTTGTTCTCGTGCACGCGCACGGCGAGGCGTGCGGCGAACACGGCCTTGTCCGGAGAAGCACCTTCCAGAGCCGCTGCGAGATCGACTTTGACCACCTGCAGCATGCCCTCGTCCACGTCCTCACGGCGCCGGAGCGCGGCCTGCGCCACCTCGACGGGCGGGGGTGCTTCCAGCGTGAACGAGTGGCGCGCGGCGGCCACCGGCGTCTGCTCGCGATGGTCGAGGAGAACGACGAGCAGGCACCGGGCCTGCCGCATGACGTTCAAGCCGTGTTCGAAGGCCCAGTCCGTGATCGGCCGGTCGTTCGTGCCGCTGAGGTCCAGCAGGTACGCCGTGCCTTCGTCCAGCTCGTCGGATTGCAGGTGATCGAGTGGCCGGGCGCGGTTCAGGTAGACGAAGGTCGTGAGGCCGGATTCGTGCGTGAGCAACCTACGTGCGGCATGCGTTCGGCCGGTGCCCTTCCCGCACAGGACGACCACGTTGTTCGCCTGAAGTGCGGCGTGCGCGGACGCGAAGCCACCTGGAGTCACGAAGAGCTCCTGCGCGTCCTGGACTTCCTCCGGTGAGGCGTATCGGGCTCGCAGTTCGGTTTCCGGCCTGACCTTCGAGTTGCCGTAGAAGTTGACATCACCGTTGACGTCTCCGGTCTGCACGCCGCTCATGTCGCCGTGTGCGACGTTGGGCAGGTACCGGGGCTCGTCCGGAGAGAGCGGTGCCGTCTCCGCGGGTTTCTCCTGGACCGCGCTCATCGCCGGCGACCTCCGTGGAAGTTCAGGTCGCCGCCCACGTTCCCGGCCTGGACGCCGTTCATGGCTCCGTGCACCACGTTCTGGACTCGGGCCGCGGGTTCCGGAGCGCTCGCGGTGCCGACGAACTCGGCCAGGCTGCGCGGATCGAAGCCCGGCACGCGGACCCACGCGTCGTGCCGGTATTCCTTGTGCGACACGGGCAGAGACGCGAAGTCGCTGCGCCGCGCCACCTGCGTGTGGTCGCCGCTGAACGCCGTGTCCAGCGCCTCGGACGAGACGATCAACGCGGTGGTCGCCGTCTCCTCCGCGCCCTCGTGCCGGCAGCGTTTCAGCAGGTCCTTGAACTCCGGTGCGTCCAGCAGCCGGGTGTGGGTGATGCGGGCGCGGTGGAAGCCGTCGTCGCCCACCGGGCCGACGTGCACGGCCACGCGCAGCCGCACTTCCGGTTTGCTCCAACGGTTGTGGTCGATGGTGAGCTGGTCCAGCCGCACGGCCGCGTCCAGGACCGCGCCGAGTTGCGCGCTCGGCAGCACCATCAGGACCCCGTCGCCCGGCGACTCGAGGGAGAGGACGTGGTCCGGTGCGACTCCGCTCTGCTCCAGCGCGGAGCCGACCAGTTTCGAGATCGTTTCCGGGACGGCGTTCATCAGGTAGGCGGGCAGTTGGGCCGAGCCGATGACGTCGACGCCGAGCAACGCGCGGTGCTGCGGAACGGGATTCACTCGCTGCCTCCATCTTCACGGGGGACAGCGAGTCTGGTGGCTGGGGCGGGTGCGCTCTCCCGGAATCCAGGGGCAAGAAGTTGTCAGTTCATGCCATCCGCGTTGGCAATGAAATGGCCAAGAAGGTCAGGGGCCGGCAGCCGGTAGCAGAGGCGGCTGGTGTGCAGCAGGCCGCGATCGCGCAGTTCGTGCAGCAACGGCTCGATGGTCTTCACCGACATCGCCACGGCCTGCGCCAGGTCCTGCTGGCTCACGCCGCGCAGTTCGAGGCCGCACTCGCTCTTCGTGCCGAACTCGCGCGTCCAGGACAGCAGGCACATGGCGACTCGAGCGGCACCTGTGCGCGTCTGCCGCAGCTGGTTGTCGTCGGCGTTGCGTTGTCGTTTGCGCCAGGTCTCGTCGACCAGCCTGCGGACGTCCGGGTCTCCGTCGCACAACGCCAGGAAGTGGCTGCCCGCGACGTGCCACGCCGTTCCCGCGACGAGAGCGATCACGTGTGCGCTGCGACGGGCGCCGCTGGTGACACCGATCTCGCCGAGCAGGTCGCCTGGGCCGTACAGACCGGTGATGGGCTCGCGGGCCGCGCCGGTCGGCAGCACGACCTTGACCAGGCCCGACTCGAGCAACAGCACCTCGTCGCTCGGGGTGCCCGCGGTGATCAGGTGCTCGCCGCGGTGGAACGGGCGTGGCCTCTTACCGGCGCGCAACGCGGCGCGTCCACGGTTGGCCGGCAAATCATCCATTTGTGCGGACCGCGTCGTTTTGCGTGACGCTTCTTTGTCGCGGACCGACATCAACGGTGGTGGCGGTCAACAGGACCGGGCACGGGAACGTTGTAGTGGGCAACAGGGCAACGATCCTCATGGACCTACACCCTGGCAGAGCTGATCACGCTCCGACCAGGGGCGATGAGGGTGAGACGGAGGTACAACGCAGTGATCATGCAACAGGTTGCTGTGGCGTCAACCGCAGACCAATTACGCACCGTAGGCTGTCGGGACGCCTAGGCTGGGGGTGATCGCGGAAGGGGTGGTGTGGGTCGTGGGGCTCGCGGAGTCCTTGCTCACGTGGCTGCACGGCTTCGTGGGCGCGAGTGTCTGCCCCGGTGACTGGGTGTGGACCACCACAGCGCTCGGCGCGGTGCTCGGGTTGTTCCCCACGGTCGGGGCGCTGCTGTCCATCGCGGTGCGCCGGATCGTCGGCAACTCCTACGGCGCGGTGACGGGCGCGATCTTCGCCGTGCTCGGGGTGGCCAGCTGTCTGGTGCTGCCGTGGCTGATCATGCGCGGGACCGTGCAGGGGTTGTCCAGGCGCACCATCTCCGGGTCCGGCTCGCTCGACGACGCCACCTGCTTCGGCCAGTTGCGGCAGGGCTCCTACCTGGTGGACGGCACGCCGTCGATCCTCAGCGTGGTCCAGCGGCCAGGGCAGCCCATCGTCTTCCTGGTCGCCGCCGCCATCACCGTGGTGCTGGCGCTGCTGTGCCTGCTGTTCGTGATGCTGCAGTCCGGTTCGGCGTTCCGGCTCGGGCCCAACTGGCCGCGCCGCGTGTTCTGGCCGCCGTTCCTGGTGCTGCTCGCAGCCACGTCGGCACTGCCCGTGACGCTCGTCGGTCACGTACTCCTGGGGTTTCTGCCGATTGCGATAATCGGCTCAATCGTCGTGCGGATTTTCGGGTTGACTACCGCCATGCTCAACCGCCCCGGCCGCGACCGGTCCCAGGACCGGAACTCGCAGAACCCGCCGCCACCGCAGCCGGTGGCGCGCACGCCGCAGCCCCAGGTGCCGCAGAAGAAGGCGCCGACCAAGCCGATCACGGCGGCCCAGCACCAGCCACCGCCGCACCAGCCGCCGCCGCACCAGCACGGGCAGAACCCGCCGCCGTACCAGCCGGCGCAGGTGCCGAAGTACCAGCCGGCGCCGATGAACCGGCCGATGCGCCCGGTCAACCAGCCGCCGCCTCCCGGTCAGTACCCGCCGACCCGCGTCGCCGAGGTCCTGCCGCAGCCCAAGCCGCCGCAGCCGTCCCAGCCCGCCGTTCTCGCCGACACACCGGGCCCGCTGCCGTTCGGACCTGGCGCCGCGAACGCCGAGTCGCCCGCACCGGTGCAGAAGTCGGGCAAGGTCTGGAACCCTGGCAACGGCCGGTTCCGCCGCGTCCGTCAGCTCGGTGCCGGTGGCTTCGGCACGGTCTGGCTGGCCGTCGACGAGCAGCTCGACCGCACGGTGGCGGTGAAGCTCGCGCACGCCCCGGACAACGACACCGAGGCGCGCATGCTCCGCGAGGCCCGCGCGCTCGCCGCGGTCCGGCACCCCAACTGCGTCCGGGTGTTCGACATCGTCCAGGACCCGGACGGCCTGGCCCTGGTCATGGAGTACATCGAGGGCGCCTCGCTGTCCGAGACGGTGCTGAAGAACGGCCTGATCGACGACAAGCTCGCCGCCCGCCTGTGGCTGAACATGGCCGACGCGCTGGCCGCGGCGCACGACCGGGGTGTCCTGCATCGCGACGTGAAGCCGTCCAACGTGATCGTCGACGGCCAGGGCACCGCGCACCTGATCGACTTCGGCATCGCCCGGTCCAAGGGCGACAGCACCCTCACGGCCACCGGCATGATGGTCGGCACCCCGGACTTCCTCGCCCCGGAAACGGCCCGCGGCGAGACGGCGTCCCCGGCGTCCGACTCCTGGCAGCTGGCCGCGACGGTCTCCTACGCGCTGACCGGCCACCCGCCGCGCGGCTCGCGGGAGAACCCGATCTCCTCGCTGATGGCCGCCGCGCAGGGCGAACCGATCACCAAGCTGCCGCAGAACAGCGCGCACGCGAGGCTCCTGCTCGCGGCGATGGACCCGGAACCGGGCCGTCGTCCGACGCTCGCGCAGGTGCGCAGTCAGCTGTCGCAGTTCCTCGACCAGCAGGGCATGAGCAAGGAAGGCCCGGTCACGCGGATCATCAGCAAGCCGACCCCACCACCCACGAAGCACATGCCGATGTAGGCGATCCGGGTGAACGTTTGGCTCGGCCGTAACGGTGATTCACCGTTGCACGACCTAAGCCGTGGTTCACCCGGAAGCTTCGGCATCTCACGGATGCCCTACGAAGGGTGGTGAGGCGGTTTCCGCCGATCGCCTCACCACTCACCTTCGCGCCACCGGCCGCAGCCTCTTGCGCAGCACCAGGAACAGTCCGGCCGCGCCCACCACCACGAGTCCGACGAGCCACACCGGCGCCGGCTCGGACTCGGGTTCGGCAGGCACCACCGCTGCCGCCGGTTCAGGTACCGCAGCAGGCGTCACAACGGGCGGCGCGATCTCCTGCCACGGGCCCTCGATCTTTCCCTGCACCATCTGCTGATCCGGCGGCTTGATCAGGAACGTGCCCGGCACCGTCAGCGACCCCAGCGAGTGGTCCGGGAACATCCCCTGCACGCCGAAGACCTCGTACGACCCCGCGGGCAGGCTGAACGTCACGGCGTAGTGCGCCGGCTGGCCGAGCGGGACACCGACGAACACCCGCTCGTCGGAACCTGAGCGGAACCGCAGCCCGGTCTTGCCGAGATCGTCCCCGGCGTACGGGTGGGTGCCGTGCTGCAGCACCCAGTAGCCGACGGTGTGCGTGACGGACGGCTGGATCGACGGGACCGGGTCCAGGTACGTCACCGCCCAAGCGCCCGCAACGGCGGAAGGTGCGCTGATCAGCAGGAACGCGCACATCAAGACGAGAATTCTCATGACGCGACTACACCGGGAACCAACCCTCGGTTCCCGGTGTAGGAAAGGCATCACGGACGAAGCGGTGGCACGGGCGATCGCAGGCGACCAGGCGGCCTACGGCGAGCTGGTCGTCCGGTACACCGCGCTCGCGCACCGGACGGCCTACCTGCTCGGGGCGGGTGCGGACGCCGGTGACGTGGTGCAGGAGGCGTTCGTGAAGGCGTACCGGAAGCTCGGCACGTTCAGAGCGGACGCCGACTTCAAGCCGTGGCTGCTCAAGATCGTCGCCAACGAGACCAAGAACCTGCACCGCGGCCGACGTCGCCGCAACCTGATGGAACTCAAGCTCGCCACCATCACGGAGACCGTCGACCACGACGACCCCGGCACCCTGGTCGACGACTCCCGCGCCAAGCTCCTGAAGGCCGTGCAGAGCCTCTCCGAGCACGACCGTCAGGTCGTCACGTGCCGGTACCTGCTGGACCTGAGCGAGGCCGAGACCGCGCAGACCCTCGGCCTGGCCAAGGGAACCGTGAAGTCACGGCTGTCCCGCGCGCTGGCCAGGCTGCGCCCGATGCTGGAGGAGGTGGCCCATGATCGATGACCAGACCGAGGCCGCCCTCCGCGACCTCGGCCGGCGGATCCACGTGCCGGACCCGCCGGACCTCACCGCCGCGGTCCTGACCCGGATCAACGCCCCGCGCCGCAGAAACCGTTGGCTCACCGCACTGGTAGCGGCGATCACGGCCTTCGCGATCGCCTTCGCGGTGTCACCGGCGGTGCGCGCGGGCGTCCAGAACCTCCTGGAGTTCGCCGGCGTCGAGTTTCGCACCGAGCCGCCGACGAGCGTCGCGCCTCCGTTGCCCCGCCAGGAGGTCTCGCTCGACGAGGCGAGGAACCAGATGCCGTTCGAGATCCACCTGCCCCAGGCACTCGGCGAACCGGACAAGATCACCGTCCACGAAGGACGGTTCGTCACGCTGCACTACGGCAACCTGCGGCTCGACCAGTTCGACGGCACCATCCAGTCGACCGTCGGCAAGCTCGTGCACAGCGAGGGCGTCGAACAGATCAACGACAGGATCTGGATCCCGTACCCGCACCCGTTCTTCTACATCGACCGCAACGGCGCGTGGCACGACGAAGAACCGCACGGCGCCGGCCAAACCCTGATCTGGCAACGAGATCAGGTCACCATGAGGCTGGAGGGCGACCTGACCAAGGAACGCGCCCTCGAAATCAGCGAAGGCTAGTTGATCGCCTCCGCGATCATCGGCTTCAGCGACCGGCTGTACTCCTTGTTCAGGTGGTCGCGGTCGAAGTAGACGGCGACGCCCCCGATCACCGCGTAACACAGCTTGTCGTCGCAGAAGTACTTGGTGAAGTCGATCAACTTCACGCCGGGGTTCTTCGTCGATCTGGTGGCCTCGGCCAGCGGATCGGTCGGATGGGCCTCGGACCTCGGGAGGGCGCAGTCCTGCGGGGTCTGCGGGCTCTCCGGCACGCATTCGGTCGAGCGGACATCCCCGTTCAACGGCGGGTCGGCGAACACGAACACCCGTGCGCCCGCATCGGTCCACTTGCGCCACTTCGGGTCCAGACCCTGGAGGTACTGCTCGGCCTGGCTGCGGCCGCTACCGTCGTCCACCGCTTCCTTGCGGGAGAAGAACGACATGAACACCATCGACGGCTTGTCGGCCGCGATCACGTCGGTCATCTGTGGCGTCCACTTGGTGCAACGCTCGACCACAGCCGTGGTGTCCTTGCCGCGGTAGCCGACCAGCGCGACGTCCGCGAACGGGCACCCGCCGAGGGTGCTGACGTTGAGCTTCCACTTCTTCTCGCGCGCGAGGTCGAGCATCGGGGGGATCCAGTGTTCGGCGTGCGAGTCGCCGACCAGCCACACCTTCGGCGCTGAAGCGTCGCCGCCGCTGTAGTCGCACACGGTCGTCGTCTTCCGGTCAGCCGCCTTGTACTCGTTCTCGAGCGACTTGCACTCCGGGGGGAACAGCCAGAACTCGTTCGCCGGACCCATGATGGTCTCGTGGGCAGGGCCGAACGGCGCGGCGCAGTTGTTGGCGGGGACCAGGGCGCCGGCGCCATGACACTTGTCGGTCGACGTGGCGGCTGCCCTCTGCTCAGCCTCCGCGGCCTGCCGGTGGTAGCTCCACTGCAGCCCGCCGGCGAGCACCTCGACGAGCGCGAGGCCGACGATCATCGCCCCGAACGTGCGGATGGTGCTGCGGCTCAGCCGTGGCCAGGTCCTGGCGCGGTCCTCGACGTACATCTTCGTCAGCCACGCCAGCGCGAACGACACCCCGAGCAGCCAGAACAGCCACGGCGTGCTGACCGCGCCCTTGTCCAGCGCGCCGCGCAACGCGAACGGCGCCAGCACGACGACCGGCCAGTGCCACAGGTAGAGCGAGTAGCTGATGTTGCCCACGAACTGCACGGGCGCGGAGGCCGTCACGACCGTGTGCCACTGACGACCAGGGCGCATGCCCGAGATGATCACCAGGGCGGTGCCGACGGTGGGCACCAGCGCGAGGAATCCGGGGAACGGCGTCGTGTGGCCGTAGACGAACGCGGACACCAGGATCATCGCGAAGCCGACGCCCGCGGCCACCTCGGCGCCGATCCGCGGCAGCACGAGCTTCGAGGCGGTCAGAGCGACTACGCCGCCGATCGCGAACTCCCACACCCGCACCGGGGTGATGAAGTACGCCTCGCTCGGCGACGCGATCGTGTAGTAGACGCTGAACGCCAGCGACAGCACGCCGAGCACCGCGATGCCGGGAATGAGGAACCGCCGGCCGCCGAGCTTGACCAGGCCGATCAGCAGCAGCGGCCAGAACAGGTAGAACTGCTCCTCGACCGACAGCGACCAGTAGTGCTGGACCAGGCTCGCGGCCTCGGTCTGCGCCGAGTAGTTCACCGACTTCGCGGCGAGCAGCCAGTTCTCCCAGTAGAACGCGGCCGCGAAGGCCTCCCACGCGTTCGTCGTCCACCGCGGGTACGGCAGCAGGAACCACGCCAGCACGATGCTCACGATCAGCACCAGGAACGCCGCGGGCAGCAGTCGGCGAACTCGCCGCGCGTAGAACGTGCCGAGCCGCACCTTGCCGGTGCGGACGAGTTCGCGGTCGAGGTGCGAGGTGATCAGGTAGCCGGAGATGACGAAGAAGACGTCGACGCCGACGTAGCCCCCGGTCATCACCTTGGGCCAGAAGTGGTTGACCACCACGGCCAGCACGGCGATCGCCCGCAGTGCCTGCACGTCGGTCCGGAAGTCGGCGGACGAGGGCCTGCGACCTGTGGCAGGCCCTCGTCTGTCCTGCTCCGGGCGTGACTGCATGGTGGTGGTCATACGGCTTTGGATCCCCCTTTTCGCAGGAGGATGTTAACTGATCGTCGCTGGTGGGGAAGGCCTTGTGGGCTTTCCCCGCGAGATCCGGGTCACCGCCAGCTGGGCAGCCAGAGCTGCTGTTGCCACATCTCCGGCGTGATCGGATTGCCGTTCAGGATCGGCCACAGCCACACGAAGTTCGCCACCACGATGCCGACGTACAGCGACACGACCAGCAGTCCGGTGCCGCGCCGCTCGGTGCCCGCGGTCCGGCGGCCCAGGATCTCGCCCAGCGCCAGCACGATCATCAGCACCAGGAACGGCGCCATCGGTGTGACGTAGAAGAAGTACATCTGCCGGTCGAGGTTGAGGAACCACGGCAGCAGGCCCGCCGCGTACGCGACCAGGACGCCGGCGTAGCGCCAGTCCATCCGGCCGATCGAACGCCATACCGCCCAGCCGATCACCGGGAACGCGAGCCACCACATCGCGGGCGTGCCGATGAGCATGATCGCGCCGAGGCACGACGCCGCGCCGCAGCCCGTGACGGAGTTGTCGTAGTAGTAGAGCATCGGACGCAGGCCCATCGGCCACGTCCACGGCTTCGACTCCCACGGGTGCCGGTTGGTCTCCGAGGTGACCAGCTCGACGTGGAACTTGTAGACGTTCTTCGCGTTGTACCAAAGCGACTGCAGGACGTCCGGGATGTACGAGATGTCCTTGACCTTGCCGCCGACGACGTGCCGGTCGATGCCGGTCTCGCTGGCCATCCACGGGAACCAGGTCGTGACGTAGACCAGGACCGGGATCGCGACCAGACCACCCAGCGACGGCAGCACGTCCCTCACGATCGAGCCGAGCCACGGCTCCTCGACCCCGGCCTCCCGGCGCGCCAGCGCGCTCCAGATGACCGTCAGCAGGCCGAACGCGCCGATGTACCAGATACCCGACCACTTGACGCCGCACGCCAGACCGAGCATCACGCCCGCACCGAAGCGCCACCAGCGGAAGCCCAGCCACGGTCCGAACGCCGAGTTGTTGATGAAGCCCTCGCGCACGGCCACGGCGAGGCGCGCGCGCACTTGTTCGCGGTCGACGACCACACAGCCGAACGCGGCGACGACGAACAGCGCCAGGAAGATGTCGAGCATGCCCATCCGCGACTGGACGTGCGAGACGCCGTCCGCGATGAGCAGCACGCCGGCCAGCGCGCCCAGCAGGTCCGACCGGGTCAGCCGGCGCGCGATCCGGACGATCAGCAGGATCGTGATCGCCCCCGCGAGCGCGGACGCGAACCGCCAGCCGATGCCGTCGTAGCCGAAGAGCTCCTGGCCGATCGCCATCAGCTGCTTCGCGAGCGGCGGGTGGACGATCAGTTCGTAGCCGGGGTTGTCCTCGTAACCGCCGTTGCGCAGCACTTGTGCCGTCTGCGGCACATAGTGCTTCTCGTCGAAGATCGGCGTGCCCTTGTCCGTCGGATACCCGAGGTTCCAGAACCGGACGAAGGCGCCGACGAGCGTCACCACGATCGTGACGAGCCACCCGCGCAGGCGGTCTCCGGACGGAGGCGGGTCGAGCGCCGCCGCACGATCCGCGGGTGGCTCCTCGACGACGACGGGCGCCTCTCCTGGCTGCACGAGGACTGTCACGCAGCCGATCGTAGGGTGAACCGTGTGAGTCCTGTATCCGGTTCAGGCCGTCTGGTCCTGGCAGCCACCCCTCTCGGGGACATCCGCGACGCCTCCGCCCGCCTGATCGAGGCGCTGGAGACAGCCGACGTGATCGCCGCGGAGGACACCCGGCGGTTGCACAGCCTCGCGAGCGCGTTGCAGGTCAAGCCGTCCGGGCGGGTGATCAGCTTCTACGACCAGGTCGAGACCGCGCGGCTGCCGGGGCTGCTGGAATCGCTGCGGGGCGGCGAGACCGTGCTGCTCGTGACGGACGCGGGCATGCCGAGCGTGTCCGACCCCGGATACCGGCTCGTCGCCGCGTGTGTCGAGCAGGACCTCACGGTCACCTGCCTGCCCGGACCGTCCGCCGTGACGACCGCGCTCGCCGTGTCGGGCCTGCCGAGCGACAGGTTCGCGTTCGACGGCTTCCCGCCGCGCAAGTCCGGTGAACGGAAGCGGTGGTTCGCGCCTTTGGCCACGGAACAGCGCACCGTCGTCTTCTTCGAGGCACCGCATCGGCTCGCGGACACGCTCGCGGACGCCGTCGAGGTGCTCGGGCCGGACCGCAGCGCCGCCGTGTGCCGTGAACTGACGAAGAAGTACGAAGAGGTCGTGCGCGGGTCGTTGGCGGAACTCGCCGAGTGGGCCGTGGAAGGCGCACGCGGCGAGATCACCGTTGTGCTCGGTCCCGCGCCCGTCGCGGACACGCCAGACCTGGAAACCCTGGTCGCCGAGGTCAAGCAACGCGTGGCCGACGGCGAACGCATGAAGTCGGTCGCCGCCGAGGTAGCGGAAGCGGCCGGCATCAGCAAAAAGGCCCTGTACGACGCCGCCATCAAGTCCTCCTGACGCGCACGCGGGGAGCTTTCGTTCACCAGGAGTGCACGAAAGGGGCCCCGCGTGCGTCAAGCGGACTCGCGGTGGAAGGTGCGGACGCCGTAGTAGACGCCGACGAGTACCAGGGCAGATGCTGAGATCAGCCCGAGCAGCAGCGAACCCGTGTTGAAGATCGACCGCTCGGCGTCGACGACGTGCGCCAGCGGGTTGATCCGCGACAGCCAGTAGAGCCACTTCGGGCCGTTCGACATCGGCAGCAGCACGCCGGACAGCAACATCACCGGCACGATCGTCGACGACAGCACGGACGCGAAGACGTACTCCAGCTTCACCTTCAGCGCGATCGCGTACGACAACGACCCGATGGCGACGCCCAGCAGACCCACCAGCCCGAGTCCGAGCAGCATCTCCGCCGGGGTGGCCCGGAAGCCGAACAGCATCGCGGCCAGCATGATCAGCAGGCCCTGCACGACGAGCAGCACCACGTCCTTGCCGACCCTGCCGACGAGCAGCGCGACCCGGCTGACCGGGGTGACCCGCAGCCGTTCCATCACGCCCGTCCGCACCTCAGGCAACAGCGAGAAACCCGCGTAGGCGGTGCCGAACAACGCCATCTGCACCAGCAGGCCCGGCACGAACCACTGCCAGCCGGTGTCGCCGAGCAGTGGCCCGAAGAGGCCGAGGTAGAGCAACGGCTGGGCGAGCCCGAACACGATCGCCACCGGGTTGCGCAGCACCGGCAGCATCACGCGGACGAAGACGAGCCAGGTGTCACGCAACAGTGTTTTAGAAAGCATCTGCTGGCTCCCGGAGAGAGCGGCCGGTCATGGTCAGGAAGACGTCGTCGAGCGTTGGCCGGTGGACCTGCACCGAGTGCAGTTCGACGCCGAGGTTGTCGAGGTCGCGGAGCAGGCCCGGGAGCGCCCGGTCGCCGTTGGGAATGCGGAAACTGACCTTCTCGCCCTCGGTGACGGCGTTCTCGAACTTGCCGGCGACCAGTTCGGCCTGCGGGGTGCCGAGCACGACCAGATCGCCGGAGACGTTGTTCTTGAGCTCGTCCGGTGATCCCTCGCCCACGATCGAGCCGTGGTCGATCACCAGCAGCCGGTCGCTGAGGAAGTCGGCCTCGTCCAGGTAGTGCGTGGTCAGGAAGACCGTGGTGCCGTCCGCCTTGAGCTGTTTGACGTGGTCCCACAGGTTGCGGCGGCTCTGCGGGTCGAGCGCGGTCGACGGTTCGTCCAGGAACAGCAGCCGCGGGTCGTGCAGCATGCCCATCGCGATGTCGAGCCGGCGCTGCTGGCCGCCGGACAGCGTGATGACGGCGCGCTTCTCCAAGCCCCGCAGATCGAACCGTTCGAGCAGGTCGCCGACCTTCCTGCGGGCGTCGTGCCTGCTCAGGCCGTAAAAGCGCGCCTGGAACTCCAGTTCGTCGGCGACGCGCTGTTCGGCGCCCGCGCCGTTCTTCTGCCCGACGTACCCGATGTTGCGGCGCACTCCCGCCGGGTCGGTGAGCAGGTCGTGCCCGGCGATGATCGCCTCACCCGCCGTCGGCTGCAGCAGCGTGGTGAGCATGCGCAACGTCGTGGACTTGCCGGCGCCGTTCGGGCCCAGGAACCCGACCAGTTCCCCCTCGGCAACGTCGATGTCGACCCCGCGGACCGCGTCCACGGGACCGGACTTCGTCGTGAACCGGCGCGCGAGGCCGCGTGCCTTGATCATGACTGAATCCCCTCTAGTCAAGTTTGACTAGAGGCTAGGGGAACTAATCAAGTTTGACTAGTCGGTTAGCGCGTACTCGCCGGCCTCCAGCCGTTCGATCAGCTCCCGAGTCCAGCGCACCTGGCCTTCGAGGTGGACGAGCCAGAGTCGAAACAGCTCGCTGACGTGCGCGGGCTTGCCCATCTCCGGCATCGAGTCGATCCCGTGCCTGGTCGGCGTGAGCTGCCCTTCGAGGCCCGCCAGCCGGTTCCTCAGCAGCACGACCGCCTGCTTGCGGGGGACGAGGTTGAGCATCGCGATGCCCGCGGAGACCTCGTCGTTGCCGGCGGAGGAGTCGGCCAGGGCGTGCGCGAGCAGGTCCTGCAGCTCGTGCTCACCAGCGGCGGTGATCTTGTAGGTGGTGCGGGCGGGGCCCTCGTCGGACTCGGTCGTGCCCACGGGCTCCAGCAGTCCGTCCTTGGCCAGCGACTTCAGCGCGTGGTAGATCGAGCCCGGTTGCACGTTCGCCCACGCGTCCGCCGACCACGACTTCAGCTCGCGCCGCACCACGTAACCGTGTGCCTCGCCGACGAGCTTGACCACGCCGAGCACCAGCATCCTGGTCGCGGACAAACCGACCTCCCACTCGGTGAAAACACCCTGGCACCGCCTCCGTAGGCTATGTGTATGAGTGCCTCCGTACTGACCGCGGTGGCCTGGCCTTACGCCAATGGCCCCCGGCACATCGGTCATGTCTCCGGTTTCGGTGTCCCCTCCGACGTGTTCTCTCGCTACATGCGCATGTCGGGGAACCGGGTGCTCATGGTCAGCGGCACGGACGAGCACGGCACACCCATCCAGGTGCAGGCCGAGAAGGAAGGGCTCACGGCTCGTGAGCTCGCCGACAAGTACAACCGTGTGATCGCGTCTGACCTTCAGGGCCTCGGCCTCTCCTACGACCTCTTCACCCGCACCACCACCGGCAACCACTACCAGGTGGTGCAGGACCTGTTCTCCGCGCTGTGGAAGAACGGCTACGTCATCCCCAAGACGGAGATGGGCGCCATCAGCCCGTCGACCGGCCGGACGCTGCCCGACCGCTTCATCGAGGGCACCTGCCCGATCTGCGGGTACGACGGCGCGCGCGGTGACCAGTGCGACAACTGCGGCAACCAGCTCGACCCGATCGACCTGAAGAACCCGCGCTCGCGGATCAACGGCGAGACGCCGAAGTTCATCGAGACCGAGCACCTGTTCCTCGATCTGCCCGCGTTCATCGAGTCGCTGAGCAGCTGGATGGGCACGCGCACCGAGTGGCGTCCGAACGTGCTCAAGTTCTCGCAGAACCTGATCAAGGACCTGCGGCCGCGCGCGATCACCCGTGACCTCGACTGGGGTGTGCCGATCCCGCTCGACGGGTGGAGCGACCAGCCGATGAAGCGGTTCTACGTGTGGTTCGACGCCGTGATCGGGTACCTCTCGGCGTCCGTCGAGTGGGCGCGTCGTTCCGGCGACCCCGACGCCTGGAAGGAGTTCTGGACGGGTGACGCCCAGGGCTACTACTTCATGGGCAAGGACAACATCGTCTTCCACTCGCTGATCTGGCCGTCGCTGCTGCTCGGGCAGAACGGCGCGGGCGACAAGGGCGGCGAGCCCGGCCGGTTCGGCACGCTGAACCTGCCGACCGAGGTCGTGTCGTCGGAGTACCTGACGATGAGCGGCTCGAAGTTCTCCACGTCGCGCGGCACCGTGATCTACGTCGGCGACTTCCTCAAGGAGTTCGGGCCGGACGCGCTGCGGTACTTCATCTCCGTCGCGGGTCCCGAGAACCAGGACACCGACTTCACCTGGGAGGAGTTCGTCCGCCGGACGAACTTCGAGCTGGCGAACGAGTGGGGCAACCTGGTCAACCGCTCGGTCTCGATGGCGCACAAGAACGTCGGCGCGATCCCGAAGGCCACTGCTCTGACCGACGCCGACCACGAGCTGCTGCGGCAGTCGAAGGCGGCGTTCGACACGGTTGGCGCGCACCTGCGCCGGTCGCGGTTCAAGCAGGCGTCGGGCGAGGCCATGCGGGTCATCTCGGCGGCAAACAAGTACCTGTCGGACCAGGAGCCGTGGAAGCTCAAGGACGACCCGGACCGCCGTGACTCGGTGCTGCACACGGCGCTGCAGGTGGTTCAGGACGCGAACACGCTCATGACGCCGTTCCTGCCGCACTCGGCGCAGAAGGTGCACGAGGCGTTGGGCGGCACGGGCGTGTGGGCCGCACAGCCGTCGATGAACGAGGTCACCGACCTGGACGTGCCGGAGCGTTCGTACCCGGTGCTGACCGGTGACTACGCCGGTGAGCAGGCTCGCTGGGAGTCGACGCCGATCGAGGTCGGCCGGCCGCTCGCGAAGCCGTCGCCCTTGTTCTCGAAGTTGGAGAAGGAACTGGGCGACACCGGTCCCGAGTGGGCCCCGATCGTCAAGTGACGTCCGACAAGCGTGAACGACCGCCGGTGCCGGAAGCTCTTCCGGCACCGGTGATCGACGCTCACACGCATCTCGACGCGTGCGGCGCTGTCGATGCCGCGGACGTGGCCGTGCTGATGGACCGGGCGAACGCCGCCGGGGTGTCGCACGTGATCACCGTGGCCGACGACCTGAAGGCCGCGCGGTGGGCCGCCGAGGCGTCCACTTGGGACCCGCGGGTCTACGCGGCGGTGGCCGTGCACCCGACGCGCACCTCTTCGTTCGGCGACGCGGAGAAGGCGGAGCTGGAGCGGCTCGCTGCCTTCGACCGGGTGGTGGCGATCGGCGAGACCGGTCTGGACTACTACTGGGACTACTCGCCGCCGGCTGCCCAGCACGAGGCTTTCCGTTGGCACATCGACCTTTCCAAGCGCGTCGGGAAGCCGTTGATGATCCACGACCGGGACGCGCACGAGGACATCCTCAAGGTCCTGGACTCCGAGGGCGCACCGTCCACAGTGGTCTTCCACTGCTTCTCGGGTGACGCGGACTTCGCCCGGCGGTGCGTCGACGCGGGGTACGTGCTGTCGTTCGCGGGCCCGGTGACGTTCAAGAACGCCCGCGCGCTGCGGGAGGCGGCCCAGCTGGTGCCGCAGGATCAGCTTCTGGTCGAGACGGATGCCCCGTTCCTGACGCCGCATCCGTACCGGGGACGTCCAAACGAACCCTATTGTGTGAATTACACAGTTCGGGATTTGGCCACGCTCCGTGGCGAAGATCTTTCTGAACTCTGCTCCGCCGTCACCCGTACTGCTCAACGAGTGTTCGGGCTTGGCTACTGAAATGCGACTTAGAGCGAACGGAGCAAAGGGTTCCTACCCTCATGGGGTGACTGAGGTCACAACATTGGCGGGGGTGTTTGCGCAACGTCCGCGACCCCGTTACTGTCCCGTGACCGTGCCACCTGGACCGACCCAGTCGGTTGGGAGCACGCCCGCAGTCGGGGCGGGACCAAAGCCAGAAGCGCGAAGAAGCGAGACCACGTAGGAGGAGTTGCCGGGAACCTTCGAGCTCAACCCTCGAATGATCTTTGCAGCGCCAACTGTGCGGTGGCCTCAAGCTTCCGCAATGGAGGTATCGACCCTTGTCTGGAAGCGACAGAACTGCCGCTCCGTACGACTTCAACGACGACACCGACTGGTTCACGCCGGTCGGGGGCACCGCAGTCGGAGTCGTTGATCCCCACCCGAGCTTTCCCGCCGGTGCGCTGACCATCTCGCCCGCGGACGTGCTCGAGGTGCTCGGCCCGGACGCCGACGAACTCCTCGCCACCGCGAACGTCGACGTCGACGAGCTGATCCGGCTCATCAACGCCGAGACGACGATCATGCCGCCCCTCGTCCTCCCGTCGGAGGAAGAGGAGAAGAACGACCCGCAGCTGCTCGTCACGGCCGTCTCGTCCTGGAAGCGCCGCTTCCTCAAGGGCGCGGTCGCCGCGGTCCTCGTCTCCATCTCCGGCGGTGGCGTCACGGCCATGGCCATGGACAAGTCGCTGACCGTCGAGGTCGACGGCGCGCTGCAGACCGTCCACTCCTACGAGGGCACGGTCGGCGAGGTCCTGGCGGAGGAGGGCATCACCGTCGGTGAGCACGACGCCCTGTCCCCGTCCCTGAACGCCCCGGTCTCCGACGGCGGCAAGATCAGCCTCGACCGCGGCCGCCTGCTCAAGATGAGCGTCGACGGCCAGGCCCGCGAGGACTGGGTCCGCTCGGTCACCGTCGAAGAGGCCGCGAAGCAGATGGGCGTGCCGCTCGAAGGCGCCTGGATGTCCGCGCCGGGTTCCCAGGACGTGCCGCTGCAGGGCATGAACCTCGAGGTCAAGACCCGCAAGAACATCAAGCTGTTCGACGGCGCCAACCCGGTCCGCGAGGTCCAGACGACCGCGGTCACCGTCGACGAGTTCCTCAAGGGCGAGAACCTCACCCTCGGCCCCGAGGACGCCGTCACCACCGGCCTCGACGTGAAGATCGCCACCGGCGCCGAGGTCTACATCTCCCGCACCGGCGTCACGGTCATCAACGTGAACGAGCCGGTCGCCCCGCCGGTCGAAAAGACCAACGACCCGAACATGAACGCGGGCGAGCAGACCGTCACCGACCCCGGCACGCCGGGCGAGCAGGTCTCGACCTACCGCGTGACCGTGAAGAACGGCAAGGAGATCAGCCGCGAGAAGATCGGCGGCAAGGTCACCAAGGAGCCGAAGCCCAAGAAGATCACCGTGGGCACCAAGCCGCTGCCCGACGGCGAGGTCTGGGACCGTCTCGCCAAGTGCGAGGCGGGCGGCAACTGGGCCATCAACACGGGCAACGGCTACTACGGCGGTCTCCAGTTCTCGGCCGGCACCTGGGCCTCGAACGGCGGCACCGTCTACGCCCAACTCCCGCACCAGGCCACCCGCGAGCAGCAGATCGCCATCGCGACCAAGCTCCGCGACCGCGCCGGCGGCACCTACGGCGCCTGGCCGGGCTGCCGGGCCAAGCTCGGCCTGCCGTAAACCCTTCCTTCTGTCTTGGCTTTGGCCGCTTCCGGTTCGCTGGGGGCGGCCTTTGCCGTTGTCGGGGGCCGGGGTTGGGTCGGGCGGCAAGCAGTCGTCGTGGCGACGCTGGGCAGGCTTGCGCAGGGATACCCCTTGGTTTGGCGTCCCCCGCGGCCCAACGTACTCAGCGGGTCTGACAGTCCGGGGCGATGCGGCGATGGGTA
>NZ_MUYM01000123.1:0-1385 GCF_002150765.1 Lentzea kentuckyensis
CCTGCGCGGTGCCAGGAGCGGCGGCGTCGACAGCTTTCTCGGTGTGCCTTACGCGGCGGCACCCGTCGGGCGGCTGCGCTGGAAGCCACCGCAGCCGGCGGCCCGCTGGCCGGGTGTGCGCTCGGCGACGTCCTACGGCAACCGGTGCCCGACCGCGGTGAGCTCCAACGGGCCTCGGTCGGAGACCGAGGACTGCCTGTTCCTCAACGTCCAGCGCCCCACGTCAGTCCACAGTGGACCAAAACGGCCGGTGTACGTCTGGATTCACGGCGGNNCCCACCCTGGCCTGACCGCCGAAGGTCGCGGGCAGTCCGGCAACTACGGCCTGTTCGACCAGCAGACCGCGCTGCGCTGGGTGCAGCGCAACATCGCCTCCTTCGGCGGAGACCCGCGGCAGGTGACCATCGGCGGTGAGTCGGCGGGCGGCTGGTCGGTCTGCGCCAACCTGACCGCGCCGGGCTCCCGCGGGCTGTTCCGAGCCGCCATGATCCAGAGCGGTTCGTGCTACAGCCAGACTTTGGCCCAGGCGGAGACGTCCGGCACCGCGGCCGCGCGGGCACTCGGCTGCACCGACCCCGCGACCGCAGTCACGTGCCTGCGCGCACTGCCGCCGGGCCGTCTGGTCGACACCCAGGTGAACGCGGGGTTCGTCAGCGGCGTCCCGGCACTGCCGCAGGCCCCGGACGACGCCGTGCACAGCGGAGCCTTCGTCAGGGTCCCGATCGTGATCGGGGCGACCCGTGACGAGGGACGCACGTTCGCACTGGGGTTCGCGGGCCAGGACCGGATGGCGTACGAGGCGTTCGTCCGGGCGAGTTTCCCGAGTCAGGCGGACGCCGTGCTCGCGCGCTATCCCTGGCCGGCCAACGCGGACACGTTCACGCCGGTGTACCTGGTCGGAGCGATCATGACCGACGCCGGTCTGATCGCCCGCGTCGGCGGCTGCCCGAACCTGGAGCTCACTCGCACCTTCGCCCGGTACACCCGCACGTTCGCCTACGAGTTCGCCCACCGCACCGGGCCTGGCCTCACTCCCATCCCCGGCTTCGTCTGGGGTGCGGGCCACGCGGCCGAACTCGCCTACCTGTGGCCCAACTTCGACAACGGCACCCCGATCGCGCCCACGTTCAACGCCGCCGAGCGGCGCCTGGCCGCGAACATGGTCGACGCGTGGGGCAACTTCGTGCGCACCGGCCGGCCCGACGCGGCCGGACGAACACCCTGGCCCGCCTTCACCGGTACGGCACGGGTGATGTCGCTGGACGCCGCCGGCTCGACTCTCATCACCGCCCGAACCCTTGGTGCCCAGCACAACTGCGACCTGTGGGGCCAGGGCACGACCTGACGCCGAGCCAGTGGGGGTGGTCCGGCTCGCGGGAACGATC
>NZ_MUYM01000123.1:1436-1942 GCF_002150765.1 Lentzea kentuckyensis
CTTCATCCACAGCCGGGAGCATAAGTAAGCTGCGACGACCTACTAGCGTTGCGCGAGGGGAGGCAACCATGACCGATCGCGCCGACGTACCGGCTGCCGTGCTGGCGTCACTGCGCAAGATCTGCGCCGGCCTGCCGGAGAGCTACGAGGAGCCGGCCTGGGTGGGCACCCGGTGGCGCATCCGGCAACGCACCATCCTGCACGTGTTCACGGCGCAGCCAGGCGCGACGGGGACGTTCAGCCGTGCCGCAGAACTCACCGCACCGACTGTGGTGATGACTTTCCGGGCCCAGGAGGAGGAATTCGAGGCGCTGGTCAACAACGGCCACCCGTTCTTCCGCGCCGCGTGGGGGTTCGACGTCGTGGGCATGATCGTCGAGCCGGACGCCGACTGGGCCGAGATCGGCGAGCTGCTGACCGAGAGCTACCGCAAGCTCGCGCCGACGAAGCTCTCCCGGCTGCTCGGCTGACTCACTGGGCGAACTGCTGAACGCCGATGACGTCGA
>NZ_MUYM01000124.1 GCF_002150765.1 Lentzea kentuckyensis
CCGCTTCCCAGGGCGGGAAGTCGGCCGGCAACGCCCGCCACTCGATGCCATAGCGGGTCAGATAGCCGATCGCGTCCACCATCGCACGCAGGTCATGCTTCATTGGCGCTCCGGCAGGGCTCTTGCGCAACTCGGCCATGACCGCCCGCGCTTGCGGCTCCAACACCTGCCACTGCTCATCGGTCAGATCAGACGGATACCGACGTGTCCGGTCACGACATGCGCAACCAGACACGCCACAACTCGCCTTCGCGGCCTCGACACGGTAGACAGACATCCTGGGGCTTTTAATGATCAAGTTGGTGGTACATCTCGATTACCAGAAGCCCCACCTTCATGCCCTCACGCTCACGACCAACCCACACCATTCGCCAACAGACTCCTAGGGAGGAAGTCGTGCGAGTTCTTTTCACGTCATCGCCGGGGCTTGGCCACCTGTTTCCGATGATCCCGCTCGCCTGGGCGCTGCGGACCGGGGGTCACGACGTGCTGGTCGCCAGCACCGGTGACGTCGTCGAGCGCGCCGCGCAAGCTGGGCTGCCCGCGGTGGAGGCCGCGCCGGGGCTGGACGTGATGAAGTTCTTCGGGACTACAGTGCGGGAGAACGAGCGGTTCGGGGACTTCGCCTCGATCCACGAGCTGTTCGTGGAGGACCCGCGGCGGGCGATGGAGCTCGTCGCGCGGGTGTTCGCCGCGCTCGGCGACCGGCTCACCGAGGGGATGCTCGCCGCCGCCCAGGGTTGGCGGCCGGACCTGGTGGTCTTCGAGCAGATGGACTCCGCGGGCCCGTTCATCGCCGCGAAGCTCGGAATTCCCGCCGTGCAGCACAACTTCGGTTCGGCGCGCGGGACGGACGAGCTCGCGCTGTACGCCAAGTACACCGACGCCTACGACCGGCATGGCGTGACGCGGCCGACCGAGGCCGACGCGATCATCGACATCGCCACCGAGGGGCTCGGCACCCCGCAGATCGGGTGGCCGATGCGCTACGTCGCGTACAACGCGGGCGGGGTGCTGCCGGAGTGGCTGCTCGCCAAGCGGGAACGGCCGAGGGTGTGCGTCACCCTCGGCACCGCGGTCGGCCTGATGTCCGTCGGCGTGCTGGGCCAGATCGTCGAGGCGGCCAAGGAGATCGACGCGGAATTCATCTTCGCGCTCGGCGACTCCGACGTCGCGGAACTGGGCGAGCTGCCGGAGAACGTGCGCCTCGTCGAGTGGATCCCGTTGAACGCCCTGTTGGAGCACTGCGACGCGATCGTGCACCACGGCGGCTCCGGCAGCACCTTCACCTCGCTGGCCGCCGGAGTGCCGCAGTTGCTGCTTCCGCACAGCGCCGACCAGTTCGACAACGCGACACTCGTCCGCGACGCTGGTATCGGCCTGTGGCTCGAAGACACCACTGTGGACGCTTCGCATCTCACGAAGCTCTTGGAGGACAAGGAGATCAGGACGGCGTGCGAGCGACTCCGCGCGGAGAACGCCGCACGCCCCCTGCCATCGGAGCTGGTGTCGAAGCTCGTCGCGCTCGTGAGCTGATCCGGCTTGGTGATCTGGGCCTCGACCGAGCTCAGCGCGCCGGAGCGCTGGTAGGCCTTGCGGCCGAAATGTGTCAGTCGGACGTATTCAGCCGGACGCCTCGGCCACGGCGGGAGAACGGGCCGGTGAACACCGAGGGGCGGCGACGGGGGTCTGAGCGGGGGCGGTGGACATTGCCCCGACACGGCACGGACCGAGGAGGACCCAACATGGGTGGTGTGATCATCAGCGAGCCGGAGGAACTCTCCAATCGAGGACCTGCCCTGGGTCATGGTGTTCCAGTCCCTCGACGATTCGTGGGACTCCTTCACCTGCGGGCCATACGAGCGGGACCCCACCACTGTCCACTGAGGACGAACAGTGCGCCACCGACCGCCAGCAGCGTTCCGGTCACCGCGACCGTGCGCCGCCACGGCCGGTCGCCGCGCCGGTAGATCTCGTTGTGCCTGCGGGCGTGCCGACGGTCGGGCTCGAAGTCCAACCGCCGCCGGGCGGGTGCCCCGGCGGCGGTTGGGCTTTGCGCCCGACCGTCGGCACGCCCGCAGGCACAACGAGATCTACCGGCGCG
>NZ_MUYM01000125.1 GCF_002150765.1 Lentzea kentuckyensis
TCGCGCAGGCGTGGCCAGGAACGGATCAACGCCTCGTGCGTGAGCTCGGCATGGTGCTCGGTGAGCGTGACGAGCCGGGCGTTCGCGAGGTGCTCCAGCACCTCGGCGTCCAGGTCGGCACGGGTGGCACGACGTTTGGTGTCCTCGGTGCCCTCACCCAGTGCGATCAGGCGCAGGAAGATCCGGCGGGCGGTCTGCCGCTGCTCCTCGGTGAGCTGCGAGTACACGGCCTCGGCGGTGCGGGCGATGGCGTGCTCGACGCCCCCTGCCTCCTCGTAACCGACCAGCGTCAGGGTCATACCCCGGCGCCGGTGCCACGTCTCGGCGAGGACGTGCTGCACGAGCGGGAGCACGGCGGCCTGGCCTGCCACGTCGGCCACCAGGCGGGTGACCAGGGCGGTCTCCACCGCAGCACCGACGTGCAGGGCAGGTTCGACGATGGCGCGGCGGAGCTCGTCCGTGGTCATGGGGCCGACGAGGAGCTGCGCGCCCTCCAGCGCCTCGACGAGTTCCGGGTGACGGCCGATGTGGCCGTAGAAGTCGGCGCGCACGCCGATGACCACGTGCGGGGCGCTGACCAGGGCCTGGACGAACCAGTCGCGTTGCGCGGGCCCGCAGAGGGTGAAGATCTCCTCGAACTGGTCGATGACCAGCACGAGGTCGTGCTGCCTGGCGATCAGGCCCAGCGCGGCCGGGTCGGTGAGCTCGGAGCTCAGCACCACCGCGGAGTCACCGGTCACCTGAGCGATGCGGACGGCGCACTCGTCGAGCGGCTGCACCCCCGGCGTGAAGATCAGAGCCCGCTCGAGGTGTGGCAACAGCCCTGCGCGCAGCAACGAGGACTTGCCGGAGCCGCTCGCGCCGAAGACGCCGACGAACGGACGCGCGCTGGTGAGTTCGACCAGCTTCGCGGTGAGCTTCTCGCGGCCGAAGAACCGGGCGGCGTCTTCCTGCTGGAACGCCTGCAGCCCCACATAGGGTGCCTCGCCGGTCGGTTCGGGAGGCGCCGCGATCGCACGCCAGCGCTGTTCCCACTCCTGCTCGTCGCCGTCACACGCCTTGACGTAGGCGAGGGTGACGGCGAGCGACGGCAGCTTCCTGCCACCCGCGGCGTCGGAAAGCGTGGCAGCCGAGTAATGCGCCCGTGAAGCGAGCGTCCGATAGGACGGTTTGCCTGCCTTGTCCCTCAGCTTGCGGAGGTCCGCGGCGAAGCTGCCCAGCTCGGTGTCCTCGCTGTCCAGCGGACGTTCGGTGCGTGGCATGTCGGTCTCCCCCTGTGACCGATTGTCTACATCTTGTTGTTCAAAGCGCATGCTCGACCCCTTACAACGTCATCGCCGTAGCGTTCTCGTTGCAAGGTGAATGGGGGTTCACCGCAGGTCGCCCCTCCGGGACCCTGGGGGCCGGAGGGGCGAGCGGGTTCAGATTCTGATCAGAGACCGACGAGCTTGTAAAGGCCGCCGACTTCCTGGCGGTTCAGGACACGCATCGAGCCGGGGCGCTGGTTGCCGAGCGACACGTCGCCGACCGCCACGCGCACCAGCGACTGCACCGGATAACCGACGTGCTCCAGCAGGCGGCGGACGATGTGCTTGCGGCCCTCGTGCAGCACCACCTCGACCAGCGCCTTGCCGGGCACGGCGCTGATGAGCTTGAAGGAGTCGACCTTGACCGGGCCGTCGTCCAGCTCGATGCCGGCCTTCAGCTTCTTGCCGAGCCCCTTCTCGACCGGGCCGGGCACCTCGGCGAGGTAGGTCTTCTTGACGTTGTAGCTCGGGTGCATCAGCCGATGCGCGAGCTCGCCGTCGTTCGTGAGCAGCAGCAGCCCCTCGGTCTCGGCGTCGAGGCGCCCGACGTGGAACAGCCGCTCCGCGCGGTTGCGCACCAGGTCGCCGACACACGGGCGACCCAGGTCGTCCTCCATCGTGGAGAGCATGCCGAACGGCTTGTTCAGCGCGATGGTGACGACGTCCTCGCGGATCTGCACCCGCACGCCGTCGACGTGCACCACGGCCGTCTCGGGGTCGATCCGCCGGCCCTGCTCGCGCACGACCTTGCCGTCGACCTGGACGCGGCCCTGCTCGATCAGCTCCTCGGAAGCACGGCGCGAGGCGATCCCCGCCTGCGCGAGCACCTTCTGCAGGCGCACGCCCTCGTTCTCAGACATCGTCGATCGCATCCACTTCGGGCAGCAGCGGCGCGATTGGCGGCAGGTCGGCGAGCGACGACAGCCCCAACCGCTCCAGGAACAGTTCGGTCGTGCGGTACAGGATCCCACCCGTGTCGCTGTCCGTGCCCGTCTCCTCGATGAGCCCCCGCGCGACCAGGGTCCGGATCACACCGTCCACGTTGACGCCACGGACCGCCGCAATCCGCGCCCGCGTAACAGGCTGCCGGTAGGCGATCACCGCGAGCGTCTCCAGGGCCGCGCGGGTGAGTTTCGCGCGCTGGCCGTCGAGCAGCAGCTTCTCCACGAACGGGGCGTACCGGTCCCGCGTGTAGAACCGCCAGCCGTCCCCCGCCCTGCGCAGGTCGATGCCACTGCCGGACTCGGTGTACCGGGTGGAGAGTCTACGGAGTGCCTCCTTGATTCGCTTAACCGGCTGCTCAAGGGCACTGCTGAGCTGGTCTTCCGCGATCGGGCTGTCGACCACGAGCAGCACGGACTCGAGCGCGGCCTCGAACTCGGCGTCGTCGGCCAGGTCCGGGAGACCTGAGTCCTCGATGGACTCCTCGGGGGCTGCGGCGAGGAGCTGGGCTTCGAGGGTGGCGGCGTCGGCGTCGGCCTGGAGGTCGGCTTCGGGCTCGGGCTCGGGCTCGGTCTTGGGCTCGGTCTCGGGCTGGGCGGCAGATTCGGCTTCCAGTTCGGCAGCGGGCTCGGCTTCGGCGGCGGCCTCGGACCCGGTGCCGGATTCGGGCCCGGCGGCAGGTTCGGCTTCGGGCTCGGCGGCGGGGGCAGGCTCGGCTTCCGGCTCGGCCTCGGACCCGGCAGCAGGCTCGGCTTCCAGTTCAGTGGCGAACTCGGCTTCGGCGGCCGTCTTGGACTCGGTGCCGGGTTCGGTCGCAGTGTCAGGCGCCGCTTCGAAGGGCTCCGCGATCTCGGGCTCGGCAGCGGAGTTGTCCACAGGCGCGGACTCTGACGTGCCGTTTTCGTCGGTGCCGCCCGATAGACTGGAAACCGGGGGGACCCCCGCGGCCGCAGAGCCGACCTCAGGGGCGTCCTCCGCGAGCTCGGGCGCGTCCGGCGTGGCCTCCTCGGCCTCGGGCTCGCCCCCGTCGAACGCCGGTCCCGGGTTCTCGATCTCCGCCGCGTCCGGCCCGACCAGTGGCTCGCTCATCCGCCGTAATCCTCATCCTCGTCGCCGGCGTGTGCCTGCGCCTGCGCGTCCTCCAACGTCCCGCCGACCCACGTCACCTGCAGCGGCCCGAGCGGGTCCTCCTGCTCGAAGGCCAGCGACTTCTCGCGGTACAGCTCCAGCAGTGCCAGGAAGCGCGCCACCACCTGCATCGTCTCGGTGCAGTCGGCGACGATCTCCGAGAACGACGCCGTGCCCTTCTCGATCAGCATCGCCCGCAGTTCGTCGGCCGTCTCGCGGATCGACACGCGGTGCTGGTGGATGTGCGCCACCGACAGCGTCCGCTTCTCCTTCGGGCGGAAGGCGGCGGCCGCGATCAGGGCGAACTTGCCGGGCGTCACGCCGAGCATCACCTCGGGCAGCAAGCCCTCGAAGCGCGGCTCCAGCGACACCGACCGCGGATAGCGGCGGAACGCGCCCTGCTCCAGTTCGGCGAACAGGGCCGCTACCTGCTTGTAGGCGCGGTACTGCAGCAGGCGCGCGAACAGCAGGTCGCGCGCCTCCAGCAACGCCAGGTCGTCCTCGTCCTCGACGTCACCGGTCGGCAGCAGGCGTGCGGCCTTCAGGTCCAGCAGGGTCGCCGCGATGACCAGGAACTCGGTGGTCTCGTCCAGGTCCCACGCCTCACCCATGCCGCGGATGTGCGCGATGAAGTCGTCGGTGACCCGGTGCAGCGCCACCTCGGTCACGTCGAGGGTGTGCTGCGAGATCAGCTGCAGCAGCAGGTCGAACGGACCCTCGAAGTTCGTGAGCCTGACCTTGAACTTGCCATCATCCGGAACAGCAACTTCAGCAGGAAGTTCCTCGGTCACTGCTCGCGCAACCTGCGTACCAGCAGCGATGCGTCACCGTGCGTCTCAAGGTCGTCCAGCACGATCGCGATCGCCTCACGCACCACGCGGCCGCGATCGACGCCCAGCGAATAGGAACCGCGCAACGACAGCCGCGCCTGCTCCAGCGCCATCAGCTCCTCGTCGGACACGTACACCGTGATCTTCGTGGTGTGCTTGGTGCGGCCGGACCCGCGCCGCTGGACGGGCGGGTCGACCAGGTCCGAAGCCGCGTCCGGGACAGGGGCCGCGACCGGCTCCGGGGCGGCAGCGGTCAGCCGGAAGAGTTCGGCCGCCCCTGGCAGTGAAGGGCGACGGTTCACCGGGCGATCACCTCGCGAGCCAGCGCGCGGTACGCGTTGGCGCCCGAGGAGCGCGGGGCCCACCGCGTGATCGGCTCGCCGGCGACGGTCGTCTCCGGGAAGCGGACCGTGCGGTTGATGACCGCGTCGAACACGATCTCGCCGAACGCTTCCACGACGCGGGCCATGACCTCGCGCGAGTGCAGCGTGCGCGGGTCGTACATCGTGGCGAGGATGCCGGTGATGTTGAGCTTGGGGTTCAAGCGTTCCTTGACCTTCTCGATGGTGTCGATGAGCAGCGCCACCCCGCGCAGCGAGAAGAACTCGCACTCCAGCGGGATCAGCACTCCGTCCGCGGCCGCGAGGGCGTTCACCGTGAGCAGGCCGAGCGAGGGCTGGCAGTCGACCAGCACGTAGTCGTAGTGGTCGATGACGGGACGAAGGGTGCGCACGAGCGTGTGTTCGCGGCCCACCTCGGACACGAGCTGGATCTCTGCCGCCGAGAGGTCGATGTTGCTCGGCAGCAGGTCCATGTCGTCGACCATGGTCTTGCGGATGACGTCCCGGACGGCGGTGTCGCCTTCCATGATGACGTTGTAGATCGTGGTTTCCAGCTGGTGCGGGTGCACGCCGAGGCCAACCGACAGCGCGCCCTGCGGGTCGAAGTCGACGAGCAGCACGCGTCTGCCGTACTCGGCCAGCGCCGCGCCCAGGTTGATGGTCGACGTCGTCTTGCCGACGCCGCCTTTCTGGTTGCACACCGCGAGGATCTTCGCCGGGCCGTGGTGCAGCAGCGGCGGCGGATCCGGGATGTGGCGGCGCGGCCGGCCGGTCGGACCGATGCCGTCGACCTGCTCGTGAGCGACATCGTCCACCGGCGCGGCGTGCGGAGCCAGGTTCAGATCGGCACGGGGCGCGAAAGCGTGCTCCGGTGTCGACATGGCTGGCGATCCCTCACTGGTCGTAGTCGTCTCTCCGGGCGCAGCCTAGGCCGCACCCGTGCGAGCGGCAACGCGCCTCGCCGGTGTTTGTCAAGACTTTGTTAGGCCGGAACATCCGCTCGTGTACGTCGGTCAGCGGCGGAAAGCACCACGTCGAGAAGGCCCGGGAAGAGGAGATCCAGGTCGTCCCTGCGCAGCGACACCCAGCGCTGATTGCCCCGGCAGCGTGTTCGGGTGATGCCAGCTTCGCGCAACACGCGCAGGTGCTGGGAGAGGGTCGATTTCGCGACATCAACCTCGAAAGCCCCGCACAGCCTCTCGCCGCTCAACTGGATCTGGCGCACGACCGCGAGCCTCGTCGGGTCACTCAGCGCGTGCAGCACCGCGGCTAGATCAATGGCCTGTGGGGACGGCTCGTCCAAGTTCGGCACCTGACCACCGTACCCGTGGAAGCCTCATGTTCCAGTGGCCCGAGGGTGTGCAGTTGTGTAGACCTCCCTCAAAGTCGTAACGGTTACCAGTGTGTACACCTGAGTGGTCGTAACGGATGCGTGCCCAAGGAGTTCTTGCACCACCCGAACGTCCGCACCCCCTTCGAGCAGATGGGTGGCAAACGAATGTCGCAACGTGTGAGGAGACACCGCAGCCGAGATTCCAGCCTCCTCCGCGGCGGTCTTCAGAACGGTCCACGCGCTCTGCCGGGAAAGGCGTCCACCGCGTGCGTTCAAGAACAAGGCAGGCGTCCCACGACCCTTGGCCGCCAACGCGGGGCGCGCCCGCACCAGGTACGCGTCCACCGCGGCCAAAGCCGGCCGCCCGACCGGAACCAGCCGCTGTTTTCCTCCTTTCCCGTCCAGCAACACCGTCCGCTCGGAAGCGTCGATGTCGTCCACGTCCAGCCCCACGACCTCGGAAATTCGCGCTCCAGTCGAGTACAGCAGCTCGAGCAGGGCCTTGTCCCTGAGGTTTCCCACAGTTTCCAGGAGGGTGAGAACCTCATTGACCGGCAATGCTTTCGGCAACCGCTTCGGCGGCGACGGCGGATGCACGGCACGTGCGGCGTCGTGCGGCACCACGCCTTCACGGTGCGCAAAGCGGTGCAATCCCCGTACAGCAACCAACGTCCGTGCGGCCGACGACGCCGCAAGACCGCTTTCCCGCAACACCGCCAGGAACTCGCTCACCTGTGACTCGGTGACAGCGCTCAGCTCCGTGACACCGATGGACTCCAGGTGCTCGGTGTAGCGGCGCATGTCTCGGGTGTAGGAATCGAGTGTGTTGCGTGCGGTGCCGCGCTCGACGGCGAGGTGGTCCAGATAGGTGGCCACCAGGTCCTGAATCACTCCAGCCCTTCCAACACGATCTCGCCGTCCCGCGCGTTGACGCCCTTCGCCAGCGCGGGATCCTCCGCCACGGCCGTTTCGAAACCCTTTTCAGCCAACGCGACCACGTACGGCAACGTCACGTTCGTCAGCGCGTAGGTCGAAGTGTTCGGTACGGCGCCAGGCATGTTCGCGACGCAGTAGAACACGGAGTCGTGCACTCGGTACGTCGGATCGTCGTGGGTCGTCGGCCGGGTGTTTTCGAAACACCCGCCCTGGTCGACCGCGATGTCCACGAGCACGCTGCCGGGACGCATCCGGGAGACCAGGTCGTCGCTGACGAGCTTCGGCGCCTTCGCTCCCGGCACGAGCACCGCGCCGATCACCAGATCCGCCCAGCGGCAGGCCTTCTCGACCTCGTAGGCGTTCGACGCGATCGTCTGCAGGTGCCCGCGGTAGGTGAAGTCGATCTGCCGCAACCGGTTGACGTTGTTGTCCAGCACGATGACCTCGGCCTGCATGCCGACGGCCATCGTCGCCGCGTTCATCCCCGCCACGCCGGCGCCGATCACCGCGACCTTGCCCGCGGCGACTCCGGGCGCTCCGCCCAGCAACACTCCGCGTCCGCCTTGGGCGCGCTCCAGGCAGTGCGCGCCCACCTGAGCCGCCATCCGCCCGGCGATCTCGCTCATCGGCGCCAGCAACGGCAACGACCCGTCCGGCAGTTGCACGGTCTCGTACGCGATGGCGGTGATGCCGGACGAGGCGATCGCCTTGGTGCACTCCGCGCTCGCCGCCAGATGCAGGTAGGTGAAGAGCACCTGATCGCGCCGCATCCGGTGGTACTCGGGCTCGATCGGCTCCTTGACCTTCAGCACGAGATCCGCGAGACCCCACACCTCGTCGGCGGTCGCGGCGATGCGCGCACCCGCCGCCGTGTACTCGTGGTCGGGGAACGACGAGCCCGCACCGGCGTCGTGCTCGATCACGACCTCGTGCCCGCGGCGCACCAGCTCGACCACACCCGCCGGCGTGATCGCGACGCGGTACTCGTGGTTCTTGATCTCCTTTGGGACACCGACCAGCATCGTCGCAGCGTATTCCCGATATCGATCTGCTGCATCGGATAACGTGCTGAGCCGTGTCAGACGCATTCGGGCCAGAACAGCAGCGCATCGGCAACCAGCAGCGCGAAGAGGCGATCACCGCGCTCAACGACCACTTCGCGCTGCTGGTTGCCGA